>JBFEQB010000007.1:0-81316 GCA_041549835.1 Luteolibacter sp. | reverse complement strand
CGTCGAGCCCGGCACGGTGCTCGGCACGATCCGCGAGGACGTGGCGTCGTTCATCGGCAAAGCCGGCATCCCGGTGGTCGCCACCGCCAGCCATGACACAGCCTCCGCTGTATCCGGCATCCCGATGCAGGGAGAAAGCAATCTCTGGCTGTCATCCGGCACCTGGTCGGTCATGGGCATCGAATCGCGCAATGCCGTCACCACCGCCGAGGCACTCAAGGCCGGCTTCAGCAACGAACTCGGCATCAACCGCAGCGTGCGTTTCCTCAAGAACATCAGCGGCCTGTGGCTGATCCAGGAATGCAAGCGCCAGTGGGAACTCGACGGCAAGTCGCTCGACTTTGCGACCATGGCCAAGCTCGCTGAGGAAGCAGAACCGTTCTCAGCCTTCATCGACCCCGACGACGCCTCATTCGCCAGCCCCGGCGACATGCCAGCCAAGATCGCCACCTGGTGCGAGAAGACCGGTCAGGCGGTACCGCATGACACCGGAACCATCCTGCGGGTCGCCACCGACTCACTCGCCCTCAAATACCGGATGGTCTACGAGTCGGCCTGCAAGCTGAGCGGCAGGAAGTTTGAAACCCTTCACGCCGGTGGCGGCGGCATCAAGAACCAGATGCTGTGCCAGGCCACCGCGAACGCACTCGGCATCGAAGTGATCGCCGGCCCGATCGAAGCCACCTCCTGTGGCAACGTGATCATTCAGATGCTGGCCACTGGCGAGATCAACTCGTTGTCCGCAGGCCGTGAGCTGATCCGCCAGTCCTTCGACTTCAAGAGCTACCAACCACGGGACACGGAAGCATGGAATGCCGCATTCGCCACATTCACCGAGCTGACTTCATAGGCCGACATCTCGGCAGGCATCAGCTGCACGAGATACGGGGAACCGGTCGTGGGTGCACCGTGGCTTTGGCTGTTTTTTGTAATTGTTTGATCTCCGCCTGAGCGGAGCGGATCGCCTTTTTCGTGTGCAATGCCTCGATCTTGAGTTGTGTGGTCCGCGACTCCCCACCAGCCAGTCGAATGACACGACCACGCTCCCGTTCGAATTGGCGCGGATTCGGATAATTGGTCGTAGGTTCCAACCCTGTCACATAGCCGTCGGCCTCACCCGCGGTATTCTTCCACTGCACGAAGCAGGGAAAGTCTTTGAGGGAAAAACGCAACAGCGAGGCTTGGTCACCGGCGGCATTCTGCAACATCGCCAGGGTTTCCCGACTGCCACGTTTGCCAATCAGCTCATAAAAGTAGACTTGCTCGCCGAATCCGACCTCGGGCCCGCCATATTGGTCGAATGTCCCGATGCCTTCGGCTGCGCGCGCATTTCGTGGGGAAACTTGTTTAAAAGGCACCAACATGCGTGAACCCTTCTCAAGCAGGGAGGCTCCATAGTTGATGTGATAGAGCAACTGGTGCTCGGCCGGAAGATCCCCAAGATTCGTCACCGTATCGATGATGCTCAGCTCGCCGGAACCGAAGTCCGTCCGGATCTCCGTGCTCAACCGCAGCGCAGGACCAAACATCGAAACTTCATCGACTTCGCCTCTGAGGATGATGGCCTCGTCGGTGATCTCGAGGGACACTGAATGCGCCGGGATGTTCGCGATCCTTCCGTGCAGCGTGAGCGGGACTTCGGAGGCATTGCCACTGTCGTCCACAATGGTATCGATGCATGGCGGCCCCAAGCTGTTGATGCCACAGCGCACCACCCATTCGTTGAAGCCATTCAGCCAACCGAGCCCCTGGCCATCATGAAGGCTGACAAATGCAGGATTCACCGGGGCCTTGACTGGCGACTTCCAGCCCAAGGAGATTCCTTCACACTCGCCTTTCCAGATGCCCATTCCCCGCGTGGGCAGGACAGAAAAGGACAGCTTGCCGTTATTAATTTCAACAACATCGACCCCCTCCTGCAGACCGCCGCGCAAGGTATACGACCTGACAGACCAACCCGGCCCGGTTTCCGTGAGTCCAGTGCTGTGCGCTCCCAAATGGAGAGTTTGGAACCCTTCAGCCGATTGAGCGCTCAGTAGGGGTGACTTGAATAGTGTCTCCATTCAGAATATTGCGTTCCGTTGGATCGCCGATGAATCATGCCGAGGCTCCATTACCTGTCGGATGCCTTTTCGATCTGCGCGATCAGTTGTTCCCTGTTCGGCCCGGTCCCATGGTTGACGAAGAAAGCGGTGGTTGCGTTGGCCATGACGAGGCGGCTCTTGAGGGGAAGATCCCCGAGTGATGCGCAGAGGTAGCCACCGTTGAAGCTGTCACCAGCACCCGCCAGGCGAACGACCTTCGTCTGGCGATCCTGGATGGCATAGGCTTCGCCATCCACAGCGCTCGATCCAGCCGCGAATTCCGGGGTATGGACGATCAATTCATCGAGCCCGACCTTTTCACGGGCAACGGCCAGTGCCGAGGTGATCCCTGCCGGTGTTTCTTCGGCACAATCGACCCCGAGCCTGGAAAACAACTCCAGCACTTCATGTTCATTCAAACTCAATGTCATTGGAACCTTGCGGTTGTATCCCTTGATCAACTCCAATGATTTCATGAAGGACTCGCTGGATTTTTTCTTGATGTCAGCGAAATCAAAGATCATCCGGCGCGGCGCCGTCATGGTCTCATATTGTGCCATGAAGCCCTCGAGGATGCCGTCGAAGTTCGAAGTGAGCGACCAGTAACCCAGCCCCATGATATCCACGTCGGCAAACATCTCCTTGAGCTTGTCTGCTCCAAACTGCTTGACGATGTCTTCCCAACTCAGACTGGAAACCGCCTCGAGGTTGCTCATCAAGACCTTTCCATCCGTGAATTCAAAGGCAAGCGTGAGGGCCGGGTCACCAAGCGAGAGCAGCTCACAGGTGTCCTTGAATTCCTCAAACGCCGGGTCAATTTCATTGCCGCCGTAAAGACCGGGAAGCACAGGTTTGATTCCCAAGCACGCGGCGATCCGGCCCGTATTGATTCCGAAGCCGCCTTCGCAACGGCGTTTCGGCACAATTTCCACACCGACTCCGCCATCAGCTCGCTTCACCAGGAATTCTCCGAAACTTTTCAATTTCTCGATGGCTGAAAATTCCGTCGGACTCTTCCTGACTTCGACAATTTCGAAGGTCTCATCAACAAAACCGTCGCACCCAAGAAGGATTTTGCCGCTCACGTTGTCGATGTAATCAGTGTATTCTTGCATATCGCTACTCATCTGTTTGTTAAGAAAAACGCCGTTGATAGGCGTTACAACCGTGCGCGCAGACTAGGTATTCAATCTTTCGACTGAAAGGCAAAAATTGCGGAGCATGAGCAGAAACGGAATCACTCACACGAAGCTGGATCCACCAGATCACAGACCCTCCTTGATTGGGTTCCTCCATCGCACCGGAATCACTGGAGCAAGGGCGTGAACCGATCCGCCTGTCATTCTCATTCGAGAACGGCCAACCCCAAGACACGGAGCCGTGGGGCTCCGCTTTTGAGACGATCAACCAATCAGCCTCCCAAGGAAGGGTTGGAACGGCGCTAAGCCGCCTGAAACGTCAACTTCGACATTCCATGTTAGACGTTCAACGCCAAGGCGCTCCGCGCCCTTAATTCGTCACCCGCATCGGCATCAGCACGTAGAGGAAGGTGCCTTCGATCCGCAGCACGCCGGGGCTCATTTCATCGATGAGATCGAGATAAACGTCGTCGCTATCGAGCGCACGGAGCGGGGCCTGCAGGAATTCCGGGTTGAAGGCGATCTGCATCGGCGGCCCTTGATAGATCACGTCCATCGATTCCTGCGCCTCACCGACATCCGGCGAGTTGGCGGTGATTTCGATGCGGTTCTCGCTGAAAACCAGCTTCACCGAGTTCGACTTGTCAGAGGACAGCAGCGAAACGCGACGGACGGTTTCCAGCAGCGCCTCGCGGCCGATGACGACGCGCTCGTTGCTGTCGCCGGGAATGACCTGGCGGTAGTTCGGATAGTTGCCCTCGATGAGTTTGCTGCAGAGCAGGCTGTCTCCGATCGAGAAGGATATCTGGCTGTCGCTGAGTTTGACGATCACATCGCCGGCCTCACCGAGAAGGCGCTGGAGTTCCTGCACGGCCTTGGACGGAATGATCACGTCCGTTTCGTGGGAGGCCGGGAATTCGAGATCGGCATCGACCATCGCGAGGCGGCGGCCATCAGTGGCGACCAAGGTCATCTTGCCATCACGGAACGAGGTGAAAATACCATTGAGCACGTAGCGGGTCTCATCGGTGGAAATGGCGTATGAGGTTTTCTTCAATCCATCACGCAGCACGTTCTGGGCAATCTTGAACTCCTTGGCATTCGCGAAATCAGGCAGCGGCGGGAATTCCGCCTCGCCGAGGCCGATGATTTTGAAAAATGACGGGCCACTGCGGATAGAGGCATGGTTTTTCGAATCCACCGAGACTTCCACTTCGCTGGCGGGCAACTCGCGGACGATGCTCACGAGGCGCTTGGCCGGCAGGGTGGTGGCTCCCTCCTTCTCAATCTGGGCTTCAACCGAACCCGTGATCCCGACGTCAAGGTCGGTGGTGGTGAACTGCAAACGGCCGTCTTTGGCGACCAGCAACACGTTGGAAAGAATCGGCAGGGTCGTACGTGAACTGACCACGTGCTGGACTTTTTGCAGGCCGTCGAGAAATGCTTCCTTGGAAATACGGAACTTCATGGATGATAACCGGTGTGGTTGACGGGGAGCAGTTTCCGTTTTCACCGCCCATTGGCAAGCCTTCTGTGAACTTCTGTGAAGAATCCCACAGCTCTCTCAGAATCAACGGCGAAGTTGCGACTCGATCCGGGCCAGGGTCTCTCTCAGACCGGATTCATCGTCAATACGCTCGGCGACCTTCTTGCAGGCGTGAATCACGGTACCGTGATCCCGCCCACCAAACGCCTCGCCAATCTCCATCAGCGACCCCTTGGTCAGGGAGCGACTCAGAAACATGGCGATTTGCCGCGGAAAGGCGATGCTGGCGGGCCGGCGGCGGCTCGTCATGTCTGCCAGACGGACGTCGAAGTGCTCGGCGACGGCCTTCTGGATGGCGTCGATGCTCACCTGTCGGCTGGCTTCCTCGCGAATCAGGTCGCGCAGCAAGTGCTCAACCTTGTCGACCGTCACACTTTCGCCGGCGAGCGAGGCGTAGGTGGCCACCCGCATCAGGGCTCCCTCCAGGCGCCGGACGTTGGTGCGGATTTTTTCCGCGAGGAAGGTGAGGATGGACTCATCAACCTTGACCTTCCAGTCGATCGATTTTTTGCGCAGGATCGCCAGACGGGTTTCCATTTGTGGGGGCTGCATCTCCACGGTCAGGCCGCATTCGAACCGGGAGATCAGGCGTGGTTCGAGGCTCTTGATCTCGCAAGCCGGGCGGTCGCAGGTGAGCACCACCTGGTTCCTGCCGTCCAGCAGCGTGTTGAAGGTATGAAAGAACTCCTCCTGAGAGCGCTCTTTGCCAGCGAGAAATTGGACGTCGTCGATGAGCAGCACGTCGGAGCTCCGGTAACGGCGGCGGAATTTCTCCAGATCACCGCGGCGCACGGAGTCGATGAACTCGTTGGTGAATTTCTCGCAGGTCAAGTAAACCACCCGCGCCCCCGGACGGAGGCTGAGGATTTCCTGGCCGATCGCCTGCATCAGGTGGGTCTTGCCGAGACCGGGCCCGCCGTGAATGAAGAGCGGATTGTAGCCGATGCCCGTTTTCTTCGCCACCGCCTCGCAGGCGGCATGGGCGAACTGGCTGTTGGAGCCCACCACGAAACTGCTGAAAGTGTTGGCCGGATTCAGCCCCGAACTCTTGATCCGGCGCTCCAGCGCCTCGCCCTCAAGGGCCGCTGCCTTTCCATATTTCGAATGCACCCCACCTCGCTTTGAGTGGCCGGAATGGCACGGAGTCGCCTCAAGCGAATTCCCGACGGCCACCCGCACTTCCCGCACGTCTCCAAACATCTGGTTCACCGCAACGGTCAACTCGGGCAGGTAGTTCGTCTCAATCCATACCTGATGGATTTCACCGGGAACCGTGACCGTCCCCACCCCCTCCTCGTGCCCGGCCCAATCGGCGGCACGAAACCAGCGTTGAAACGAATCCTCTCCGACACTATCCCGCAACGTTTCGCACACCCCCGGCCAACCTCCGGCCACCTGCAGGGAATCCTCCTCATCCTTCGTCACATCATACGCTACCACGTCCTCGGGTTCCATTGTTAGTCAGTCTGCTTGGGGATTTTTCACCGCCGCTCAACCCACTCCCGCGAGTGGTGGAAGGCGCCGTGAAAGAGACTCTGATCAAGCTCCAACACCCTTGGAAAATCTTTTTCGATCTCTCTAACAACTCCTTGTCCCGAGCCCTATTCCACAAGCGTTCCACGATGAATTTTTTTAAAATCTTGACCTTGGGTTTGCTTCGTTTTTGCGAAGCATTTGCGCCACCCATGAAGACCGGATCAACGCATACGATTGAAAAAGAGGCAGTCGCATTGCAACGAACCTGTCGCGAGGTTTGAACTCCCGCCAATGGTCTGGAATAGCGACCGAACACATGGGTTGGGCATGTGCCGAATTTCCAAAAAGATCCACGGATTTGAGTGCCCGGCCACCGTCCCGATGGCAGGATCGCGCGGGAAAATCCATCCGCATCCGGGGTGAGACACCGGGTCAGGCTACGCCCGCTTGGACGGACGCCCAAGGGGCAGACAGGAGCCGAGGAACGTGATCGCCGCGTTGACCGGATAGAACCATGGAAACGCAAGCTGCGGCCGGCTGCCCCGGAGTGAATCCGCAACGGCATGGAACCCGACGGCATCCAGCAACTGCCCGAGTTCCGGACGGATCCAGGCAACGAGTAGAACCGACGCCATTACTCCCAAATAAAGCCCGTGCAGACTGCGGTTCCCTGGCAGGATGGCCGCCAGCAGCACTCCTAACAAGGGGCCGTAGGTATAGGCCACCATGCCGAATGCGAGGTCGATGAGGTTCTTGTTGTCGCTGCGCGCGTAGCCTCCGGCCAACAGGATGGCGAATGCCGACAAGAACACGGCCCACACCACCACCGCCACCCGCGAGCGCCGGACCATCGCCGGTCCCTGCCCTTCCCTTTCGAGTTTCTCCCGGCCATACCATGCGGAAAGCGAGGTCTGTGAGAGCGCTGCCAGAACCGAGTCGAGACTGGAGATCGCCGCCGCGAAGGCACCCGCCAAAATCAACCCGGTGAGTCCGCTTGGCAGCACCGTGGTGATCCACACCGGAAACACGAAATTCGGATTTTCCGCGAACTTCGCAACCTCATCCGGCGACAGGCCCTTGACCTGATACCATGCGAACAAGCCGGCGCCCACCGCCAGCATCAGCAGCGTGGTGATCAGGGAAACACTGCTCCACACCATCGCCTTGCGCGCGTCCTTCTGCGAACCGCAGCAGAACATCCGCTGCGCGTTGAGCTGGTCCGTCCCGAACGCCGCGAAGTTCTGGAAGGGCATCGCGACCACCCCCACCCAAAACGTGTAATGCAGCAGCGGACTGTCCCACGGCAGCGTGAAATCAAACACCCGCATCTTGTCGATCGATCCGCCCGGTCCCGCGTGGCGGTTGATTTCAACAATCGTGTCCCAGCCGATGTGGCCTAGCAACCACCCGAATGCCAGCAGGCCACCGAGAATGAAAACACCGAACTGGATCACATCCGTCCAGATCACCGTGCGCATACCACCCATCAACGTCCACACGACAGCGAAGGCACCGATCGCCATGATGCACACCTCCGTGGAAAGCCCGGTGACGGTTTGTAAAATCAACGCCGTGACAAGCACCCGCACGCTCTGGCCGAGGATCGCACCGAGCGAGAACAGCCCGGTCACCAGGCGCCGCACGCCCTCACCCAGCCGCGTTCCCATGTAGTCATACGGACTGTAGATTTCCTCTTTGAAATACAACGGCACCAGCCAGTAGCCCACCGCCACCCGGGCGATGACCGAGCCGATCCCCCATTGCAGGTAGGTCCAGTCCCCTTGGAGCGCATAGACGCCGCCGGGCACGCCGATAAAGGTGAGCGCGCTGATTTCCGTAGCCACCATCGAGCCGCTCACCGCCCACCATGGAAGCGACTTGCCGCCGAGGAAGAAATCCCGGATCGTCACGTTCCTGCCACTCAGTGCGTGGCCGACCCACGTCGTCAACAGCAGGTATCCGATCACCACTGCCCAGTCCAACAACGTGAAGTGCGTCTCGATGGCAGCGGCAAACATGCGCGTGACGCTAGGGAAACCCGCCGCCGTTCCAAGCCCCAAGTTACGAAGTCGAATCCGCCTGTTGCTTCAAATCCGGCTTGCAGTCGCGCCAACGCCGAGTATCCCTGCCAACCGCAAATCTCAACACCATGGGCGAACAGGAATTGATGGATCTCACACGCCGCGAAGGCATCGCAAGCTGGAGGCTGGTTTTGGCGCGTTGGGTCGAGTCCTCACGGGTTCAAGGCTGGATCGTCGCGCTCATTCTCGTCAATGCGGCGATCCTCGGGCTGGAAACCTCGCCGCCGATCATGGAGCGCTGGGGAACCTTGCTGCTCACCCTCGACCGTCTTTGTCTGGCGGTGTTCGTCGTTGAAATCGCGCTCAAAGTGGTGGCTTATCAGCGCTATTTCTGGCGAAGCGGCTGGAACGTGTTCGACATCCTGGTGGTAGCGGTCGCGCTGGTCCCCGGTGCCGGGCCATGGGCTGTGCTTCGCTCGCTGCGGGTGCTGCGGGTCTTGCGTCTACTGACCGTGATTCCCGCGTTGCGCAAGGTGGTGGCGGCGTTTCTCCACTCGATTCCCGGACTCGCCGGCGTGGTGGCGGTGATGGCGATCTTTTTCTACACGGCGGGCGTGCTGGCCACCCGCTTGTTTGGCGGGGATTATCCGGACTGGTTCGGCAGTCTTGGCAGGAGCCTCTACACGCTGTTCCAGGTGATGACGCTCGAGAGCTGGTCGATGGGCATTGTCCGCCCAGTCATGGAGAGCCACCCATGGGCGTGGGCGTTTTTCGTGCCCTTCATCATCATCGCCACCTTCACGATTCTCAATCTGTTCATCGGCATCATCGTTTCGACCATGCAGGAGCTTTCCGTCCTTCCGGAACCGCATCACCCGGAACCGGAAATCGCCGCCTTGCTTGAACGCATGGAAGCGGATCTCAAGGTTCTGCGCAGCACGGTCGACCGGCTCCGCCCACCGGCTCCCGCAGCCGACCCGGAGGATGGAACCAACAAGTGATTCTCCCGGTCTGATTTGTCTTTGCGTGTCCGGGGAGCACCGCCAATCTCGCCCGCAATGACTGAGAAACCGAAACTCGTGGTCGACGACCCTTGGCTGGAACCGCACCAAAACGCCATCGAGCGCCGGATGCAGCGCTTCTCCCGGGAACTTGCGGCCATCGAGCACCACTCACGGACGCTCGCCGCCCACGCCACCGGCCACAAGCATGTCGGCATCCATTTCCGCGCCGCCACCCGTCAGTGGACCGTCCGCGAATGGGCCCCCGAGGCGCGCTCCATCTCTCTGATCGGTGACTTCAACGAATGGCAGCGCGAAACCCATTGCTTGAAGTCACTCCCCGGCGGCATCTGGGAACTCGAACTGCCTGCGGATGCCTTCCAGCACGGCCAGCAGGTGAAACTCCACATCGTGGGTGCCGACGGCTCGCGGCGCGACCGCATTCCGGCCTGCATCCGCCGCGCCGTGCAGGACCCGACGACCCATGATTACTGCGGCCAGATCTGGAATCCGCCGGAGCCCTATGTATGGCAGCACACCTTCGATCCGGCATCCATCGGCGCGCCCTTGATCTATGAAAGCCACGTCGGCATGGGCGGCGAGGAGCCCCGGGTGCACACCTACCGCGAATTCGCAGCCGACGTGCTGCCGCGCATCGCCAAGGCCGGCTACAACACGGTCCAGCTCATGGCCGTGCAGGAGCATCCGTATTACGGCTCGTTCGGCTATCACGTCAGCTCGTTCTTCGCCCCTTGCTCGCGCTTCGGCACGCCGGAGGATTTGAAATTCCTCATCGATACCGCCCACGGCCTCGGCCTCGCGGTGCTGCTCGACATCGTGCATTCGCATGCCGTAAAAAACCTCGCCGAAGGGCTCAATGATTTCGACGGTTCCAGCCACCAGTATTTTCACGGCGGCGAGCGCGGCGAGCACCCGGCGTGGGATTCAAAGTGCTTCGACTACGGCCGCGTGGAGGTCCGCCAGTTCCTGCTCTCCAACGTCCGCTACTGGCTCGAGGAGTTCCGCTTCGACGGCTTCCGTTTCGACGGCGTCACCTCGATGCTCTATCACTCGCGTGGCAACAAGTCGTTCGGTAGTTATGACGATTACTTCGGCAGCGACGCCGACGAAGACGCCATCCTGTATCTGCAGCTTGCCGCCAAACTCATCCAGTATTTGAAACCCGGAGCCATCGTCATCGCCGAAGACATGTCCGGCATGCCCGGACTCTGCCGGCCGCTCGAGGAAGGCGGCGTCGGGTTCACCCACCGCCTCGCCATGGGAATCCCGGACTACTGGATCAAGCTGCTCAAACACAGCCGCGACGAGGACTGGAACCTCGACGAACTCTGGGGCGTGCTCGCCAACCGCCGCCACGGCGAGGCCACCATCGCCTATGCCGAGAGCCACGACCAGGCGCTCGTCGGCGACAAGACGCTCGCGTTCTGGCTGATGGATCAGGAAATGTACTGGCACATGGCCAAGGACGATCCGCATCCGGTGATCGAGCGCGGCATCGCCCTGCACAAACTCATCCGCCTCGCCACGCTAGTGCTCGGCGGCGAGGGCTGGCTCAATTTCATGGGCAACGAATTCGGCCACCCCGAGTGGCTCGATTTCCCGCGCGAGGGCAACGGCTGGTCGTTCCATTATTGCCGCCGCCAGTGGTCACTGGTGGAAAATCCTGACCTGAAATACCAATGGCTCGCGGATTTCGACCGCGAACTGATGGACTTCACACGCCGGACCAATCTGTTGGCCACGCCGCCCGCACAGGTCCTCCACATCGATCACGGACCGAAGATCCTCGTCGCCGAGCGCGGGAACTTCATCTTCGTCTTCAATTTCTCCGTCGGCAGCTCGCTCTCCGGCTATCCGATCAAAGCGCCCGGCATGGAAACCCGCCAACTCGTGCTCGACACCGATGCCTTGGAATACGGCGGCCACGGCCGCCCCGATCCGGCGTCCCACCATCCGGTGGACGCCGAGGGCATCATGAAAATCTACAGTCCCTCGCGCACCGGACTGGTGTTTGCCAAAATGTGATCGCCAGGGCTCACCAGCGCACCGCGGCGGCGGCCCATGTCAGGCCGGCGCCGAACACGACGAGCACAATGTGATCTCCGCGTTTGAAGGCTCCCGTGCGGTTGGCTTCATCAAGCGCGATGGCCACGGCCGCAGCCGAGGTATTGCCGTATTTGTGGAGATTCACGAAGACCCGTTCGTTAGGAACCGCAAGGCGGTCGGCGATGGCATCGATGATGCGAAGATTCGCCTGATGCGGAATGACGCAGGCAATATCCTCCGGCTGCCAACCGGCGCGTTCGATGACGTTTTCCGCCGCTTCCTTCATCCGGTTGACCGCATGTTTGAAGACCTCTTTGCCCAGCATGCTGAGCGTCTGGAGATTGTCGTTCACGTTGGCGCTGTTGATCGGGCATGCCGTGCCGCCACCCGGGATTTCCAACAAATGGGTCAGCTTGCCATCGGTCCCAATCTCGGTGGCAACGATGGCTCCTTCTCCAGCCTCCGCACGGCGCAGAACCGCCGCTCCGGCACCATCGCCGAAAAGCACGCAGGTCGAGCGATCGCTCCAGTTGGTCACGGCCGAAAGTTTCTCCGCACCGATAATCAAGGCGTTGCTGAAGGCTCCGTCCGAAATAAGGCGCTTGGAAATTTTCATCGCGTAAAGGAACCCGGAACACGCGGCGGAGATATCGAACGCCACGGCCTTGGTTGCGCCGATCTGCTGCTGCACGTGGCAGGCGGTCGCCGGGGTGGGTGTGTCCGGCGTGATGGTCGCTACAATGATCAACTCGATGTCCTCGGCGGCGAGTCCCGCCTGTTCGATCGCGTTTTGCGCGGCTTTGGAGGCCATGTGGGAGGTGAATTCCCCTTCCGCCGCGATCCGCCGCTCCTTGATCCCCGTCCGGGTGACGATCCACTCGTCGCTGGTTTCCACCTTGGCGGCAAGTTCCTCGTTGGTGAGGATTCTCTCCGGAACATAGCTTCCGGTGCCTGCAATGCACACGTCGATGACGGATTTCGTTTCACTCATGCGGCGGGAGAGTGAAACCACCTTCACGCCGTCACAAGCGCGAAGTTTGCCGGAGCGCACATCGATCGGAGCGCCGTCCCGACGCTCCGGTGACCGAATCATGCACCCCGCGGATCACTCAAGGATCGCGGTCGTCTCAGCGATCGTCGCAAGCGCTTCCTCGATGCGGAAATTCACCCGGTTTTCCACGGTTTCCACCGCCACCCGCACGGCGTTGCGCACAGCCAGCGCGGAGGACGAGCCATGCGCGATGATGACCACCCCGTTCACGCCGAGCAACGGGCTGCCACCGTAGGTTTCATAGCTGCTTTTTTCCTTGAGCGCCTTGAACGCGCCGTTGGCGAGCACGGCACCGGCGAGGCGCAGCGGGTTGCCCTTGATTTCGGTTTTCAACCACTTGGATACCGCCTTCGCGGTGGCCTCCACGGTCTTGAGCATGACGTTGCCGACAAATCCGTCGCACAACACCACATCGAGCTCGGTCTCAAAAAGATCGCCGCCTTCCACATTGCCGACGAAATGAATGCCGGGCGCTGCTTTCAGGCGCTTGAACGTTTCTTTGGTGAACGCCGTGCCCTTCTCCTCCTCCTCGCCGTTGGACATCAGGCCCACCTTTGGATGCTTCACTCCGAGCACGTTGCGGGTGAACGCCGTGCCCATCACTGCGTAGGCGACAAGATGCTCGGGCTTCGCGTCGGGATTCGCGCCGGCGTCAAGAATGTGGCACAGGCCGTATTCGTTTGGCAGCGCGGAGGCGATACCGGCACGGTCCACGCCTGGCAGTGTGCGCAGTTTCAAGGTGGCGGCCGCCACGGCGGCACCTGTGTTTCCGGCGGAAACAAACGCATCCGCCCGGCCGTCCTTCACCATGTCCATCGCAATGCTGATGGAGGAATTCTTCTTGCGACGCACGGTTTTCGCCCCCGGCTCGGCCATGCCGATGACTTCCGGCGCATGCATGATGCTCACCCGGGGATCCTTGAGATCCAGCCCCTGCTTCGCACACTCCGCCATCAGGACCTCCTCATCGCCCACCAGAAACAGGTGTTGCAATTTCGGGTAATACCGCAGGGCATCGATGGCTCCTCCGATGTTGACGGCGGGGGCGTGATCCCCGCCCATAGCGTCAAGGGCGACTTTCATGTCGGTGGGAAATACGGGTACGGGAAGGGTCAGTGGAGATACGAAAAATCACCGCCCGAGGAAAACCCCTGGCGGCGATTCATCAAAAATAACGCGAACGCCCTCAGAGAGCTTCGACATCAAGCACCTGACGGTCGCGATAGTAGCCGCAGGACGGGCAGGCAATGTGCGATGGCACTTTGCTTCCGCATTCAGGGCAGCTCTTGAAAATCGGTGCGCGCCAGCGGCTTGCACCACGACGCATTTTTTGACGGCTTTTGGATTGGCGGCGCTTTGGAACGGCCATGGTCTTGTATTCGGTTAAGTTGGGTCCTTGAGGTCCTTGAGAGTGTCGAGAGCGGACCAGCGGTCATCGCCCTCGGCGCGGGGCGGAGTGGGTAGCTCATCCCCTGCCGGTTTGTCCACTGATAAATATCGGGGATCGATTTCGCACTTTTGCGGCTCATCCCCTTCCTCACACCGCGGATCCACCGGAAAACTGATCAGAATCTCCTCCCGCAAGGCTTCCGTGGCATCGATTTCCCCCTCGTTGCCAATTTCGATCGACACCGCAGCCCCCTCCAAACGGATCGTTTGCACAAACGGATGCAGCGTCCGCACACAAATGAACTCAAAGGGCGCGGACAATGATCCCGTCAGCAGCAACTCGGAGCCGAACCGCTGTGCCCAAAGCTCATACTCCAGCGGCCCCACCGCCTGCGCGTCCCCCTCCGGCAGGTCGAAAATTTCTTTCGGAAGCTCCCCGGAAAACCGCTGCCCTTCCTCGGGGAGCCCCGCCAAATCAATCATCAAACGACCCTTCATGCGCGGAATCTAGCTCGGTCCTCGCCCACGCCAAGCCACAATTCGCACTCCACCCGCCCCCCGCCTTCATTTCCCGCTCGTCAGCCGCCCAGCGGACGTTACCTTCCCGGCGTCATGCCTATCGACGTCCAACTACTGGCCCGCATTTGTGAAGCCCCCGGCGCGCCGGGATACGAAAAAAAGATCCGCGAACTCGTCCTGACCGAACTCCAAGGCCTCGCCGATGAAATCCGCACCGACAACATGGGCAACGTGATCGCCCTGAAAAAAGGCCGCTCCTCCGCCAAGAAAACCATGGCCGCCGCCCACATGGACGAGATCGGCTTCATCGTCACCCACATCGATGACAAGGGCTTCGTTCGCTTCAATCCCGTCGGCGGATTCGATCCCAAAACCCTTACCTCGCAACGAGTCCTCATCCATGGGCGCAAGGATGTCTTCGGCGTCATGGGTTCCAAGCCCGTTCACCTCATGTCGCCCGACGAGAGAAACAAGGTCACCCAGATCAAGGACTATTTCATCGATACGGGCATGACCAAAAAGGACGTCGCGAAACTCGTTTCCGTCGGCGATTTCGTCACCCGCCATTCGCCGCTCATGGAACTCGGTGACTGCGTCAACGTGAAATCCCTCGACAACCGCGCCTCGGTGTTTCTCCTCATCGAAACCCTCCGCACCCTCAAAAAACGCAAAACCAAACCCGCCTACGATTTCCACGCGGTCTTCACCGTTCAGGAAGAGGTCGGCCTCCGTGGAGCCCAGACCTCCGCCCTCCAAATCCAGCCGGACTTCAGCTTCGGCCTGGACACCACCATCGCCTATGACGTCCCCGGGTCCACCCCGCAGGAACGTTGCACCGCCCTCGGTGAAGGCGCCGCCATCAAACTGATGGACTCCTCCGTCATCTGCGATTACCGCATGATCGCCTACATGAAGGCCACCGCCAAAAAGCACAAAATCAAGTGGCAGCCGGAAATCCTCAGCGGCGGCGGCACGGACACCGCCAGCCTCCAGCGCATGGTCGGCGGCGGATCGATCGCTGGCGCCGTCTCCATCCCCACCCGCCACATCCACCAGACCATCGAGTCCTGCAACAAGCAGGATCTCGCCGCCTGCATCCTGCTGCTCGCCGCCTGCGTCTGCGATCTGGACAAGCACAAGTGGGATTTCTGAAGCCTCCGAACACAACCTCTACTCGAAACGCCCGCTCCGCTAGCCGGACCGGGCGTTTTTTTGCGGCCCTTTTCACCCTCTTTGATGGGAACTGCCTCTCACGAATCCGGCCCATCCGCCATTCCTCCCAGCCTTTATAAAAACTTTCCCGGCTCATCCCAAGGACCTTACACGCCAAACTCCTCAGCCACGCCTCACAATTAGGGCATCCTTAGGTTTTTTTCAAATTCCCACCCTCCCCTCCCGTCCATCTAACAGCATAGCTTTTTCTTCGACCCTAGAACTTGGGCACGCCCCCTTGCCCTTTCACTCACAGCCCTAGCCCCAGCGCACTGTTTACATCGTAAACACATTTTCTGAACCACCATATGTTGTATTGTGAATAATTTGTTGATACCACATGAGCAAAATCAAATTGACTTCCGGCCCCGCTCTCCGGCAGTGTCCGCGACGCTGCGCTTGTCGCGCGCCCTCTCGTTTCACCCCCTCAGAATTCGTTCCAAACCATGTCCGCCACCACCACCGTCACCCTCGGAGACCGCACTTTCATTCTCGACCGAGACAAGGCCGAACAGGCCTTCGCCTCCAAGCGCGTCATCAACGGCCGCGAAACCATGTTCTTCAACATCCTGCCCCTGAAATACCAGTGGGCCTATGATCTCTACAAGACAATGAAGAACAACCACTGGGAACCGGAGGACATCACCATGCAGAAGGATGTCGAGCAGTGGCGCTCCAATGAAATCTCGGATGTCGAACGCTGGATCATCAAGATGGGCATCGGCTACTTCTCCGCAGCCGAAGGCATCGTCGGTGACAACATCCTCCACGTCGTCCGCGAGGTCGTCACCGCCCCCGAGCTCAAGCTCGTGCTCGGACGCCACGCCCATGAGGAAAACATCCACGCGGACAGCCTCGTTTACATGATTTCCTCCCTCGGCATCAATCCCCACGAGTGCGAGGCCATGTTCGAGGACATCCCCACCATCAAGGCCAAAAACCATTTCGTCACCTCCAACAGCCAGGCCCTCCGCCGCGATCTGGACCTCACCGTCACCGCCAACAAACAGGCTCTCGCCAAAAACATCTTCATGTTCGGCCAGGTCATGGAAGGCACCCAGTTCTACGGCCTCTTCGGCATGATCCTCAGCCTCTACCGCCAGAACAAGTTCCCCGGCATCGGCACCATGTTCCGCTACACCCTGCGCGATGAGTCCAACCACATCGAGGTCTTCCGCAACCTCCTGATGGACCTCATCGATGAGAACCCGGACATCTGGACCGAGGACTTCAAGCAGGACCTCCGCAACACGATGAAGGAGGGCATCGACCTCGAAAAACAATTTATCCGCGACTGCCTGCCCGTCGCCGGCGTCGGCCTCAACTCCACCGACTTCGAAACCTACATCGACTACATCGCCGACCGCCGCCTCACCTCCTGCGGCCTCGCCCCGCTCAATACCGGCACCAGCAACCCCTTCCCCTGGCTCGCTGAAATGATCGACATCAAAAAGGAAACCAACTTCTTCGAAGGCCGCGTCACCGAATACCAGAAAGCCTCCTCGCTCAGCACCGTCAGCGATGACGACCTCTAACCGCCAAAGCACCGAATCTAGCGTCGCTCTGTGAGCGACGATGCCAAAGATAGGTGCAAAGCCCCCACTCACGATCCAACCGCCTCGACGGTCACAGACCGCCGCTACAAGCATCTTCCTCTTCTCTCCGTTCACAAACCCCCGCCCGCGCACCCCATGTACCACTCCATCGACCCCGCCGAAGACCAGATCCTCAAGCAAGTCATCACCGACCGCTTCGCCCTCGAACCCGGTGAACGCGGCTTCGCTTGGCGCGAGGTGCTCCCCTCTAACAAGCGGACCCCGATCTCCGACATCATCGTCACCCGCGGCAACCAGGACACGCAGTTCTCGCTCGAGGACGTCGCGGATGCCATCGGCAACTCGCTCACCGACCTGATGATTTCCCGCAGCGCGGAGGAAACCACCATCTTCACCGAGGAAAACCGCCAGTTCGTCTCGGACGTCGCCCATGCCGTCGCCAGCTCGCTCACCAAGTCCTTGGACGAAGGCGGCCGCCTCCGCCTTTCCGAGGCCGACCTCTACCTACTCATCGAAAAGGCGCTGCTCGAAAACGAGGCCTACGATGTCGCCAAGTCCCTCGCCTTCCGCCGGTCCATGGAGAAGACCGGCACCGTCGATGTCTATACCGGCCCGAACTCGCTGCCTGTCCGCCTGATCCGCCGCAACGGCAACGTGGTCCCATGGTCCGAGACCAAGATCGAGATCGCCGTTCGCAAAGCCTTCCTCACCATCAAGGAAAACCCCGAGCCCGCCATCGACATCGCCAAGGGCGTCACCGACCGCATCCGCCGTGGCGACCAATCCTTCGTCCACATCGAGGACGTCCAGGACATCGTTCAGGAAGAACTCATGCGCCAGGGCCACTTCAAGGCCGCCGAACACTACATCCTTTACCGTGCCCAGCGCTCGCGGATGCGCGAGGAAGAGGAAGCCAGTGCCGAAGATCCCAATCAGGAACTGATGGTCACCGTCACCGGTGATGATGGCATCTCCTCCTTCTGGGACGGCACCGATCTCCGCAAGCGCATCGCCTACGCCTCCATCGGCCTCGACATCGCCATGCCGGAACCCGAGATCGAGCGTGAACTCCGCCGCTCGGTTGGCAATGAAATTTCCGCCAACGATCTCAAGAACACCATCATCCTCAACGCCAAGTCGCTCATCGAAAAGGACGCCGACTTCGCGAAATTCGCCGGCCGCATTCTGCTCTCTTACATCTACGAGGAAGTGCTCGACTGGTCGATCACCCGCGACGGCATCGACAAGCTCAAGCAAGCCCACAAGCTGGCCTTCAAGTCTTACCTCAAGCACGGCGTCGCCATCAAGCGCCTCAGCCCCGAGCTGCTCGACCTCTACAACCTCGACAAAATCGCCGACGCCTTCGACCCCACCGCCGACCTCGACTTCGACTACCTAGGCATTCAGACGATGTATGACCGCTACCTCGTCGTCGACAAGACAGGCGACAAGCCGCGCCGCATCGAGACCCCGCAGTTCTTCTGGATGCGCGTCGCCATGGGCCTCTTCAAGCGCGAGGAAACCCACCGCGAGGACTGGGCCATCCGCCTTTACAACCTCTACAAGGGCCGCCGCTTCTGCTCCTCCACCCCCACCCTCTTCAATTCCGGCACCCTCCACAGCCAGCTCTCCTCCTGCTACCTCTACAAGGTGGACGACTCCATCGAGTCGATCATGTATCGCGGCATCGCCGAAAACGCCTTCCTCAGCAAGTGGGCCGGCGGCCTCGGTGGCTCATGGACCGCCGTGCGCGGCACCGGAGGCTACATTCAGGGCACCAATGGCGAGTCCCAGGGCATCATCCCCTTCCTCAAGCTCCACAACGACCAGCTCGTCGCCGTCAACCAGGGCGGCAAGCGCCGCGGCTCCGGCTGCGCCTACCTTGAGACTTGGCACAACGACATCGAGGACTTCCTCGACCTCCGCAAGAACACCGGTGACGAACGCCGCCGTTGCCACGACATGAACACTGCCAACTGGGTTCCCGATCTCTTCATGAAACGCATGGAGGAACGCGGCACCTGGACCCTCTTCCGCTCCAACGAAGTCCCCGACCTCCACGACCTCTACGGCTCCGCCTTCGAACAACGCTACACCGAATACGAGCAAATGGCCGCCGACGGCAAGATCTGGTCTCGCCAGATGCCCGCCCTCGAGCTCTGGAAATCCATGCTCAAGATGGTCTTCGAGACCGGCCACCCATGGATCACCTTCAAGGACCCCTGCAACGTGCGCTCCCCGCAGGACCACGTCGGCGTCATCCACTCCAGCAACCTCTGCACCGAGATCACTCTCAACACCTCCGATGAGGAAACCGCCGTCTGCAACCTCGGCTCCGTCGTGCTCGACACCCACATCACTCCCGACGGTGCGCTCGACCACGAGATGCTCAAGGAAACCATCACCGTCGCCATCCGCGCGCTGGACAACGTCATCGACATCAACTTCTACCCGACCGAGGCCGCCAAGCGCGCCAACACCCGCCACCGCCCCATCGGCCTCGGCGTCATGGGCGTCCAGAACGCCCTCTACAAGCGCAACCTCGCCTTCGCCTCCGACGCCGCCGTCGAGTTCAACGACGAGTTCATGGAAGCCATCGCCTACTACGCCTACAGCGCCTCCAGCGATCTCGCCGCCGAAGTCGGCCCCTACTCGACCTACAAAGGCTCCAAGTGGGATCGCGGCCTGCTCCCGCAGGACACAGTCGACCTCCTTGAAACCGAACGCGGCCGCAAGATCGACGTCCCGCGCGGCGGCAAGATGGACTGGTCCGTCGTCCGCGAGAAAATCGCCAAGCACGGCATGCGCAATTCCAACGTGCTCGCCATCGCCCCCACCGCCACCATCAGCAACATCATGGGCACCACCCCCTGCATCGAGCCGAACTACAAGAACCTCTACGTCAAATCCAACCTCGGCGGCGAGTTCATCATCCTCAACGCCGAGCTCGTCCGCGACCTCAAGAAGCTCAAGCTCTGGAATCAGGAAATGCTCGACCAGTTGAAATACTTCGACGGCGAGCTCGACGCTATCGACGACATCCCGGAATCCCTCAAGGCCAAGCACAAGACCGTCTTCGGCATCGGCCACGAATACATCGTCGACGCCGCCGCCCGCCGCCAGAAGTGGATCGACCAGTCCCAGAGCGTCAACCTCTTCCTCGCCACCCCCGACATGAAGACCCTCAGTCACATGTATCGCCGCGCCTGGGACAAAGGCCTCAAGACCACCTACTACCTCCGCACCCTCCAAGCGAGCAACGTCGAAAAATCCACCATCGACGTCAAAAAGGAACAACGCGGCGTCATGGCCACCGCCACCGCTGCCACCGCCGCCGGAGCCAAACAATACACCGCCGAGGAAAAAAACGCCTGCAGCATCGACGCGATGCTCAACGGCGGGACGTGCGAGGCCTGTCAGTAATTCGCACTTTCCAAACCTCTCGGCTCTCCGTATTCAGCAAACATTTCCGCCTTACGGTTGAATCCCCCCATCAACATCTGGATGAAACCAACACCAAGGATATGGATCAGCGAACTCAGATTTAGCGATGGCGAAGCTATATCAATAGGAAAGGATGACATTGTCGTTCTTGTCGGACCAAATAATGCTGGCAAAAGTGCAACACTTAAAGAAGCCACAAGACTTCTGAAAGGCAAGAAACTCGGCAGCAAAGTTCTAAGAGACATCACCATCGAAAAAGTAGGGAACGAAGCGGAATTCTTCGACTTCTTTGACGCGATTTCCACCAAACATTTTGGAGGAAATCCCCATCCACATTACCAGGGCCACGCCCACGCCTGATCCTTTTTCCAACGTGCCGGAACATCAACGGCCGCGCCGGCGACGGAGCACAGGGCGACCGAGGCGCACAGGATGGCGTGCAGTTTGTGTTTCATTGGATTTCGAGTGGTTGCTGGGACTTTGCCTTCACCGGGAAGGCACTTGAAAGAGCCGATGGGCCGGACCGGAGGGTGCGGATCAGGGGGGGCTGCCAATAACATTGCGGCCACATGGATTCCGGATGGCATCCATGTGCGGGCACCCCGCCTCTCCGGCAATCGGATTCTACTTCACGGCCTGTCTTATTTTGAGCAGGTTTCCCCGAGATGATTCCTTCCCAGAGCCCGTGAAGGGGTGATAAAAAAGCACCTCCAACTGCGTATCCGGCATCCACGTGCCTTCCCGGTGAAGGCCTCTCACCCCGATTGCCATGAAGCGTCTCGCACTATTATTCCTCGTCCTGTTTTCTCCGCACGCCCCGGCGGCTTCGCAACCGTCCGCCGGAGCCGGCGCGTCGCTTGAAGCCGGCTTCCGCCAGCCGCCTGCCGCGGCACGGCCGCATGCCTATTGGATCTGGATGAACGGCAACGTCACGCGCGAGGGGATCACCGCCGATCTCGAGGCCATGGCCGAGGGCGGCATCGGCGGGGCCCTGATCTTCTCCCTCGCCGGTCCCATGCACAAATGCGACACGCCGGCCGGCCCGGCGGACTACCTCGGCCCCCGGTGGCTCGACCTGATGAAGCATGCCGCCAGCGAGGCCGGCCGCTTGGGCCTGGAACTCGGGATGCACAACTGCGCCGGCTGGGCGACCACCGGCGGCCCGTGGATCACGCCCGAGCTGGCGATGCAGAAACTGGTTTCGTCCGAAATCATCGTCGAGGGCGGCAAGCGCATCGAGGAGAAGCTGCCGCAACCGGAGGTGACACTCGGTTTCTTCCGCGACATCGCTGTGTATGCCATCCCTGCCGCAGCGGATGGTCCGCTCCGCCTGCCCAAGTGGGAATCCAAGGCCGGCCAACGCGGTGGCCCCGGCGGCCGCCAGCCCGACCTCCAACCACTGCCCAAGGATGCGGCGATCCCCTTGGACGCGATGGTTTGCATGAGTGAAAGGCTGCGCGAGGATGGCACGCTCGTCTGGGATGCCCCGCCCGGCCGCTGGAAGATCGTGCGTCTCGGCCACACCCCCACCGGCGCAACCAACGCGCCCGCGCCGGCGTCCGCCACCGGGCTGGAGATCGACAAACTGCGGCGCGAGGGCATGGATGTCCACTGGCGGCACGGCATCCAGCCGGTGCTCGATCACCTCGCGCCCTTTGTCGGCAAGTCGTTCAAGACGGTCGAAATCGACAGCTACGAGGCGGGCCTTCACCACTGGTCGCCCCGGCTGCGCGAGGAGTTCGAGGAACGCCGCGGCTACGACCCGACGCCCTATCTGCTCGCACTTACCGGACGCGTGATCGGCGACGGTCCCACGACCGAGCGCTTCCTGTGGGACATCCGCCGCACGATTTCCGACCTCTTCGCCGACAACTACTACGGCTACATGGCCGACCTCTGCCATCAACATGGCCTCGAGTTCACGACCGAGCCCTACACTTCCTGCTTCGAGGGACTGCAGGTGGCCGCCAAGGCCGATATTCCGATGGCCGAATTCTGGGCCGACGGCAGTTATTCGTTTTCCATGCGGCTCTCCGCCTCGCTCGCCCACATCCACGGCCGGCCGATTGCCGCCGCCGAGGCCTTCACCGCCGGCCCGCCGCTCGGCCGCTGGCTCGACCACCCGGGCTCGCTCAAGCGCGTCGGCGACCGCGCCTGGACCGAGGGCATCAACCGCTTCGTGCTCCACAGCTACGCCCACCAGCCGTGGATGGACCTCGTGCCCGGCATGACCATGGGCCAATACGGCTGTCATTTCAGCCGCAACTCGACCTGGTGGAAACCCGGCCAGGCGTGGCTGAAATACATCGCCCGCTCGCAGTTCCTGTTGCAGAGCGGCGAGCCCGTCGCCGACGTCCTGTGCTTCGCCGGCAATGCCGCGCCCAATGGCGCCGTCCGCCTCGACGACCTGAAGCGTGCCGGCTACGACTACGATTCCTGCGGCACCGACATCCTGGCCGGGCTGACGGTGAGTGACGGCGATGTGGTGCTGCCCTCCGGCAAACGCTACCGGCTGCTGGTGCTGCCCGATCATCCGTTCCACACCCCGGCCTTCGCCCGAAAACTGCGCGATCTGGTGCGCGACGGCGCCAGGGTCGTCGGCCCGAAACCGCTGCACACGCCGAGTCTGGCGGATTTTCCGGCTTCCGAGGAGGAGGTGCGCGCCATCGGCGAGGAAGTCTGGGGCCAGTGCGATGGCAAGGCAGTGAAATCCAATCGCTTCGGCAAAGGAGAGGTCTTCCATGGCATGTCGCCCGCCGAGGTGCTGGCCGGGATCGACATCAAGCCGGCCGTGCAATTGACCGCCGATGCAGGCACGATTGCGTGGATCCAACGCCGCACGGAAGACGCGGATGTCTTTCTGGTTTCCAACCAGTCGGACACCGCTGTGAGTGCCACGGTCTCGTTCCGCGCCGCCGGCAGGCAGCCGGAATTCTGGGACGCCGAGCAGGGGACCATCCGCCCGGCCACAGGTTGGACGGATGCTGGCGGACAGGTGAATGTGCCGTTGGACCTGGCACCGGAAAAATCGGTATTCGTCGTCTTCCGCAACCCGGCAGGCCCCAAGGTGGAGCCTTCTGTGCGGGTGGAACGGTTGAAGCCGATGACTCTGGCCGGACCCTGGACGGTCCGCTTCCCGCCGGATCGCGGCGCGCCTGCCGAGGCAACTTTGGAAAAACTCATCTCCTGGAGCGATCACCCGGACCCCGGCATCCGCTATTTTTCCGGCACCGCCACCACATCGACGCGCTTCGACCTGCCTGAAGGGTTTCTCAAGGACGTTGAGGAGGTCTGGCTTGACCTGGGCGAGGTGGCGGTGATGGCGGAGATCCGCCTCAACGGCAGGAACCTCGGCGTGCACTGGCACCGCCCGTTCAGGGTCGAGGTCGGCAGCGCCCTGCGCGCCGGGTCCAACACCCTGGAGGTCGATGTCACCAACCTCTGGATCAACCGTCTCATCGGCGATGAGCAACAGCCGGCCGACTTTGAGTGGACGGAACAGCATCTCACTCGCTGGCCCGAGTGGCTGACCCACGGCAAACCGCGTCCGCAAGCATCCCGAATCACCTTCACGACTTGGAAACATTGGAACGCCAATGACCCGCTGCTGCCCTCGGGCCTGCTCGGCCCCGTCACCCTGCGCCCCGCCCGCCTCGTGGCACGGCCTTGAAAGCGGCGTGAAAAGAATCCCGATGACAGGAGCCCACAGCCATTCCGCGGCAAGGCGCGATTTTTTTGGCGGGAGCGGGCTGGCGTTGAATTGAAGTACCTGCCAACCTGAGGTGGTCCCCTGAGCGGAGCCAGGTGCGGGCGGATCTTAGCTATGGCGCGTGAGGCACGGGATGGCGGTTTTTTGGGTGTTGGTTTGGTGTGGTTCCGCCCTTGGAGGAAAGTTGCCCACAAGGTTCCGAGGCGAGAATGGGCCCGTAGGAAGCTCGTCGGAGCCGCGGGTTCTTGTGTCATTAGGGTCAGTCCCCGCAGTCTCACAAAGCGATTGACGGGTGATGTCACGGAGAACAGGATTGAGGCATGGCGAGAGCACCGCGTTTCCAATATCCAGGGGCGATTTATCATGTGATGGCACGCGGAGACGGGGGCAAGACGGTTTTCGAGAACAAGGATGATTGCGAGGTGTTCCTCAAGCGTTTGGGAGAGGCCTGCGGCAGTTGCGGGTGGCGGGTGCATGCCTGGGTGTTGATGGGCAACCACTTTCACCTGCTCTTGGAAACTCCCCAAGCGAATCTGGTGGCGGGCATGAAATGGTTACTCGGCGTTTTCAGCCAAGGTTGGAACCGCGCGCGCGGCCGCAAGGGGCATGTGTTCCAAGGCCGCTACAAGGCGGTTCCGGTGAGCGGAAGCGACACGGATCGCTATTATTTCCGCATCGTGGCGGATTACATCCATCTGAATCCCGCCCGCGCGGGACTGGCCGGTGGACGGCTCGGCAAACTGGCGGACTACCGTTGGAGCAGTCTGTCGGCTTATGGGCGGGGCACGGGGCCGGAATGGCTGGAGATGGACCGCGTTTTGCAATCCTTCGAACTGTCCCAAGACGGCAGAGGTAGGCGCGCTTATGTGGCATGGCTTGAGGCGAGGGCGGAAGAAGGAGGGAAAATCGGCGAGAAGGCCCAGGCCGCGATGAAGCGCGGGTGGTGTCTGGGGGAAGACACCTTCAAGGATCAGTTGCTGGATCTGATGGGGAAACTGAAAGGAGGCAAAAGGAAAAGACCGCGCAAGGGCACGGCCGAGGCTTGGCGGGATCATGGCGAGAGAGATGCCGAGGACTTGATTTCGCGTTACGCGCCGGAGTTGGGCTTGCCCACAGGCCGCGGGGAACTGGAGGCATTGCGCAAGGGGGAGGAACGCAAAGCGCTGCTGGCGGGTTTATTGGCCGGCAAAACGACCGTGAGCCGGCAATGGTTGGGCCAACGGCTGGGGATGGGGCATCCGGGATCAGTCAGTCGGATGCTGGGTGAGGTGAAAAGAAATCGGAAACTGCGGACAAGATTCAATGAACTCGAAAAGCTGTGAGACTGCGGGGACTGACCCCAAAGCGCTCTACATCTGCGGCCCCACTGCTTCGGGAAAATCGGCGCTGGCGCTGGAGATGGCGCGCGAGCTGGATGGGGAGATCGTCAATGCCGATGCGTTCCAGCTTTACCGCGGACTGGAGATCGTCAGCGCCGCACCATCACCTGACGAGCGGTCCCAAGTCCCCCACCACCTGTACGGAGTGCTCGCCCCGACCGAAGCCGCGGACGCCGGCAGCTACATGCGCATGGCGAAACCCGTGATCGCGGAAATTCAACGCCGCGGCAAAACCCCAATCGTCACCGGCGGCTCGGGACTCTATCTGAAGTTCCTCACCCACGGCCCGGCCCCGCTGCCCGCCGGAGAACCGGAACTCCGCGCCCAACTCGACGCCCGCCCGCTTGATGATCTGGTGGACGAGCTCACACGGCTCGATCCCGTGGAGGCCGCGCGCACCGCCCTGCAAAACCGGCGTTTCGTTTCCCGCGCTCTGGAAATCTGCCTCCTCACCGGCAAGCAGGCCTCCACTTTGCGCGACCAATGGGAAACCCAAACCCGCGAGATTTCCGCCAGCCTGCATGGGCTCGTCATCCAGCGCAGCCGCCCGGAACTCCACGCCCGCATCGCGGCCCGCACCCGCGCAATGCTTGAAGGAGGCGCCATTGAGGAAGTCGCCGCCCTTACGGAAGTCTCGCCAAATTGCGAAAAGGCCATTGGTTTCCGCGAAATCCGCTCCCTGCTCGTTGGCGAGACCGACCGCGGCACGTGCGAGGAACTCATCAACGCCGCCACCCGCCAATATGCCAAACGCCAGGAAACGTGGTTCCGCAGGGAAAAATGGCTCTCGGTTCGCTGAGCCCCGCATCCCTGCCAGATACCTCTTGCCCCGCTCGGAACGCTCACTAAGAATCCGGCCACCTCTCCCGTGAAGACCTTCGCCCTCCTCCTGCTCACCGTCATCTTCGTTCTGCCCGCGACGTCCTTCGCAGCTGGCAGCCCTGGACATTCGCCAGCCTATCCGCACCTCAGCGATGGCGGCAGTCAATACGCGGAATTCCCCAGACCCTTGGAAACTTATTCCAAGACCGAGGGAGGAATCCTGCATGTGCTGCAGGCCCGGGCCAGCGCCGAACCCTTCAACGTGGCGGCCTCCTTGATTTTCCTGTGTGCCATCCTGCACACCTTCGCCGCCAGCTCGTTCCTGAAGCTTGCTCACAAATACGAGCACGAGCATCGCGAGCAACTCAAGAAGCGGGGCGTCCGGGACACACTTCATCCGGAGGGCGTGCCCGAGGTTTCATTCAAGGGCACAATCTTCCATTTCCTCGGCGAGGTGGAGGCCGTCTTCGGTCTTTGGGTTCTCGTCCTGGCAGCCGCAGCCACCTATTTCCATTCATGGGGGGATTTCGTGCTCTACGTGGCCAAGGACCGGAATTACACCGAGCCGCTCTTCGTGGTGATCATCATGGCGATCGCCGCCAGCCGACCGGTCCTGCGTTTCGCGGAAATGATGATGTCGAAGGCCGCCGCACTCGGCAAGGGCACGCCATCCGCGTGGTGGCTCAGCGTCCTGATCATCGCACCGGTGCTGGGATCATTCATCACCGAGCCCGCCGCCATGACCATCGGTGCCCTTCTCCTGGCCAAAAAGTTCTACCGCTTCAATCCCCCGGCCAAACTCGCCTACGCCACACTCGGCCTGCTTTTCGTCAACATCTCGGTGGGTGGCACCCTCACCCACTTCGCCGCACCGCCCGTTCTCATGGTTGCCGCAAAATGGGGCTGGGACACACCGTTCATGATGGAGAATTTCGGCTGGAAGGCCGTGATCGGCATCCTCACTTCCAGCTCGCTCTACTTCCTGTATTTCCGCAAGGCCCTGTTCGACCTCTCCGACAAGGCGGATGGCAAGGATGACGGAATCGTGGAGCCCACCAATTGGCTGGAACGCGAAAACCCGGTGCCCGCTTGGGTCACGTCCGTCCACTTGATCTTCCTGGCCTGGACGGTATTCAACGCCCACTACCCGGTGCTCTTCGTCGGCGGATTCCTCTTCTTCATGGCCTTCACCACCGCCACCCAGCATCACCAGAACCCCATGTCCCTGCGCAGCCCAATCCTCGTCGGTTTCTTCCTCGCCGGCCTCGTGATTCACGGCGGCTGCCAAGCATGGTGGATCGCCCCGGTGATCACTTCGCTCAATGACAAGGCGCTCATGCTGGGAGCAACGGTTCTAACCGCCTTCAACGACAATGCGGCGATCACCTATCTTGCCGCCCAGGTGCAGGACATCTCCCTTAGTGCGAAACACGCCGTCGTCGTCGGTGCCGTCACCGGCGGAGGCCTGACGGTGATCGCCAACGCGCCGAACCCGGCGGGCCAGAGTATTCTCTCCAAGTTCTTCAAGGATGGCATTTCGCCGCTTGGCCTGTTGCTAGGAGCCATCATTCCGACGACCATCGTCTATCTCTGTTTCATGCTGCTGCCAAACGGGGCTGTCAGCCCCGCACCGCCGGAAGCCATCCCCCCGGTTCCGGCCCTCGAACAACACACCCCCGCCCACTGAATCATGTTCACCGGTCTCATCGAAGCCACCGGCAAAGTCGTCTCGCTCGAATCCATAGGTGAACAGGCGCGTCTCACACTCGACCTTCCATTCGCCTCGGAACTCAAACCCGGTGACTCGGTGGCAGTCAACGGCTGCTGCCTCACCGTAGCCGATCTCGGGCCGGAGGGCACCTCGTTCGATCTGCTCGCGCAAACGCTGAGGGTTACCTCTCTTGGCGAACTCTCCGTCGGATCAACGGTCAACCTCGAACGCGCGATGATGGTTGGCGACCGGTTCGGCGGGCACTTCGTGCAAGGCCATGTGGACGGCACCGGCAAAATCACCCGTCTGGAGGCAAGTGGTCAGGATCACATCGTCGGCATTTCCCTTCCACCGGAAATCCACCGGCTCTGCGTGGACAAAGGCTCGCTCGCCATTGACGGGATTTCCCTCACCATCGCGGAACTCACAGCAAACGAAGCGGTCTTCTGGATCACCCCGCACACGTGGGAGCAGACTCATCTTCATGCCACCCACCTCGGTCAAACGGTGAATTTGGAGGCTGACATGCTTGCGAAATACGTGGAAAAACTCGTTTCCGCGAGACTGCCCGCGAGCTGAGCCCCCCGCAACGCCCGGTGGCCGCCACAGATACAGGACCCGGCAACGGCGCGGGTGTCACGCTCAATGCTGGCCGCGTCAATCTTGCGAACCGGCCGCTTTCCGCTTGGGCCCCGGCACGAAGTTACAAACCCAGTTCCCGCTTCACGTCGGTGAAGGCCTTCACCGCACGCTCCAGGTCTTCCCGCGTATGCGCCGCGCTGATCTGGGTGCGAATCCGTGCCTTGCCCTGCGGCACGACGGGATAACTGAAACCAATGACGTAAACCCCGCGTTCGAGCATCGCGTCCGCGAATTTCGTGGCCAATGCCGCATCCCCCAACATCACCGGCACGATGGGATGCTCGCCGGGAACGATGTCGAAGCCCGCCCCGGTCATCGCCTGGCGAAAGTAGCGGGTGTTCTCCTCAAGCGTGTCACGCAATGCGGTGGATTGCTTCAAAATGCGGAGCGTCTCCAGCGACGCCCCCGCGATCACGGGTGCCAGCGTATTACTGAACAGATAGGGCCTTGAACGCTGACGGAGCATTTCAATGATTTCCCGCCGTCCGCTGGTGTAACCACCACTGGCACCACCCAGGGCCTTGCCCAGTGTGCCGGTGATGATAGCGACGCGGCCCATGACATCACAGTGCTCATGGGTGCCGCGCCCCTGCCTGCCCATGAAGCCCACCGCGTGCGAATCATCCACCATGACCAGAGCGTTGTAGCGGTCCGCTAGATCGCAGATTGCCTTCAGGGGCGCGATGAACCCATCCATGGAGAACACCCCGTCGGTGGCGATCAGCTTGAACCGGACGCCATTCGCATCCGCTTCGATGAGCTTGGCCTCGAGATCCGCCATGTCGCAGTTCTTATAACGAAGCCGCCGGGCCTTGCAAAGGCGCACACCGTCGATGATGGACGCATGATTGAGTTCATCGCTAATGACCGCATCCTCGGGGCCCAGCAGTGTTTCAAACAAGCCGCCGTTCGCATCGAAACAAGAGCCGTAGAGAATGGTCTCCTCCGTGCCAAGGAAGTCGCTCAGCCCCGCCTCCAGCTCTTTGTGCACACCTTGGGTGCCGCAGATGAAACGCACACTGGCAAGGCCGTAGCCCCATTGATCCAGAGCATCATGGGCAGACTGGCGGATCGCCGGATGCTGCGCGAGACCGAGGTAGTTGTTCGCGCACATGTTGAGCACGGTCTTACCACCGTTGGTCCCCACCAAGGCTCCTTGTGGCGTGCTGAGCGTGCGTTCGCGCTTGTAGGTCCCGGCGCTCCGAATCGCGTCCAGCTGTGCAATGAGGTGGGATTGGAATGTGGGATAAGCCTTCATGATGTTTGGAATTGAATCGGGAAAATCGGCAGATTATGCGTCTCGGCGACAGCCTTGCTGGTGACTCCTCCGCTCATGACGTTGATTCCACCCACCAGTTCCGGTTGGAGGCGGCAGGCTTCGGCAAGACCGTTGTCGGCGAGCAATTCGATGTAACGATGGGTCCCGTTGATGAGCGCCTGGGTCGCGGTTCTCGCGTAAGCGCCCGGCATGTTCGCCACACAGTAGTGGATGACCCCCTCCTCGACATAGGTCGGATCATGGTGCGTGGTGGCCCGCGTTGTTTCGGCACAACCGCCCTGATCAACGGCGATATCCACGAGCACGCTTCCCGGCCTCATGCAGCGCAGCATTTCACGACTGATCAGCTTGGGTGCCTTGGCCCCCGGCACCAGTACGGCACCGATGAGCAGATCCACATGCGGTAGCAGTTCCATCAGGTGGGTGTCGTTCGAATAGAGCGTGTGCGCCGTGTGCAGCGTGATGTCGAGAAAACGCATCCGTTCCAAATCCACCTCCAAAATGGTCACATCCGCACCCAGCCCGGTTGCCATGCGTGCCGCATTGATCCCGGCCACCCCACCCCCCAGCACCACCACCTTGCCCGGCAGAACCCCGGGCACACCGCCCAACAGGGTGCCGCTGCCACCCGCGTGCTTCGCCAGGAAGTAACCGCCAACGAGTGCGGACATGCGTCCGGCGATCTCGCTCATCGGTTCCAGCAGTGGGAGGCGCCGGTTGACCTCAATGGTTTCATAAGCCAGCGCCGTGGCACCGGAGTTCATCAGCGCTTCCGTAAGGACCCGGTTCGCCGCGAGATGCAGATAGGTGAACAGCAACTGCCCGCGCCGCAGCAATGCATACTCGGCAAGCTGCGGTTCCTTAACCTTCACGATCAGTTCCGCCCGCTCGAACACCCCCGCATGATCCGGGATGATGATCGCCCCGACATCCTCGTAATCTCCATCAGGAAAACCGGCGCCGGCGCCGGCCTGGGTCTCCACAATCACGCGATGACCGCGCTTGATGAGTTGGTAAGCCGCCGATGGTGTGACGGCCACGCGGTACTCCTGCTCCTTGATTTCCTTTGGGACCCCGATGATCATGATGCAAACATTTAAGAATGGATTGGATTCAGTCTGGTTCCTAACGATTCCTCCCTGCCAGCAGGATGGGGTCGCCGCTTCAACAAGTGCCGGAGCGGACACGTTGCTGGCCGCGCAAAATCAAAGCAGCCCGCCGCGCACCCCTGCAAGCACATCTCCCGGTCGCAGGAGAAAACCTGCTTGGAACCACGGCGACGCGGGCTACCAGCGCCTCATCACTTTCCGTGTCGCTGGGCTGTCCGCGGCGTTCGGCGTCCATGGCGGGTTAATGGAAGACAGTCCAGTCGAGAACGACCTTTCCAGTCATACCGGTTTTCATAACCTCGAACCCCTTTTCAAACTCATTGGCACCGAAGCGATGGGTGATCACGGGCTTGATATCCAGGCCGCACTCCAACATCACATTCATTTTATACCAGGTTTCATACATTTCCCGGCCGTAAATCCCCTTGATCGTGAGCATGTTGAAAATCACCTTGTTCCAGTCGATAGGCATCGGCTCACTGGGAATCCCGAGCATGGCGATCTTGCCGCCGTGACACATCGAGTCGATCATGCCACCAAACGCCGCGGGGTTGCCGCTCATCTCCAGCCCCACATCGAAACCCTCCTTCACCCCAAGCTGCTTTTGCACCTCGGCAAGGCTGCCCCGGGTGACATTGAGCGCGACATCCGCCCCGAGTCGTTTCGCCAGATCCAGGCGGTAATCGTTCACATCCGTGACGACCACATGACGGGCGCCCGCATGCTTGGCGATCGCCACCGCCATCACCCCGATCGGGCCCGCGCCGGTGATCAGCACATCCTCACCCAGCAAATCAAATGACAGTGTCGTGTGCATGGCATTGCCGAAGGGATCGAAAATCGCCGCCACATCCTCATCAAGACCCGGCGTGTGGTGCCACACATTGGTCATCGGCACGCTGATCAACTCGGCGAACGCCCCTGGTCGGTTCACTCCGATACCCACGGTGTCCTTGCAAAGATGGCGCCGCCCCGCAAGACAGTTGCGGCAGCGCCCGCAGACCACATGGCCCTCCGCACTCACGATTTCACCCACATGGAAGCCGCTCACGTTCGTCCCCATGCCAACGACCTCGCCCACGAATTCATGCCCCACGACCATCGGCACCGGAATCGTCTTCTGCGCCCATCCATCCCATTTGTAAATGTGCAGGTCCGTGCCACAGATTCCGGTTTTGTGCACCTTGATGAGAACATCATTGATGCCGACCTCGGGCTCGGCCACGTCCTGCAACCACAGACCAGGCTCCGCTTTGGCTTTTACAAGTGCTTTCATCATTTGCTTTGGCTGGGCGATATCAGCTGGACCCGGGACGCGCGGGTGTGACTTCACGAATCTTGGACCACACCCAGGCAAATCGGCAAGCTCGATTTCCACTTTACAGGAATTTTCGTCCAACATAGTGAATGGACCATGCCAGCGAGACGGACAGCGAGGAAAACCGCCGGAGCCTCCAGCCAGAACGACGCCGACTCCATCAACGAGGACCTTGGCCGCCGCGTGAAGAAACTGCGGGCCGACCGCAGCTGGTCGCTGGAGGAACTCTCGTCGGCCAGTGGCGTGAGCCGCTCGATGTTGAGTGAAATCGAACGGGAGCGTGCGAATCCGACGCTGAGTGTGGCGTATCGCATTGCCCGCGCCTTCGGCCTTTCATTGCAGGATTTGATCGAAAGTGCGGATTCGGCGTCGAGCATCCAGACGATCCGCTCCAATGACCGGGCGCAGATTTTCCGCGCGGACAAGCAATGCCAGATCCGCACGCTCTCACCGTTGAATCTCGAAAAAGACGTTGAGTTCTACGAACTGCGCCTGCCTGTGGGACAAGCGCTTCGCAGCCAGCCTCACGTCGAGGGCACGCGGGAGTTCCTCACGGTGGGGGAAGGCGCTGTGGACTTGCAATCCGGCAATTCCAGTGAAGCGCTTGGCAAGGGCGATTCCGCCACTTATCGGGCCGACCTGCCTCATACCATTGTCAATTCCAGCAAACGGGAGGCCGTGCTTTTCCTCGTCGTGATCTACCGCTGACCGACGTCCGCCTGGAAAAGCTGCGGCAATCGAGGGCTTGCATTGCCTCCTTCGCTCCATTTGATTGCCCTCTGACGCATGGTTACCCAGGCACAGATTGCAAAGAAGTTGGGGGTTTCACGTCAACTCGTGACCTTCGCTCTCGGGGACTATCCGAAGGTTTCCAAGGAATCCCGTGAACGGATCCAGGCGGCCGCATTGGAGATGGGATATCGCCCGAATCCCCATGCGCGGGCATTGCGCAGCAAGCGCACCGGCATCATCGCGCTGTGGATTCCCGACCAGATTTCCACCCACTACACGCAGGTCGCCCGCGAACTCGGGCGGCTGGCAAAGAAGGCCGGAAACGAGTTGATCGTCTCGGAAGTCGGTGCCACCGATGCGAAAAAAATCTGGTCCCACGTCCCCGTCGACGCCATCTGCGCCGTGGATGCCTCCCGCCCCCTCCAAAAAGAACTCGAAGCCTTGGCCGCACGCTCGATTCCAGTCGTCAGTGTGGGCACCTACTGTTCGGAAAAAACCGATCGGGTCCAGGTGGACCTCCTGCGCGGAACCATGGCAGCGATGAAGCACCTGACCGGCTCCGGATTCCGCAGAATCGCCCACGCGACCTTCGTGCGAAAGAACGCGCCCCACCAACATCGCCGCCATGAATACACGCGCGCCATGCGTGAGGCCGGCCTGAAACCGGAATTCATCTATTACCCGCTAAGCGAACTCCAACGGCCCATCACCCGGCAGCTGATCCAGGATTACGTTCACCAAAAGGGCCTGCCCGAAGCCGTCTTCTGCCACTCCGACGACGCCGCCTTGGGAATTTATCGCGGACTCTGCGACATGAAGGTCCAGGTGCCGGAGGATGTCGCATTGATCGGTTGCGACGGCATCGAGGACACCGAATACCTCGAGCGCCCGCTGACCACGCTGGTCCAGCCGGTCGCCGAAATGTGCGCCACCGCCTGGAGTTTTCTCCTGCGGCGGCTCGAGCTGCCTTCCACCCCCACTCAACACGCACTTCTGGAACCCCGGCTAGCTATCCGTGAGTCCTCCCTGCGACCGGTTTGAGCTGCGTTCCGAGCGGCCCCGGCAAAACCCTGCGGGAGTTTAGCACGTGATAACTTTCCGATTGACCGCACACCGCCCGAAACCCAGCGTTGCCACGAAAAAACGCCATGACCGAAAACTCAGAGATCGCACCGCGTGCGGAGAAGACCGGCCATGACCGTTTCCTCCTTCTTGTCGCGGGCCTTGGCGGTCTCCTTTACGGCATTGATATCGGGATCATCGACCCCGCGCTGGGCTACCTCGGCAAAACGATGTCGATGACCGAAGAAAACAAATCGGTCATCGTCGCGGCGGTGTTGGGTGGCTCGATGTTCGCCTCGGTCATCGCCGGATTCTTCGCCGACCTCCTTGGCCGCAAACTGATGATGCTGATCAGCGGCGTGATGTTTGTCGCAAGCGTCGCGATTATTTTCACCTCGCAGACCTATGTACCGCTTCTGCTAGGCCGCATTCTCCAGGGCATGAGCGGCGGCGTTATCGCGGTGGTCGTGCCGCTCTATCTCGCCGAATGCCTGCGGGCCGACTCCCGGGGCAAGGGTGCCTCGATTTTCCAGTTCATGCTCACCTTCGGCATCGTTGTCGCGGCCTTCGTCGGCAGTTACTACACGAAGAACGCGGAGGCTGCCATCGAGTTGGCGGCCGGCGACCAGAAGGCGGTCGTCGACGCCGCGAACCACGCGTGGCGCGGAATGTTCCTTTCGGTGATCTACCCCGGCGTTCTATTCCTGATTGGCTGCGTCTTTCTATCCGAATCTCCGCGCTGGCTCTACCGCAAGGGCCGCAAGGACCAAGCGCGCGCCTCGATGTTGCGCTCCCGCTCGGTGGAGGAGACGGATTTCGAACTTGCCGAACTGGAAACCTCACTGGCTCAGGAACACGCCAAGCCCAAGGTCACGTTCCTCGAGTCGATGGCCGAGATCTTCACCCAGCGCAAATACATCACTCCGTTCGTCATCGCCTGCGTGATCCTCGGATGCACCCAGGCCACCGGCATCAACTCGATCCTCGGTTTCATGACCACCATCCTCCAGCAGGCCGGCATGGCCGCCGGGCCCGCAGCTCAAAGCGGTCTGTGGATCAAGGTCATCAACTGTGTGATGACGGTCATCGCCATCATGCTGGTGGATCGAAAGGGCCGCAAGTTCCTGCTGAAACTCGGAACCGGCGGCATCATCGTCTCACTGCTCTGCGCATCCGCCGTCTTCTATTCGTTCGAGTCCAAGCGCGTCGATGTGGCCGACAAGGTGGAAGCGATGATCGTGGACGATCGCCTTGCTTTCGACCTCAGCACTGCGGATTTCGGCGCCGTCGTTGAAAACGGGCAGCCCGTGCAGCTGTCGATCCTTTACGCATACGGCAAAAAGCAGGACATCGCGGTGGCCATCAGCAATGACCCGAAAACCCATACGGTCGGGATTGCGCGACTCGCGGACGACAGGGACAGCGCCGGACAGCCCCTTGAAATTCTTCGTGCGAGGGTAGGCCCCGTACCCACGGAGAAAACCGGCTTTCTCGTGGCCCTCTGTCTTGCTGTCTTCATCGCCTTCTTCTCCGTGGGGCCCGGCGTGTGCGTCTGGCTGGCCCTCTCCGAACTCATGCCCACCCGCATTCGCTCGGTCGGCATGGGGGTCACCTTGTTGGTAAACCAAGGGATTTCCACCGGCATCGCCGCGTTCTTCCTGCCGATCGTCGGCAACTACGGCTACTTCGCCATGTTCGCATTCTGGAGCGGTTGCACCGTCATCTATTTCATCACCGCCACCTTCTTCCTCCCCGAAACCAAGGGCAAAACACTTGAGGAAATCGAAGAATACTTCGAAGGTAAAAAATAACGCAACTCGTCCGGCCATGTCATCCCCGTCACTCCAATCCGCCATCTCCGCCCCGCTTGATCCTGGTTTTCTTCCCGCCGTCTTGTTCAACCGCCGGTATGTCCAAAGCGCCCGCGCCTCCGGGAAAGCCGTGCCGCTGGTCATCGGCCTTGAACGCGAGTGCGGACTGGTTTCCCGCTTCGAAACCGTCGTCAAATCCACTCCCGATGCCGAGACGCTGCGCTACGTCGAGCGCATCGTGAAGTTCCTGCTCTGGGCGCGCGGCGGCTGGAAACTCCGCATCGGCGGACCGAAGGCCATCGGCGAGGCGATCCGCAGAACCTACTCTTCCCGCGGTGCCCGCAAGTTCGACTGCCAGATGATGGAGATCTCTTACGGGAAGAAGTTCGAGGTCGTCGTGACCACCGCCAGCAAGGTCCCCGCGTCCAAGGACATGCAGGTCGCCGCGGGCGGACACCTCAAGGGCTGCCGCATCGGGTTCGATCTCGGGGCCAGCGATTACAAGGTTTCCGCCGTCATCGACGGCGAGGCGGTCTTCACTGAGGAAACCCCGTGGGATCCCAAGAATCAGGCCAATCCCGCATACCACTATCACCATCTTTCCGCCGCACTCCACCGCGCCGCGGCCCGCATGCCCCGCGTGGATGCCATCGGTGGCAGCTCCGCCGGAATCATCGTCGACAACGAAATCCGCGTCGCCTCGTTGCTGCGCGCCATCCCCAAGAAGCTGTTCCCGCAAGCCGCAGCCGTTTTCAAACGCATCCAAAAGGAATGGAATGTTCCGCTTGTGGTGATGAACGATGGCGACGTGACCGCTCTGGCAGGTGCCCTGTCCCTCAAGCAAACCGGCATGCTGGGCGTCGCCATGGGCTCAAGTGAGGCCGCCGGCTTCATGGATAAAAAGGGCCGCATCCTCGGCTGGCTCAACGAACTCGCCTTTGCTCCCGTCGATTACAACCCCAAGGCCGCCGCCGACGAGTGGTCCGGCGATGCCGGAGTCGGCGCCCTCTATTTCTCGCAGCAGGCGGTCAACAAGCTCCTGCCCGCCGCGAAAATCAAAGTGCCGAAAAAAATGGACCTGCCCGCGCGGCTTCTGGAGGTCCAGGCCCTCATGGCCAAGGGCGACGAACGCGCGGCGAAAATCTACGAAACCATCGGCGTCTATCTCGGCTACACCATCCCCCACTACGCGGATTTCTACGACTACGCCCACATGCTCATCCTCGGTCGCGTGACGACCGGCCAGGGCGGTGACATTGTAATATCCAAAGCGCGTGAAGTGCTCAACCAGGAGTTCCCGGAATGCGCCCGCGCGATCGCCATGCATGTGCCCGATGAAAAGACCCGCCGCGTCGGTCAGGCGGTGGCCGCCGCAAGCCTGCCTGAACTCAAAAAGTAACACCATGAAACTGCATCACTCCACCGCTGAAATTTTCATTCCCGATCACCAACCCGAAGCGGACGCACTGCGGCGCATCACCCACCTCGGCATCGGCGCCCATCAGGACGACCTTGAGTTCATGGCCTTCCATGGCATCCTGAACTGCTTCGCCCGTGACGACCAATGGTTCGGCGGTGTGACCTGCACCAACGGCGCCGGCAGTTCCCGCTCCGGCCCCTATGCAAATTTCACCGATGCCGAAATGATGGCCATCCGCCGTCAGGAGCAGAACACCGCCGCCGCCATCGGTGGCTATGCCGCGATGTTCCAACTCGATTACCCGAGCAGCGCCATCAAAAGCCCGACCGAACAGGAACTCAAAACAGATCTGAAATCCATCCTCCTGGCCACCTGCCCCGAGGTCGTTTACACCCACAATCCCGCGGACAAACACGATACCCACATCGGAGTGACCATCGCCGCACTCCAGGCGATGCGTGAACTGCCCCGAGATCAACGCCCCAAACAGGTCATCGGCTGCGAGGTCTGGCGCAACCTCGACTGGCTGCCCGACGAGCACAAGGTCCTCATGGACGTCAGCGGTCGCGACAATCTGGCCGCTGCCTTGAACGGCGTGTTCGACTCCCAGATCGCCGGCGGCAAACGCTACGACCTCGCCACCCTCGGCCGCCGCGCCGCCAATGCCACCTTTTTCAATTCGCACGCCACCGATGAAGCCACACAGCTCATCTTCGGAGTGGACCTCACCCTCTTGGTGGCGGATGAGTCCACGGACATCGTGGCGCATGTCTGCGACCTCATCGATCAATTCAACGACGATGTGCGCCTGAAACTCGGACAACGATTGGGACAAGCCTAATGGAAATCATCATCCAAGCCACGCCGGAAGCCGCGACCGATGTCGCCGCGCGCATCATCGCCCGCTTGCTGCGGGACAAACCGAACGCGGTGCTCGGCCTCGCCACCGGCAGCACTCCCCTTTTGCTCTACCGCACGCTGATCGCCATGGATCTCGACTGGAGCCAGATCACCACTTTCAATCTGGACGAATACATCGGCCTGCCGCGCGAGCACCCGCAATCCTACCACAGTTTCATGTGGGAAAACCTTTTCCAACATGTCAACATCGCCAGCCAAAACGTCCACATCCCGGACGGCAATGCGAAGGACATCCCGCAGTTCTGCACCGGATACGAGGAACAAATCCGCGCCGCCGGCGGCATCGACCTGCAAGTGCTCGGCATCGGCACCGATGGCCACATCGGCTTCAACGAACCCACTTCCTCCCTTGCCTCGCGCACCCGCATCAAGACGCTCACCCGACAAACGTGCAAGGACAACGCCCGCTTCTTCGGCAGCGAGGGCGCCGTCCCCAAACACGTCATCACCATGGGCATCGGCACAATCATGGAAGCGCGGCAAAACCTCATGCTCGCCTTCGGTCAGAATAAGGCCAACGCCATCGCCGGAGCGGTCGAGGGCGCCATCACATCCAGCAATCCGGCCTCAATCCTCCAAATGCATCCCGTGACGAAGGTCTGTCTCGACGATCCCGCCGCAAGCCAACTCCAGCGGGCGGATTACTTCCGCTGGGTCTATGACAACAAACCCAACTGGCAGAAATTTTAGCGACAGGCCCGGGAACCCCAGCGCGATTCCCTCAAAACCCTTGGATGCCTTGCCGCAGGCCTCGCCAATCTCATGGCCATTCAATGCCTCTGAAATTGTGATCCGGTCGGAATCCGCCCCCGGGTAAACATCGCCAAAAAAAATCCGCCTCCCAAAGATTCGTTTCATCAAGAAGAGAAGCTTGGCAGGCAGGCGCGGGAAACGAAGTCCCTATCCACCCTTGAAAAAATCCAAGGTCACGGCGAGGCCATCTTCCAGAGTGTAGCGGGGCACCCAACCGACGGCGCGAAGCTTGTCGGCGCTGGCGCGGGAATGTTGCACATCCCCCGCCCGTTCGGCGGCATGAAGGACTTTTGAGGAGGATCCCGCAGCGGCGATGATCCCGTTCGCCAGATCATTGATCGTGATCTGCCCTCCGTAGCCGGCATTAAAGACCCCGGTCACGCCGGGCGTTTCCACGACAAAGGAAAGCGCACCCACGATGTCCTTCACGTAAATGAAGTCACGCGTCTGCAGACCATCGCCGAAAACGGTGATGGTCTCGTTTCCCACGGCCTTTTCAATGAAGATCGGAACGGCGGCCGCATAGGCGCCTTTGGGATCCTGACGCGGACCGAAGACGTTGAAGAAGCGGATCGCGGCGGTCTCCAGCAGGCCCTCGCGCTCGAACATGCCGAGGTAGTATTCACCGTCGAGCTTGGTGATCGCATACGGACTCTTGGGCTCGGGAAACATCGTTTCGAGCTTCGGCACCGTCGGATTGTCGCCATAAATCGCGGCGGACGAGGCGAACACGAGCTTCTTCACGCCGGCCGCGCTGGCCTCCTCCAGCACATTGAGCAATCCGTGGACGTTGATGTCCACGCACTCGCCCGGCTTCGCCATCGACTCCGGGACGCTGACCAACGCGGCCAGATGAAAGATGTGGTCCACTCCTTCCACCGCCTTCTTCACCAACTCGCGATCGGTCACGGATCCTTCGATGAACGTGTGCCTGAGCCCGTCGAGATTGTGGCGGTAGCCGGTGCGCAGATTGTCGAGGACCCGGATCTCCTCCGCCCTGTCCTGATAGTTTTCGACAACGTGGGAACCGATGAATCCGGCCCCGCCGGTGATGAGGATTTTCATAACGAAGACCACGATGGCTAGAGGTTTTCACCCCGCATGTGAAGCCACCATTTCATATTCGACCGCTTTGCAGCGCTCGGACCCCGTCGGTGGGCCACTCACCGCTGACAAGAAGAGGAGAACCCTTCCACTCACGTTACCGGGCTATGTCCGGGACTGTGGTGCATCAGGTGGTATTATTGCAGCACAACGTCCAAGATCTGGTTCGGACCGAGGACATCGGTTACACATTACCAATGGGTCCGTTTTAGTAGGGAGGTTTTATGTTTTGCAAAATGCGCCGAAAATCACACCACGAAATCAGTTTCACATCCCTCCAAATGTGGACCCATTAGTAAGCTGGGCGCATGGGCTTCCGTTAGGATTTGGCTTCATGACTTGAGGAAGCTCCTCAGCATCCAGATGGTTTTCTGATGAAGCGTGATCCGCTGGGTCATGAGGTCCTGGGTTTCAGGGTCATCGCTCTCACCGGCCAGGTCGCGGGCGTTCATGGCGTCCTTGACCAGCTTCTCATTCGCGACGAGCAGGGCATTGACGTATTCCTCCTGCGGCAGAGGGGAGATGAATTCCTTCATTTGTGCAGCGGCGGCATGCGTGGCAAGACCGCCGATGGCATAGGCACCGAGTGCCCGGAGGCGCTCGGCAATCTCGTCGATCGCGATGAAAAGCTCCTCATACTGTGTCTGGAAAGCTGTGTGCAGGGCGAAGAATCCGGGCCCCTCGACATTCCAGTGGGCGAGATGCGTGAGTGACATCAGGGCATAGGAATCGGCAAGAACCTGGTTGAGGCTGTCACAGAGATTCGAAGACGGTCTGGCGGAGGCTGGTTTTGTCATTGTCATTTCAAATGATGGTTGGAATCTTGGGGTTTTCCTTGCGAGTCGCGACCTCATGCTCCATCCCATGGAAACTGAAGACCCGGCTCAGACAAGATGAGCATATGCACACAACCTGACGCTGCAAGTTGGAATTGGTGATCAGGGACGTGCTGGCATTTCCGCCGCGATGTCTATCGCAGGAGCAATTGGAGGCGGTGGAGCCAGTGCCATTGAACAATGGCCCGGCCACCGGTTCGGCCCCAACTCTCTCAATGGCCTTCACCCAAAAGCAAATTACTCCGGTAAGATTGGTCCGGAGGATCCCCTTTCGGCCGGGGAATGGAGGCGCCAAGGGAGGCCAGTTCAAATCCCGCGCCTCGTCCGGATCGGGCCGGTTACTGGTTTTTCAGCAGGTCTACCATGGCCTGGCCCATGGCAAGGCCGACATCCATGTAAGTCTTGGCGTTGCCGCCATAGTGACTGTTGGAAGCGCCCCCGTGACAGAGCGGGTGGGAATAAACGGTGGCGACGCTGCCCTTGAACTGTGGGTATTTGCCACTCTTGCCGTCGACGGCGAGCTGAGCATTGAGAATTTGGCCATCGTTCCCCCCGGCGCCTTTCTCGGTCTGGCCCAGGGTGGCACAGACGAACTTGGCGTTCGGGGCGTCGAATTCCTTACGCAGGCCTTCTATCAGGCAAACGAGATTCTGCTCGTAGCGGCCCGCAAGTCCGGCGTCGTAACGGTCCTTGTCGCCTTGCCACCAGAAGAAGCCGGCGACCTCATATTGCTTCGCTCCGGGGTAATGGTCATCGAGTTTGGCAAGCACCTTCTTGGCATTCGCAATATCACTGTCCCACTGCTTTCCGGCATACCATCCGAGAGGCTCCGGCTTGGTGCCCTTTTCCCATTTCATCGGAGACTCCTTGTATCCGGCGTAAACGTAGGTCTTGATCTCTCCACTCTTCCTGTCCTTGTCCTCGAACTCAAACCCCTCACTGCCGGAAGGCAGGAGATCCCAGCCCAAGCTGCGGTTTCCAATGCAACTCTTGAGGATCATGACGGGCTCATCGATGAAGTTGCCAACCTGATGCCCAATGCCAAATTCCGGACCTATTTTACGGCCCGTGATGGTCATCCATTCGTTGTTGAACAGCTTCATGCCGCCGCCCTTGCCCACCATGACGCGCACGTTGCGGACGTCTTTTCTTTCATTCCAGTTGCCGGCATCATCCACCAAAAACGGGTAGAGTTTCTCGGTCTTGACGGCATGTTCCAAAGTTCCCGGCTTGTCGGCGCCGGCGACTTTCCCGGCTCCCAGCATGTTGGATTGCCCCATCAGGATGAAGACTTTGACCGGTTTCGACAGATCGGCGGGCTTGCCGTCCGAATCCGGCAGATTGGCAGCCCGGAGGGACGCCGTGATGAGGAGGGCGAGACCGAACAGAGCAGTGAGCGGTTTGTGGAGTTGATGCATAATGCTTTCTTTACTGTGCTCAGGAACTTCTTCTTGCAGCTTGGAAATTGTTTTCCTAGGTGGCTGAACCAAGCGGCGGGGGCGAAATCGTGAAGTGGACGCCGGGAGAAATCGAATCAACCGGATTTCTTCGGCGCACGATGAAATCTGATGGCGGTCTTGCAATCCCCCCGCTTTCCATCCAAGAGCGAAGGAAAAGGCACCAGTTGGGAAGGAGGCACCCGCGTCCCCTCCATCATCCGCTGGCCCGGACACATCCCTGCCGGGTCGACCTGTGACAAGCTACTCGTGACCATCGACCTGTTCCCCACCCTGGCTTCGATCATCGGCGGCAAGCTGCCCGAACACCGGATCGATGGGCTTGATGTGACCCCTCTGATCATGGGTAAACCCGCTGCCGCCAATCCGCACGCCGCCTATTATTGGTATTACAACCAGAACGAACTGCAGGCGGTCAGCTCGGGAGACGGCCATTGGAAGCTCTACCTGCCGCACCGCTACCGCACTCTCGCCGGCAGGTCGGGCGGCAGCGGTGGTCAGGCGGTTTCCTATCGGCAAGCCAGAGTCACCCAACCCGAACTTTATGACCTCCGGAATGACATTTCGGAAACCACCGATGTCGCCGCACGAAATCCGGATGTGGTTGAGAACCTCCTCAAGCTCGCCAGCCAAGCCCGCTCCGATCTCGGCGACTCCCTCACCGGGATCCAGCCTACGGGAAACCGCCCGCCGGGCAGGCTCGGAAACTAACCGGAATCGCCCCGGAAACATCCCGCCAGCGCATTTCCACCAAACCCCGCAGACCTTCCGGCATTTCGTTGGTTGACGCTTCAAGTCCCCGCGACTTCACTTCACGCCGACACGGACGCAACATGGCATCTTGGAAAACATCCCTGCCCCCGCTGGTTCACGCCGGACTTGGGCTCGCTCTCACATTTCTCACCTCCTGCGAATCCAAAACCGCTGGAAAACCCGCGCAAACCGTCACCGCGGAGCCCGTCAAGGAGCAGCCGGTCCTCGCCCCCGAGGACGAAGTCCACGCACAATATGCTGGCACCGCCTCGTGCAAGGAATGCCACCAAACCGCATATGCCGGCTGGGAGGACTCCAATCACGCCCTCGCCGAACGCGACTACCGCAAAGACATGGACGAAAAAGCGTTTTCGCCCAAGCAAACCCTCGTCCACGGCAAGCAAACCTCCGAGACCTTCCTCGATGCCGAAGGCCTCGCGAAAGTCCTCACCCTCGGCCTCGACAACAAGCGCCACGTTTACCCCGTCACCCGCATCATCGGCAACGACCCGCTGCGCCAGTTCCTCATCCCCGCCCCGGGCGGCCGCCTCCAGACTTGCGACGTCTCCTACGATCCCCACAAAAACGAACTCTTCGACGTTTACGGTGAAGAGGAACGCCTGCCCGGCGACTGGGGGGCATGGACCGGGCAGGGCATGAATTGGAACGCCATGTGCGCCGCCTGCCACAACACCCGCCTGCGCAAAAACTACGAACCCGCCACCAACAGTTATCACACGACCATGGCCGAGATGAGCGTCGGTTGCGAAGCCTGCCACGGGCCGATGAAAGACCACGTGGAATGGCAGAAAAAACCACCGCCCGGATATTCCAAGGAGGACCTGGAGGCGAACAAGAAACTTGGAATCCATGATCCGACCGTCAAGCGCCAGACGCGCGACCAGATGATGGAAACCTGCGCCGCGTGTCACTCGCGTCGCGGTGAAATCACCGGCGATTTGATCCCCGGCGAATCGTATTTCGATCACTTCAGCCTGATGGTCGTGGATGACACGGACATCTATCATCCTGATGGCCAGGTACGCGATGAGAACTATGTGTTTGCCGCGTTTTACGCCAGTAAGATGCACCACGCCGGCGTGCGCTGCGGGGATTGCCACGAACCCCACTCGAACAAGCGCCTGATCCCCGGAAATCTCCTTTGCATGCGCTGCCATGCCGGAGGCACGGAACCGCCGGCCACCGTAATCGATCCCGCCACCCACAGTCCATGCACACCGGGATCCACCGGCCACGACTGCACGTCCTGCCACATGCCGCAAACCACTTACATGCAGCGTCACCCCCGCCGCGACCATGGCTTCACCATCCCCGATCCACTGCTGACCAAGGAATTCGGTGTCCCCAATGCCTGCAACCGCTGCCACACCGACAAGGACACCGATTGGGCGCTCCAAAAAACCGACGAGTGGTATGGCGAAAAAATGGACCGCCCCACCCGCACCCGCGCCATCCTCATCGCCCGCGCCCGCCGCGGTGAAGCGTCCGCCCGAGAGGGGTTGATTCAACTCCTCGAGACCGAACCCATCGCCTCGTGGAAAGCCACCGCCTGTCACCTGCTCGAGCGGTGGGTCATGGACCCGGAAGCCACCCAGGCCCTACTGCGACAAATCGCCGACCCGAGTCCGCTCATCCGTGAAGCCGCCGTCCGTTCGTTGCTACACCAAGTCCGCAACAACAACGAAGACGTCCGCAGGGCGCTCCAACCCTTGCTCGACGACCCCATCCGCTCCGTCCGCGTGGCCGCCGCATGGGCGCTCCTGGACAAACTCAACCTCAATACCAAAGCCGGCAAGGAACTCGTCCACATGCTTGACATCAACTCGGACCAACCCACCGGACGCATGCAACTCAGCCAGTTCGCCTTCCTCCGTGGCGATACCCCGGCCGCCATCCGACAGATCCAGAAAGCCATCGAATGGGACCCGAATTCCCCGCCATTCCACCACGACCTCGCCATCCTCCTGAGCATGACCGGTGATACGGCGGGTGCCATCAAAGCCCTTCAGGACGCCATTCGTCTGGATCCCCGGGAATCCGAATATCACTATAAAGTCGCACTCGCCTGGAGTGAGGCCGGCAACATCCGCAAGGCCATCTCCTCCCTCCAAAAAACCGTCGAACTCAATCCGTCGAACGCCCGCGCCTGGTATAACCTCGGCCTTGCGTTCAACGCGATGAACCAAGTCCCCGAAGCCGTCACCGCGCTGGCGCGGGCAGAAACCGTGGATCCCTCGGATGCCGGAATTCCTTACGCCCTCGCAACCATCCTCGCCCGTCAAGGACAGCGTGCCGAAGCCATCGCCGCCGCCACCCGCGCCCTCCAGATCCGTCAGGACTTTCCCGAGGCCATCCAACTCATCCGCTCGCTATCCCGATGATCCGGGTCATTCTCATCGTTTTTTCCTTCTGAAAACTATCCTTGCCAACGCACCAACGGAGGTCTAAAGACCCTTCCGTTCATTCCGCAAGTTCGCGGTTGGGCGCGCTTCGTCTGGTCTCTATCGCCATGGTCTCAGGAAGTGTTGAAAGTGATGGCGTGATTAGAACAGACAAAAATGGACATCTACGTGGGCAACCTGCCCTACTCCGCTACTGAAGAAGACGTCTCCGGACTCTTCGCCGCACACGGCCCCGTCGAACGGGTCAAAATCATCACCGACCGCGAAACCGGCAGATCCAAAGGATTCGCTTTCGTAACCCTCGGTGACCAAAGCCAACTGAACGCAGCCATCGAGGCTCTCAACGGCTACGACTACCAAGGCCGCGCTCTCCGCGTGAACGCCTCGGAACCCAAAGAATCCCGTCCAGGTGGCGGCGGTGGCTACGGCGGTGATCGTCGTGGCGGCGGCTACGGCGGCGGTGGTGGTGGCTATGGCGGCGAACGCCGTGGCGGCGGCGGCTACAAAGGTGGCGGCGGCGGCTACAAAGGTGGCGGCGGCTACAAAGGCGGCGGCGGTTACAAAGGCGGCGGCTACAAAGATGGCGGCGGCGGCGACTGGTAACCTCACAGCTCCAACAAATCTCACCAACACCCGATTCCCTTCCGAGGGAACCGGGTGTTTTCTTTTTGTCGCTGACCGGCAAGCGGGGAAGTTCACGATACTCCCGCTTCTCTTTCGCCTAACGCATCCCGCCCGGCAAATCCCGATAGCATCTCATCACCCGCGGTGTGATGCCGGTGAAGACTTCCCAAGCGATGGTTCCCGCCCTGTCGGCGATCTCGGCCACCGGAATGTTAGGGCCAAACATTTCGACCTCGTCGCCTTCATCCACCTCGCCGGCACCCGTCACATCCACCATGATCTGGTCCATGGTCACGCGCCCGAGGATCGGACAACGACGGCCGTTGATGAAAACCTCCGCGCCGTTTCCCGAAACATGGCGTGGATAACCGTCACCATACCCGATTCCGATCGTGGCGACACGCGTGGGTTTCGTCGTCACAAACCGGCGACCGTAGGAAACGCCGTGCCCGACGGGCAGTGTGCGAACAAGCGTCACCCGGGATTTCAGGGTCATCACCGTCGAAAGCTTTTCCTGAAAACCCGGCAGCGGAGAAACACCGTAAAGCATCAAACCCGGTCGCGCCAGATTGCAGACGCCGCGCTCGTAGCCCAGCAGGCCGGCGCTGTTGAGCAGGTGCCGCCACTTGAACCGTTCCGCTCCGCCGATGGCATCGATGACCTCCCTGAAACGAGCCATCTGACCGCGCGTGAATGCCGAGTCTTCGTCCGCCGAAGGCAGATGAGATCCGATACCCTCGATTTCCAAGCACAACAGTTCCTCGAGCACCGGCATCATCTCCGCAAGATCCTCCAACAGGAAGCCCCCGCGCCCCATGCCAGTGTCCACCGCCAGGTGCACTTTCAGCCGCTTACCAGCCGCCTTCGCAAGGGTGTTGAAATGTCCGGCCTCCTCAAGGGTCGAGAGACACGGAGTCCACCCGCGGGCCACGATTTCCTCGCGCTCGCCAGCCCACGTGGGGCCGAGCAGATAGATTGGTGTATTCACCCCCGCATTCAGGATGCGACGGGCCTCCCCCACATTCGCAACACCGAAGAACGCGATGTTTTCCGGTGCCAGCGCCCTCGTGATTTCCTCCAGCCCATGACCGTAGGCACCCGCCTTGACCACCACCATCAACTCGGAGCCGCTCGCTTCCCGCGCCACCCGGAGATTCCTACCCAAGGCCGCAAGATCGATCTCCGCCCATGCCCGCGGCGTCGAAACTGGAAACGATTCGTTCACGCCCCCGAAGGTAGATCGCTTCCCCCGGCTGGCAAGAACCGGATGGCGACACACACTCCGCACTTGCCCAAGCGCCCCTCTCCCGCTTGCCTCCGCGACATGCGACCATGGTTCTCCGCTTGGCTTTTGATGACGACGTTCACCGTTGCTTCCCCGCCGCCGGACGCGGTTTCCATGCGCTTGATTTCGGATCCGGCGGTTTCGCCTGACGGGCAATCCATGGTTTTCGAATGGTCTGAGGATCTCTGGATCGCCTCGACCGGCGGCGGCGAGGCGAAACGCGTGGTTCGGCACCCGGCGCGGGATGCCTATCCGCGCTTCAGTCCGGATGGGACACGCATCGTTTTCTCGTCGGATCGCAGTGGCTCGTTGCAGCTGTATTCGATTCCGGTGAACGGCGGCGAACCGACCCGGCACACATGCCAGACCGAGGGGAACCGACTGGAAAGCCTCTCTCCGGATGGATCCCGCGCATTGGTTCGGGGGCTGCGGGTGTGTCCCGGCTATCTGGCGACCCGACTCATGGAAGTGGATCTGACCGCCGACCGCCGCGAGCGGCTTCTCTTCGATGCGACAGTCCGCTCGGCGACCTGGTCACCGGATGGAACCAGCGTGCTTTTTTGCCGGGGCGGAGAGCAGGTTTATCGCAAGGGCTATCGGGGTTCTCGCGCATCGCAAATCTGGCGCTATCGAATCCCGGATCGTTCGTTCCAATGCGAGGTGGCGGAGGATTTCGAAGCCCGCTCCCCGCTCTGGCTGCCTGACGGGAGCGGCTTCTACTTTGTTTCCACCAGAGGTGGCACGGCCAACCTCTGGCTGCGCCGTGAAGGCGTGGAGAAGCAGCTCACGCATTTCACCGATGACGGCGTGATCACTCCTGACATCTCAAGGAACGGTTCCACCATCGTCTTCCGCCGCGGACTCGATGCCTGCTTCTATCATCCGCAAACCGACCTAGAGCCTGTTGCCATGGAGTTGTGGACCCGTGAGGAACTCCCCGATGTCACAAAGGACACCAGGGACATCACCGGGACTTCAAGTGCTGATTTCACCAGTGACTTGCAACAAGTCGTTTTCTCGGCCGCAGGCGACCTTTGGTGTGTCTTGAAATCGGGAGACGCACCCGTTCGATTGACTGAAACCCCGGCAGCGGAAGACGAAGTCCGCTTTTCCCCGGGCGGAGAGTGGTTGTATTTCCTGCGGGATGACGGTATCGAGGCGAACTATTTCCGCGCCCGCTTCGCGAATGGCGCCATGGCGGATGAAATGCAAGTCACCCGCGGAACCCGCTCGAAAGGACGGCTGAAGCCGAGCCCGGACGGATCGAAAATCGCATGGATCGAGGGCAACGGGGACGTATTCACCGCCACTGCCGATGGTTCCGCCACGTGTCTCGTTTACAAATGCTGGGACAAGCCGACTTATGATTGGTCGCCGGACGGACACTGGCTGGCGATCGCCGCAGAGGATCGCAATTCCAACCGCGACATCCGCTTGGTCTCCACCGACGGCGAAATGGCTCCGGTGAACCTGACGCGCCATGCCGCGTTCGAGGGGTCGCCGCGATGGTCGCCGGACGGGCGCTGGCTCGTATTTTCCGCCAAACGTGATGATTCCGGTAAAAGACAGCTGTGGCGGTTCGATTTCGGGAAGAACGGACCCGGGGTCGATGCGCAAGCCGAGATGATTTCCACCAGGGGCATCGAACCGACCCGTGTGATCTGGTCGGCTGATTCCAAATCGCTGCTGTTTCAAAGCACTCTCAAGACCTCGCGTAAAACCTATCAGATCGGTGTGGACGGCAAGGACATGCGGGTGGTCGTAAAAAAACGTGGCATCCCGATCCGCACCACTCCGGACGGAGCTCTGCTGTGGCGGGTGAACCGGACGCCGGAGATTTTCTCGCCCCAGGAAGCGGTTCGTTTTCCAATTTCAATGAGTGTCACGCGTTTCCGAGAGGACGTTCTCGCCCTCGGGTTCCGGCGGATCTGGCGGACCCTTGCCGAGAGCTTTTACGATCCGGAAATGAACGGGTGCGATTGGAACGCCATGCGGCTGAAATATGAGGAAATCGCGCGAACCGCGAGGGATTCACGGCAGTTCGACCGCGTGATTCGCAATCTGCGCGGAGAGTTGAACGCGTCCCATCTTGCATTCACCCCGAGGCGGTTCCCCGGGGAAATCCGCAAAGCTCCTCGCGAGGAAAAAACCGCCCATCCGGGGCTGGTGTTCGACGATGCGGCCACGAATCCGGACGGGCCGTTGAAGATCGCGCGGGTGATTCCCGGTTCGCCGGTTTCGAAACTGCCGGAGCCGCCACAACCGGGAGACACCATCGTCCGGATCGCCGGCCAAGCGGTCACTCACCGAACCCCAACGCACCAACACTTCAATGGTGCTGAAAAACGGGCGCTACCGCTGGTCGTCCGCAGCAACGACGGGCGCGAGCGCGTGATCGAACTGCGCTGCATTTCCTACCGGAAAGCCCGGGCACTGGAACTCGCCGACCGGGAGGCCACCGCCATCAATCGGGTGGCGGCGGAAAATTCCAAGGCCACCTACCTTCTGGTGCCGGACATGAGCCGCGAGACGCTGGCCGATCTCGAACAGAAGATCTATCAGGAATCGCTTCGCTCTGAGGCCTTGATTCTCGATCTGCGGAACAACATCGGAGGACGCGAGGCGGACCGCATGCTCGGGATGTTCTGCCAACCGGAACACGCGTTCACGGTTCCGCGGGACGGCCCGCGTGGCTATCCGGTCGACCGGTTGTCCGCGCCATCGTGGAACAAACCGATGGTGGTGTTGTGCAACGAGGACACGTTTTCCAACGCGGAGATCTTCTGCCATGCGATCCAACACCTCAAGCGGGCTCCATTGGTTGGCATCGCCACCGCCGGCGGGGTGATCTCGGCGATCAAGACCACCATTCCGGATGTGGGAGAGTTGCAGGTCCCGTTCCGCGCATGGTTCGATTCAGCCACGGGTGAAAACTTCGATTCCAAAGGCGCGCAACCGGATCACCGGGTGGGTCTGACACCGGCAGACGAGGACACGGGGCGTGATCCGCAGTTGCAACAGGCGCTGGAACTGCTCAAGCGAAGATAGGCGTTTCCAGGGATGCGCGCCGCCCCAGACCGGGCGCAAAAAACCGCCGCCCGGACGAGCCGGACGGCGGTGATAAAGGTCGAGTTTCGCGGATCAGGCGCTGGCCTTCGCAGCTTTCGCTTCGAGAGCCTGCTTCGCTTGGGCAATGATGGCGGAAAACGCGGCGGCATCCGTGACGGCGAGATCCGCGAGGATCTTGCGGTCCGCTTCGATACCGGCGGCTTTCAAACCTTCGATGAAACGCGAGTAGGTCATGTTCTCGGCACGGACGGCAGCATTGATACGCTGGGTCCACAAACGGCGGAACTGGCCCTTACGTTTTTTCCGGTCACGATACTCGTAGGTTTGCGCCTTGCGGACAGCGTCCTTGGCGTAACGGAAGAGCTTCGAGCGGAAACCGCGGAAACCCTTGGCACGGAGCAGCACGCGCTTGCGACGCTTGCGGCTGGCCGGGGAATTGGTGGCACGTGGCATGTTTTGTTTTTCAGTTTGAACAAGTCGTTGTTTTCATTCCTTCCGCAGTCTCACCTGTTCGTGTCTCCCTCGCGGGATCAGGCTGCGTGAAGGCCGTCCGATTCGCGGACGGGGGCGTTGTCGTTACCGGTTTCAGTTAACGGGAAAAAGGAAGATTCTCCCTGACGTTTCTAAGGTCAGCGTCGGACACGAGGCACGCTTGGCCCAGCCTGCGTTTCCGCTTGCTGTTCTTGCCTTGCAGCAAGTGGCGTGCGCCTTGTTTACGACGTAGGATCTTCCCCGTTCCAGTGACTTTGAAACGCTTGGCAACGGCTTTCCGTGTCTTTGCTTTTCCAGAGACTCTTGGCATGGGAGGGGCAAACTAGGGATCCCCCCCCCCTTGGCAAGGCAAAAGTGAGGATTTTCAGCATCGTTCGCCGCGGGCATCGAAGGGCAGCCAGAGCAACGCAACCTGATCGATGCGGATGTTGGATTTCGTCGGTTTGAGCAATTCCGTTTCGAGTGCCAATACCGCCGGATCATAGAATTCGGTCATTTTGGCGATCTCTCCGGAAAGCCCGGCCTCAAGAGCCTCGATCTCGCCGCTGATGCCGACGATTTTCGCATCCGCATTGGCTACATCCTGGCGCTGCTTGTAGGCGTTGGTGGCCTTGCTAATGGCGGCGGACCCGCGGGTCAGCGAGCCGAGTCCGGCCTTGCGGCCAAACAACGCACCCAGGATTCCGCCGAGCACCGAAACGCCGGCCTGCATGTTCGCGGCGTTGGACTCGGCCTTTTGCCTCGCGAGCTGCCCCTCGGCGCTGCGCAGCCGCCCTTCAAGCGTGGTGATCTTTTTGCCGATGGCATTGCGGAGCTTTTCGATGGCGGCGTCCCTTGCCTCGCGCGCCTGATGCGCGAGCCGGGCACGGAAGTCACCCTCGCTCTCGCCCAGCATGGACCATTCCCCGAGCACCGGACAGCTAAACACTTCGGCACGCTCATTGCGGTAGAGCCACTCCGTGAAGTCCTTCTCCACTTGTTTGTAATTCGCCGGGTTCATCGCAAACCCCGGAAGTTCGGCGAATCCGGCACCGGCCACGGGCTCGGTGGCGGTTCCATCGGTCTTACCGGAGGTCTGGACGTTTGTTTCCCAATCGATGCCCTTGGCAGTGATTGGATTCACCAGAGTCACCGTGCGGCTGCCATCGACGCCCGCCTTCGACGAGGAAAAATGCACGGTGCCGGCACGCAGCAGGTGCGGTTGATAGATGACATCGTCCCCTCCTCCGGCGGGAGCGACGAAGATTTCGGTGACGCCAGCAGCCACCGCCGGGCGCGTGGATGGCGCGGCGGACGCGGAAATGCCGGGCATCGCCATCGGGTTCGATTCCGTGGAAGACGCCTGGAGCGTTTTGAAATCCCCCCGTTTTGGATCCATCAGCGTCTTGATCTGCCTGCGGGTGAGCGGACCGGTTAGATAACTCATCACCCACCGGACATGGAACAACACCGGGCCTTCTTCGTGCACGTTGTTCATCAGGAAGACCCGGTTGCCGAGGCCGGAGATGAGCTTTTCCATCGAGCTGCGGTCGAACTTCGCGTCCTGCGACCCGACGGCTCCTTCGAGACCGTCGAGCACCCGGAGTTTGTCGCGCTCCGTCTGCAGGCGGCCGAGAAACCAGGTGCCGATGTTCGAGAGCGCCTTGTAGTCGAGATCCACCGGATTCTGGGTGGCGAGCAGGCAGCCGAGGCCGAAGGCGCGCCCTTGTTTGAGCATCGTCATCATCGGACGTTTCGACGGCGGATTGGCCGATGGCGGGAGAAAGCCGTAAATCTCATCCATATAGAGCAGCGCCCGGAGCGAGGTGGTGCCGTTCTGCGTCCGCATCCAGCCGAGCATCTGGTTCAGCAGCAGGCTGACGAAAAACATGCGCTCCGAATCGCCGAGGTGCGCGATGGAGAAGATCGAAATCCGCGGTTTCCCGGACGGATCATGAAGCATCTTCGCGATGTCGAGCGGCGGACCTTCCAACCAGGTCGTAAATCCCGGCGAAGCCAGCAGGTTGTTGAACTTCAGGGCGAGCGTCTGGCGGCTCTTCTCAGGCAGGAAGGATTCGAGGTCGATGATGCCGACCTTGTCGAACGCCGGCTTCTGGATGTGCCGGATCAGGGTTTCCAAGGTGATGTCCTGCTCCGCCGCCCATGCGTGCTGGAAAATGGCGGAAAGCAACACCGCTTCCGGACTCTGGATCGGATCGGCATTCACACCGACCAGAGAAAGCAGCGACGAAACCGTGCTTTCGATCCGCTCGCCCAACAACTCGCCGTCGTCCATGATTTCGAACGGCGGCACCTCCAGCGAGCTGAGAATGGAAACCGGGATGCCCGCCTTGCTGCCGGGCGTGAAGATATTGATGTCCACCTTGTCGCGCAGTGTGGCGATGCGCTCCGGCTTCTCGCCCCAGTCGGCCAGACCGGCTTTCCACATGGCGGCGGTTTTTTCCGCGTGCTCGTCAGGAGTGATGCCCTTTTTCGACGCGTCGTCCTCGTTGATCCATGGGCGGAAGCTCTTCGCATCCAGATCCGGAAACATCAGCAATAGGTTCGAAATATCGCCCTTGGGATCTATGACGATGGCCGGGATGTTGTCCATCGCCGCTTCTTCCAAAAGGGCGAGACAGAGACCGGTCTTCCCGGAGCCGGTCATGCCGAGCACCACGCCATGGGTCACGAGATCCTTGGAATCGTAGAGCACCAGACCATCGGTGACCCTCTGGGAATCCGGATCGAATTCCCGCCCCAAGTAGAACCGACCGAGTTTTTCAAAATCCGCGGATAAAATGCGCATGGTGATTCCATGCTGCAAAATCCGCCGGACTTTGCCAGAAGGAACATCACTGCTTCAGCCAGCCAGCCGCCTGTTTGGCGAAGTAAGTGAGGATCATCGAGGCTCCGGCGCGCTTGATCGAGGTCAGTGATTCCAGAACGACGGCGCGTTCGTCAAGCCAGCCACCGGCGGCAGCGCTCTTGAGCATCAGATACTCGCCGCTCACCTGATAGGCTGCAACCGGCAGGGTGCTGGATTCCCGGACCCTGGTGATGATGTCGAGGTAAAAGCCTGCGGGTTTCACCATCAACATGTCAGCGCCCTCGGCTTCATCCAGCAGCGTTTCCCGAATTGCCTCGCGCGAGTTCGCCGGGTCCATCTGATAGGTCTTCTTGTCGCCGTCCTTCGGCGCGGAGTCGAGTGCGCCGCGGAACGGACCGTAGAGGGCGGAGGCGTATTTCGCGGTGTAGCTGAGGATGGAAACCTCAGCAAACTCCTCGCCGTCGAGCGCTTCGCGGATGGCGGCGACACGGCCGTCCATCATGTCGGATGGCGCGACGATGTCCGCGCCGGCGCGGGCGTGGCAGGCGGCCTGCTGGCAGAGGACGTCGATGGTTTCATCATTAAGAATGATCAACTCGCCGCGGGAATTCCGACGGACGATACCGTCGTGGCCGTCGGAGTTATAGGGATCGAGCGCGACGTCGGTGATGACGCAGAGAGTCGGGTGAGCATCCTTGAGAGACTTGATGGCGCGCGGGATCAGACCGTCTGGATTGAAGCATTCATCGGCGTTCGGAGACTTGAGATTCTCCTCGATTTTCGGAAAAAGCACGACCGCCGGGATACCGAGCGCATGGGCTTCACCGGCTTCGCGGACGAGACTTTCCAACGACCATCGGGTGACGCCGGGCATGGAACCGATGGGCGTGTCCACGGCATCTTCATGCAGGAACATCGGCAGGATGAAATCAGCGGGAGAGAGCGTGGTTTCACACACCATCGAGCGAATGGCGGGCGTGCTGCGGTTGCGGCGGGGACGGATCATGGTGAATTTTGGATTTTGAATGATGGATTAGCAGAGGGCGATGGCGTTGGCGGCGGCGTATTCGCGGGCGTGGGTGAGGCTGATCTGAATGTCGGTGATGCCGTGATCTTTGACGAATTTTCCGGCGGCACCGCTGAGTTGGAGTTTCGGGGCTCCTTGCGCATCGTGAAGGATTTCCAGATCGTGGAGTCCGGCATCTTTACCGATGCCGGTGCCGAGCGCCTTGGAAACGGCCTCTTTGGCGGCAAAGCGGGCGGCGTAGTGCATGGCCGGGGTTTTCCGGGTTTCGCAGTATTCTCGCTCGGCGGCGGTGAAGATTTTCGCGAGAAACGGTTCGCCATGACGCTGGATGGCGGCGGCGATGCGCGCCACTTCCACCACGTCGATACCGATGCCGAACACATGCATGGTTAGAATGAATACGGGGCCATGCGTTCCTTCATTTCGCGGACCGCGGCGGTCATACCGACGCGCATGGCACGGGAAACGATGGAGTGGCCGATGTTGAGCTCCGCAAGGTGGGGAACTTCCAGAATGCGGGCGATGTTGGTGTAGTTGATGCCGTGACCGGCGTTGACCTGCAGGTTGGCGGCATGGCCGGCATTGGCAGCGGCGATCAGGCGGGACAGTTCGGATTTCACCTCGTCTCCCGTAGCATTGGCAAAGCAACCGGTGTGCAACTCGATCATCTCCGCGCCGATCTCGCTTGCGGCAGCGACTTGTTTCAAATCAGGATCGACAAACAGGCTGACCTTGATCCCGGCACCCTGCAATCGGGCGACGGCACTTTGGATTCCCTCGAATCCGGCGATGACATCGAGGCCGCCCTCGGTGGTGATTTCCATGCGGGATTCCGGAACGAGACAAGCAAAGTCCGGCTTGAGTCTGAGCGCCATGCCGACCATTTCCCCGGTCACTCCCATTTCGAAATTCAGCGGCAGGGGCACTTCGGAACGAATGCGGAACGCGTCCGCGTCCTGCATGTGCCGGCGATCGCCGCGGACGTGAATGGTGAGGGAATCCGCACCTCCGGCAAGCGCATCGTCGCCGGAATCAAGCGGGCTGGGCTCCGCATTGCGGGAATCCGGATCCCTTGCATAGCGGGCCTGACGCAGGGTGGCCACATGATCCAAATTAACTCCTAGCAATAACGGCATGCCTGCCCATAGCGACTGCAACGGCACCGGGCAAGACCCACTTCTCACCGTTCGCAACTCGCTCAAGGAGGGGCCAGCAACGTGAACGGCCAGACCGGAATATTCCGCAACACCCAGAAAACCAACAGCACGCCCACAATCCCCCATGCCCAGCGCCCGCCAATCCGGAACCGCTCCGGCAGGGACTTTCCCCTGGCCCAAGCGATCCATTCCAGCCCGATCCCCAGCAACGCGGCGGGAAACAACACCATCCCCACCGGATTGAATCGGAACGCCTCTGCGAAGCGCCCGTGAAGTGTCGCATGTGCGGCTCTCGTCATGCCGCAACCGGGGCAATTCAAGCCCGTCAACCGCTGAAACAAGCACTCCGGAAACCACGGTGCGGAGGGCCCGGATCGATAGAGAACGAACGCCAGCAATAGTGCGGCCAAAACACCAAGGCCCACGGCCAATGCCCGGTCGACACGCATTTCACTGCGCTCCTTGCGAATGACCGAACGCCACCATCAACACCGCGAAAACCAGGTAAATCACGAGCAGGACCGCCCACGAACCGAGCGCGATCCAGCACCACATCCTGGCACTGGCAGAGGCGGACAAGGCCGATTGGATCTCTCCGCGGGCTTTCAATCCATCCACTTTCGCCGCATACACAATCGCGGGGATTCCCAGCGGCCAGCAGCAGAGAATCGTTACCACGATCGACTGCCAGAGATAGTTGGGAATGGATATTCCGGATGGATTCGTGGCCTCGGAAAAAGGTTTTCCCGGGGCGGACAAAACCGGTCGGGTCTCAGCCAGCGGAACCGCCAATTCGGGCATCGTGGCTGCGGGCCTCCAATCCGGCAGGCCTTCCCTCCAAACCATGTCCGTGCCGGAAACCTCGCCGGAAGCGAGCTTGGTGCGGAGTTCATCCTGAGAAACCGGACCAAGCTGGGTGGCGTTTTTCGAATAATACCATTGCATGATGGAAAGCCGTGAGGCGCTTGGAGTTCATGCCAGCCCCGATTCGACCCGTAAACCCCAAAGTCCCGCACATTGATCCACCAACGGCTCTAAAACAGGATTGCCACGCCGTCTCCGGTCGATACCCTCCGCCCAACCATGATCGTCGCTCCCAAAATCCGCGGATTCATTTGCACCACCGCACACCCCGATGGCTGTGCGAAACACGTCGCAGAGCAAATCGCCGTCGTCAAAAACCGTGGCCCCATCGAGGGCGGCCCGAAAAAGGTGCTCGTGATCGGTTCCTCCACAGGCTACGGACTCTCGTCGCGCATCGCCGCCGCATTCGGCTCGGGAGCAGCCACTCTCGGCGTGTTTTTCGAGAAACCCGGCGAAGAGGACAAATGCGGCACCGCGGGTTGGTACAATTCCGCCGCCTTTGAAAAGGAAGCCACCGCTGCAGGCCTCTACGCCCGCTCATTCAATGGCGACGCGTTTTCCGATACGATGAAGGCCGAGGTGATCGCCGCCATCAAAGCGGATCTCGGTCAGGTCGATTGCATCATCTACAGCCTCGCCTCACCCCGCCGCACCGATCCGAAGACCGGCGAGGTTTACAAGTCCGTGCTCAAGCCGATCGGCCAGAGCTACACCAACAAAAACCTCAACGCGACCACCGGCGTCGTCGATGAAGTCACCATCCCGCCTGCGGAAGGAGACGACGTCGCACAAACCATCGCGGTCATGGGGGGCGAGGATTGGGAAATGTGGACCGACGCACTGCTTGCCGAAAACCTCATCGCCCCCGGCACCCAGACCTTCGCCTATTCCTACATCGGGCCGGATCTCACCTGGCCGATCTACAAAAACGGCACCATCGGCAAGGCCAAGGAAGATCTCGAACGGGTCCAGCGCGTCCTTGACGAAAAACTCGCTGCGCTTGGCGGCAAGGCTTGGGTTTCCGTCAACAAGGCGCTCGTCACCCAAGCCAGCTCCGCCATCCCCGTCGTCCCCCTCTACATTTCGCTGCTCTACAAGGTGATGAAGGCCAATGGAAGCCATGAGGATTGCATCGAGCAAATGGATCGCCTTTTCCGCGAACGTCTCACCGATCCTCAACCGGACGATGCCGGCCGCATCCGTCTGGATGACTGGGAAATGGCCCCCGAAGTCCAAGAGCCCGTCATCGAACGTTGGAAACAAGTGACCACCGAAAACCTCACGCAACTCGCGGATTTCGACGGCTACCAATCCAGCTTCCTGCGCCTGTTCGGATTCGGTCTGGATGGCGTGGACTACGATGCGGATACCGACACCGCGATGAAGGTGCCGTCGATTTCCTAACGGTCATTCCTCGTCATCCTCGCCGAATTCATCCTCGAAATCCGAGTGTTTGCCGGTCTGATGACCGACTAGGAAAAGCAGCACGCCCCCCACGGCCAGGCCACAAAGCAGGATCACCCAGAACATCGGCTTCACAAAGTGAGGCAGGTCCACGTTCATTCCGAACAGGCCGCCCAAAGCCACCAAGGGCAGGAAAAAACCCGCCAACAGATTCAACCGGAAAGCGATCCGGTTCAAGCGGGCACCCGAGCGCGCCTGCTCCTCCGCCCGCTCGGCACTCCAGAATTCCAAGGCCACCCGCCCGTCCGCATTCAGCAAATCCGCCGCACGCTCGATTTCTCTCGCTCGGTCCCGAAAACCGAGAATCTCCCGGTCATCCGGATCAATCGCGAGCACCTGCTCAAGCGCGATCACCAAGTTCCGACTCGACCGGCACAACGGACCTGAATGCCGCAGGATTTTGAAAATCTCCGCCGCCGTATCCGCCTCGTCGATCACCTCCTCATGGACGTCGATGGCTTTTGCATAGCGATCCAGCAATTCACTCAACCCGCTCAGGCCCGGACCGGACTCCTGCATCCACGAGCCATCGTGGCGCTTCCAGAAAAACAACGCATCCCGCTCCGGAATGCGGGCACGCGGCACTTCATGAACGACCAGCAACAATTCTCCAGCGCCATCAATGCAGCGTTGATGCCCCGGGCGCCCGCTCAACTGCTCCAGCAGTTCAGGTTCCAGTTTGAACAGAGTCGGCAACTTCAGCGTTTCGCTCGCAACCATACACGAACCCTAGCCATTCCTCCCGATCCGCCAAGTGAAGACAGCCACCCGTTCGGCGGATTTCACGGAAATCCGACGTTAGATTGACGTCTCCCGCAGGGATGCTCTAGTTCCCGCACAAAATGACCCATCGGATTTTGAAATTGATCGGCGGCGCGCTGCTGTGTGCCGCTTCCGCCCATGCCCAACTCGCAAGCTCCTTGAAGATTGCGAAAAAACAACATCTCGCCGGTGAGCCCGTCATCGCCATCGTCACGGTGACCAACCACGCGGGTCGTGACCTTGTTTTCCAAAGCGACGGACGCTTCCAGTGGCTGGATTTGATCGTGAAAACCTCTAGCGGAAACCCGGTCAACCCGAAAGGACGCGAGATTTTCGGCCCGATGAAGATCGGTGCCGGCCAAACCCTCGCCCGTGAGGTCGACCTTTCACGGCATTTTCAACTCAGCCAACCGGGGAACTTCTCGGTCTCCGCAGTGATTCATCCGCCGGGCGATCGCTTGGACGGCACCTCGACGAACCGGGTCTTCTTCAATCAGAGCCCCGGCCGCCTCTACTGGTCACAGAAAGTCGGCATTTCCGGAAGCTCCAGCCGCTCTCGCGAATTCCGCGTCCTGAATTTCTCAGGAGATTCGAAATCCCAGATCTACGCCCAAATCGTCGATTGCGATACCGGCCAATTGGTCCGAACTTTCCTGCTAGGAAACGTGCTGATGCTCCGCAAACCCTTGGCCACAGTGGACCGCCAGCAGCGCATGCACGTCATGTTCCTCGCCACCCCCGTGATGTGGGTCCACTACGTGATCGATACGGACGGCAATGTCGTAAACCGACAAATCCACCAGCGCGGACCTGTTGGCGACCCTCGATTGCTCACTCTCGCTGACGGTTCCGTCCAAGTGGTCAACAGCATTCCCTACGACCCGGATGCCGCCGCCGAACAACGAGCCAAAATTCACAAGCTTTCGGATCGGCCCTCGATTCCTGAATCTGAATAACCGCCAAATTTCGGGGCTTTTCCGCGTTTGACCGGGAGATTTGCCTTTACATTTTTTGAAATTTATCAAGATTTCCTTACAGTTTTAGTTGCCTTACTTTTCCGATGAAAACACTCCTTCGACTTTTCGCACTGGCCACCCTCTGGGGCCTGAGCGCCAGCGCGCATGCCGCGAACTTCAGAACCGTGGTGATCGACCCCGGCCACGGCGGTCACGATAAAGGCGGCCAATGGGGCCGTGTGTATGAAAAGCATCTGGCGCTGGATACCGCAACCCGCCTTGAGGCCACCTTGAAACGCATGGGCTACCAGACGGTAATGACGCGCCGCAGCGATTATTTCATTACCCTGCCGCAGCGTGTGAGAGTGGGAAATCGATACAGAAACGCTATTTTTGTGAGTATCCACTACAATTACACGTGGAAGGAGCATGTCAGCGGATTGGAGACCTTCTACTACAACCGCGAAGGCCAGCGTCTGGCCCGATACGTGCAAAGCAGCTTGGTACGCCGGACTCGCACGGTGGATCGCAAAGCGAAATTCGCCCGGTTTTATGTGCTCCGGAATTCCAAACTCCCGGCCATTCTTGTGGAAGGTGGATTTGTCAGCAACGAGAAGGAGCGGAACCGCATGAAATCCGGCTATTTCCGTGAATCGATCGCCCGGGGCATCGCCGAGGGGATTCAGCGCTATCGCCGCTCGGGTTGAGATTTTCAGACTGCAATCGTCCGGTCACCGCGTTAAAGTGCCGGCATGGCTGCGGTCACGATCTCCGAAATGCTCGCTGCTGAAAAAGCAGCCCTCGCGCATGGATGGTCGGAAGCCGATCTTTTGGATCTGGCAGGCGCGAGGTTGGGCCGTGCGATCGGCCGCTTTTTCCCCCACCCCGGCACCGCCATCGGCTATCTCGGCAAAGGCCACAACGCTGGAGACACGCTTGTCGCACTTAGGATTCTCCGCGATGTTTTTCGCTGGAACATCGAAATCCGAAACGCCTTTCCCGTCGAACAATCCGCCGCTCTGACTCGGCACAAATGGCTCGAACTGGGTCATGATTCGCCCTTAGACGGGCCTCCACCGTGGAGAGATATTGAAGGACCGCTGCTTCTACTGGACGGACTTGTCGGGACCGGCAGCCAAGGAGCTTTGCGCACGCCCCTGCTGCCACTCTCCGAGGAAATGGCCTGGCTCCGCCAGCATGCCGGAGCATGGGTGGCGGCCATCGATCTCCCCTCAGGCATCAACGCCGATTCCGGAGAGACCTCCCCGGGCACAGTCACCGCGGACATCACTTTCATGATCGGCAACGCCAAGCACGGCTTGCTCACCGCCCAGGCGGCAAATGTCACTGGTGCGCTCGCACTGGTTCCCGTCGAGCCATTGACAGTCGCTGAAAACACGACCGGTCTGGAACTGATCTCACCGCAGACCATGGCCGTCCACAAATGTCACCGGCCATTTGATTTTCACAAGGGCATGGCGGGGCGGGTGGCCATCATCGCCGGCTCGGAGCGATACACCGGAGCGGCCGTCCTCGCCGCGACCGGGGCCTTACGGGGTGGCGCCGGACTGATCACCCTACACGTTCCTTCTCGTTCAGTTTCCGCAATCGCAGCGAGATGCCCGATGGAAATCATCGTCCAAGGCTTTTCAAGCATCCATGAACTGACCGCTCTGACCACAGATTCCCTGGTCGTTGGATGCGGAATCGGCGAACTGGACACCGCCTCCGCTTGGGTTCTGCTCGACCTCATCGCAAATTCCAAGATTCCAACCGTCATCGACGCAGACGCCCTGAATCTCATCGCAAAGTCGGGAAGGCTGGACATTTTGGCCAGCCATCATGTCATCACGCCCCATCCAGGAGAATTCCGGCGCCTTGCGCCTGAACTGGCCGGGATTTCCCGCGAATCCGCGGCTCGTAGGTTTGCAGACCGGGTGCCCGCCACTCTCCTGCTGAAAGGCTGCCGCACTCTCGTCACTCGCGCGGGCCATCCACTTTGGTGCAATTCCACCGGCACTCCAGGTATGGCGACCGGAGGTCAAGGAGACTTGCTCGCCGGCATTCTCGGTTCACTCCTCGCCCTTGGCCACCCCCCGCTTGAGGCTTCCGCCCTCGCCACATGGCTTTGCGGACGAGCAGCCGAAACGGCTTTGAATCGTCCCGAAATCTCGGTGGAATCCCTTTCACCAAGTGACGTCTCACACCATCTCGGCGACGCTTACGCCGATTGGCAGCGCTCCCAGAGATAAAAAGACCAGTGGCCTCCTTGCGGAAACCACTGGCCTGATGAAAGCTTTACCGTCGAGAGTCAGTTGACGGCCACGGCCGAAGCTCCAGTCTCTCCCGTCCGGATGCGAATCGCTTGTTCCACCGTGGAAATGAAAACCTTGCCGTCGCCGATTTTACCGGTGTTGGCACTTTTCACGATCACACCGGCAACACTGTCTGCCTGCGCGTCATCCACGACGATCTCGATCTTTACCTTAGGAAGGAAATCAACGGTGTATTCGGAACCCCGGTAAATTTCAGTATGGCCTTTTTGACGGCCGAAACCTTTGACTTCCGTGACAGTCATTCCTTGCACACCCACCTCGGCGAGGGCCTCCTTGACTTCTTCAAGCTTGAATGGTTTGATGATCGCTTCGATTTTTTTCATGGTTCGCTGGATTAATGATGGGTGACAAAACAAAAGCACCGTCCGTGCCAAGTTCGACACAATGGATGGATATTTTTCAGAAGGAAATTAACCGGGCCACTTGCCTCTGACGAGAGGAAAAAATGCCGGGGCTCCCAAATTTAGCAACACCAGGACGTTTCGTGAATAGGCAGGCTCTTACGGCGGCGGAAGACTGAAGAGCTCAGCCCTTTTGCTTGAGAAGGTCGCGGATTTCACCCAGTAGCTTTTCTTCCGCGCTCGGCTCCGGCATTGCGGCCAGCGGCGCGGCCTCCTCTTTCTTCATCGCCGCCATGACCTTTTTCACGACGATGAATACCGCGAAGGCCATCAGCACGAACGAGATCAGGTCAGTCATAAACTGACCGTAGGCGATCGCCACCTCGGGTTCCAACACCTTGCCATCCTTCATCACGGCCGGCTCTAGGACCACCTTCATCGCGACCAAATCCACCCCGGAGATCAGCTCGCCGAGCGGCGGCATGAGCACGTTGTTCACGAGGGATTTGACCACGGTTGCGAAGGCACCGCCAATGATGATACCGACCGCCATATCGATAAGATTGCCCTTGAAGGCAAATTCCTTGAACTCTTTGAGCATGATTTTCGTTAGGTTGGGATGATAGGGATTGCAGGGGGCGTCGGTAGCGGCAAGCAAATAATCCCAGCACGCGAACTTGGAACTTGGCAGCCGGTGAGCCTTCCTCAAACCTCCGCACAATGATGTCTAGCCCCCGCAAATCCCTCCGCAGGCTGTTGGATGATGCGGGCTCGGTTGACGCCGTGGGGATTGGGGAACGGATCGCGAAATACGCCACCCGAAGCCTCAAGAAGGACGCCAAACTACTCGGCCTCCGCCTCGCAGTCAGCATGGTGGATCTCACAACACTCGAGGGCAAGGACACGCCGGGCAAGATCGCATCGCTTTGCCACAAGGCACTGCGGCCCCATGAACATCCGGACATTCCACAGGTGGCCGCCGTCTGCGTCTATCCCTCGATGGTCCGGCACGCGGCAAAACATGTGAAAGGCAGCAGCGTCCGGATCGCCTCGGTCGCCACCGCATTTCCATCGGGGCAGGCACCGCTAAAAATCCGCCTCGCCGAGGTGAGGCAAGCCGTCAGCGACGGCGCGGATGAAATCGACATGGTGCTCAACCGCGGGGCCTTTCTTGCGGGCGAGCTCGCACTCGTGCAGGATGAGATTTCCGCCGTGCTAGAAACCTGCGGAGACGCCACCCTCAAGGTGATTCTGGAAACCAGCGAACTCGAAACCTACGACCACATCCGCGCCGCCTCACTTCTCGCCATGGCGGTTCTGCGCCCCGGCGATTTCATCAAAACCTCCACCGGCAAGACCTCCGGAAACGCCACGCTCGGAAACAATCAGGTCATGCTCGACGCCATCCGCGACCACTTCCTCGCCACCGGCACTCAAATCGCCATGAAACCCGCTGGCGGCATCCGCAGCGCCAAACAAGCGCTCCAGTTCCTCGTCGCCGTGAAGGAAACCCTCGGTGACGCCTGGCTCAACAACCGCCGCTATCGGTTCGGCGCATCCTCGCTCCTCAACGACCTCCTCCGCCAACTCGAATCCCAGCGCACCGGGGCCTATCAAGCCCCTTGGACGTTCTCGGAGGACTCCGGCGGATACTAGACTTCATCACACATCATCTCCTCCATGCCGGCTAAAAAGTCCCGCCAACCCGCCCGGGAACTCCTCTTCGGAGACCTTTGGGAATTCGACCCCGCGCCCGAATCCGCTCCCGCACACATCGAGCCGCGCTATGGGCTCTTCATCGGCGGCAAAATGGTGACGCCGAAATCCCGAAAATCCTTCGACTCCATTTCACCCCGGGATGGCAAGAAGCTTGCGGAAATCGCGCTCGCCAACACCGCCGATGTCGATGCCGCCTATCAAGCCGCCGCGAAGGTCTTCAAATCCTGGAGCAAGCTCCCCGGAGCCGAGCGCGGCAAATACCTCTTCCGCATCGCACGCCTGCTGCAGGACCGCTCGCGCGAGTTCGCCGTGGCCGAGACACTCGACGGCGGCAAGCCGATCCGCGAATCGCGCGACTTCGACCTGCCGATGGCCGCCGCGCACTTCTTCTATCACGCCGGCTGGGCGGACAAACTCGACTACGTCGCTCCCGGGCGCACGCTCATTCCGTTAGGCGTCATCGGCCAGGTGATCCCGTGGAATTTTCCGCTGCTCATGCTGGCATGGAAAATCGCCCCAGCACTCGCCACCGGAAACACGGTGGTCATCAAGCCCGCGGAAACCACTTCCATCACCGCACTCAAGTTCGCCTCGATTCTAACGGACGCAGGGCTTCCGCCCGGAGTCGTCAACATCGTCACCGGTGCCGGGGAAACCGGAGCCGCCGTGGTGAACCATCCGCTCGCCGCCAAGATCGCCTTCACCGGTTCCACCGAAGTCGGGAAAACCATCCAGCACGCACTCGCCGGAACCGGCAGAAGACTCAGTCTCGAACTCGGTGGGAAAGCCGCCAACATCGTCTTCGACGACGCTCCGCTCGACCAGGCCGTCGAAGGCATCATCAACGGCATCTTCTTCAACCAGGGACATGTCTGTTGCGCCGGCTCGCGTCTGTTGGTCCAGGAGAGCATCGCGAAGGAAATCACCGCCCGCCTCAAGCGCCGCCTTGCGACCCTGCGCACCGGCGACCCGCTCGACAAAAACACCGACATCGGAGCCATCAACTCCGCCGAACAACTCGCCAAAATCAAGGACCTCGTTCAGTCCGGCATTCAGGAATGTGCGGAAATGCACCAACCCGCCTGCAAGCTCCCTCGCAACGGTTTCTACTTTCCCCCCACCCTCTTCTCCGGCGTTTCCCAGAGCCACCGCATCGCCCGCGAGGAAATCTTCGGCCCGGTGCTTTCCATCCTCACCTTCCGCACCCCCGAGGAAGCCATCGAAAAAGCGAACAACACCCACTTCGGCCTCAGCGCCGGCGTGTGGACCGACAAGGGTTCCAAAATCCTCATGATGGCCTCCCGCCTCAAAGCCGGCGTCGTCTGGGCTAACACCTACAACAAGTTCGATCCCAGTTCGCCCTTCGGCGGCTACAAACAATCCGGTTTCGGCCGCGAAGGCGGCAAGCACGGACTGATGGACTACTCCCAACTCACCTGAGATCCATGCTCAAGATCACCAAAACCCCCAAGTGCCACGTGGGCGGTGCCTTCATCCGCTCCGAGTCCGGCCGTGTCGCCCCGCTGCATGACGCTGCAGGAAACTTCCTCTGCAACATCCCGCTCTGCTCGAAGAAGGATCTCCGCAACGCCGTCGAAGCCGCCGCCAAGGCAGGCTCCGGCTGGGCGAAGCGCACGCCCTACAACCGCGCACAGATCCTCTACCGCCTCGCCGAAATGCTGGAATCCCGCGCCGAGGAAATGACCGCTGTGACCAGCGCCGCCGAAGTCCGCGCCACCATCGAGAGAATCGTCCATTTCGCCGGCTGGGCGGACAAATACGAGCAGATCCTCGGCAGCGTGAATCCCGTCGCCTCCTCCCACTTCAACTTCACCGTCACCGAGCCCGTCGGCATCGTCGGAATCCTCGCTCCCGAAGAAGCACCAATGTTAGCCCTGTTGACCCTCATCCTTCAGGCCATCACCAGCGGGAACTCCGTCGTCGCTCTCGCCTCGCGTGCGGCCCCTTACCCCGCCATCCTGTTAGGCGAAATGCTCGCCACCAGCGACCTCCCCGGCGGTGTGGTCAACCTGCTCACCGGTGACCGCAAGGACCTGCTTTCCACCTTCGCCACTCACGAGCACCTCCGCGCCATTGCGGCCACCGCCACCAAGGACGAAGCAACCACCCTCCAGCAAGGTGCCTCTGCATCCGTCAAACGCGTGAAGATCCTGTCTCCGGAGACCGACTGGTTTTCAGAAACCCACGACTCGCCTTACGCGATCCGCGATTTCACCGAGGCCAAGACGGTCTGGCATCCGATCGGTGCCTGAATCACTGCCGGCTCAAGCCGAAGCGCCACAGCCAGATGAAGGTCAGCAGCACCGCCGCGAGACCGACGTGCAGGACCTGCACCCACGAATAGATGTGCACCTGGGACATCACCACACCCAACACCATTTGCGCGACCACTATCCCGAGCACCGCCCTCTCGACCCATCCGGCGCCACCCTCGCGATGTTTCGCGGACAAACGCCACGCCCACAAGGTCACTCCCGCAATCACCCAGGAAAAACTCCGGTGAACCAGATACATCCAAGAGCCCTCAAGCTCCCCGTTCCAGGTGGAACGGGGAGTATCGAGGTGTGACTTCGCGAGTTCGTCCGTCATTTCCCGCACCTGCGACCCGATGATCCCCTCGGCAATGGTTGCCGCCAATAGGATCGATACCGCGAGTTGGAGACTTTTCAACGGCACCGGTGCCATCCTGGCACGCCATGGATGGTCGGTCCCCCGCCACGCACAATAGGCGAGCATGCCGGTGAGTGCCATCGCCAGCGCAAGATGGGTCGTTAAAACCCCGGGTTTCAGACCACTGTAAACGACGCGTGCGCCCATCCACGCATTGACGAGAACCACTGCCAGCGAGGCGAACGCCATCCAGAACACCAGCGGACGCTTCTCCCGCTGCCAGAATGCCGCAATGAACGTGGCCAGTGAGAAAAGACCCACCGGAAGACTGCACAATCGGTTGAAGAACTCGGTCCACACATGCCGCGGATTGAACTCCGCGCGCAAGCTTTCCACCGTGATCGAAGCCGGATCGCGCCCCATGCGCGCAGCCTTTGCCTGGAAGCGCTCGATCGGCAGCTTGTCGAAATCCACCTGATCCACCGAAGTCGGCGGAATCAGACATCCCCAACAAGTCGGCCAGTCGGGACATCCCATGCCGGAACCCGTCACACGCACAACGGCCCCCACGAACATCAGGAACAACACGGAGATCAACGCCGCCACCGAGAGCTTCTGAAATCGTGTCATCGCCATGCCCGGAACCATGTGCAACCTGCACGGCAATTCCAGAGAAAAGGCCGCTTCCGCCTACGCCCCAAGGCTCTTTCCGGGTTCCTCCGGGGGGTCACCCGCCGGGTTTCCGGGCATTTCCAGACGCCTTGTGACCAACGGCATTCCCCCTTGGTCGGAGGAAATCGCCACACCGACCCAACGGAACTCTTCGCTGCCATCAAGAATCACCTTGAGCGTCATCGTCAGCGGAACAGCCAGCAACATCCCCAGTGGTCCCCAGACCCAACCCCAGAACATCACGGAGATCACCACGATCAGGGTGGATATCCCGAAGCGCCGTCCGACCAAGACCGGCTCAAGGAAGTTCCCGAGGAAATTGTTGATCAACAGATAGCCCCCCGCCACGAGAATCGCATTCGGCGCTCCCGCTACCAGCAGGGCGAGGATCGTCGGCGGGACACCGGCGACAAGCGATCCGATGACCGGTATGAAATTCAGGGCGAAGGCGACGATTCCCCACAGGATGAAAAAATCCAGTCCCGCCGCCCAGCAGAGCAAGCCCGCGAGAAATCCGGTGATGAGGCTCACCGCGGTCTTGATGGCGAGATAACGTTGGATGTCTCTCGTGGCATTGAGCATCCTCGAGATATTAGGCCCATGTGCCTGGCTGATGGCCTCCAATCTGCGGCCGAACATTTTCGCTTCCGACAGCATGAACACCGTCAGGATCAGGAAAATCACCGCCGCTCCCATGAAGCCCACTAATTGTCCCAACACCCCGGTTCCGAGGTCCCAGATCTTTTCGAAACGAATCTGCTGGAGATTGGAAAGGTTGCTCTCCACAGCCATCTGGATCTTCGACTTGGCATCCAGCACCCCCCAGCCTTCGAGCTTTCCGGCAAGTGCTTCAGACCCTTCCCTCACCTGTTCGTAAATCTGGGCCGCGTATTTCTGGTTCCACTTGAGTTGAAGGTCCTGCAGCAGGATCACCCCCAGCAGCACGACTCCCGCGATGAAGGCGAAATCCACCAGAACCGTCAGCAGCACCGCGATCACACGCGGCACTTTCCGCTTGGTCAGTCCCTGGGTGATCGGGTAGCTCACCGTCGCCACGAAAAACGCCAGCAAGACCGGCAGGAAAAAGTTCTGAGCCGCCTTCAATCCGGCCACGGCAACCACCAACGCTGCTATGAGCAGCAACACCCTGCCGGCACTGTGCTTTCGCGAAGGATTCTCGGTAATCATCGTGCGGAAATTAAATGCCGGGGGCGTGAATCCGGCAATGGGATTTCATTTCTATTTCCGAAAAATGGCATCACTCCCACTCGATGCTCGCCGGCGGCTTGGTCGAGACATCGTAAAGCACGCGATTGATCCCCTTCACTTCGTTGAGAATGCGGTGGCTCGTCTCTCGCAGAAGCTGATAGGGAAGCTCCACCCAGTCGGCCGTCATCGCGTCCTCGGAAATCACCGCCCGCAGGGAAATCGCCCACTCGTAGCTCCGCTCGTCGCCTTTGACACCCACGGTTTTCACCGGAATGAGGCCGGCGTATGCCTGCCAGACACGGTCATACCAATTGTGCTCCTTGAGCTTGCCAATGAAGATCGCGTCGCACTCGCGGATGATCCGGAGGCGGTCGGGAGTGATCACGCCGGGACAGCGCACGGCCAGTCCGGGCCCCGGGAACGGATGGCGGTGAAGGATGTCGTGTGGAATACCCAGCGAGGCCCCGAGCGCGCGGACCTCGTCTTTGAAAAGCTCCGCGAGCGGTTCAAGGACTTTGCCCTGCGCCTGCAATTCGAGAATCCGGTCCACTCGGTTATGGTGGGTCTTGATTTTCGAAGCCTTGGACTTGGCGTTGGAGGCGCTCTCGATCACATCCGGATAAAGCGTTCCTTGCGCGAGCATTTCGGCATCGCCAACCGAATCCCAAAAGACATCGATGAACAATCCGCCGATGATCACCCGTTTTTTCTCGGGATCGTCCACGCCGTCAAGCGCGGTGAGGAAACGCGCCGCGCAATCGACCGTTTCGATCGGCACGCCCATGCGGTGGAAATTGCTGCGGACTTCCTCGCCCTCGTCCTTGCGCATCAATCCGTGATCGACGAAAATCGCACGCACGTTGGCACCGGCTTCGTGCAGGAGCACGGCGAGCACCGTGCTGTCCACTCCGCCGGAAACGCCGCAGACGATCTGTTTGCCCGCCACCTTGTCGCGAATACCATCGATGATTTCGCGCTTGAGGTCATCGATGCGGAACGGCAGCAGGTTGTTTGCGTTAAGCAGGAAATTGTGAAGAATCCGCAGGCCTTCGTGGCTGTGGGTGACCTCCGGGTGGAACTGGATGCCGAAGAACCGCTCGCCCCACTTCAGGGAAACCGGGGTTCCATGTTGGTTGGTGGCAATGACTTTGGCTCCCTCCGGCAGGTTTTTCACCGTGTCCGAGTGACTCATCCAGACTTGCGAGGAGGCGGAAATCCCCTCGTAAAGTCCGGTGCATTCCGTTGGAAACAAGTTCGCCGGACCATACTCACGGCGGTCGCTGGCTTCAACGCTTCCGCCAAACTTGATGTTGAGGAGTTGCATCCCGTAACAGACGCCAAGCACCGGCACGCCAAAGTCCTTGAGCGCCTCGAAATCCAGATCCGGGGCGTCCGGTTCGCTGGTGCTTTTCGGTCCGCCTGAGAGAATGATGGCTCCGGGGTTCCCGATGTCCGGAAAATCCTCGATGGCGTAGAGCTTGGCGAAAAATCCCAGCTCGCGCACCCGGCGGACAATCAGCTGGGTGTATTGGGAGCCGAAATCAATGACGGCGACGTGGTTGGAATCGTGCATGAGGGAGAAAATTCTAAATCTTAAATTCTAAATTCGAAACGGAGACGGATTGCGACCACCTGAAGCACTGAAACTTTCAACTCTTCGTTTCGAATTTCGTGCTTATGATTTCGAGTTTCAGGCAATCGGTTGATAGTTGGTGGGCTCCTCGGTGATGACAATATCGTGAACGTGGCTCTCGCGCAGGCCACCCGGGGTGATGCGGGTGAATTGTGCGCGTTCGCGGAGCTCGCTCAGGTTCGAGGCACCGACATATCCCATGCCGGATTTAAGGCCTCCCATGAGTTGGAAAATCACATCGGAAAGCGGGCCCTTGTAGGGCACCCGGCCTTCCACCCCTTCGGCCACCAGCTTTCCCGAGCTGTTCTGGCCGTAGCGGTCGCCGGAGCCCTTTTGCATGGCTCCGATCGAGCCCATGCCACGATACGTTTTGAAGCGCCTGCCCTGGAAATGCACCGTCTGACCGGGGCTTTCGCGCGTTCCGGCAAGCAACGAACCCAGCATCACGAGGTCCGCACCTGCGGCGATCGCCTTGACGACGTCTCCCGAGTAACGGATGCCGCCATCCGCAATGACTTTCACGCCGTGTTCGCGGCAGTGGTCCGCCACATTCCGGATGGCGGTGAACTGCGGCATGCCCACGCCGGAAATCACCCGCGTCGTGCAGATCGATCCCGGGCCGACGCCCACCTTCACGGCACTGACCCCGGCGGAGACGAGATCGCGCGCGCCCTGTTCGGTCACCACGTTGCCCGCGACGACAGGCACATCGGAAAGCTCGCGAAGTTGCCCGATCACCTTCAGCACATGGCGGGTATGGCCGGTGGCCGCATCAATGAACAAGGCATCCGCCCCGGCTTCAATCAAGGCCTTGCCGCGGTCCACGCAATCGGGCCCCACGCCCACGGCCGCACCGCAGCGGAGACGGCCGTTCGCGTCCTTGGCCGAGTTGGTGTACATGATCCGCTTCTCGATGTCAGAACCGGTGATCAAACCCGCGAGCCGTCCGTCCGGATACACCAGCGGCAGTTTCTCAATCCGGTTTTGGTAAAGGATCCTGCGGGCCTCTTCCAAGCTGGTGGTCGGCGGCGCGGTGATCAGCTTGTCCAGCGGCGTCATCACATCGCCCACTTTGGCGTCAAGGCGCTCCAGATAGCGGATGTCCCGCCCGGTCACCATGCCTTCAAGGCGACCGTCCCCGTCGATCACAGGAAAGCCGGAGAAACCATTTCTCGCCATGATTTCCCGCACATGGACGACGGTATCCTCCTTTCTCACCGTGAGCGGCTTCAAAATCACCGCGTTTTCCGAGCGCTTCACCCGCGACACCATCGACACCTGCTCGTCAATCGGACAGGCCCGATGAATCACACCCATGCCGCCTTCACGGGCTAGCGCGATCGCCAGATCATGCTCCGAAACCGTATCCATCGCCGCCGACACCACCGGCAGGAACAAGGGAATACCCGCAGTGACGTGCGTGGAAAGATCCGCCTCACCGGGCAGAACCGAACTCATGGCTGGCACCAGAAGCACGTCGTCAAATGAAAGTCCTAGGGAAATCTCCGCCATGGCGGAATCAATAGAAGCGCAATCCGCCGCGCAAGCCCGAATCCGAAAAACGATCGGGAAATTTCATTCCCCGCCCCCGCCTCGTGTCGCTGCCGCTTTTTCCTCGGCGAATCGCCCTGCGTCCGTTATTATAAATGACGTGTCCACACCAGACTCCGCCTCGGCCTTTTCCTCGTGTCCCGCCCCCCTGCCCCACCGAACGGAGATTACCATCGGCCATGGTGGCGGCGGTCTGCTCACCCAGGATCTGATCAACCGGATCTTCCGCCCGGCATTCAAGAACGCGGAGCTGGAGGCGCAGCACGACGGCGCCATGCTGGCATTTCCCGGCAGTGGCAGGCTCGCCTTCACCACCGACTCGCATGTGGTCAGCCCCTTGTTTTTCCCGGGCGGAGACATCGGGAAAATCGCCGTCAATGGCACGGTCAACGACCTCTGCATGTGCGGCGCACGCCCCCTGTGGCTGAGCGCCGGATTCATTCTGGAGGAGGGCTTTGAAATCGCCACGCTGGAAGAAATCGTCCTTTCCATGAAAGAAGCAGCGAAGGCGGCCGGAGTCACCATCGTCACCGGCGACACCAAAGTGGTGGAGCGTGGCAAAGGCGATGGACTCTACGTGACGACCTCCGGCGTGGGCGTGATCGAAACACCTCTCACCATCGCCCCGACCAGCATGCGCCCGGGCGACGCAGTGATCCTCAGCGGCGACATCGGCCGCCACGGCATGGCGATCATGGCGACGCGGGCCGGACTTTCCTTCGAGAGTGAAATCGAGAGCGATTGCGCTCCGCTGGCCGCGTCGGTAATGGCATTGCTGGAAGCCAGCCTGGAAGTCCATTGCCTGCGCGACCTCACCCGCGGCGGCTTGGCCACCTCGCTCGTCGAACTCGCCGAGACCTCCGGTCTTGCGATCGCGATCGATGCGGCCAAGATTCCGGTGTTCGAGCCGGTGGGCGGCGCGTGCGAGATTCTCGGGCTCGATCCGCTCTACGTGGCGAACGAAGGGCGCTTCGTCTGCGTGCTGCCGGAAGCGCAGACGGCACAGGCGTTGGAAATCATCGCCCGCACCGCTCCGGGCGGGCCGCCGGTCGTGATCGGCACGGTGAGACCGAAAGCCGCCGGGCAGGTCACCCAGCGCAGCGTGATCGGCGCGGAGCGTATCGTGGACCGCCTGAGCGGCGAGCAGCTGCCGCGGATTTGTTAGCACTGAGAAACTCTTCGCAGTGTTGGGTGATTCGGAGGGTGTCGGTAATTTTGTGTAATTGGGGGGCTGAGCAACGGCTCAGTATTTCACCCCGCAGCCATAGGGCTTGTTCTTGGCATTGGCAACCGGCTTGCCGGCGAGCACGGCATCAAGCGCGTTGACGAAGAGCGGCTCGGCGCTGGTGACATCCTTGGCGTCGGTCGTGGCCATCGAATCGATTGCACCATCGTAAACGAGCGTGCCGTCCTTGTCGATAATGCACATCTGGGGTGTGACCTTGGCACCGTAGGCGCGGCCGATCTTGCCGTCGGTGTCCATCAGTAAATGGCTGGCTTGGTTGCCTTTTTTGGCGGCCAAACCGGCCATTTCCGGGGGGTCGAGGTATCCTTGTTTGCCTTTGGCGGACGAGTTGATGCTTAGCCAGACCACGCCCTTGGCAGTATAGGTTTGCTGGAGTTTCGGCATATTGCCGCTGGCGTAGTGTTTGTTCACGAAGGGACAGCCGAAGTTGACCCATTCGAGAACGACCACCTTGTCTTTGAAATCGGACAGTGAAATGAACTCGCCCTTGGCCGACCTGGCGTTAAAATCCGGAGCGGGTTGACCGATAGCGGCAAGGGCGGCGACGACTGCGGTGATGAGTGGCTTCATGGGAAGGGATTGAGTTTGCGGGAGGCAAGATTGCACGGATCGGGGATTTGTAAAATGGGGTTTTACGTCGGCCGTCAATCGGCCGTCCAAGTGAGCTCGATCGGGCCGGCCTTGGCATCCCCGGCGATGACCAAGGTGAGCCGAGGCACGGGCGTGGGAGCATATTCGGATTTTGGCACTTCGGCGGTCCACGCGGCCCCTTGCTTCACGAAGCGGATCACCGCAGCGGAATCAATGATCTCCGGCGTGGCGGGGAAGACTTCGCGGTGGGTCAAATCGAGCGGGTGGCTGGCGTGAGCTTCGATGGTCAGCAGCAGCGAGTCCTGCTTTTCGGTGACCCGGAGTTTTACCAGATCATTCGCGGACCGGGGGAGCTTCAAGAGCGCGGCGCGGAGTGCATCGGCGTGGGCGGTAGGAGCAGCCGGACCGGCATCGATTTCGAGTGTGAGTTCGGCATTGCCCGGCAGGCAACTGGTCTCATTGCAGGTAAGCCACGAGAGCCGGGCCTTCAAGGAGGCGCGTTCCGTGAAGTTCGCGGGCGCCGTGACCGTCACCGGAAACCACACCGTACCTTCGTAGCCGAAACCAGCGAGTCCGCCGGTGTCGAAGCGCTCGGGCACGGGGTGGGCCAAGTCACTGGCAGTCCATCCCGCAGGCAACTCCCACTCGACCCGCAGGGGCATGCCGCTCGCTCCCGGGTTGAGCCAATAGCTGTGCCAGCCGGGATCGACAGTGAGGCGGATGGCGGTTTGTAGGGCGCTCGCGGGTTTGCAAGCGGCGGAGGCGGCGACCCACTCTGCGCTCGCCCGGCCGGAGCCTTCGGCGCCGGAAAGCGGGGAGGACAGTCCGCCGATGAGCATCAAAACACGTAGGTCCATCATCGGGGAATCCTAGCCGAAATCGGAGGCCGATCAAGCGGATGGCTCATTTTGGTGAACCGAGTGCTTCCTAACAAGGGGGCGGGTTCAAACTTGTCCGGCCCCATGCTCTGCCATTGATTGACCCGGGGCTCTCTTCATTCGATGGCCATCCATGGACTGGCGATCCGGAGATCGCCATTCGTGCGAACGCACATGCATGAAATCAGCCACCCTCCGGTCTTCACATGAGAGTTGTCGGCGCCTTCATCTCAAAAACAATTTCTCCGGAGGTCACTTGCGCGCGATTTCAGACACACCGCAAGCGACACTCGGGAGGCCATGCTCGACGCGCGGTCAAAGTGCCCGGCCGCGGTAGCGGAAATAGGCGGCGCAGGCGCCTTCGCTGGAGACCATCGGCGCGCCCAGTGGATGCTCCGGCTGGCAGCGCGTGCCGAACGCCGGGCAGTCGTGCGGTTTCTTCACCCCGCGCATGATTTCGCCGCTGATGCATTCCGAGGCACCGCTAGAGCCGGATGTCCGGAGGGTGAAACGCCGGTTGGCGTCGTAGCTGCCATAGCATTCCCTCACAGACAGCCCGCTCTCCGGGATCACGCCGATGCCACGCCAGTCGCGGTCGGTGATTTCGAACACCTGCTCGACGATCCGGCGGGCGTGGAGGTTGCCCTCGGCCTTCACGGCGCGGGCATAAGCGTTCTCCACCTCGGCCCGGCCTTCTTCAAACTGTTTCACGCAGAGGTGGATGCCTTCGAGGATGTCCACCGGTTCGAAGCCGGTGATGATGATGGGTGCGCCATACTCGCGGGCGATCGGGCCGTATTCCTCAGTGCCCATGATGGTGCAGACGTGGCCGGCCGCGAGGAATCCCTGGACCCGGTTGTCAGCCGCGCCGAGGATGGCGCGCATCGCCGGCGGCACCAGCACGTGGGATGTTAGAATAGTGAAGTTTTCCAAGCCCGCGTATTCGGCGCGCAGCACGGCCATCGCGTTGGCGGGCGCGGTCGTCTCGAAGCCCACGGCGAAGAACACCACTTGTTTTGAAGGGTTTTCCTCGGCGATGGCAACCGCATCGAGCGGCGAATACACGATGCGCACATTCCCGCCGCGGGCCTTGGCGGTGAGCAGGTCGATGCTGTTGCCAGGCACGCGCAGCATATCGCCGAACGAGCAGAGAATGACGTCGGGGGTGAGAGCCAACTCAACCGCTTGGTCGATCAGTTCGGCACTCGTCACGCACACCGGGCAGCCGGGGCCGTGGACCAGAGTGATGGTTTCCGGCAACAGTTCGTCGAGCCCGAACTTGACGATGGCATGGGTCTGGCCGCCGCAGATCTCCATGATCGTCCACGGCCGCGTGGCGATGCGGCGGATGGCAGCAGCGAGCTTGTGGACGAGCGCGGCGTCGCGGTATTCATCGACGTATTTCATGAGATGTTTCCGGGCGCGGGTTCCAGTCCGTCGAGTTCGCCCATCTGCCGGAGATAGGAGAATGTTTCCTCCGCCTCCTTCTCATCCACCACGCTGATGGCCACCCCAACGTGGACGAGCACGTAGTCGCCGACTTTGGCATCAGGTGCGCATGTAAGGCTGACTTCCTTGATGACTCCGGCGAAACTCACGCGGGCGCTCCGCAACAGCGGATCGTCACCTTGGATGTCGATTACTTTTCCGGGAACGGCGAGGCACATGGTGTTTGGTGTTAGGGGTGGGAAGGCAATTCAACGGTGGTGAGATTCCAAAGCGCGCCGAGCGCCTGGCCCGCCGCGATGGCACCGTCGTTGGGCGGCAGGTCGCGCGGGCCGAGCACGATGAAGCCGGCGTTGGAAAACCGGGTCTCGGCAAAGTGGCGCAGCATGGCGTTTTGAAAACATCCTCCGCAAAGCACAATCGTCCGGACGCCCGCGTGGCTGGCGGTTTCCAACATCGCATCGACCAGTCCGCGATGAAACGCCGCAGCTGTTCTACCAATCTCGTGCGGTGGTTTCGCAAGCATGGGGGCGATTGCGGGTTGCCAATCGATCTCCCAGACCGCGCCACTTTCCGCCGGGTTCACGGGGAATAAAAGCACATCTCCGTCCACCGGAGCGCCGAGCGCGGCGGTTTCCACGGCGAGCGGCAACTGGCCTTCGAACGCGTTGCGCTCACCGAGACCGAGCAGCACGCCGAAGGCATCGAAAAGCCGCCCGGCGCTGGAGCAGACGGGCGAGTTCAAGCCCTTGCTCAACATGGTTTGCCAGGTGGCCGCCTCGTTCTTCGAAAATCCGAGACGCCGGGCCACGACGTCACTGCCCCCCATGGCGAACGCGATACGGCGCGGGTCCCTGACCGCTGCCTCGCCACCCGGCAGGCGGAACGGCCGGAGCCGCGCGAATCGCGAAGCGCGGCCGTTTTCGAGAAGGATGAACTCGCCACCCCATACCGTGCCGTCCTCGCCGTAGCCGGTGCCGTCCCAGGCGATTCCGAGCACACCGTCGGCGGGATAATCATGCTCTAACAACACCGCCAGCACGTGGGCGAGATGATGCTGCACAGCGATGCGCGGCAGGTCGCAATCGGCTGCAAAGCGGGTGGAGTGATAGTCGGGATGCTTGTCGCAAACCACCGCGCCGGGTTTGGCGGCGAGCAGCGAGGTGAGCGTGTCGATGCTCCGGGAGAAAAGGCGATGAGTGGCGGCTCCTCCGAGATCGCCGATGTGCGGGCTGAGCACAAGCCGGCGGCCGGAAGCCACAGCCACGGTGTTCTTCATCTGTCCGCCCACACACACCAGCGGCTGCGGCAATCCGGCGGGCAGTTTCAGCGAGGCGGGCGCATGACCGCGGGCACGGCGCAGCAGGATCGCCGCGCCGCCCGGCGTGAAGCGCACGATGGAATCATCCACCGGCCGTGCGATCTCGCGATTGTGGCCGAGGAACAAATCCGCGATTCCGGCGAGGCGTTGCCGCGCTTCTTCGCCATCGATGCAGAGCGGTTCGTCGGAAAGATTGGCGCTGGTCGCCACCAGCGGACGATCCACCCGGTCGAGCAGGAGAAGATGCAGCGGTGAGGATGGTAGAAGCGCGCCGAGCCACGGGTTGTCAGGCGAGACTCCGGCCGCCAGCGCAGCGGTCGGACTCTTCGGGACGAGCACGATCGGGCATTGCACGGATTCCAACAACCGCTCCGCGTCTTGCGAAAGCTCCGCCGATTTTCGCAACATGGTTAGATCGCGGAACATCACCGCAAAGGGCTTTTCCTCGCGGTGTTTTCTCCGGCGCAGTTCCGCGACCGAAGCCTCACTGCCTGCATCGCACATCAGATGGAAACCGCCCACGCCTTTCACGGCCACGATGCCACCAGCACACAACGAATCGACCGCCTGCTCGAGCGCGGCGGAGCCATCCGCCAACGTGTGACCATTCGCGCTGGTGAGTCGCATTTGCGGACCGCAAACCGGGCAGGCGTTGGGCTCGGCGTGGAACCGGCGGTCATTCGGGTCTTCATATTCGCGCTGACACGCGGGACACATCTTGAAATGCGCCATAGTTGTCTGCGGCCGGTCATACGGCAGTCGCTCGATGATGGTGTAGCGCGGACCGCATTGGGTGCAGTTGATAAAAGGATAAGCAAAGCGCCGGTTCGCCGGATCATTCAACTCGCGCCGACAGTCCGCACACGGGCCAAGATCGACCGGCGCGTCGGTTTCGATTTTTCCGGACGCAGTGGTGCTTTCGATGATACTAAAACCACCGTTGACCGACGGACCGGCCGGAACCAAGTCGAGCCATTCCACGCCACTGACCCGTGACGCCGGCGGAGCCTGGCGGACCAATTGGGCGGCAAGTTCCTCAAGCCGGGGCGCTTCTCCCACCGCCCGCACCAACACGCCTTCCGCGTCATTGCGGACCCAGCCGCGCACGCCGATCTCGGTGGCGAGCCGCAACACGAAGGGCCGGAATCCCACCCCCTGCACGGTGCCGCGCACCCGCAGCATTCGATCTAGGGATGGAGGCTCGGATTTCATGACACCGCGGGCGCTGCCGCCGGGATGAGGTGGGCGTTGAGGAAATCATACCACTCGTCCATGCCCTCGCCGATGCGGGCCGAGACTTGGATCAACTGCGCCTGAGGAGCCATCCGCCGGATGTTTTCCACCGCCGCATCACGGTCGAATCCGAGCGCCTCCGCCACATCGATCTTGGTCAGGAGGACGACGTGTGCGGACTTGAAAGCGGGCGGGTATTTCAAGGGCTTGTCCTCGCCCTCAGTGGTGGAGAGCAGGACGACGCGCAGGGTTTCGCCAAGATCGAAATCCGCCGGGCAAACAAGGTTGCCCACGTTTTCGATGAACATCACGCGCACTCCTTCCAGAGCAAGGGCGTCGAGTCCCTTGGCGACCATTTCCGCATCGAGATGGCAGGCCCTGCCGGTGGTGATCTGCGCCACCGGGACATGCGGGCGGTGCAGCCGACGCGCGTCGTTGTCAGTCTCCAGATCGCCGACGAGCACGGCGCAGCGTTCGTCGTAGCCGAACTCATCCACGGTGCGCGAGAGCAGCGCCGTCTTGCCGGCACCGGGCGATGACAGGAGATTGAGAGCCAGCATCCGCTGCTTGATGAAGAACGCACGGTTGCTGGCCGCGGCGTCGTTGTTTTTCGCGAGCAGCGAGGCATGGATTTCAAGCGTCTGCGGGGCTTCCGGTTCGCGGGGCTTGAGCAGGCCGGGAGCGATGAAGCCGAGCACCTTCACGCCGAAGGGCACGGAGTTATGGCATCCGCATTCGAGACACATGGCTATCAGTTCATTTCGATGCGGCTGAGTTCGAGTTCACGCCCGCGCCGGATCTCGCCGCAGAGATCGCCGCAGGTGGGGCAAGTGAAAATATAAGCATCGGTTTCACCGGAGAATTCCTTCTGGCAACCCGCACAATAAACCGCCACCGGCACCGATTCAATTTCCAATGCGGCGCCCTCGGCGACCGTCCCGCGCGAAACCGCATCGAACGCGAAGCGCAGCGCAGCGAGCTCCACGCCGGCCAGCGCGCCGATCCGCAGCACGATGCGGCTCACCCGCCGGGCCTTGTTTTCCACGGCATGGCGGCTCACCAGTGAGAGCGCGGACTCCATGATGCCCATTTCGTGCATAGTGAAATGACCAAGCACACGGCGCGTGGCGCGTCGAGTCCGAGCTGACAACAGAGCAAACCATGCGGAGTTTGCGATAATATATGGTTAGTGCAAACGCCATTCCCCTCCTAACGTGCAAACCGCTGCAAAACCTTTGGCAACCCCCAGCCGCCTATCAGGCATTTCATGCGTATGAAAACCATTGCCGCCTCCCCCACTCAGGACACGCAGGACCGTTCGACCGTTTACGAGCAAATCATTTCCCGAGGTGTCCCCCGTCGAGATTTCCTCAAATTCTGCGGCTGGATGGCCGCCTGCATGGGCCTCGGCCCGGAAGGCGTCGCCCAAGTGGCGCAGGCGCTTGAAACGAAACGCCGCCTGCCGGTGGTCTGGATGCACTTCCAGGAATGCACCTGCTGCAGCGAGTCGTTCATCCGCTCCTCGCACCCGATCGTCGCGGACATCCTGCTCGACAAGCTTTCGCTTGATTACACCGAAACGCTGATGGCCGCCTCCGGCCACCAGGCGGAGTCATGCCTCGAAGACACCATCACCAAATACAAAGGCGAATACGTGCTCTGCATCGAAGGCTCCGTGCCGCTGGCGGACGACGGGGTTTACTGCTGCATCGGAGGCAAGTCCGCCAAACAGATCGTCGAGGAAGTCGCCGGTGGAGCGAAAGCCATCATCGCCTGGGGCAACTGCGCCAGCGCCGGCTGCGTGCAGGCCGCGAAACCCAATCCCACCCAAGCCACGCCAATCCATAAAGTCATCGCCGGAAAACCCATCATCAACGTGCAGGGTTGCCCGCCGATCGCCGAGGTGATGGCTGGGGTTCTGGTCCACCTGCTGACCTTCGACCGGATTCCACAACTCGACTCGCTGGGCCGGCCGATGGCATTCTATTCACGGCGTGTCCATGACACCTGTTACCGCCGGCCGAATTACGACGCGGGATTGTTCGTCGAGTCCTTCGACGACGAGAACGCCCGCAAGGGATACTGCCTCTACAAGATGGGTTGCCGGGGGCCAAGCACCTACAACTCCTGCGGCACGATCCGCTGGAACGGCGGCGTGAGTTTCCCCATCCAGTCCGGCCACGGCTGCATCGGCTGTTCGGAAGCGAACTTCTGGGACAACGGGCCGTTCTATCAGCGATTGTCGAATCTCCCG
>JBFEQB010000006.1:0-83965 GCA_041549835.1 Luteolibacter sp. | reverse complement strand
CCGCCCCCGCCCGCACCTGCGCCCGGGCCATTTCCACCGCCGCCGCGAAGTCCAGCGTCCCGTCCCCCGAAAACGAATCATCGTTCACGTTCACAATCCCCATCACCAAAGGGCGCCGGGGAAACTCAATCACTCGCTCAGGTAGCCTCAACCGCATGGCCTCTTCCTAATTCCGCCTTCCACCTTCCGCAATCCGCATTCCCTTCCGCCTTGCCCCGCGCCGCGCTCCGCCTACCCTCACGCGCATGTCATCCACCTTCGGCCAGGTTTTCCGCATCCACACCTTCGGCGAGTCCCATGGCGGCGGCGTCGGCGTTGTCATCGACGGCTGCCCGCCGCGCATCCCGGTTTCCCTCGAAAACATCCAGCGCGAACTCGACCGCCGCCGCCCCGGCCAGTCCGATATCGTCACCCCGCGAAAAGAAGCGGACGCCGCCGAAATCCTCTCCGGCCTCGACGACGGACTCACCCTCGGCACCCCCATTTCCATCATCGTTCGCAACACCGACCAACGTCCCGGCTCCTACGATGAGATGGCCGTGAAATACCGCCCCAGCCACGCCGACTACACCTACGACGCGAAATACGGCATCCGCGCCCCGTCCGGCGGCGGACGCGCGTCTGCCAGGGAAACCATCGGCCGCGTCGCCGCCGCCGCGGTCGCCAAGCAGGCCCTCGACACCCTCCACCCCGGCATCGAAATCCTCGCTTGGGTGAAATCCATCCAAGACCTGAACGCCGATGTGGATCCCGAAACCGTCACCGCTGAAACCATCGAGTCCAACATCGTCCGCACCGGTGATCCTGCCATGGCCGAAACCATGATCGAACGCATCAAGGAAATCCGTGCCGACGGCAACTCGGTCGGCGGCGTCATCGAGTGCGTCATCCGCAACTGTCCGCCCGGCCTCGGCGAGCCGATCTTCGACAAACTCGAAGCCGACCTCGCCAAAGCCATGCTCTCGATCCCCGCGACGAAGGGCTTCGAAATCGGATCCGGCTTCGAAGGCACCTTGCTCACCGGCCGCGATCACAACGACCCCTACCGCATGGTCGAGGGCAAGGTCCGCACCACCAGCAACCGCTCCGGCGGCGTCCAAGGCGGCATTTCCAACGGCGAAAACATCCTCTTCCGCGTGGCCTTCAAGCCCACTGCCACCATCATGACATCTCAGGAAACCGTCACCTCCTCCGGCGAAAACACCGAACTCTCCGGCAAGGGCCGCCACGACGCCTGCGTCCTCCCCCGCGCCGTTCCCATCGTCGAAGCCATGGCGACCTTGGTCCTCACCGACCACCTGCTCAGACAGCGCGCGATCCAATCACTGATCACTGATCACTGATCACTCGGCACTTCTTCCATGTCCCCCGACTCCATCCCGCAGCTCAGCCTCGGCACCGCCGCGCTCATCATCTTTCTGGTGTGCGCCGGTTTCGTGATCCTGCGCGGCATGACGAGGATGTTCATCGGCACCGTCGTCCTCGCCCTCAGCGCTTGGCTTGGATTTGTCGTCTGGCAGGAGGCCCCCACACTGTCCATCGGATGGTTTGGCAAATCCGTCGGCATGGTCACCACCGGCCTCCCCGTCGCGGCCTTCCTCGTATCCTTCATCCTCATCCGCTTCATTGCAAAAACCATCGCCCGCCCTTTCGGGAAATCAGAGGAGGAGAAAAAGGATTCCGGCAGTCCGGTCATCCGGATGGCGTTTCGTTTGCTGCTCGCCATAATCCCCACCTCCATCTTGTGGCTGATCGGCGCCACCTTCATCCATCACACCGGTTCCATCGCCGAACTCAGCGCCTTCGCCGAAAAATCGCTCGGCATCACCGAGCCCACTCCCGCCAAATTCAGCGAAACCCTCAAGGGCTCGATCGAGGACGCCCTCCCCTCCTCTTGGATCAACACCCTTGACCCGCTCGCGGAAACCTCACGCCTCACCCTCGCCAAACTCATCACCGCCCGGTCGGACTCGCCGCTCACCCCCATCATCGATCCCCGCACAGGTGAGCCCATCCCCCGCGCCATCATCGTTGAGGATCCCGAACTGCAAAACCTTGCCCGTGAGGGGAAATTCGGCACCCTCCTCCGCCACCCGCTCCTCACCAAAGCCCTCGACGACCCCAAGATCCAGTCCCTCCTCAAAGACCTCCATCTCTGACTCTTCCACTGATCACTTCCCACTCCCGCCCCATGCCCCACCTCGTCACCATCGGCCTTGAAGTCCACTGCCAGGTCAACACGAACACCAAGATGTTCTGCGCCTGCCGCACCTCTTTCGGCGACACACCGAACACCCACACCTGCCCGGTCTGTCTGGGTCTGCCCGGCGCGCTGCCCGTCCTCAACCGGGAGGCCATCGAGAAAACCCTGCTCACCGGACTGATGATCGATTGCGGGTCGCCGGAAATCTCCAAGTGGGACCGCAAGAACTACTTCTATCCGGACATGCCCAAGAACTATCAGACCACCCAGATGGACCTGCCCCTCTGCATCGGTGGCGGCGTCCCGCTCTACGAGCACTGCTACCCCACTGATCACCGCAAGAACATCGCCACGCCTAACAAAGTCGTCCGCCTCAACCGCATCCACCTTGAGGAGGACGTCGCCAAATCCACCCACCTCGGCAACTCCTCGCTCATCGACTTCAACCGCGCCGGCACTCCGCTCATGGAGATCGTCACCGAGCCCGACCTCGAATCCGCCGAGGAGGCCTTCGCCTACCTCCGCTCGCTCCAGATGATCCTCCAGCAGGGCGGCGTCTCGGATGCCGACATGGAGAAAGGCCAGCTCCGCTGCGATGTGAACATCTCGCTCCGCAAGAACGCCGAGGACCCGTTAGGCCCGAAAGTAGAGCTCAAAAACCTCAACTCCATCTCCGCCATCCGCCGCGCCATCCATTTCGAGATCGAGCGCCAGACCGAGGATCTCGACCGCGGCATCCCGCAGATCCAGTCCACCCGCCGCTGGGACGACGACCGTAGCGAAACCCAACTCATGCGCACCAAGGAGGACGCCCACGACTACCGCTACTTCACCTGCCCCGACCTACTGCCCATCCGCACCGCGCCGCTGCTGGAAAAAGTCCGACCGCTCGTACCCGAACTCCCGCACCAACTCGCCGCGCGTTTTGAAAACGATTTCGGCATCACCACCTATGATGCGGAAGTGCTCTCTTCAGACCGCCATCTCGCCGCCTATTTCGAGGCCACCTCCCACAAATCCATCCCCGGCAAGAAGGTCGCCAATTTCATCATCAACAACCTGCTCGGCAAACTCAACGAGGAGGGCGTCCAGATCGCCGACTGCCCGGTCACCCCGGAAAACCTCCGCACCCTGCTCCAACTCGTCGAGGACGGCACCCTCGCCTCCAGCCAGGCGAACGAGGTCTTCGCCGTGCTCTATCAGACACCGGACAAGGACCCCGCCGCAATCGCCGGCAGCCTCGGCTTCAAGAAAGCCGAAGCCGGCGAACTCGAAGCGCTCGTCGATGCCGCCATCGCCAACAACCCGTCCGAAGTCGAAGCCGTCAAAAACGGCAACGAAAAACTCCTCAACTTCCTCACCGGCCAGGTGATGAAGTCCGCTGCCACCAAGCCGAATCCCAAGCAGGTCACCGAACTCCTGCGGGCGAGACTGCTGTAGCGACAACCATTTCACAGTTCTATTGCGCCCTTGCTGCTCAAGCTGAGGCCTGGCAGCTTTTCGTCATTGCGATGAAAGGGACATGCTTCCCGGCGCTCTTCTTCGGCATGCTCCTGGCGACGAGCCATGCGCAGGTCATCACCCTCGCGCATCCCGACCAGCCAATACCTGACAACTGCACAGTCATCTGGTCATCCTTGTTTCAGGCCGCATGGGATCAGTTCAACACCCGCTTTGCGGCTCCATTGGATCGTGTGGAACCGCCCAACGAAATCATGGCTAAACTTGACCCGTTCAAGTGGGAGGCAGCCAAAGTAATGCCCGAAGGGTCATGGAAGACATGGAGTGGACCTGCCAATGCCGGGTTCCTGCAGAAGGTCAAAAAACAGGCCTTCGCCATGACGAAAAAAGCCGGGAAATAAATTCAGCCTTCCTGTCCAAATGGAAGAAAACGCCATCGCGTTTTTCGGTCTGTTGGAGCGTGATGTGAAATTCCTTCGGGAATTCCGCCGCTCGCGCAAGACCCCGATGAAATTCAAAATAGATGCCATGGAACATCCCGTGGAGTTCTTTGGCGTCAAAGGCGACCTGAGCAGCGAATTTGAGTTTGTAGAAGTCTTGGAATACAAACCACGGAAAGGAACGCATCTGCTTCAGATCAATTGCCACGAAACGGATGACCATGTCTTACTCTACCTTCCCAAGAAGCCCGGCAACTTCACGACAGCCTGCAGACACATCCGCGATCTGCGCAAGGAGCGGGCTGAAGGGCCATGTCGGAGGAATCCGGGAAACGAGACAGATGAACGCATCCACGGCGGCGATGACATCCGCACTCCCTCTTTGAAATTCGATTCCAAATGCGACTTGATGCCGCAGCTGAGCGGTCTGCGATTCTATCAAGGCGAGCCCCAGCCTTGGCTGCTCAACCGAGCCGAGCAACACACTAGGTTTGAACTCAACTCCAAAGGAACCCGGGTCAGCGTTCGTGTTTCGGGCGGGATCGATCCATTCGGCGGACCCATAATTGGCCTCCCCCGCCCACGGGTGTCCGGTTAGCAAATCATTAGCCGCCCTGTGGGACTGCTATCCCGTCCCGTTCAGCAGTCTGGCTCCCGCCGTCAAAAGGACCCCGAGAATCGCGACCAGCGAAAATGCCAGCCCAATCCGTGATTTGTGACATATTTGTCATGATTACCGAAAACCATGACTATCACACACCCTGTCCGGCCGCGTCACTCCGAGCGGGCGTCATACCAGAAATGATCGGCGACCTTGCGATCATCACCTTGGAAAACCCGGCGCACAAAGGACGGATTCCGGAACAGATACCAGTCACCGAACTGATCGAATTTCCGGCATGAAGTCACCAGCGGGGTTTTCACCAGCGTCCCCCATGACCGGCCGGACTTCCGACCGTGGGCTTTCAAGCGCCGCGCGAAATCGACGTCCTCAACGGATACGAATCCGGCATCGAATCCGCCGATTTCCTCGAAGTCCCGCTTGTGAAACCAGAACAGCCCGAAGCTCACTCCGCTGAAGGCGAGGTAGGGTAGAATCGCGAAACCACTCGCGACAATGCCAACCGACCAGCGCTCGGGAAACACCATCGCGCCGCCGCCAACGACCTTTCCCGAACCGAGGCGGCGGAGGATTTCCCTAAAACTCTCCGGGTGCATCCGGCTGTCCGCGTCACAGGTGACGATGATTTCACCGGACGCGGCGGCGACCCCCGCGTTGCGAATGAGCGAGAGGTTTTTCGCATCCTCGCGGACGATCACACAGCCATGGCGGCAGGCTATTTCCCCGGTGTCGTCTGTGCAGCGGTTGAGCACCACGACGATTTCGACTGCGGAATCGATGCGGCCCGCCGCCTGCAAGGCCGCGTCCAGACAGGCCGGCAGAAAAGCCGACTCATTATGGGCGGGAACGACGAGCGAAATCCTGGGGCTCACCGGTCCTCCTTCGGTTTGTCCGGGCGGTTCCGTTTTCCACCGCCGAAAAGCCCGTCGAGCACTCCAGCAGCCTCCTGAATCAAATCCCGGTTTTCCTGGATGACCTCCACTCCCCGATCAATCACCTTCGCAGGCGATTTGCCGAGCAACGAGCGCGAGTATTTGACGACCTTCTCACCGGTCTCGGGAATGATGTCGAACATGCGCAGTCCGGCGGCCGCCACCAAACGGTCGGTCAGGTCCTCCTTGGGATCTTCCAGCGTTCCGGTGATCCGCAGGGGCGTCCACGTGAGTCCGCGCCCACCTGGAGAAAACACTTCGGTTTCCGCGCCGGGAATCTTGGCGAGCGTGCCGGGAGCAAGACCCAGCCGGAAGCTGCCGTCGAGGGTTTCGCCTCGGATGAAAATGCTTCCTTCCAGCCTGACCAATCCCTCGCTCGCAAGCACCAGATCGGAGAGCAGGATTTCGCCATCCTGATAGCGCCAGTCGGTGTGGGCCTCGGTGAGCGCGAGCACACGGAAACGCCGGGTGTCGGCGTAGGCGGCCAGCGCATCGAGCACCGGCAGGGCCGTTAGAGTTCCATTGCGTACCATCAAACGGCCTCTCGCCATCAGCGCACCGTCTTGATTGCCAAGCGTGAAATCCGTATCCGCCTCACCAATGAAGCGTTTCGCCCACGTCTCGTTGAAAAGTTCGTCACATTTCACGCCGGAAGCATTTCCCTCGACGGAATAGACTCCCGCCCCGGAATCCCATTCCCCGGAGGCCTCCACGCGCCCATCCTGCCAGACAGCGGCGTTCGCGCTGGTGAGAAAAACCCGCCCGTCCTGATAGCGCAGGCGGGCGTGGTCCAAGCGGATCGTCGGCACCAGGTCGAATGGCAGGACGATGTCGCCATCGCCGATTTCGGCGCGATACGCCTGTTTTCCACCGGTTGGCTCCACGTGGATCTTCATTCCCGTGACGGATGCGGGCCCCTGTTTCAAGACCGCCCTGACCACCAGCTCGCGCACGTCCAACCCTTTAAGTTCCACTTCCGTCGGCAACCACCCCCTCTGCCTTTCGCCCGTTTCACGCCGGGGACGGACCTTGGCCTCGATTTTCGGTGCGGAAGTCCCCGCATGATTGCGCGCATCCAGCGAAAGCTCCAACTGCTGCACCTGGGATCCCATCATCTCCCACACGCCGCGCCGCAATCCGCCCACTCCCACTTCCGTGTGCAATCCCTCCACCCGCAGCTCCTTGATCAACCCCTCCCCTGTCGCCTCAAACGCCGGAGTGTCCACTGCCAGACCCTCCCAACGGAACGGTTTGAACTCTCCGCTTACCTTGGCCGCGGCGCTGACCTTGTCCGACAAAAACCGCCGGAACGCATCGCTGTGCAGGTATCCGCGGACCATCGCATAGAGCCCCGCCGCCGCCACCATGCCGATGACGATCAGCGCCAGCGCCGTCTTGCCCAGCCACCCGCTCCTCCCTGCATGCCCGCGTTTTCTCGATCTGCGACTCATTGGCCGAACGTTAGCGAGGACCCACGCCCCCGCAAGCCCGCGAAACGAATGGGCCGCCATCCTTCCAATCCCGGGAGAAATTCCGGTCCGGGACCATTCCGTTTGCGTCCGGTGGCATCCCTGCCAAATTCCCGCTGTCACATGACGCAGCAAGCCACAGAAATCGAAGTCGAAGTCGTTGAGATCGACGGGGTCACTCCGGCCGCGCCACAGGCCGGTGCCGAGGAAAGACCTCAAGCCCGCGGCGACTGGCAGGACTGGCGCCAATGGCAGGGACGGGCGCGCCGCCTCCCAAGTGGTTGGTGGCCGCTGTGGGTGTTTCTGGGCATCATCGCTCTCGCGCTGGCCCTCACCGTGGGCGTGGTGATCGGCTTGGTTTTCCTGGTTTTCCGGATCCTGACGAATCTCGTCCGGGCGATTGCCCGCTGAACTCCTGCCAATCCCCGGAATTGACAGCATGGGCGATTCGCCGCCACGTTTCGGCCATGTCACGTTTTGCCAACAAAGTCGCCGTCGTCACCGGAGGTGGCCGTGGAATCGGTCAGGAAATCGCACGCACGCTTGCTGCGGAAGGCGCAAAGGTCGCGGTGGTGAGCCGCAGTGCGTCGAGTTGCGGCAAAGCCGCGGAAGAAATCAACGCCGAGTTTCCCGCTGCCGCCACCGCCTACGCCGTGGATGTTTCCGACCACGCCGCGGTGCAGGAACTCGCGAAGAAAATCACCGAGGAAATGGGTGCCGTGAACATCCTCGTCAACAACGCCGGCGTCACCCGCGACACGCTTCTCATGCGCATGAAGGAGGAGGATTGGGACACCGTGCTCGATACCAATCTCAAGGGTGCCTTTAACACCGTGAAAGGCTTCATGCGCGTCCTGATGAAAGCCGAGGACCCGCGCATCATCAACATCGCCTCGGTCATCGGCCTGATCGGCAACGCCGGCCAGACCAACTACTCCGCCAGCAAGGCCGGACTGATCGGCTTCACCAAAGCCGTCGCCCGCGAGCTCGCCGGTCGCAACGTGACCTGCAACGCCGTGGCCCCCGGATTCATCACCACCGACATGACCGACGAACTGCCGCAGGCGGTCAAGGACGCGGTCATCGCGAAAATCCCTCTCGCCACTTTCGGTGAAACCAAAGACATCGCCGCTACCGTCGCCTTCCTCGCCAGCAAAGAGGCCCGCTACATCACCGGCCAGGTTCTCGCCGTCGATGGCGGCATGACGATGTGATCTTAGTGCTTCGAATTCAGCGCTTAAGATTTAAGGTTTTCTTCCCATGGACCTCATCCTCCTCCGCCACGGCAAGGCCGAAGACTCCAATCCCGGTGGCGACAGCGCGCGCGAACTTGTCGAAAAAGGCCGCCAGCAGGCGCGCCGCCAAGCCAAGCTCCTGAAACACGCCGGACTGCTCCCGGATGTCGTGCTGACCAGCCCGCTCGTCCGGGCCCGCCAGACAGCCCACGAGTTCTGCAAAACCGGTGGCGTCCCGGGAGAAATCATCCAAGGATGGCTCGCCTGCGGCATGGACCCGGATACCGCCATGAAAGAGCTCGCGGGTTTTCTCGAATTCAAGCGGGTCGCCATCGTCGGTCACGAACCGGATTTCTCCCATCTCATCGAATGCATTCTCGGTGTCTCCGGCGGTTATGTGAAAGTGAAGAAAGGAGCCATCGCCTGTCTTCGGGTGGAACCACCCGCCCGCCACGGCATGCTCAAGTATCTGATCCCGCCGAAACTGGCGGATGACGAGGATTGAGTCCGCCAATTTCGCCCGTCCTGCGGTTTTGATTGCATGCCGGGCGCGATCTCGGAAAAGTCCCTTCCGCCCGTATGAAAGTCATCGCTGTCGCCAACCAGAAGGGAGGAGTGGGAAAAACCACCACCGCCCTCAACCTGTCCGCTTCCCTCGCGTTGCGTGGACAGCGGGTGCTGCTGGTGGACCTTGATCCGCAAGCGAACTGCACCAGCGGACTGGGTATCGAACCACCGGAAAACGGCAGCATGTATCCCGTGCTCATGGGCGAGGCCACCGTTCATCAGCAGATCCTCGCCACCGGCCGCGACAACCTCTCACTGGTCCCCTCGGAGATGGACCTCGCCGGCGTGGAAATCGAACTCGCCCGCAGCGACGACCACCTCACCCGCCTGCGCACGATCCTCCAGGGCCTGAAACCCAACGACCTCTTCGAATACTGCATCCTCGACACTCCGCCATCCCTCGGCGTGCTCATGACCTCCGCGCTCGCCGCCGCCGATGAGATCCTCATCCCGCTCCAATGCGAGTGGTTCGGCCTCGAAGGACTCGCGAAAATCGTCCACGTCATCGATCAGATCCGCGGCTCGGATGCGAACCCGGAAATCCGTCTCGAAGGCATCGTGATGACCATGTTCGACGGCCGGACCAACCTTTCCCGCCAAGTGGTGGATGAAGTCGCCAACTTTTTCCCGGATCAGATCTACCGCACCATGATCCCGCGGACCATCCGCATCGGCGAAGCTCCCAGCCACGGGAAATCCATCTTCGAGCACGACCCCAGCGGTCTTGGGGCTCAAGCCTACGGCAACCTCGGCGACGAATTCCTGACCCGCCATGCCGCCGTCGGCCCCTTGCTTGCCGGGCGCTAACCCGCGCCCCCTCCGGACGACTTTTCCGGACGGTGGAAAATATCATGGGCAGCTTGGAAAAAACCGCTAGAACACGGGTTGCACAACCGTTTCAAGGTCATGCCTCGAATCACCATCACCATTCCAGAGAAGGTCCCCCAGCCGTATCGTTTCCAACTCGACCGGCAATCCGTTACCCTCGGGCGCGGCAGCGAGAATGACATCGCCATCGACTGCCCTTCGATCTCGGTGAAACACGCGGAAATGCGGCGAGTTCACGACGGTTACGAATTACGCGATCTCGGCTCGACCAACGACATGAAACAGGACGGCGAGCGCAAGGACGTGATCCAGCTGCGCAACGGACTTCCGGCGAAACTGGGTGATGTGCAATTCGATTTCCAACTCACCGATGAGGAACTGGACGCACTGGCAGCGGAGAAACCCAACGAGAATGAAGCCATCATGGATCTTCCGCCATTGCCCGATCTCCCACGGGAATCCACCTCCCCCGATAAGGAGAGCTCACCGCGTGGTGGCGGCGGTTTCGGCGTGATCCTGTTGTTTCTCATTCTCGCGGCAACGGCGTTTGCCGCCGGACTGGCGATCCGTTTTCAGAAGGAAACCGGCGGCTCATGGATCGATGCGATCCGGGCCAAAACCTCCGGAGTGGTCGCTCCAGCAAGCAGCCCACCTGCAACACCCGCCGCCGGGCCGGAAGAAACCGCCCCCGCCCAGAACTGATCGGACGCCCCCCACCACGAGTTGACTCAAGTGAAAACGCCCCCACTTGTTTGGAGTTGAGTTGCCGTTTGCCGCGACTAGTCTCCCGTTCACCCCTTCCGATGAAGAACTTCCCGCTGCCCATCCTTCCGGCCCTGCTCGCCGCAGTTCTTGCCTTTTCCCCTGCCGTCCGCGCTCAGGAGAGCGTCATGGTTGTCGAAGCTCATTCCGGCAAGGTGCTCGTGGCTTCCAATGCCTCGGACAAACGCCCGGTCGCCAGCCTCACCAAGATCGCCACCGGCGCAGTGGCCGTCGATTGGGCCACCGCCGCCGGCGTGGACATCGGCACGCTCCAGATCACCGTGCCGCCAACCATCAGCTTGGTCGGCGGCCCCAACCCCATGAATCTCCAACCCGGCGACCGGATCTCGATGCGCGATGCGCTCTACTCCGCGCTACTTGGCTCCGACAATCTGGCCGCTCTCATCGTGGCCGACCATGTCGGTCGCGAGCTCGTCACCCGCCGCGGTAAGAACGAGGATCCGGTCGTGGAATTCGTCGGGGAAATGAACCGACTCGCCAAAGCGCTCGGCATGACCCGGACCCGCTTCGCAAACCCCCACGGCCTTGAGCGTCCCGGTGCGAAAGCCTACTCCACCGCCGCAGATGTAGCGCGCATCTCGATCTATGCGATGCGGCGCAACGCGTTCAGCTTTATCGTCCGCCAGCCGGAACGCCAAATCAAGGTCGAGGGCCTCAGCGGACCCCGCTCCTATCTGGTCAAGAACACCAACGAATTGACTGGAGAACCCGGAATCCTCGGTGTCAAAACCGGCACCACCACCGCCGCCGGTCCCTGTGTGTCCGTGTGCATGGAGCGCGACCCGCTCGTCCGCCAAAAACCGGATGGTTCGAAAGGAGCCACGCCGCGGCGCTTGATCGTGGTCGTGCTCAATAACCCGGATCGTTTCAACCGCGCCCGTGGCCTCATCCATCAGGGCTGGGCGGTCTATGATCCGTGGCTCGAAGCGGGTGCCCCCGTCCAGGACAGGAAGCGCGAGATCCTGAGCGTCCCGAACCCCAGCTAACCCAACTCATGAGAATCGGCATTCTGAACGGCGGCGGGGATTGCCCCGGCCTGAATGCCGTGATTCATGGAGTGGTCGGTGCGGCCGATCTACTCGGCTGGGAGGTCATCGGATTCCGCGATGGCTTCGAAGGCCTGCTGCCACCGGGCGATTACATGGTGCTCAAGCCCCAGGACACCATCGGCATCCTGAAACTCGGCGGCACCATCCTCGGCACCACCAACAAGGGCCATTTCGCCGCCAAAGTCGGCAAAGGTAACATCGCCGAAGTTCCGGCCGGGATCGTCGCCCGCGCCAAGCGCACCATGGACCAACTCGATATCCACGCACTCATCGTGGTCGGCGGCGATGGCACGCTCACCACCGCGCTCCAACTCTACCGTGAAGGCTGGCCGATCGTCGGAGTCCCCAAAACCATCGACAACGACCTCGGTGCCACCGCCATGACCTTCGGCTTCAACAGCGCCGTGGAAATCGTCGTCGATGGCCTCGACCGCCTCCACTCCACCGCGGAAAGCCACAAGCGCGTCATGGTGCTCGAAGTCATGGGCCGCCACGCCGGATGGATCGCCCTGTGGGGCGGCATCGCCGGTGGCGCCAACGTCATCCTGCTTCCCGAAATCCCGTTCGACCTCGCAAAAATCACCGCCTTCATCAAACACCGCGAAGCCCGCGGCCACCACAGCACGCTCGTCGTCGTCGCCGAAGGCGCCCGCATGCCTGACGGCGGACTCGTCACGATCGATGCCAACCTTGGCGGCGAAGTCCGCCTCGGCGGCATCGGTGAACAAGTCGCCACATGCCTGCAAAAACTCACCGGCAAGGACACCCGCGCCTGCACGCTCGGCCACCTTCAGCGCGGCGGAGCGCCCACCGCGCTCGACCGGATTCTCGCCATGCGCTTCGGCGTCATGGCCGTCAGACTCGCCGAAGAAGGCGCTTTCGGCCACATGGTCACCTATCAAGCCTATCACGTCGGCTCCGTCCCCATCGAAGAGGCCGTCCACCAACTCAAGCTCGTCGATCCGGACGGCGAACTCGTGCTCGCCGCCAAAGCCGTCGGGATCTGTCTCGGAGACTGAGAAAAAGTTTTCAGTTTTCAGTGTTCGGTTTTCAGCCAAGAATCACCCGGTCCCAGTCCTTCTCTTCCCTGAAAAATTCAACCCAGCAAACTTTTCCGCATGTCCATCGATCCACTTCTCGAACTGCTCCGGCGCAACGCACGCTTCTCCCATCAGGAAATCGCCGACCTGCTTTCTTCCAACAAGGAAACCGTGGCCGGACAGATCGCCGCCTGCGAGAAAGACGGCACCATTCTCGGCTATCACGCCGTGATTGATCCCGAGGCCGCCGGAGACACCTCGGTTTCCGCTTTCATCGAGGTCAAGCTCACCCCCGAGCGCGGCGGCGGCTTCGACCGCCTCGCCATGCGCATCGCCCGTTTCGACCAGGTCGTTTCCTGTTATCTCGCCAGCGGCGGTTATGACCTGATGGTCGTCGTTGAAGGCGGTGACCTCCGCGATGTCGCGCGCTTCGTTTCGGAAAAACTCAGCTCGCTCGACGGCGTGCTCTCCACCGCCACCCACTTCCGTCTCAAGACCTACAAGGAAAACGGCTTCATCTTTGAACGCGAAGTTTCCCCAGAGCGCCTCGCGGTGGCCCCTTAAATTGTACGGCTGTGGTGCACCGCTCCCGAAAAAGAAAAACACGGCGTCCCGTTCTAACCCACTCCCACCCGCGCCTCGATGCGCCGCAGCAGTATCTCCAGATGCGGCATGGGAACTCCCGCCGCCTTGGCGCGGCGCAGCGGTTCCCGCCAGATCGGGCCGACCTCGACTTCGCGACCTTCGACAAAGTCGATCATGCTCGACGTCCGGTAAGGGCCCATCGGACGGGTGCGCTCGATGTTGGATTCGATCAACTCGTCGGATGACTCGAGCCCGAGCGCCCGCGCGGCGGTGACGACCTCGGTCATCAGTGCGCGGATTTCGGCTTCGGTTTCAGGATTGGCTAACAGCATGTTGGTGGTCACGCCGCCCTCGGCCACGGAGAGCCCGTTGAACGGTACGTTCCAGATGAGTTTCTCCCATTGCGCCTGTTCGAGATTCGGCACCGCCTTACCCGGAATGCCCGCCGCCTTGAAGCGTCTCGCGATTTCCGCCGCGCGCCCCGGGACGCCCGGACGCCATTCACCAATCGAGATCTTGCCGCCCGCCGAGTGTTTCACGAGCCCCGGAAAAATCCGGTTGATACAGACAAAACACAAGCCACCGAGCACCCGCTCCGGCCCGGTGATTTCCGCGATGGCCTCGCAGTTTCCCAAGCCGTTCTGCAAGGTGAGCACTTGGGTCTCCGCATGCAGCAGCGGCGGCAGCACGGAGCCTAGCAGATGGTTCGCCGTGGCCTTCCAGGACACAATCACCAGATCGACCGGGCGGATTTCCTCCGCGGTCCGGAAAGCTTGGACCTGCGACAGTTCGAAATCCCCGTGCACGCTTTCCACCTTCAGGCCGCCCTGTGAAATGGCATCGTAATCCGAGCGCATCAAAAACCGCACATCCTCACCCGCCGCCGCGAGACGCCCGCCATAATACAGGCCGATCGCCCCGGAACCCACCACCGCCACGCTCTTGAACGTCCAACTCATGGATGCGCTCTCTCAATCCTCCTTGAACGCCTCCGCGCGGCGCTCGTCGATGCAGCGGGTGAGCCACTGGACGAGCTTTTCGGCTTCCTCGGATTCGTTGCGCATGGAACTCAGTTCCGTCCAGTCGAGATGCGGCCTGGATTGCGGCGCGGCGATCCGGTTGATGTCGAGTTTCGCCTTGATCGCTTCGGTTTCGCGCGGATGGGCGTTGAGGATATTTGCGGGACGCGGCAGTTCGTCCAAGGAATCCGGCGTAAGACCGAACGACGTGACCCCCACGCCGAACGCCGCACTCAAGTGCCGAAAGCCGTCCGCCAGCGCTTCATCTTCGATCGGTGCGGCGTAGATCAATTCACCGCCCTGCGCCCACGTTGAAACCGCCAGAGTCTGATAGAAATCCTCGCGGAAGGTCTGCAGCGAGGGCTGGATGCGCAGGCGGGCCGAAACCAAACGGAACGGCGCGATACCGAGGCGTTGTTTGAACGAAAGCATCGTCTCATCGAGCGACATCTCCTCATCCGGCGAGCCCCCGGTTTCCCAATCCACCAAGACCAGTTCGGGATATTTCCAAAGGTTGCTGATCGGTGAGTCCTTGCCGAAAGCCTGGCGGAACGCGAAGGGGAATCGCCCGTTGATCTCGTAATAACGGGTGACCACTGCGCGGAACTTCCGGATGCGCAGCATCGTGTTGTCCACCAGATCCTGATCGACGGTGGTCAGGTCCTCCAGCCGACCCTGCGTGAGGGCCATCAACTCCTGCGCGCCGGACAACGCCGGCAAAGGCGCGCTGCGACGGTAGTATCCCTGCCCCTTCTCTACCTTGGCGATCGGCGACGCCGGGTCGCAGGACATGATGGAGAAATGGTAGCGCAGCGAAGCATCCGAATAGTTTCCCAGCAGTTGCAGCCGGGTTAGACGGATCAGTTCGGTGCCTTTGATCGCGTCTGCGGGATTCCCCGGGAGCAATGCGGGGAGGATGTCGTTTAACTGCTTGCGGAGACTCATGGGGGATAATCAACGGACGTTGAGCGGTGGCCATCCAATTCACCCGGCCCCGGATCATCAAGCTCCAAAAGGACGGGATTTAAAAATTCCGAGGGCCAGCCTCATGGTTTTTTGAAGGAAATCACCCTGATGCTTGTCGAACCGGACGATTCAACCATTCTGACCTCATGAATTTCAAACCGATCGTAGTCGCGGTTTCCCTGTTGGGATCCCTCTCCGCCAACGCCCAACAGCCGGACCCCAAGGCGATTCTCGAAGGTGCCCGGATGTCCGCCACCCTCACCAGGCTTGATGAGGGACTCAGCGGCCATCTGCGCCAAGGCAACAAGAAGACGCCGGTCACGCTCTTCCTCAAGGGCGAGAACATCCAGTTCCAGTTTTCCGAAAACGGCAGCCCGTGGCGCATCTTCCACATGCGCATCGGCGACGAGACCTTCAATCTGTTTGAAATCGTCAACGGCAAGACGCTGAAGTTCCCGCCGGAAAAACTCGTCGCCCCCATCGCCGGAACCGACCTCACTTATGAGGATCTCGCGATGCGTTTCTTCTACTGGCCGAACCCGAAACTCGAAGGCCGGGAAGACGTGGGCGGGCAGGCCTGTTATAAGATCCGCATCGATAAACCGAAGGGCGTCGCCGGCCGCTACGAGGTGGTCTATGTCTGGGTGCACGTGAAGTTCGGAGCCTTCATGAGGATCCGCGGCCATGACAAGGAGGGCGGCCTGGTCAAGGAGTTCCAGGTCGAGGATATCATGCAGGTCGCCAAGGATACATGGGCGCTCCGTAAAATGCAGGTGGCCACCCACGACCCCGCCAACGGGCGCCGGGTTTCGATCACCGACGTCACCTTCGACAGCCCCAAAAAAGCCGGCCCGCGCGGCCTGCGCTAACCGCCAACCTCATGCCCGGCTGGACGGACGCCCACAACCACCTGCAGGATCCGCGCCTCGGAGACGCCGAACCGGTCATCGCCGCCATGCGGGAAGCCGGAGTGGAGCGCTGCGTGGTGAACGCTACTCGCGAGGCGGATTGGCTGGCGGTGGAAACCCTCGCGCTGGTGCATCCGGGTTTTGTGGTTCCCGCCTTCGGAATCCACCCATGGCATGCGCACACTGCCACCGAAGGCTGGCAGGGTCGTCTCGCTGCATTGTTACAAAAGCACCCGCTGGCGTCCATCGGGGAGATCGGGTTCGACCAGTGGGTTTCCACGCCAACCATGGAGATCCAGCGCCCGGTGTTCATCGAGCAACTCCGCCTCGCCCGCGAGAGGCTGCGCCCGGTCACCATCCACTGCCTCAAGGCATGGGGCGCGCTCTTCGAGGCCTTCGCCGAACAGCCGCCGCCCGCGTTTCTCATGCACTCGTTCGGCGGCTCCATCGAAACCGCCCGCCGCCTGATTCCTCTCGGTGCATATTTTTCATTCTCCGGCTATTTCCTGCATGAGCGCAAATCCGCCGTGCTCGAGGTCTTCCGGCAACTTCCTCACGACCGCATCCTGTTGGAAACCGACGCCCCGGACATGCTTCCGCCGGAAAACCTCGTCAGTCATCCCCTGCCGGAGAGGTTCAATCACCCGGCGAACCTTCCGGCCATCGGCGGCGCCCTCGCCAGCGCGCTCGGCATCGGTATCGGGAAACTCGCGGACCTCACGCGGGAGAACGCCGCCCGCTGCTTCGGCGGAGCGTGATCATTTTGATCACTGAGTCGCCCGGACATTTTGTCCGGCTCCGACAGGATGCCGGGTTCACACGGTGGACAAGATGTCCACGCTCCGCTAACCCTTGCCCATGAACCTTGCCGAATTCCGCAAAGAATACTCCGATCGCGGCCTGCACCGCAATGAACTGAATCCGGATCCGGTCGCGCAGTTTTCCCAATGGTTCATCCAGGCCACCGAGCTCGAAGTCCACGAACCGAACGCAATGACGCTCGCCACCGTGGATGAATCCGGCATGCCGCAGCAGCGCACGGTGCTACTCAAATATTATGACAAGGACGGCTTCGTGTTTTTCACCAACTATGGCAGCGCCAAGGCCAAGCAAATCGCCGCAAACCCGAAGGTCTCGCTGTTGTTCCCGTGGATCACACTGGAACGGCAGGTCATCGTTCAGGGCCGCGCGGAAAGAATCAGCAGCGCCGAGTCATTGCGCTACTTCGCTTCGCGTCCCCGCGAGTCACAGATCGGCGCGTGGGTTTCCAATCAGAGCGAAGTGATCAGTTCGCGGAAATTCCTGATGCAGAAACTCTCCGAAATCCGCGAGAAATTCCAACAGGGCGAGATCCCGCTGCCTTCGTTCTGGGGCGGCTACCGCGTGGTGCCCGAGGCGATCGAATTCTGGCAGGGCGGCCCGGCGAGACTGCATGATCGGTTTCTCTACCGCAAACACGAAGGGGAATGGGACATCGAGCGGCTGTCGCCATAACAGAAGCGATCCGGCGAAAACTCCGCCTGAAGTGTGTAGCGTCGAGGCCACGAGGATGCCGGAAACGACACATCTCACTCGCGTCGGCGGTCGCAGACCGCCGCTACAGTTCACTTCATTGAAGCGAGGATCTGGTCGGTGAGCGCCTGGACGAGCTTTTCCGCTTCGGGATCGAGCTTCCCGCTTGCTGCCGGCGCGGCGGCCTGATCCGGGACGCGGCAGACGGTGCCGGGTTGGAATTCGGCGTTGTCGCAGAGCTGGCACTCGGTCCAGTTGGCGCGCTTGTCCTCCATGCCGAGGGTCTTGCGCAAGGCGATGAGTTCCTTGGCTTGGCCGCCGGTGATGGTGAGCAGTTCGCCACCCTTGAGCTGCGAGGCGACCCATACGGTTTTGCAGTAGGCCTCGACGTTTTCCATCTTCCAATAGGAATCCTCGATGTCCTTGCCCCAGGTAATAACACCGTGGTTGACCATGAGCACGGCCATGTGATCGACGGCGGCGTTGCCAACGACTTCGGCGTTGGCCGGGGTTCCGGGAGTCTGGTATTCGGCGAGGCCGATCTGGCCGAGGAAGACCTCCGCCTCAGGGATCATGCAGGTCGGCGGTTGGACGCCGGCCACGGCGAACGCAGTGCCGTGTGGCGGGTGCGCGTGGCAGCAGGCCTTGGCCTTGGGCTGGCGCTTCATGATGGCAAGGTGCGTCATGCACTCGGAGGTGCGCTTGTATTTCCCGGCGAGTTGCACGCCTTCCATGTCCACGAGGCACATCTGCTCGATGGTCATGAATCCCTTGCTCACAAGCGTGGGCGTGCAGAGCACGAGGTTGTCGCCAACGCGGACCGTCAGGTTTCCACCGTTGCCATCGGTGTATTCGCGAGCCCACATGCGCTTGCCGATATCGACCATGCGCTGCTTGATTTCAACGATGGCGGGTGAGTTGAAGAACGCTTGGATTTCAGCCGGGGTCTTGGGGTCCTTGCCGGGAGTCCAGTGGTATTCGTAGTCGGGCAGGATTGGCTCGGAGGGCGTAGCTGCGGCAGCGGCAGGAGTGCCACCGCCAAACACGGAACCGAGGCCGTCGCGGAGCACATCCTTGGCGGATGGCGTAAGCACCGCTCCGGCAGGAATGTCGGCCGCGGATTTCCCGGCTTTGAGGAGGGCTTCAATATCAGCGGCGGTAAAGACTTTCTTGCTCATGGGAATCAGTGCTTGGATGAAGTGGAAATGACGGGTTCGTAATTCAATGAATCGAAAATGGCGACGGTGATGGCGTCGATCGGGATGTCGTAGTCAAACGGTGCGGTCGCTTCGGCGCCTTCGACGATGCCGACGATGTCACCTTCGCCTGCGCCGAGGTCGTCGTAGGCGACCAGCGTGAACTGACTGGAAAGCGGCGGCGGCTTCGCACAAGCGGCATTAAAATCCTCCGCCTCCAGCGGATTGCACATCAGCCATCGGCCTCCTTTGTAGGAGGGGTCCTGAAGGCTGAGGGTGACTCGGCCGATGACTTGGGCAACGCGCACTGGTTAGATCTGGAATTTGGGATTTAAAATTGGAGGGTCAATCGATCACTCCTTGAATAAAGTTACGGATCGGGGATTTCGGGTCGTGGACCAGATGGCGGGCGCCGACGCCGTCGGTGGAAACGAAGACCTTGGAGTGCATGCCGGCGCCGAAGAGATCGATGGCGACGATGGGGGCTCCGCCTGGATTCCCCGCAGGGTCGAGTGCCTGGCAGAGAAGCATCTTGAAACCCTTGAGTGAAGGGTGACAATGACTGCTCACAGCGTGACCGACGACTTGGGCGGGGATCATGGTAGAGGTAGTGCCGAGTGATCAGTGGAAGAGTTAGATGATGCGGAGGTTCTCCACGAGCACGCAGCGGCGGATGCGGGTGAAGGTTTTGGGAGTGGTGATGCCCTCGCCGGTGGTGGTGGCGATGGAGTAGGACAGATAACCTTCGCCGCCGAGGCCGAGACCGGCGACGGATGCTCCGTTTTTCACGAAGATGGTGGTGTCCATCTCCTTGGCCATGTAGGTCATGTGGTTGACGTCCAGCGTGTGGATGATGGCGGAGTGGCGGTAATTGTGCTCGGCGCGCTTGGCCTCGCGGACCGCGGTCTCGAAATCAGGGCAGGAGACGACGGGCATCATCGGCATCATTTGTTCTTCCTGCACGAACGGATGGTCGGCATCCGTTTCCGCGAAGAGCATCTGGGTGCCCGCGGGGATGGTGGCTCCGGCGTGCTGGGCGAGGACCCCCGGATCAGCCCCGACGAGTGCACGGTTGACGGCGGCGTGCGAACAGCCTCCGCCTTCGCCGGGTTTGAAGGTGAATGCGGCGGCGGTGAGTTTCTCGAGTTGCTGCGCGTTAATGCGCGCGGCACCGGCTTTGGCGAGTTCCTCACAGAAGCGGTTGAAAACGGACGCGACCACGAAGACGGCCTTCTCACCGATGCAGAGCAGGTTGTTGTCGAACGCGCCGCCTTCGATGATGCCACGCGCGGCGCGGGCGAGGTCGGCGGATTCATCGACGACGACGACCGGGTTTCCAGGGCCGGCACAGATCGCACGCTTGCCGGACTTCATCGCGGCACCCACGACTGCCGGGCCACCGGTGATCGCAAGCAGCGGGATGAGCGGGTTCTGGCAGATGGCGTCGAAGGATTCGAGCGAGGGTTGCTCGATGGTGGTGATGATGTTGTCCACGCCGAGTTCGCGGAAAATCGCCTCATTGTAGGCGCGGACGGCCATGGCGGCGCTGCGGGCTCCACCGGGATGCGGGTTGAAGACGATCGAGTTACCGGCGGCGACCATGTTGATCACGTTGCCGGTTAGAGTGGGGACCGAGTGGGTGACGGGCAGGATGGCGCCGATCACTCCGAAGGGCGCGTATTCCTCAAGCGTGATGCCGCCGTCGCCGCTCATGGCGTAGGGTTGGAGCCACTCGGTGCCGGGGACGTTCTTGGTGATCTGGAGTTTGCCGATCTTGTGGTCGAGGCGCCCGATCTTGGTTTCCTCCATCTCGAACTTGCCCCAGGCCTCGGCATTGGAAACGCACAAGGTCTTGACGATCTCGATGACTTTGGCGCGGCCTGCGACTCCGAGCTTCTTCAGCTTGAGGTGGGATTCATTGGCGGCCTCGGCGGCTTTTTCGACGCAGTTGAACACACCGCGTTCGCCGCCGGAAGAACTGCCGCATCCGCAGGAGGACTTGGCGGCGGGTGCCGAAGGGGAAGAAGACGGTGCCGGACTGGCGTTCAGCTTGGCGACGACGGATTCAACGACGGAGCGGAGAATTTCTGGATCGATGGTTTTCATGGTTATGGAAACACCCGGCCACTTCTAGCAGGCACCGGATTACGGAAATATAGAGAACGGCGGGAAGTCTCAGCCGCCCTTGTAGAGGGTTTCGCCGTGGACTTCGACGCGATCGATGATGGCGACGATGGCGGCGTCCACCGGGATCAGTTTGAGCCCTTGGGCGGCGCGGGCGGAGCTGCCCTGGCAGAACATCACGAGTTCGCCCTCGCCAGCACCGACGGTGTCGATGGCAACGATGGTGTTGGAGCCGTCCTTGAATTTGGATGGATCCTTGTCATCGACCAACTTGGGACGAAGCAGCAGGAGTTTTCTTCCCACCATGAGTTCGTCCTTCTTGGTCGAAACGACTTGTCCAATGACTTCAGCGAGGAACATGGGCGTATGAGTTGAAAGTGATCCGTGATCAGTGGGACGGGGCAAGCCTAGTTAGGCCTTCCCCGCGCCATCCCCTGACCACTTCAATCTCACTTGCGCGGGGCACGGGCGGCCGCCTCTTTCGGAAGCACTCCGTCGATGGCTTCGTCCGGGCGGGCGATGACGTGGGCGCTGATGACTTCGCCACCGGCTTGGGAGGCGGCGGCGGCACCTGCATCGATGGCGGCTTTGACGGCTGCGACGTCGCCGGTGACGACAGCGTTGCACATTGCGTTGCCGATTTGTTTCATCGGTCCGGCGAGTTCGACGTTCGCGGATTTGAGCATCGCGTCAACGCCGACGACGAGGCATGCGAGGCCGCGGGTTTCGAGAAGTCCTACTGCTTGTTTGGCCATGGTGGTTGTTGGTTTGGTGTGATTGGTTGGATGTGAGATTTTTCAGGAGAGTTTGCGGAACACTTCGCGGGCGAGGACGAGTTCCTCGTTGGCCGGGATGACGAAGATCCGGGCGGGTGAGTCGGCGGCGCTGATGTCCGCCTCGGTGGCACGACAGGCGTCGTTTTTGGCGGGGTCGGGCTTTAAGCCGAAGCCGTCGAGGCCTTGGCAGACAGCCGCGCGGATGTCGTTGCCGTTTTCGCCGATGCCGGCGGTGAAGACGAGGGCGTCAATGCCGCCGAGTTCGAGCATGAACGCGCCGATCCAGTGACGGATCGAATGGACGAGGGCGTCGAGCGCGAGCCGGGCGTCGGGGTTTCCGGAGTCCGCCGCCGCGCGAACATCGCGGATGTCGTTGGAAAGCCCGGAGAGCCCTAACAATCCGGACTCCTTGGTGAGCTGGCGTTCGGCCTCGTCGAGCGAGATCCCGAGCGTGCGCATGGCATAGGGGATGGCTCCGGAGTCGAGCTCGCCGACGCGGTTGTTCTGCGGCAGGCCGCTTTGAGGTGAGAAACCCATGCTGGTGCCGATCGCGACACCGTTGAGGATGCCAGTGACGGAACTGGAACCACCGAGATGACAGGAGACCACGCGGAAGGGTTTTCCGGAAACGGGCTGCGGGCCATCCAGATACAGGCGGCGGGCGATCTGTGCGACGTCTTCGCGTCCGCAAAGTTCGGCGGAGCGTTCGGCGATGAACTTGTGGCTCGCGCCGTGGAAGCCATAGCGGCGGATGCCGATGTCACGCCAGGATTTCGGGATCGCGTAGTTATACGAAGCCGCGCTGGTCCACTGATAGAAAGCGGTCTCGAAGAGGGCCACGAGCTTGGCGCTCGAAAGTGCCTTCGAGAACTGCCGGATGCCGTTGGCATAGGGTGGATTGTGCGCGGGAGCGACGGCGGCGAAGCCCTCGAGAGCGTCGATCACCGTTTGGTCGGCGACGACGCACCCACTCAGATTCTTGCCGAGCACGGTCTTGAACGCGACGGCGTCGATTTCATCCGTGCTGGCGATGACGCCGTCGCCCTGCAGCGTGGCGAGGGCATCAGCAATCACACCGGCATGGTCTTCCACGCGCTCGTAGCCGCCCTTGGCAACGATCTCTCCCCCGCTCTCATCCATGCGGAAGAGGCGGTATTTGAAGGAGGTCGAACCGAGGTTGGCGACAAGAATCAACATGATTGGGACATTGGATATTGGATATTTGAAATTGGGTAGAGCTCCGTGCCTTGTGGTTCCCTGATCTCGTGTCTCCAATTTCTAATCACTTCGGCGTCAGCCGAATCAGCCCATCCACGCGCCGAGCTTCGAGAGATCGTCGTGCGGACGTGGAATGACCTGGACCGAAGTGACGGTACCGAAGTTCGAGGCGGCGGACGCGGCAGCGTCGAGGCCGGCTTTCACGGCGGCGACGTCGCCGGTGAAGAAGCCGGTGACGAGGCCGGAGCCGATCTTGTCCCAGCCGGTCATTTTGATGTCGGCCGCCTTGAGGGCGGCGTCGGAGGCTTCGAGAAGGGAGATGAGGCCCTTGGTTTCGAGAATGCCGATTGCTTGTTTGGCCATGGTGTTAGGAAGTTTGGTGTGGATGGATGAAAATCAGGCGATGCCGAACTGGCTGAGCAATTCGGGATGCGGGCGGGCAATGACGTGGGCGGAGACGAGCTCGCCGACACGGCCGGCGGCGTCGGCTCCGGCGTCGACGGCAGCTTTCACGCTGCCCACGTCGCCTTTGACGAGGACGGTCATGAACGCGCCGCCGATTTGGACTTGTTTGATAAGCTGGACGTTGGCGGCTTTCGCCATCGCGTCGGTGGCTTCGACGCTGCCGACGTAGCCTTTGGTTTCAATCATGCCGAGTGCACTCATAATATTAGTTGGTGGTGTGGTTGGAGATTTGGATTTCAGATTTGAAATTCGGGATTATTGGATCAGTTCGCAGAAAGTATCGGGTTTGAGGCCGCAGGCGTTGCCTTCATCGGTGTCGATGTGGACTTCGAGTTTGAACGAGGGGTCCACCCGCACGACGAGTTTGTCAAAGGTCATGCCGAGCGGGCCGTGGACCTTGAGTTTCATGACATCGAGGTGTTTCACGCCGTAGAACGCGGCGTCGTCCGGATTCATGTGGACGTGCGGCTGCGCGCGGATCACGCCCTCGTCGAGCTTGAAGTAACCGTTAGGGCCCATCAGCATGCAGCCGGGCGTAGCCGCGATGTCGCCGGACATGCGGACCGGGATATCGAAGCCGAGTGAAACGGCGTCGGTGTAAGCGAGTTCGACCTGATTGAGGCTGCGGCAAGGGCCGAGGATGCGGAGGTTGGAGATCACGCGGCTGCGTGGACCGATCAAGGTGATGGACTCCTTGGCGGCGTATTGGCCCTCTTGGTAGAGCCCTTTCATCGGTGTCAATTGGTGGCCCGGTCCGAAGAGCGCCTCGACCGCCTCCTGCGTGAGGTGACAATGGCGGGCGGAAATATTGACGAGCAAAGCGTTGGGAGCCTTCGAAGCGGCGGGAAGCGGGAACCCGAGTCGGGCATACACCTGCTCCCGCACCATGTGTTCAACGACAGCCCGCGGGGTGGATGATTTCAGGGTTTCGGCCATGGATTGACTTTGTTTTTCTTGGATTCGATTGACAAGTCAACCAAAAACCCAAAAATTCCCAACGAAACGCAGAAAAAGCACGACTCCATGCTCGCCATCGAACGCCAACGCCGGATTCTCGACCTCCTCAACTCCACGGGCTCCTTGAGGACGACCGAGACGGCCGAGTCTCTGGGCGTCACGGACGAGACGGTGCGCAAGGACTTCGAGATGCTGGAGAAACGCGGCGAACTGATTCGAATCCACGGCGGCGCGAGTCGACCGGAGAAGATCCGGGGTGATCTACCCTTCACCGAACGTCAGGCGGTCCGGCGGGAGGAAAAACAGGCGATCGCCCGACTGGCGGCCGGCCGGATCCAAGCGAACGAAACGATTTTTCTGGATGCGAGTTCCACGGTTCTGACCCTTACCGAGTTTCTCCCCGACCTTCCGCTGACCATTCTAACCAACGCGCTCAACGTGCTGACCGCGCTTTCCGACCGGCCGAATCTGGACCTGATGTGCACCGGCGGGCTGTTTGACGCGAAATCGCGCTCGTTCATCGGCCTCACCGCCGAAAAATCGCTGCAGCGCTATAACATCCACCGGATGTTCCTTTCCGGCAGCGGACTGCATCCCGAGCGCGGGGTGAGCGAGAGCAACGCGCGGCAGGCGGCATTCAAGGAACGGGTGGTCGCCAATGCCGAGGACGTGGTGTTCATGGCGGACCACTCTAAACTCGGGCGCAAGGCGTCATTTTTCTTCGCCGAGGTGACGGACTTGAGCTGTGTGATCACGGATAAGTCGGCGAATCCGGAGTTCGTGGAGGAACTACAGGGAAAAGGCGTCGAAGTGCAACTCGGTGGATAGACCGCCTCCCGCATCACAAACTTTCATCCAGGCCCCTTCTTTCTTGCGGCGGAGGTGCCCGCCGTGGCTTGCTGGTGGCATGAAAACCTATCTCGACCTGATGCGCGACGTGATGGCCAACGGCGAACATCGCGCCGACCGCACCGGCACGGGCACGGTCTCCGTATTCGGCCGCCAGACCCGCTACGATTTGCGCGAGGGATTCCCCTGCCTCACCACCAAGAAACTCCATCTCCGCTCGATCATTCACGAGTTGCTGTGGTTCCTCCGCGGCGAAACGAATGTCGGCTACCTCAAGGAAAACGGCGTCACCATCTGGGACGAGTGGGCGGATGAGGAAGGTGAACTCGGCCCCGTTTACGGCAAACAATGGCGCGCCTGGCCCACTCCTGAAGGTCGCAGCATCGACCAGATCCACCTGCTCATCGACGGCTTGCTCGGAAACCCGTCGTCTCGCCGCCACATCGTCTCCGCGTGGAATGTCGGGCAGATCCACCAGATGGCGCTGCCACCCTGCCACTTGTTATTCCAATTTTACGTGCACGAGGCGCCGGAAGGGGGGCGCCCGGGCCTTTCCTGCCAACTCTATCAGCGCAGCGCGGATTTATTCCTCGGTGTCCCCTTCAACATCGCCTCATACGCCCTGCTCACCGAACTCATCGCCCACGTCTGCAACTACGAACCGCGCGATTTCGTCCACACCTTCGGCGACGTGCATCTTTACTCGAACCACCTCGAACAGGCGGAACTCCAGCTTTCCCGCGAGCCACGGAAACTTCCGAAACTCTGGCTCAACCCGGACGTCCGCGACATCGACGCCTTCACCATCGATGACATCCGGCTCGAGGACTACGACCCGCATCCGCACATCAAGGCCCCGGTCGCCGTCTGAGCCACCCGTCGCATCGGACTGCGGCAGAAACCCGGACTGTTGACTGCCCGGAAGTCCGGTTTCACAGCGCTACCGCGGACCCACTGCGCTCCCCGCCGGGAAACGCCTACTTCGGAGCGAAGCGAAACCATTCGTCGTTGAACCCGGCAACCGGCACGACAAACACCAGCCCGGCGATCGCGGCACGATACCGCACCACAAGCGAACCGTCCGATGCCTTTCTCAGCCACAACGAGTCATACATGGCAGGCGACCCCATCAGGCCACCGCCCCCCTCCATCCACTCCACAAGCAGGTAGCCACCACGGACCAGAAAGGTGTTCGCCATATAGTTCTCGGCCGCCGACGGATCCGAAGAGAACGCGGCCCTCCTGCCGGCTTCCCGGCTACGTTCACGGAGCACCCTTTGTTTGATCCGTCCGCCACTTCCGAAGGATTCGAAAAGGAGAATTCCGGGCGCAGGGCTGGTGACCACCACGGTGTCGGCAGCAGATGATTTCGCCGGTGAATAGGATCGAAGATCGAGAAGATTCGTCAAGGAGACGCGGCCCGAAGATTCAACCGACGCCCCCTTGTCCTCGTATCGCCCGCAGATGGAAGCAATCGCGCCACCGCTGCGGACTACCGCCGGTTCGGGCAAGGTCGCGGGAAATGAGGGACCGCTTGAGCAGCCAATTCCAAGCAACCCGAAGGCACCGTTCAAAACCAACGCCCCGAGACCTTGGACCATCCGCGTTCCAATACTTCCAGGCTGACGGGCATACCGCCCGGAAAGCCCCGTAGAAACTGAGATTGTCGCAGCTTGTCGCATATCCATTGACCTTCTTCTGACTCGGGAGCGGAAAACAAATTCCCGCAGGGCGATCGCATTCCGGGGGCGGTCCATGGCCCAACTTTCAGCATACTTCACGCTCCCGATGCCGTCAATTTGACGGCTACCCGGAGCCTTGGGGACCATCCCTGAAGGATTCGTCAACCTGCGGTGAAAAAACCGCCCATTTCACCGGCCCTCGGCGATGCGCTCGGCAAGCATCGCCGGCAGTCCCGCGGCGAGTATCTTCTCCTGAGTCTTGGCGATGTCATACTCGACCCGCCGAAAGACGACGAGTTTTCGCGTCAGGTCATAGATCGCGTAGCAGGCGCGCCAGTCGCCGTCCCGCGGCTGGCCAACGGAGCCCACGTTGATGAAATACTTCGAGCCGTCCTCGATCGCCACAGACTCGGCCGGAACCTCCTGAACGCGGTCGTTCTTGATGTAAACGCGCGGCACGTGGGTGTGGCCGTGGAAGCAGATCTGGGTGAACTGATAGGAAAAATTCGACATCGCGTCGAAGCGGTTGGTCACGTAGTTCCAGTGGGCCGGTTGGTCGAGCGTGCTGTGAACGACGGTGAAGTCGGAAACCTGGCGCACCATGCGCAGGCGGCTGAGCCACTCGCGCTGCTCGGTGCTGAGTTGAAGGCGCGTCCATTCGAGGGCGGCGGCGGCCACCGGATTCATGCTTTCGAGCGAGTGGGAGCCGGCCGCATCCTCGTCGTGGTTGCCCTTCACGGTGGGGCAGTCCATCGCCCGGACCTTTTCCAGACAGGCGACGGGATCGGCGTTGTATCCGACGACGTCGCCCATGCAGACGTAGTCGGTCACTTCCTGATTCTTCGCATCTTCCAGAACGGCCTCAAGGGCTTCCAGATTGGCATGAATGTCACCGAAAAGAGCGATCCGCATGGAAAAAACAGGAAAAGGGTTCGGAGGATGGTTGGCGTTTCGTTTGAGGCTGTCGAGACGAAACCCCTGACTTCATTTGTGGAACAGGTCGTCCGGATTCATGGGCGGCGGAGTGGGCCGGTTCAACGCGCTCTTTTCCTTGGGAATCTTCAGGATCGCCTCAAGATCCTTCAGACCACGGGCCACGCCAAACACGGGAAATCGCTCACGGGTCCGCATCCAGTGACCTGTGAGCGCAGCGTAGGCTCTCTCCGGAGCCCCGAACAATTCGACGGCCCTCTCCCCCACGTTCATCGAGGCATCTTCATGGGCCTCCAGCACCAGCAGGAGCATCAGCAGGGTGGGCGTGCGGTTTTGCATACCTTCCGCATGGAGTGCGCGGGCCAGGGCGAGGGCTTCGGTTTCCCTGCCCTCCACTCGGGCGAGCGAATAGAGCTCGGCGCGGCGCACGTAGCCGAGCGCCCGCCCGGTGGCTGCGGATTGATGGTAAGCCTCAGCCGCAGCGGCGAAGGATTCGTTGGGATCACGGAAGGCGGCGAATTTATTCGCATCCGAGAGCAAGAGTCCAAGGTTGGCATACAAGCTCCAATCGTCCGGGTTGTTCCGGATGCCGCGCTCAAGGAACGCGCGCCCCCGGAGAATGGAGGCCCGCCATGCCTCGCGGCGGCGCAGCGGCGGCAGCTTGGAATCGTTGAGGTAGTAGGATGCCGCGTTGTAAGCTAGATGCCATGAACCGGTTTCCCAATAATAGCGGCTGCGTGGCGCGAGATCGACGATGGTGTCGAAGGTGTCCGCCACATCCGACCATCGCTGCTCGGTGAAAAACGTGAAGGCCCGCAGGTTCAGAAACGTGGCCACCAGCGTGCGCAGGCCGCCGAGAGCCACCGCCGAACTCGTCTGGCCGATCCGGTCGCGGGAGCTGATTTCCATCGCACCGGGGAACAGCCCGGCGGCCCTGAGCTTGCCGCTGAGCGCCGCCTCGAACGGCAGGCGGGCCGCGCCGAAGGCGAGCAGGGCCACCGCCAGAATCACTGATTTCCACCGGAGTTTCACGAGCTCAGAATTCCTTGTCCGAAAAGATGAACCATGACGCAATGGTGAAAAACACCGCGTAATAACCCGCCACCAAGGCCAGCTTGCCAAGCGCCACCATGGGCATCGTCTGCCCTTCGATCACGGAGTCAATCACGTTGAATAGCTGAAAATCTGGCAACACCAACGCGAACAACAACGAGCCGATCCGCGCCAACAGCCCCTCCCCCGCCTGCCCGGCGTGGAGATACACATCCCGCGCATCCGCCTGAAAGTGACCGATGAAATAGATCAGGAAACTCACAATCGTGGTGAACAGCGTGCTCGTGGAAAACGTGGAGATCAAAAGCGCCACCGAGGCCATGATCGACGCCCTCAGAAACACCGCGAACACCGCGCCCTGCAACGACCCGTTCGGGCCCATGGCCGCGGTCTCCGCGCACAACGCATCGACGGCATCCTGCGTCCAACCCAGTTGCTGGGCCATTTCCTGCTGCTGTTCGATGACCATCGTGGTCCGGATTTGCAGCACCGCAACCATCAGCACGTCCATCAATGCCAGCGAGACGAACACCAGCAACAGCACACCCAGCAACTTGCCGGCCAGATAATCGAAACGCGGCACCGGTTTTGCCAGAATCGTGTAAAGCGTCCGGTCCTCCACGTCCTTGGGCAGCAGCAGCGCCGTCGCCACGATGGACAAGACCACCGAGAACAAGGTCATCGCGCCGAGCGACCAACTCTTGATCGACGGCAATACGCTGGCCCCCACCGCCTCCGGGCCCGAGTGCTGCGGCAGGTCGAAGAAATTGCTGGCGATCGCGATCACCGCGAAGATCGCCAGAAAGTAGAACACCTTCATCCGCACGAGCTGGGTGAAGGCGTGCGTGGCAATCGTCAGGATACGGCTCGCATGGGAGCCTTTCGTCGGGCTGGAAGTGGGAATACTCATCGTTCTTCTTCGCGGATTTCACGCAGGAAAAGGCGCTCCAGCGTGGTGCGGGGTTTGCCGGTATGCAGCACGGACGCGCCGGGTGTCTCGCGGACAAGCGAGGTGATTCTGGAAATCAACTCCGGGCTGGCATCCCGCAGCACGATTTCCGTCTGATCCTCGATGGCGATGAGATCTTCCAGCCGCCCTTCCCGGATCATTTTCCCCTGAAAAATGATGCCAACGTGATCGCAGACCTCCTGCACCTGTTCGAGCAGGTGGGAGCAGAGAAACACGGTGATGCCGCGCTCGCGCAGCGTCAGGATCAGGTCCCGGATCTGCCGCGAACCCACCGGATCCACCCCGGCGGTCGGCTCGTCGAGAATCACCAGCCGTGGCTCCTGGATGAGCGCCTGGGCAAGGCCGATGCGCTGGAGCATGCCCTTCGAATAACCGCCGATCCGGCGGTCGCGCGCGCCGGTTAGATCGACGAGTGCGAGCAGTTCGTTCACCCGGTCTTCGAGCTTGCGACCGCCGAGGCCGCAGAGTTTCCCATAGAAGCGCAAGGTTTCCCCGCCGCTGAGATGCTTGTAGAAATACGGATTCTCCGGCAGGAAGCCGACGTCGTTGCGGGAGTCCACCTTGAGCGAGTCCCTGCCGAAAATCGCGCAATGCCCGGAGGTCGGCGCCACCAGTCCTAACAAGGCCTTCATGGTGGTGGATTTACCCGAGCCGTTCGGCCCGATCAGCCCGTAGACCTCGCCCGGCATGATCCGCAGCGAGACATCGTCCACCGCGCGTAGCGGCCTGCGGCGGAAGGACGTCTTGAAGTCCTTCACAAGGTTCCGGATTTCTACAGCAGGAGTGGGTTCAGCCATCGGCAGGGGAATGATGGACAAGCGGCGGATGCGACGCAACGGGCATTTTCCCGCAAGCCCGCCGCAAGCCGGATTCCTTCCCGCTCAACCCGCGATCAAACAAGCCCGCATTTCACCATAGGCTTGCCGCCCCCGCATGTGGGCCTGATGGTGCCGCTTCTCCCGCCACCCAACGAATCGCACTCATGATCAAAGAATTCTCAGAAGTCGTCCCCGTCCTCCAAATCTCCGTAGGTCCCGTGATCCTCATTTCAGGAGTCGGACTGCTGCTGCTTTCCCTGACCAACCGCTACGGCCGCGTGATCGACCGCTCGCGCTTCCTCGGCGACGGCCTGCGAAAATCCACCACCCGTGACGGCCATGTCTGGGAACAAATCCGGATCCTCCGTCGGCGGGCGAAGTTGCTGCGCACCTCCATCACCTACGGCGTGACCTCCGTGCTTTGCGCCGCGGTGCTGGTGATCGGGATCTTCGTCGGTTCACTGATCCATTTCGCGCCGACAGCGTTTGTCGTGGTCATGTTCAGCGCCTGCATGGCATCATTGATCGCCTCGCTCGTGTGTTTCCTCAGGGACATCAACCTCTCCCTCGCCGCCCTCGATCTGGACATGGAGGATGTGAGGAATACGAAGAACCGCGATTCGAGCCTGAAGGCTTGATCTCCGCTTCCGCCGGGGACATCGCCCCCACATACCCGAAAAAGGCAATGACCCTCATGGAAAAATCCTCCTGTTGCTGACCTCAGTCCTCGCCGCGCTCACTCTCCCCGGTTGTTTCCAGAGTGAAACCACCATCCGCCTCAATCAGGGTGGCCGCGGCAAATTCGTCGAAAACCCGGACAACCTGAAGAAACTCTCCAAAGAGGACAAGGACGACCCGCCCGCCGCCTTGGCAGCGCTCCAAGGCATCGACGGCGTGAAGTTCGAAACCCGGTGCGAAGTCCGCCTGACTTTCAAGTAAGAACCTTAGTCCGCCGCCTTCGGAGCCGGAGCCGGCGTGCTGGCAGCAGCGGGTGCGCTCTCGCTTTTCGCCGGGGCGCTGTCCGCCTTGGCACCCGCTTGATACGAGGACGAGCGGTAATCCGTCTGATAGAAACCGGAGCCCTTGAAGATGATGCCGCCACCGGTGCCGAGCAGGCGTTTCACCTGACCGGCGCAGGTTTCCTCCGGGCAATCCGTGAGTTTGGCGTCGTTCATGCTTTGAAACACTTCGAAGCGTTTCCCGCAATTCTGGCACTCGTAGTCGTAGTTCGGCATGGCTTTGGGGGGAGACAGGTAACACGTTTCGCTGTCGGCGCAAGCCCGGTGTGCGGGAAGGATTTCGCGTGCCGTGGCCGCGTTCCTCTGCTTGAATCCACGCCATGCCTCCTCGCGTCAAAACCGTCGCTTCGATCTCCATCGAGAATTTCTTCGAATCCCACGCCGAGGCGCTCGGCTTGACGCTCCACGGCGAACGCGTCGGATTCGACCGCCCGATCCGTGAGTCCGCGATGAACCGCCCGGGACTGGCACTCGCCGGATTCTTCTCCTACTTCGCCCCGAAACGCGTGCAGGTGCTCGGCAATTCCGAGCTTTCCTACCTGCGTAAGCTGCCCGAGGCGATGCGGCTCGACCGCTTCCGCAGGATGTGCGTCCGCGGCATCCCGTGCATCGTGGTCGCGCGCGGCGCAGCGATGGATGCCAAGATGCTGGCGGTGGCGAACGAGAACTCGATCCCGGTGCTCGGCACGGCGATGGTGACGATGAATTTCCTCAACGCGGCGACCATCCGGCTGGAGCATGATTTCGCGCCCAGCGTGACCCTGCATGGCTGCATGGTGGACATGCGCGGCGTGGGCGTGCTGATCATGGGCAAGAGCGGATCGGGAAAATCCGAAACCGCGGTCGGCCTGCTCGAACGCGGCGCCTCGTTGGTGGCCGATGACATGGTGCGCATCAAATACGTCGGCGGGGATCTCGTCGCCAGCTCGCCGGCCTTGTCACGCGGCTACATGGAGATCCGCGGCATCGGCATCGTCAACGTGGCCAACCTCTACGGTCTGGCCTCGATCCGCCCGGACAAGCGGCTCGATCTCGTGGTCACCCTCAAGCCCCACGCCGACCTCAACGAAGTGGACCGCCTCGGCATGCAGCAACAGACTTATGAGATCCTCGGCCAACCGGTCACCCACGTGGAAATCCCGGTCGCCCCCGGCCGTGACAGCGCGCGCATGGTCACCATCGCCGCGCTCGACCAGCAACTACGGCGCCTCGGCTACAACATGGCGGACGAGTTCAACCAGCGCCTGCTCAACCACATGGCGAAGGAGCAGTGATCACGCGGAGAGCCTCGTCTCGCCGCGTTCGCTCTGGAGGAAGTGGGCCCAGCTTTCATCAGCGAGGCCATTTTCGTGGAGGCCGAAGAGCGGCCGCCAGCGCGGGGCGAACGGTTTGCTGCGCGGGTGCATGCCGACCTCATGCGGCAGCTTGTTCGCCTTGCGGGTGTTGCACCGGAAGCAGGAGGTGACGATGTTCTCCCAAGTCGTGCGGCCGCCCTTGTCGCGGGGGGTGACGTGGTCCAGATTGAGCTGCGCTTCCGGCAGGGTCTTGGCACAGTATTGGCAGGTGAATTTGTCCCGCAGGAAAACATTGCGGCGGGAAAACTTCACATCAAGCCGTGGCACACGGTCATACAGGGAAAGCACGACGATTTTCGGAACCCGGATGGCGATCGTCGCGCCGTGGATCATTTCATCACCGGACGGAGTATTCGAGTAGCTGATCCAGGACACCAGATCATGGGTGCTGAAACGCTCGTCGCCCTCGACTTGAACGACCTGTGCATTGTCGGTGCAGAGCAGGTGCAGCGAGCGCCGGACGGAGCAGGTGTGAACCGGTTGCCAGAACCGGTTCAAGACAAGCACGGGGCGTTCGAGCACGGAGATCATCATTTCCTCCCAAATAATGGCTTGGAAGCTAGCAAAGACTTTCGGTTCGGCAACCGAAAAGGATACTTGCCCGGCGGATCCATCAGGGGAAATCTTGCGATCATGCCGGTGAAACCTCCCTCCCGGTCAAGTCATTTGCGGTGACCCGCCAACCCGCGGACTTTCGTGGGTCCGGACGGCTCAAGCACCCGAACACCGAAGCCCTCGAAGGCTCACGGCTTGAAGACCGGAAACCCCGCGCCGGGACGAACTTCAACCGGCGGCTCGATATTGAAAGTGACGCCATCGCCGACCCGGTATGGCCCGTAGGCGATCGGGATCACCGTCAGACAAAGCTGCGGTTCGTCTCCGTTCAGGATTTTTTCGGCATGCACGATTGCAGCGCAGTTGGGACTCTTTTTCACCGCGAGGATGTCGCCACGCCGGAACTGGCTGGCGGCAGCGGCGTCGGGAGTCGGGAACAGGTATTCGATCACGACCGGATAGGGAGCGGCCTTGGTGAAATCGTCGGGCCTCACCAGCGCCCGTGCGCGAACCGCAAATCCGGACGGCAGGAAATCGGACGCCCCGAGCCTGCGGACATCCTCAACCTGATAGTCACCCTTGATGTAGGTAAGGGCCAGCGGCCGGTCGAAGTTGGTGAGATAATTTCTAACCAGCTGTGAATTCAGCCGACCGAGTTGTTCATCGGTGAGCCCGAAGAACTTGCGGTAAAGGCCTTTGGGATCTAGCAGGCTGCCGTTTGGCACGTCGAGCACGGTGTGACGATTCAGTTCGGGCAGGCGTCCGAGCTTCCGGAGAATCTCGTAGTTGCGCGGGATCTCGGGATTCCCGAACACACTCAGGCAGATGGTCCAGCTGGCGACCGCAAAACACAGCGCAAGGATATTGGCCAAAAACCACCAGAAATAGGCGGGCCTCCGGGGAGCGGGTTCTTCGACGTTGCGGGCCACGACGGATTCGAGGGTGGATCAGGGATTTCCGCAGGCTTCGCCGTCCGCCACCGCATGAGCTCCGGGCGCTTCATCCGCGGTTTCAAAAGAAGTGCCGCAGCCACAGGAACGCGCGGCATTGGGGTTGTTGACCTTGAATCCGGCATCCGTCAAATCGTCCGAGAAATCGATCTCGCAACCGCGAAGACGCTCGATGCTGTCCGCTGCGACGATCAACCGGGCGGGACCGGCTTCCACCACCATGTCGTCCGGCTCGGGATCGCACACCTTCATTTCATACTGCCAACCGGCGCAGCCGCCGCGGCGGACGGCGAGGCGCAGCCCCGAGCGCGGGGAATCCGCCCGGCTTGCAAGCAGTTTACCAAGTTCTTCAGCGGCTCTGGAAGTGAGGGTCATCATGTCGGATGGCGGACCCTAGGCTGATTTCCGGCGATTTGAAACCGGAAATCCAAACGACTCCCAATGACGGGTTTCGAAACGCCATCAATCCAGCCGGGATCAAGGAAACCCGGCGATCGGGCGAAATCCAAAGAATGGTCTTGACGCGTCAGAGCATCGCCATTTCATTCCGCCCGCCTGCGGTTCTCCGCCAGCGCCCACAGACTAGTCGAATTGTATCCTCACATTCCGACCCAAGCGCATCCATTTCCATGTCATCCTCCAAACCGACCCCCAAGAAATCCGCCGCAAAAACCAAAGCGAAGGCTGAAAAGAGCGAGGCGGCCCGGAAAGCGCCGAAGGTCGTGAAAGCGAAGCCGGCGGCCAGCGCAAAAAAAACCGCCGCGAAAAAAACCGCCGCCACGCCTGCGAAAAAGGCCGCCCAAAAAACCACCCCAAAGGCAGCCACCAAACCTGCGAAAAAGGCCGCCCCAAAGGCCGCGAAAAAAACCGCGCCAAAAGCTGCCGCCCAACCTGCGGAAAAGGCTGCCGCGAAACCCGCCGCCAAATCGGCGAAAAAAACCGCCGCAAAAACCTCGTCAAAGGCAACTCCCAAGACGCTCAAAAAGGAGACCGCCCCAAGTTCTCCCAAGGCAAAGGGATCAAAAGATGCCAAGGAAACCGTCGAAACCAAGGTTTCCGCGAAATCCGCAACTCCCAACAAGCGCCGGATCGACACTCCAGAAATCCAGGAGAAAATCCGTGAACTCATCAAACTCGCCAAGGAGCAGGACTATCTCACGTTTGATGACATCAACGACATCCTCCCCAACGACCTCGTCAATCCGGAGGATGTCGAAGCCATCATGGAGCGGCTCCGCAACATGGAGTTCGACATCATCGACGCCTCCGAAGTGGACCGCTACAAGGACAAGAAGCGTGACGACGACAGCGATGGAGAGGAAGACCTTAAGGCCGACCAAAAACTCGACATTCTGGACGACCCGGTCCGGATGTATCTCAAGCAGATGGGCCAGGTCCCGCTGCTGACCCGCGAGCAGGAAGTCGAAATCTCCAAGCGCATCGAAGACGCCGAGATCGAAGTGGCGAAACACCTCCATCTTTTCGGTTTCGTCACCGACTCCTATCTGGAACTCGCCGACAAACTCAACAAGGGCAAGGAGCGCTTCGACCGTGTGATCCTCGACAAGAAGATCGAATCCCGCGAGCGCTACATGAAGGGCCTGCCGAAACTCTGCGACCAACTCCGGCAGCTTCACGGAGAGAACGACAACCTTTTCCGTCAACTCTCCACCAAGGCCCCGCGCGGCAAGAAAAAGCTCGAGGAGGAATTCCAGAAGAACCTCCAAACCCTCAACCGCGTTTTCACCCGCTTCTATTACAAGCAGAAGGTGGTCGAGGATTTCTGCGAGCAGGTGGATGACTACATGCAGAAGTTTTGGAAATACGGGCGAAAGCTGCAGAACGATCCCGAAGACAAGGAATTCGTCACCAAGATGCGCGAAATCCAGCAACGCTCGTGGCACACCCAGACGTCCTTCGAGGAAGCCAACAAAAACCTCCGGCACTGGCTCAAGGAAGCCCTCAAGGCGAAAACCGAAATGGTCGAGGCCAACCTGCGCCTCGTGATCTCCATCGCCAAGAAATACACCAACCGCGGCCTCTCGTTCCTCGACCTCATTCAGGAAGGCAACATGGGCCTCATGAAGGCGGTCGAGAAATTCGAATATCGCCGCGGCTACAAGTTCTCCACCTACGCCACCTGGTGGATCCGCCAGGCGATCACCCGCTCCATCGCCGACCAGGCCCGCACGATCCGCATCCCGGTGCACATGATCGAGACAATCAACAAGTTGATGCGGGTGCAGAAGCAACTCGTCCAGGAATACGGCCGCGAGCCGTCTCCGGAGGAAATCGCCGAGGAAATCCACCTTCCCGTCGAGCGCGTCCGCGCCGTGCTCAAGATGGCGCAGCAACCGATCAGCTTGCAGGCACCCGTCGGCGATTCGGACGACACTTCGTTCGGCGACTTCATCGAGGACAAAGCCGCCGACAACCCGATGGAGGAAGCCGGTTTCTCGATGCTCAAGGACAAGATCAAGGACGTGCTCGACACCCTGACGGAACGCGAGCGGGAAGTGCTCGAGCAGCGCTTCGGCCTCAAGGACGGCTACAGCCGCACGCTTGAGGAAGTCGGCCGCCAATTCCAGGTCACCCGCGAACGGATCCGCCAGATCGAGGCCAAAGCGCTGCGGAAAATGCGCCACCCCACCCGCATCCGGAAGCTGGAAGGCTTCATCGAACTGCCGGGAGCCTGAAGATGGTGCACTCCCGCCGCTTGGTCTGTAAGTCGCCGCGAATCCGCACGCGCGTTCACGGTATTCAGCAATGGCCGGAAAAGGGCTAAGGTCTTTCTGTTGCCGCGAGCATCCTTACCCCCCAGAGGAAATCGCAGGGAACAACCACCTAGGAGCAGAATCCCGGCACAACCCGAAGCCATCCCCCCGTGCACTTCGGGTTTCGCCGGATTCCTTCTGCCTGACGAACTCGATCATTACTTTCGCCGACACGGGCTTGCATTTACGATCCCAACCGCGTGTCTTACCTCCGCAGCCCACCCCTTCACCCCATGACCGACGCCATCGCCATCCACGGACACGACATCATCGATCTCGTTGCCACCTATCCGGACGGCATCCGGCTGAGCCAGTTGATGGAGATCGTGGACGGGCGGTTCGGAAAATCCGTCACCTTTCACACCTGCTCGGCGATGGGTATGGACCTCGATGCCTTGCTTCATTTTCTGGAGGCCAGGGACAAGGTGCGGATCACCAGCGGCGTGGTGTATCCGGGTGGAGCGCCGGCGTGTGAGCATTGAGGCCCGGTGGTGTTTTTCACCGTCCGCGGCATCCCTCTCCGCCCCCCCGGGCTCAAATCAAGAACCAGACCAGGGCCGCCGTGGATTTTCCAGGTGGCGCGGACCCGGTCCGTGTGATTTCCTGTGGTTGCCGGAACTTCGCTTCCGATCCCATCAAGATTACCCGCTGATTCATGCAGCCCGTCGAAGATTTCACCACCATTGAGTCCGTTTTCGTCCGCCACCGCAACGCGCTGATGATCCGCGGCCAGTTCACCCCGATCTACACGGACCACTACCTGCACCTGATGCAGCACGGCATCCGCCACACGGCCGAGCTCGACCAGATGCTCAAGGACGCCATGGCCATGCTGGCGCTGCACCTCGTGGCGAGACCGTGGGCGGAAACCATCGCCTGGACCGTGAACCTGCGGGCTCCACGAGTGAACCTGTTCGTCACCGGCGGCTCGGTGCAGGAAGCCGTCACCGGCCGGATCTTCACCGAGGATGTGCGCGAGCCGGACCGGAATTTCTTCTACTCCCAGACCACCTCGCCGAATCTCCCCGAACCCCGCACCTCCACACTGGAAGTCGATGGCAGGGATCCGGTGGCCTGGATTTCACAATTCTACGATCAGTCGGAACAACGCCCGGCCCGGGCGTTCCGGCTCGAGGATGAGAACTTCGTTCTGGTGTCCGCCCAGCCGGATTGTGACATGGAATGGTTCGAGGCGCTCGACGAGGAAGCGGTTTCGAACATCAAGTCCACCGAGGAAACAAAAGCCCTCGAAACCCGCCGCTTCCGCTTCCATTGCGGTTGCACCTTGGAACAAATCCTGCCTGTTCTGGGTGGCTGGCGGGACCGGCTCGACGAACTCTTCGAAGACGCGGACACCATCAAGATCCAGTGCCCGCGCTGCGCCGCGAATTACCGCGTCTCGCGCGACATGATTCAGTGATTCCCGGCAGGTGCGGTGGAAATCCCGGACCCGCGCCCTAAAAAACCGATACGGGCATTGCTAGCTCCATCGCCGAAATTCAAAACGCCCCGTATCACAACCCACAAAACAGGATCACCCGCCCCAACCCCGTCCTTCAGCGTCGCGGCGTACAGAAACCCAAGCCCGCGTGCTTGATCCGCAGGGGGTTGCGTCCATCGGCACTGGCAATGTGATCCGCGCGGCCGGGAAATAACGGGGCCTCACCACGTGTAATGCACCTGATAGGTCACGACCTTCTCCTCATCCGGCTTGAGGGTGACGGGAAACTCGATGGTGTGGCTGTCCAAGCTGCGGAAGTCGGCCGACTTTTCCTTGATCTCCCAGTTGTCGAAGCGCGACAGGTGTTCGACCACGCGGATTTCGACCGCTTCCTTCTTGTGGTTGCGGAGCTTGATTTCGAAGGTTTCGTCGAGCCAGTGGTTGGAGCGGTCTGCCTTGTAGGTGGTGCGGCGGCGTTCGCCGACGAGATCGAAGGAGTTGCCGAGATAGACGCGCACGGTTTCATCCTTCGGGGTGTGGTCGATGTTGTTCTCTCCGGTAAACTGGAGGGAACCGTCGTCATCCTGCGCATAGAAACGCAGCCGTCCCTTCGGCAGGGCCATGCCGAGGTTGTTCTCCTTGCTGTTTTTGAACTCGCGCAGCACCCAGACCTTCTTGTTGGTGGGAATGCCGTATTCGCCCTCGCCGCGGAAGTAGTTCCATGCGCCGTAGTTCAGGGTCGCGCCATCGTAAACGAAGATCTTCGGTGCCTTGACTCCGGTGGCGCGGACGAACTCGACCTGCTTGGTCTCCTGATCGCGCAGTGTCACGGGGCGAGCGATGGTATACAGGTGGAATTCGTCGAAGGCCTTTTCGGTCACCGCCTCGGCCATGTCCGCCGCCGTCGCCATCCTCTCCATGCGCATCCGGCTACGTGCCGCAGGTGGCTGCACCTTGTGGACGTCGCCGGCCATCAGTTTCACCTTCGCTTGCTGGAACTCGGTGCCACTCTGATTACGGAAGGTCACCCAGCCGACCATGTCGATGGTGTCGCCCTTGTCGGCGGCGACGATGTTGTAGTCCGACTGCCAGCTCAGGCCGCCGGTGACGTAAGCGAGTTCTCCATCGAACTTGGCCGCTTCCGCGGAGTTGATCGTCCAGGTCAGTGTCGGGTTGAGGATCGTGTCGTCGCCAAGCGCGGGAAACACCGGCTCGCCGGGCAGCGAAAAGCGCAGTTTACCAGCGACCTCGATGATCGGCTGGGAGCCCTGTCGGCTGCCGGGATGGTAGCCGCTGCGGACGATTTTTCCCAGCACGGTGCGGTCGGGCTTGTTCGGCTCGCGGACATAAAAATCAATCGTCTTGCCTTCGTTGAGCTGGAGCATCAGGCCAGATGACACCGGGTCGTTGCGGTAAGCCTGCTCAATGATCTGGAATTCCACCTTGCCGGCCGGATCCCGCAGGATCACCGAGTCGGTTTCAGCTTGGGCGGTCATGCCCGAGAAACGAGCCTCGCTCACACCGGCTTTCAGGTCCAGCGGGACCGTGTCGCGAACCACGGCGAAATTCTGGTTGTAGATGGTGAGCGAGGGTTCGACCGCGGCGATTGCGGCGCTTGGCAGCAGCGCGGCGGTGGCGAGCGGGGCGAGAAAACGACGGGATGCATTCATGGCAGAGATTCGGTTGTCCATGGAGTTTGACACATGAACTCAAAAAAACTTGGAAAATACCATCAATCTTCGCCCCATCAGCCCCGGGAAACCACCCGATTCCGATTCGGGACGCAGCCCTTCATCATGCCGATGCGGCGAATTCCTGAAGGCGTCCCGCGATGGTCGGGGGAACGACGGCACGCACTAGGATGTCATCGGCCTCGTAATCGGTCGAGAGCACCTTGGCCTCGCGGTGGAGCAGGCTGACGAGGTCCGCGCGCTGCTGGGGAATGCGGTAGTCGTTGCAGCGGACCCGGTCGGCCAAGACCGTGGAGCAGGCCTTGCGGAGCGCTTCAAGCCCGCCACCGGTGACGGCGGACAAGTGCAGCGCGCCGGGAAAGCGCCGGTCAAGCGCGGCGAGCTCGTCGGGATCGGAAACGAGGTCGATTTTATTGAGAACGGTGATGACGGGTTTGTCTTCGGCACCCAGTTCCTGAAGCACCTCGAGCGTGGTGTCGTGGAAGCGTTCGACCTCCGGAGAGGTGGCGTCCAGCACGTGGATGAGAAAATCCGCGAGCACGGCTTCTTCCAGCGTCGCCTTGAAGGCCTCCACCAAACGGTGAGGAAGGTTTCTGACGAAACCCACGGTGTCAGTGATCAGCAGTGGCTGGCCATCCGGCAGATCGATGCGGCGGGTGGTGGTGTCAAGAGTGGCGAAGAGCATGTCCTTCGCCATGACATCCGCACCGCTCAGAATGTTGAGCAACGTGGATTTTCCAGCGTTGGTGTAGCCGACGATGGCGGCATGAGGAGTCTCCTGCCTCTCGCGTTCCTTGCGCTGAGTCTTGCGTTGTTTACGGACGGCTTCGAGCTCCCGCTTGCAGCGGTCGATGCTGAGGTTGGCGAGACGCCGGTCGACTTCGATTTGTTTTTCCCCCATGCCGCGGGCCGCACTGCCGCCACCCGCGCCGCCACCACCCTCGCGGTCGAGGTGGCCCCACATTCGCGCCAGCCGCGGCAGGGCGTATTGCATGCGGGCGAGTTCGACTTGCAGGCGCGCTTCCTTGGTGTGGGCGCGCTTCGCAAAAATATCGAGAATCACCTCCTCGCGGTCGATCACGCAAAGGTCGGCGAGCTTTTCCCACTCCCGTTGCTGGGATGGAGCGAGACCGTTATCGACAACAATCACGTCGCACTCGTGAGCGCGGGCAAGCTCCACGATTTCCGTGGCCTTGCCGGTGCCGCAGAGGAATTTCTTATGCATTTCGCGGCACTTGGGCAGCACGCTTTCGACCACCTTGATGCCAAGGGTTTTCACGAGTTCGCCAAGCTCATCGAGCAGGGATTCCGCCTCGGTGGCCTCCCGCGGATCGAAATAAAAGCGCACCAACAGGGCACGCTCGACCATTTCGGGTTTCTGTCTGACTTCAAACATCCGCGGCACAGGTAGCACTCATGCGGACCTCCGGCCATGGGAATTTTCCGCCAGTGCGGCGGCGACTCAGCGATTTTCGTCGCTCAGCCAGCGTTCGTGGCCCCAGAGCCCCCAGACGATGCCCGCCAGCCCCATGGTCAAAAGCAGCGGCGGGAGACCGTCCAGCAGGGTGATGCCAATCGGACCCGCCTTGTAAAGCAGCTCGTTGGTCACGAAATGGGGCGCAGCGATAAAATAAATCCGGGCGATCAACAGGGCGATCGCGCCGATGGCCATCATGGATCCGCCCCAAGAGCGGTTCCGAAGGGCGAGTTTCACTGCGGCAAGTCCGATCAGACCGAGACCGATGAGACCCATGGTGTCGAAGAACAGGCCTTGGTGGATTATTTTCTCAAGCGATGGATTCATGGGGGGAAATCGAGCGGGGGCGCATGCGGGGGCGCGGTGCGGGAGCGCCGAGGAGGTTCGCGTGGAGCGCGATGCCGATGCCGAAAAGCAACCAGCCGAGATTCATGACCATGAGTTTGACCACGTGCCAGGCAACGGCGGTCGCCGCGGCCCCATGGTAGTGACCTTTCCGCGAGAGGGGTTCGATGACCCCCGCCTCGTAAAGCGGCAACATCAGCGCGTAGCCGAATCCCAGCATCAACGCCCCGGCGACCAGCGTCCTCGACGTCCATGTGCCCGAGGTCTTGGCCAGACGCCACCCAATCAGTAACAGGAAAACACCCATCACGATGAGAAAAACGGGACGAACCGCCTCAATCGAACCCAGTGTCAGAAAACTTCCATCGCTCATGCCCCAACACACTCGCCGCCTTCTAACTCGTTGAGCAACAATATTCCACATAACATCAATTGGATATGAAGCGATCCGGAAAACACTGTAAGTTTGATAGGCAGGACTACCTTAAAACTCCGTGTTTCCGAAAATCCTGCCTGCCAATGCCCGCTGCCAAAGGATCCGTCTGGTTACCCGGGGAGTGCTGAATCCTCAAAATTCGCAACCGTGCCTAGTTATCCGAGAGCTCGCGGCCGGCTCCCCTTCCCCTCAAATTTTTTACATAATTGGAGATTTCTTGTGCCGCATCGGTTTCGACTCTTGCGGGCCGCGTCCGCGCCGCCTAAGCCATCCGCGCCATGACCGAAGCCGCCACGCCGCAGCAAGCCCAGTCCACCGAAGCTGAACTCATCGCCGTTCGCCGCGAGAAACTCGCAAAACTCCGCGATCTGGGCATCGACCCCTTCGGCGCCCGATTCGAGGTTTCCACCACGCCCGGCGAACTCCGCGCGAATTTCGAGGAAACCAAGCAGGTGAAACTCGCCGGCCGCATCATTGCTCTGCGCGACATGGGCAAGTCCGTCTTCTTCCAGCTAGGCGACGTGCTCGGCTCCATCCAAGGTTACGTTGGCATCAAAAACCTCAGCGAGGAACAAGCCGCCGCATGGAAGTGCCTCGACCGCGGCGACTGGATCGGCATCGAGGGCGAAACCTTCCTCACCCGCACCGGTGAACCGACCGTGAAGGTCGAGAACTTCACCGTGCTCTCCAAGGCGTTGCGGCCGATGCCCGACAAGTTCCACGGTCTCGCCGACCGCGAAACGAAATACCGCAAGCGCCACCTCGACCTGATGGGCAACCCCGACAGCGCCACCCTCTTCGTAACCCGCTCGCTGATGCTCGCGGAAATCCGGCGTTTCCTCCAAGAGCGCGGATTCCTCGAAGTGGAGACCCCGATGCTCCAGGACATCCCCGGTGGTGCCGCCGCGCGCCCCTTCGAAACGCATCACAACGCGCTTGGCATGCCTCTGACACTCCGGATCGCGCCCGAGCTTTTCCTCAAGCGCCTGCTCGTCGGCGGCTTCACCAAGATTTTCGAACTCAACCGCAACTTCCGTAACGAAGGCATCTCGCGCCGCCACAACCCGGAGTTCACGATGTTGGAAGCCTACTGGGCTTTCTCCGACTTCGAGGAAATGGCCAACCTCGTCGAGGAAATGACCTGCCATCTCGCGGAGAAGTTCTGCGGCGGTCTGAAAATCGAGCACAAGGACGATGAAGGCAACGTCACGCGCACCATCGACCTCACCCGCCCATGGCGACGCGCCAACTACCACGACCTCATCAAAGGCGTGGCAGGCGACGATTTCTTCGACCTAACTCCCGAACAGCGCCGCACGAAGTGCGACGAACTCGGCGTGCAACTCTCCGACGCCATGGAGGACCACGAAGTCATCCAACAGGTCTTCGAGAAGAAGGTCGAGGAACACACCTTCGATCCCTGCTTCGTCACCCGTGTCGCCAGTGAACTCGTTCCGCTCGCCAAAGTCACTCCCGGTGGCAAAACGGTGGAGGTTTACGAACTCATCATCAACGGCCAGGAAATCTCCCCCGGCTACTCCGAGCTCAACGACCCGGACGTCCAGCGCCAGCGCCTCGAACACCAGGCCGGCGGCGAGGAAGAGCAGAAGGTGGACTATGATTTCATCGAAACACTCGAACACGGCATGCCCCCGGCCGGCGGCATCGGCATCGGCATTGACCGGTTGGTAATGATGTTAACAGGAGCCCCGACCATCCGCGACGTGGTGCTCTTCCCGCTGCTGAAGCGGAAGGAGTGACGAATTCTGATCTGATCACTTCGTTACTTCCCTGCCCTGCTTGAAACTGCGACGAGCGGTTTCACCGCCGGGGAACCGGGTTTCCCATTTCCATTTGCCGTCGCCTTCTCGAATCAACAGCTGGTTGCCGTCGTGATATTTCCCGGCCGGAGGCGCGGTGGTGCAGAGCGGCTTTCTGGATCCCTCCAGAAAGTAATAGGCATGGCCGACTTCCTTTCCGTCGCGGTGGGAAACCGTGAGATTTTCGATGTCAATTCCGCCAAACGTCGCGCCCTTGCCCGATGGCGCGGCATCGGCGAAGCTACAACCGAAAGTTGCGACCCGCCGGACCCTGCGGTCTTTGCCGTTACCATCCACTTTGAAGGCGAAGTGGTCATAGTGATAGCTAGTGACATCGGACTCGTCCTCATCCTCTGGTTCATCAGCATCTGCGTGCCGGCGGACACGGACCTTTGGAGCCTCGCCGACGATTCCCAGCTTGGGGCAGCAGCCCGCAGCTTCATCTCGTTCGCCAGTCGCTCCGAGCTCATGATTTCCGACATCGTTCTTTAAGATTTCCTACCTCTGCGCCAAAGGCCGCATTGAGGACACGGATGGCCTCGATGTGTTGCTCGCTAAAATCGCCGATCGTTTCCGCGTGCTCCCAATCACCCCGGAAATCGTCCAAGTCGCACTCGCACTGGAACTTCCCCATGGCGACCCGTTCGACCGGAGCATCACCGCCACGGCCACGGCCCACAAGATTCCGCTCCTGACCCGTGATCGGTTAATCGTTGGACCTGGAGTGGTCGAGACCATCTGGAATTTCGGCCGCCTTAATTTCGGAGAAACCGCTCATTTTTACTTTCCTCCCCAAGATTTCGCCAAAAACCCACCTTACGGACAAAAAAACCTTGCGCGGCCCGGTGGGTCGTGGTGATCTCCCCGCCCGCCCACAGGGGCGGAACCAACCTTTTCCCTATACGGCCATGGCCTACGCAGTGATCAAAACCGGCGGCAAACAATACCGCGTCCAACAAGGCACCCGCTTCGATGTCGAAAAACTCGATGCTACGGTGGACTCCGAAGTTCAATTCGACGTATTGCTCGTCGGCGAAGGCGAATCCGTAAAAATCGGAGCGCCGCTCGTCGCAGGTGCCTCGGTCACCGCCAAGGTTCTCAGCCAATACCGCGGTCCCAAGGAAATCGCCTTCAAGTTCAAGCGCCGCAAGGGGTTCCACAAAACCAAAGGCTACCGCCGCAGCCTGACCACGCTCGAGGTGACCTCGATCGCTGGCTGATCCATCCACTTCCAACCCACCTACTTCCATGGCCCATAAAAAAGGACAAGGCTCCGTCAAGAACGGTCGCGACTCACGCAGCAAGCGCCTCGGCGTGAAAAAATTCGGCGGTCAAACCGTCATCGCCGGCAACATCATCATCCGCCAGCGCGGCACCAAGGTGCATCCGGGCCTCGGCGTCGGTTGCGGCCGCGATCACACGCTCTTTGCCCTCATCGACGGCAAGGTGTTCTTCGACAAGGATGCCCGCCGCGTGAACGTGGTGCCTCCTGTGGCCGCTGCCGCCAACTAAACGGCGCACACAAAATTTCACCTGAGAGCCGCTTCCCCCACCGGGAGCGGCTTTTTTGGCGTTCGGATTTTCCTAATGATGCGATTCCTCCAGATGTCCCTGATCCTGTTGCTTGCCGGCACACCCGCGTGCCGGAAGGCCCGTGCTCTAGGTCCGCCGAAAGCCGTGGCGGTCGCCATGGACGGACGGTTGGAACTGCGCCTGATGACATTCAACGTGCGTTACGAAAACCCGGAGGATCGTGGATCCCGCGCATGGCGGGAACGCGTGGTCGGTGCCGTGCGCATGATCCGCCATGAAGCACCGGACGTCATCGGCGTGCAGGAGGCCTTGCACGGCCAAGCGGCGGATTTGTGGGCCTCACTGCCGGACTACGAATTCTCCGGCGTGGGCCGCGACGACGGCCGACGCGCCGGCGAGTATGCCGGGATCTTTTTCCGCCGGGACCGCTTCGAGCCGGACCTTTCCGACAGTGGAACTTTCTGGCTCTCCGACACTCCGGAACAGCCCGGCTCGAAGACTTGGGGAAACACCATCCCGCGCGCGGCCTCGTGGCTGCGTCTGGTGGACCGTTCGACCCAGCGCGGGTTCTATGTATTCGACACCCACTGGGACCACCGCAACCAACCGTCCCGAGAGCGAGCCGCCCTGCTGCTGGCGGATCGCATCGACGCCCGGAAGTCTCCCGACGAACCGGTCGTTTTGTTAGGTGACTTCAATGCCACGGAAAACAACCCGGGGATCGCCTACCTGACCGGCAGGACGGCTTCCCTCGCAGGCTTGGAGCAGAGCTGGAAATCCGGCCTGATCGACACCTTCCAAGCCCTCCACCCCAGGGAAACCGCCCGCACCACGCTGCACTTCTGGAAAGGCAGCCGCGCGGGTTCGCTCAAAGTGGACCACATCCTCGTGAGCCAAGGGGCCGGGATCCTTTCCGCGAAAATCCGCGACGGAGACCAGCCGATGGTTTCCGATCACTTCCCGTTCACCGCGCGGGTGGCGTTTCCTTGATCAGGAAATCACGCCCCGCGCATCAGCGAGATTTCCGCGAGGGTCACCATGGACTTAAGCAACTCTTCGCGCGGGATGGTTTTCAGATCCATCGCGGGCACGGCGCGGTCGAGCGTGAACTTGCCGGAACGGGTCCGGCGCAGGGCGCTGAGGTGGCCGCCGCAGCCGAGTTTTTCGCCAATGTCATGGGCGTAGGTGCGGACGTAGAACCCTTTGGAGCAATTCACGACGAAGTCGATTTCCGGCAGCGCGATGCGGGTGATCTTGAAACTATCGACGCGCACCGGACGCGGAGCGCGTTCGATCACCTGACCCTTGCGGGCAAGTTTGTAGAGTGGCACGCCGTCTTTTTTGATGGCGGAAACCATCGGCGGAATCTGCTCGAACTCGCCGGTGAAGGCGGCGAACGCCTCTTCAATCTGTTCAGGCGTGAACTCTGGAACCTCCTTCGATTCAAGCACCTCGCCTTGGCGGTCCTGAGTGCTGGTGACGGTGCCGAGCGTCATGGTCCCCACGTATTCCTTGTCCTCGCTCATCAGCAAATCCTGGATCTTGGTGGCGCGACCGACGACCAGCATCAGCAGGCCGGTCGCCATGGGATCAAGCGTGCCGCAGTGGCCGATTTTTTTGGTATTCAAGGCGCGGCGGCCAATGGCCACCACGTCGTGGGACGTCATGTCCGGGGCCTTGTCGATGAGCAGCACACCACTCGGGCCGCTTTGATCCATTGGATTCGGTTTCATAGGTGATGGAGATTACTGGTTGGCTTCGTCGATGCTGTGGCGAATGGCGTCGAGCACGAGTTTCTTCGCATCTTCGAGCGGACCCTTCATGCGGATGCCGGCGGCGAGTGCGTGGCCGCCGCCGCCAAAACGGGTGGCGATGTTGCAGACATCGTAGCGGCGGTCCTTTGAACGCATGGAGACACGGATCTTCCCGTCGGGAAGTTCTTCGAAAAACACCGCGAGCTGAACCCCGCGGATGGCGCGGATGATATCAATGAGCCCTTCGCTGTCTTCGGGACGCAGGGCGAGATCGACGCGCGTCTGGTCGCGCATCTCCCAATGGGCGACCAGGCCGTCGTCCGAGCGTTCGAGCGTGTTGAGCAAAGCCCGCATGAGCTCGAGGCGGCGATAGGGGTTCTCGTCGTAGGTTTGAGAATTGATGGTGCCCACATCAAGTCCGCGGCGGATGAGGTCGGCGGCCATTTCGTAGGTCTTGGCCGTGGTGGACGGATATTGGAACGAGCCGGTGTCGGTGGAAACCGCGACGTAGATGGAGTCGCGGGTTTCGTCAGGCATCGGCAGATCGAGCTTGGTGATGAGATCGTAGAGGATCTGGCCGGTGGCGGGGCTGGTGGAATCGATCAGGTTGAGATCGCCGTATTTCGGGTTGGAAACGTGGTGGTCGATATTGAGCCAGATCCGCGCCTTGGAGGCGGCGTGCAGAGCCCCGTCGCCGAGGCGCGGCTTGGTGGCGGTGTCCAGCGCGATGGCGACCTCGACATCCAGCGGATCAGCGGGCGGGGTCTCGATGCGGTCCGCCCCAAGGAGAAACGCGAGGTTTTCCGGCAGACCGTCCTCATTGACGAGGCGCACGGACTTGCCCATCGCCATCAGGGCGAACCCGAGCGCGAGCTGGGAGCCGATCGCATCGCCATCCGGGCGGACGTGGCTGAGCAGGATGAAGGAATGGTGGGAACGCAGAACTTCGCCGATTTGTTCGAAGGTCGCGTTTTCGGGGATTGGAGTGGATTCGCTCATGGGGTGGAACCGCGGCGCGGGGGGCGGATTCTTTCCGCGAACGCGCCCCGCGCAAGGATAAACCTGACGCAGCCAGCACAGATTATTGATGCGCCCGCATCAATAATCTGTAAGGAAAAGAGCGGTGGGTGGCGTGGTCGAGGGCTCAGCGGGCGATGACTCCGCGGAAGCGGATATCGTTTCCAAGCTGGACGAACTCGGTTTCCACGAGGCGCAGGGATTCGCGCAAGCCAGTTCCTGCGAGGGCGGGCACCGGACCGCCGCACAGCAGCGGCGCGTAATAGACGACGACTTCATCGACCAGCCCGGCTTCGAAAAGGGCGGCGGAAAAAACCCCGCCGGACTCGGTCATGCAGGAGAGCACGCCTTGATCGCGGGCGAGATCCCGCAGCGCGGATTCCAAATCATGGCGCGGACGGATGAGGGTGCGTTCGCTTGAGTCGTCCGTGAAGAGTGGCGCGTCCTTGGGAAGGGATTCCGGGTGATCGGAAAACACGACACGCCATGGCTGCGGGCGACCTTCCAACAGTTCAGGCATACGGATGGTGAGTGCTGGCCTGTCGCGGCGAACCGTTTCGCCAGTGGTGAGGATAGCGTCCACGGTGGCGCGGAGTTTCTGCACGTCGGCGCGGGAGGTTTCGTGGGTGAGCCACTGGCCCTCGCCGGGCGGGCGGGTCAGGCGACCGTCGAGACTCATCGCGGTTTTCCAGATCACCCATGGCAGGCCGGTCTCACGGACTTTGAAAAACGGCCGCAGGAGCTTCTCCGCCTCAGTCCGGCAGACGCTGGAAACGAGCTCGATCCCGGCGGATGTGAGAAGTGCGTCAGCTCGTCCGGCGTGCGCCGGATTGCGATCCACGCAGGCATAGACAACACGCGCCACTCCGGCATCGATGAGCCCCTGCGTGCAGGGCGGAGTGCGGCCGTGGGAAGAGCAGGGCTCGAGGGTGATGTAAACGGTGGCTCCGCGCAGGGCATCGCGGCCGTGCTTTTCAGAAGCATCCGCAAGTGCCTCGCGCTCGGCGTGCGGCTGGCCCGCGGCACGGTGCCAACCGCTTCCCAACAGGAATCCGTCTTTCACGACCACCGCGCCGACCGGCGGATTGGGCGCGGTTTTCCCGATGCCTTTGCGGGCTTCCGCGAAAGCGAGGCGCATGTAGTCTTCGTCGGTCATACGAGTCCCATGGGGCTCACTCGGGCTTGGTCAGGAGTTGCCCGGCTTTTTGCCAAGCAAGGATGCCGCCATCCAGATTTCGGATCTCGGTGAACCCGAGTTTGGCGAGCGCCTTGGCGGCGGCGGTGCTTCTCCGGCCGCTGCGGCAATAGACGAGCACGGGCTTGGCGGGATCGAGTTCCTTCGCCGCGCGCGCGGTGAAGTCCTCATTTGTCCAAGGAATCAGCGTGGCTTTGGCGAGATGGCCGGTCGCAAATTCTTCTTTGGTCCGGACATCAAGAACTTGCGCGGCAGGGGCCTTGGCCAACCACGAGGCGGCAGCATCAGGAGCGATTTTGACCGGCTCGACACCCACGGAAATCCCGGCACAGCCCATCATCATGACACAGGCGGTAATGATTTTTCTCATGCGTGAGTTTCGTCGCGAACCATCGACTCGGCAAGCGGGAAGACCGGCGTCAGACATCACCACGCTCGTCGCGCTCAAGTTGGATCCGGTCGTTCAGATTACGGGCTTTCACGCGGCGGTTGCGTTTCGCCCAGCGCTCGACGGCCATCTGGCGTTTTTCCGCGCGCTTCCTCAAAGCGGCGATTTCGTTTTCGAGGTTGAGGAAACTCTCGTGGCGTCCGGCATCCAGCTCACCGCTCTCGACCGCCGCCCGGATGGCGCAGCCGGCATCCGTGCGGTGGCTGCAATCCGAATACTTGCAGTTCGCCGCGATCTCCTCCACGTCCGAAAAACTCTCGCGCAGCGTGATTTCGTCCGTCCACATCTGGATTTCGCGCATGCCGGGATTGTCGATGAGCATGCCGCCGTCAGACAACGGCACCAACTCGCGGGACGTGGTGGTGTGGCGGCCCTTGCCGGTGGTTTCGTTCACCTCGCTCGTCCATTGCCACTCCTCGCCGTAGAGCTGGTTGACGAGCGTGGATTTCCCCACGCCACTGGAGCCGACGACACACATGGTGACGCCCTTTTTGAGATATTTCTTCAGGGTTTTGAGCCCCTCGCCCTTGAACGCGCTGGTGACGTGCACCTCCGCACCCTCCCACAACGCCGCGATCTCGGCGGCGGCCCGGGCGTTCTGCTCCTTCGGAAAAAGATCGGATTTGTTCACCAGCACCACGGCCTTCGCCCTGCTGCGCTCGATGAGCATGAAATAGCGCTCCATCCGGCGGAGGTTGAAATCCGGGCCGGCGTCCGTGACCACAGCGACATAGTCGATGTTGGCACCGATAACCTGCGCCTGAGAGCTGTTGCCCGGCAGTTTGCGTGAAAAGCACGACTTGCGGGGCAACGTGGCGCGGATGACATGATCCTGGTTTTCATTTCCAAGATCCAAGGCCACCCAATCCCCCACCGCCGGCAGATCCGCATCGCAGGCCGCCTCGTGCCAGACGCGGCCGCACAGAACGACATCGATTTCTTCGCCATCTTCCAGAAAGGCTCCAAAGTTGATCGGGGACTCGCGAATCAACCGAGCGGGCACCCAGCCCTTCGCACGATAGGGCGCGAAGGCGGCTTCAAATTCAGGGGTCCATCCGAGCTCCTTGAGGGTCATCCGCGGAAAGTCTAGCGCGGGATGCGCCGCTGTCGATTCCGGCTTTAAGCCCGATGCATCACCGCTTTGGTCTGGCCCTCGCCGCGCACCCGGTATTGGTAGCTGGTGAGCTCGCGCAGGCCCATCGGGCCACGGGCGTGGAGTTTGTCGGTGGAGATGCCGATTTCCGCGCCGAAACCGAACTCGCCGCCATCGGCGAAACGGGTCGAGACGTTGTGGAAGACACAGGCGGAATCCACCGAGCGGAGGAACTTTTCCGCAGCCTCGTGATCGGTGGTGGCAATCACGTCGGTGTGGTGCGAACCGTGGGCATTGATGTGGGCCACGGCTTCTTTCAGCGAGTTGACGATTTTGATCGAGAGGATGAGATTGAGATACTCGGTATCCCAGTCCTCTTCGGTGGCGGAATCGGCGTCGGTTAGGATGGCGAGCGTTTCCGGACAGCCTCGAAGTTCGACGTTCTTCGCACGCAGCGCGGCGGCGGCTTTGGGGAGGAATTCCGTGGCGATGTCACGGTGGACAAGCAGGGTTTCCAGCGCGTTGCAGACGCCGCATTTCTGGGTCTTGGAATCGACGGTTAGATCCACCGCCATGTCGAGGTCCGCAGCCTTGTCCACGAAGAGGTGGCAGATACCGTCGTAGTGTTTGATGACGGGCATGCGGGCGAGCGAGACGACGGTTTCGATCAGCCCCTTGCCGCCGCGCGGGATGATAAGGTCGAGCCACTGGTCCATGCCCGCGAGCACCGCCACGCTTTCGCGATCGGTGAAAGGGATGAGCTGGATCGAGTGGGCGGGGGCACCCGCGGAATCGAGCGCGGCGGCGATGGCGCGGTTCGAGTGGATGGCCTCGCTGCCACCGCGCAGGATGGTCGCATTGCCGGTTTTGAAACACAGTGCCGCGGCGTCCGCGGTGACGTTCGGCCGGCTTTCGTATATGATGCCGATGGTGCCGATGGGAACGCGCACCTGTTCGATCCGAATTCCGTTAGGACGTTCCCAGGCATCCATCACCTGACCGACCGGATCCGGCAGCGTAGCGACCTGGTCGATGCCCGCGGCCATGGCTTCGATGCGAGTTTCATCGAGGCGCAGGCGATCGAGCATGGCGGATGACAGGCCTTTTTCGGTGCCGGCAGCGAGGTCCCTGGCGTTCGCTTCGAGCAGTTCGGGCGTGGCCTTGCGGATGGCGGAAGCCATGGCGCGGAGAATCGCGTTTTTCTCGTCGGACGTGAGCTGGGCTAGTTGATAGGCCGCGGCGCGTGCCTGGCGGCCCATTTGATGGATGGTTTCCTGGATGGTGGACATGGCTGATTCAGCAGGATGATTTGAAATGGGTGGAGATCCCCTTCCCCGCCATGATACCCGCGAGGCGTTCCGGGTGGCGACCATGGGCAATGTGGGTCTCAATGCCGGCGTTCACCGCGAATTTCACAGCGGCGAGTTTTGATGCCATGCCGCCCATCGAAAAGCGGCCCTTGTCCTCGCGAACATGATGGAAGACCTCGTCGATGTGGGTGACCTCGGGGATGAGCTCGTCGGTTTCCGGATCGAGTAGGCCGTCCACGCTGGTGAGCAGAATGACGCGTTTGGCACCGGCGAGTTTCGCGACGCGGACGGAAAGCATGTCATTGTCTCCGAACTTCAATTCCTCCACCGCGACCGAGTCGTTTTCGTTGATGATCGGAAGGATGCGGTGTTCGGCAAGCAGGCGTCCAAGCGTGGAGGACACGTAGTCCGCGCGTTCCGGTGTGCCGAGGTCGGCGGCAGTGAGGAGAACCTGGGCGACCGTAATCCCGAAGTTTTCAAACAGGCTGCTATAAGTCTGCATCAAGCGCGCCTGGCCAACCGCCGCGCAGGCCTGGCGGGTGGCGGTGTCCTTCGGGTACTCCGCGAGGCCGAATGAGGAAACGCCGGAGCCCACCGCTCCTGAAGAGACGAAGAGGCAGCGATGACCAACATCGATCAGCCCGGCGATGGCCGCAACGAGATGCACCAGCGCGGCGCGGTCGAGCGTCCCGTCGGCGGATTTCGTAAGCACGCCGGTGCCGGCTTTGATGACGGTGAGATCGGGAGTCATGGGGAATTTCGCCGCGAAGCGGTCATCAGCATAGCGAAATTCCCGCAACCGCGCCAGCGCAAGCTGGGAAAAAGGCATGCCGAAACCGCCACCGAGTTCAGCGGGATACGATCGCGCGTTGCCGGGCACGCACGATTTTCAATGGCTCCGCCTGCGCTGCATCCTCCAGCATCCTCCTGCGGGCTACCAACCCGTAGCGGGCGATCGCTGGTGGCGACCAAGCTTCTCCGGCCGCCACGCTCTCAGCCGGGCTGAGCAGGGTCATGGCCGTCTTTTCCAAGCCCGGCTCCAACTTCGAAATCTCGGACGGCGCAAAGCGGTGAAACACCGGTTGCGCGAAAGTGACTATCAGATCCCCTTCAGTCGTGGGCTCGGAGACAAAGCGCGCGTTGGGGTCGTCGCACTTCGCAAGGATCCTCCGGGCCTCTGCCAGCGGGCTGCTACAGGGCTCGTTGATGACCACACAAGTCCCCCGTTTGAAAATCACGAAACTGCGCTTCGCCGTCACATGATGGGAGCAGAATTGAATCAAATCCTCCCCGACGGGAACTTCCGCAAATTCCACCGCGTCCGGCACCTCCAACGCCGGCACTTCAGTCGGCATCACCGGGACAAAACCAGGCTCAATCGTCTTTTTTGAAACTATCGGCGGCTGAACCGCCACGATCACCAGACCAAAGGTTCCCGCCAACATCAAGGCAATGGGCAGGGCAATTCGGGAAGAAAGCGGACTCTTGGAGGCACTTACGGGGTCGAACATGGCAAAATGATAAAAAATATTGACTATTAAGCAATCTTAATTTTCAAATCACCCCGTTACATGTCCTCGCACCCAAATGAATGCACCCATGATCCCTTACCGAGGTCTGCCGTCCCGCATACCTCTTGCCTGCGGAACGGCTCTCAGCCTCCTTATGGTCGCATGGCCTGATCCGATTCAGGCCGAAGCCGTCGACAGCGAGCTGGTTCTGCTCGTTGACACCACCTCGGCGGCACTCAACAAGACCGACTTCACGAGATTGATGGACGGCTACGCAGCCGCCTTCAGCAGCACACAGATTCTGGATTCCATCCAATCCGGTGCCACAGGCCGGATCGCCGTGTCCCTGATGTTTTTTGGAAACACCAGCTCACAACAGGTCGGCATTCCGTGGATGATGATTGGAAACAGCACGCAAGCACAGCAATTCGCAAACTCCCTGCTGAATGTTACCCAACCCTCCTGGGGCGGAACCTCCGACATCGGGGCAGCGCTCGTGGCCGCCACACCGTTCTTCGGCACGGAAACCGGGGAAACTTCCAACGGCTTCGAAAGCGCGGTCCAAATCATTGAAGTCACCGAGGCAAAAGGCCCGCAGAACAATTCCGCGACCAGCACCGCCGTAAGCAGCGCATACGCCTTGGCATCCGGAGTGGACATCATCAACTCCCTCGCCATCGGCAACCAAGCCGATGCCATCGACGCCTTCTATGCCAACAATGTGATTGGCAGCACCCTTGACGGGGTCCTCGCCACCAACACCACCTCGCCTGCAAACAACTCCTTGGCAACAATCCTGACCGACTCGCTGAATCAAACCATGCAAACCGGGGCCAATACCTCCATTACGGCGGTCCCCGAGTCCGGCACGATGCTCTCACTGGCCACCGGCATCATCATTCTGCTCAAGCGTCGCCGTAGTTAATCCAAACCTTTCCAGCCGCATGAAAACCAATCCCATTGCCCGCGCGGACGCCAGAGCCCGACCTTCTCAATCCGACGCCCGATCCGAAGTGGCAAAAAAGGTCGGACGGGAAATCCTTGAATCGCAGCTGGATCCCGCAGCATGGGCGTCCGCCCTTTCCGAAAGCGAAGGCAATCGGCAACTGGCACTGTCCCGCTATGCGCTAATCCGCATCCGCTCGCTCGAAAAGCAGCACTGCGATCGCGTTGCCAAAATCGATTCATTGGAGTCCAGACGCCTGAAACAATGTCTGACAGGACGCAAAAACCCGCGTGCCATCGCGCGATCCGTGCACGAACTCCTCGACGGCCCCCGCCCGCGCAGACAGCTCAATTTCCTAAAGCCAAGCCTGTGTCCCCTTTGGCTTGCGATTCTCTGGATCGGTTCCACCGGCACGATCGCAACCCTCGGCTATCTCTCGGTGAATTTTGTTCCTGAAGGGTTCGCGAAGCATCTCACGCAGATCTCCGCGTGCTGCGGACTGCTGGTAGTGGGTAGTGCGCTCCTCCTTCGCCAAATCCTCCCGAAAACATGGATCCTCCACGGTTGGAATATCAGCTTGGTGGCCGCCTGCAATCTGGTCTGCCTCAGCTCGCTATTTCTGGGAACCAAGATCATCAAACGCACGATGGCGAGGGATTTGACGATGCCGCAGGTCGAGCACGCTTTGACCACCAACACAAGAGCCACTATGCCGACGCCGTCATCTTCCCCGGTTCCACTCCTCGTCAGCACCGGCATCGCCAATGGTCCGGCCACGGTTGAAAACTGAGCAACTGCCGGTCATTCGCCACACCATCAGCCCAGATACCGGTGGATCCCCTCGGCCGCCCGGCGTCCGTCGCGCACCGCATGCACGACCAAGCTCGGTCCGCGCACCACGTCGCCACCGGCGAAAACCCCCGGGATGTTCGTCCGCTGCCCCGCATCCACCTTGGTTGCTCCCCAACCGTTGACCTCGATCTGCGACAAGTCGCTCTCCGGTGGGAACGGCACTGGATCAAAGCCATACGCGATCAACACCAGATCCGCGGGAAGCGTGAACTCGGACCCGGCCACGGGACGCGGCTTGCGGCGGCCGGAGGAATCGGGCTCACCCAGTTCCATGCGCACGCAATGCACAGCGGTCACCTCGCCACGCTCATTGCCTTCGAGTGACAGCGGGTTGGTCAGGAACATGAACCGCGCGCCCTCTTCCGTGGCATTCGCGTATTCTTTCTTCGAGCCGGGCATGTTGTCGAGGTCCCGACGATACGCGCAAACCGTGTCCTCAGCGCCACAGCGGACCGCGGTGCGCAGGCAATCCATCGCCGAGTCGCCGCCGCCGAGCACGACGACACGTTTTCCCTTCACCTCAACGGGTGGCAGCCCGAGCGCGATGGGCGCGTTTTTCTGAGCCAGAAACGGCAGCCCTTGAATCACGCCTTTCAGCTCCGCACCCGGAACTTGCAGCGGCTTCGGCTTCAACGCGCCGATACCGAGAAACACCGCCGCGAAATCCGTTTGGAGTTTCCCGAGCGTGATGTCCACGCCCACCGTGACGCCGGTTCGGAACTCCACTCCTTGCTGGCGCAGCAGGTTCACGCGCCGGTCCACGACCTCTTTTTCCAGTTTGAACGCGGGAATACCAAACAACAACAGCCCGCCCGGCAGCATCTGGCTTTCGAACACCGTGACCGCATAGCCAAGTTGCGAGAGCCGGTCCGCGCAGGCCAGACCACCCGGCCCGGAGCCCACCACCGCCACCCGTTTTTCGTTAGATGGTGCCACCTCCACGCGCCCCTCGCCGTGTGCCAACGCGTATTCATTGATGAACTTCTCGATCGCGCCGATGCAGATCGGTTCCTCGCGCGATTGGATCACGCAAGCCCCCTCGCACAGGCGCTCCTGCGGGCACACCCGGGGGCAGATTTCCGGCATGCTGCTGGTGCTGCGCGAAATCCCAGCCGCCTCCAGATACCGGCCCTCGGCCGCGAGGCCCAGCCATTCCGGGATGCGGTTACCCAGCGGACAGCCTTCGACGCAGGCGGGCTCGGCGCACTGGACGCAGCGGGCCGCCTGCTGGCGGATCGTCGCCTCATCGAAAAGCGAATAGATTTCATGAAAGTCCGAGATGCGGGTGCCCGCAGCACGTTTGGGAAGCTCGGCCCGATCCACTTCCCGCCAAGCATACCTGGCCATTCCGGTGCGGATTGATTCTTCTCCTCGATCCATCCCTTACTTATAGATTTTTTCGTCAGCTTCGGCAATGTCTGAAATCAGAGTGGATGTTCGCGGGGGAGCTGCCTAAAGTCCGCCCCAGATGAACGCCGCCACCGACACCACCGATGCCGCCTTGCTGGGAGTTTTGCAGGAAACCATGCCCTTCGTGCAGCACCCCTTCGCGGATCTCGGAAAACGCTGCGGCCTCACCGAAGACGAGACGCTCGCCCGCGTGAAAGCCCTTAAGGAAGCCAAGGTCATCCGCCAGATCAGCGCGATTTTCGACACCCGCAGCCTCGGCTACGCCTCCAGTCTGGTCGCTGCCAAAATCGCCCCGGAGAAACTCGACGCCGCTGTGTCGGTGATCAACTCACACCCCGGCGTGAGCCACAACTATCTGCGCAACCACGAGTTCAATCTCTGGTATACCATCGCCGTTCCACCCACCAGCCGGCTCGGCCTCGATGCCACCGCCGATCTTCTCCACCGCCTGTCTGGCGCCGAAACCACCCGCCTGCTGCCGACACTCCGCCTGTTCAAGATCGGCGTACGGTTCGATGTCGAGGGCGAAGCCAAACCCGACGACCAGAGCAAGCCCGCCTACACCGAGGCCAACCGTCAGGAAGCTGGACCGCTCACCGCGAAGGAAATCGAATTCGTGCGCGTCATGCAGCGCGACATCACCTTGGTCCCCGCTCCCTTCGTCGCCGTGGCGGACGAGCTCGGCATCCCCTTCGAGGAAGCCGCCGCCATGCACGCGAAGTTTCTCGCCACCGGCCGGATGCGCCGCTTCGCCGCGGTGCTCCACCACCGCAAGGCGGGCTTCGGAGCCAACGCCATGGGCGTCTGGGCCGGCCCACAGGACGACCTCGTAGCGCTCAAAAAACTCGGCGAAACCATGGCCGGCTTCCGCGCCGTGAGCCATGCCTACCTGCGCCCGAGCTACCCGGACTGGCCCTACAACCTCTTCACCATGGTCCACGGCAAGAGCGAGGAGGAATGCGAGGAAACTCTGAGCGCCATCGCCGAGGCCACCGGCATCACCGACCGCCACGCGCTCTACTCCACCAAGGAGTTCAAGAAAGTGCGCGTCCGCTACTTCACCGATGAAGAGGCGAAGTGGGAGGCCGAACATGCGTGAAAATCGCGGCGGATTTCATCCGCCAAGCCATCGTCAAGAAAGGCATGGCGGTTGCAAACCGCGGCCACGGCTCAATCATCCTCGTCCTTGGCACCCTTCACACGGACCTTGCCGCGGAGTTTGGCTTCGATGAAGGCGTCGATATCGCCGTCCATAACGGCCTGGATGTTGTTGGTTTCCTCGCCAGTGCGGAGGTCGAGCACCTTCTGATAGGGCTGGAAAACATAGGAGCGGATCTGGTTGCCCCATGAGACGTCGCCTTTTTCGCCGTAGGCGCGGTCCGCCTCGGCTTTCTGCTTGTCCTCCTCGATGGTGTAGAGCTTGGCTTTGAGGATCTCGAACGCGAGCACGCGGTTCTGGCCTTGGGTGCGGGCGGCGGTCGAGCGGATCAGGATACCGGAGGGAAGGTGGCGCAGGAGCACGGCGGTCTCCACCTTGTTGACGTTCTGACCGCCCTTGCCGCCGGAACGGGTGGTGGTGATCTCGATGTCCTTCTCGTTGATCTCGATGTTGATTTCCTTGGAAACCTCCGGCGTGGCGTCGATTGAGGCGAACGATGTGTGGCGCTTCGCATTCGAGTCAAACGGGGAAATCCGGACGAGCCGATGCACGCCGCGTTCGTTTTTCAGGAACCCGTAGGCGTAGTCGCCGGTGATCTTGAGGGTGGCGGTGCGCAGCCCGGCTTCATCACCATCCTGCCAATCGAGGGTTTCCACGGTGTAGCCCTTGCTCTCCGCCCAGCGGGTGTACATGCGGTGGAGCATTTGCGCCCAGTCGCAGGCTTCGGTGCCACCGGCACCGGCGGAAATAACGAGGAAACACGGGGAAATATCGGCCGGTTTGTCGAGCAGCGTGAGCAACTCGAAGGAGCGGATGTCTTTTTCGAGCGTCTTCGCGTTTTCGATGGCCTCGCGGGCGAGGTCCGCGTCGTCGAATTCCTTGGCGAGGTTGATCCCCTCCTCGATGTCCGAGACGCGGGATTCCAGTTGGAGAAACGATTCGAGCTTCTTTTTGAGGCCGGCGGCCTTGGAGGAGATCTCCTTCGCCTTGTCGGCATCGTTCCAGAACTCGGGAGCCCCCATGGCCTCCTCGAGCGTGTTGATTTCGTTTTCGAGCGAGGGAACGTCAAAGATACCTCCTGAGTTTCGAAAGACGGCTTTTGAGGCCGTCCGTATCGAGCGCCAGGAGGTCAGCGGTAGGAAGTGAGGACATGCGGGCGGGAGGAAACCCCATCATCTCCGGCGAGGCAAGGCGGAAGCGACACGAGCCTCAGACTTCAGCCGGGGCCTGACTGGCAGGGGGTTCCTTGGCTGCTGCGACTGCAGGGGAAGCAGGTGCCGCCGACGGGCTGCCGAGGTAGGCGGGGAGGTCAACCCCTGCGCTGCGGGCGAGCTCGTGGATCGGCGGGAGTGATCCGGCGAGGCCTGAGATGAAGCCGGCGGTGCTGGACTTGCCGTCCTTTCCCGCGCCGCTGTCCCAGACGGTGACCTTGTCGATCTTGAGATTGGAGACCGCCTTGACCTGCTCTTCGACGAGTTTGGGCAACTGTTCGGTGATCATCAGCCGGGCCGCCTGATCGGCACCACCCGCAGCGCCGATGATGCCGCGGAAACCATCCGCGCGGGCCTGAAGTTGGGCGAGCGTTCCAGCGGCCTGCGCTTCCATGACGGCTCGCAAACCGTCGGCCTCACCTTGTTGGGTCAGGCGCTGGCGGGCTCCGTCAGCCTCGGCGGTGAGTTCGATGCGCCGTTTTTCCGCCTCGGCCTGAAGCTCGATTTTCAAACGGTCGGCCTCGGCGGCCAGACGCACGCGGATTTTCTCCGCTTCGGCGAGCACTTCGATTTTCTTTTTCTGGATCTCAGCCTCTACGATGATGCTGGCCATCTGGGTGGCTTCGTCGCGCTTGGCACGCTGACGCTCGGCGGATTCCTCGGAGGCATAAGCTTCTTCGAGCGCTTTCGCTTCCGCCACTTTTTCCGCAGCGGTGGCGAGACGCTGGGCTTCCGCCTCCCGCTCGCGGCGCGCGGCATTCGAGTTGGCCATCTGCACGGCGGCTTCGTTCTCGCCCTGCACCGCGTTGGCTTGGGCCGCTGCCACGCTGATGCGTTTTTCGCGGTCGGCCTCGGCGGCGCCGATGTCGCCGTCGCGTTCCTGTTGGGAAACCTTCACCTTGGCCTCGTTGATGGCGCGCGCGGCGGCTTCACGGCCGAGGGCGTCGATATAGCCGGATTCGTCGGTGATGTCCTGGACGTTGACGTTGATGAGGCGCAGGCCGACTTTGCGGAGCTCAACTTCCACGCCGTTGGCGATGTTGGCGATGAGCTTGTCGCGGTCGGCGTTGATTTCCTCGATGGGCATCGTGGCGATGACCACGCGCATCTGGCCGAAGATGATGTCTTTGGCGAGTTCCTGGATCTGCTCCATGGTCTGACCGAGAAGGCGCTCGGCGGCGTTGCCCATCACACCCGGCTCGGTGCTGATGCCGACAGTGAAGGTGGACGGCGTGTTGACGCGGATGTTTTGCTGGGAAAGCGCGCCGCGCAGCTGGATGTCGATGGGGATGGGTGTCAGGCTCAGATAGGAATAGTCCTGGATGACAGGCCACACGAAACAGGCGCCGCCATGGAAACAGTTGGCGGATTTCTGCCCGCCGACTTTCCCGTAAACCACGAGGATGCGGTCCGAAGGGCAACGGCGGTAGCGACTGGCGATGAAAATCAGCGTGCCGAACGCGAGGAAAACAAGGATTACGATGAGGATGATGGCTTCCATGGTGTATTTGGTGTTAGGTGGATCTCAGAAGATGGGAGAAACGATCAGCAAGGTGCCGCTTTCGACGCCGAGCACGACGATTTTGGTCTGAGGGGCGATCGGATGATGGTGGTCGGTCACGGCATGCGCGGTCACCAACCGGCCTTGAATCATCACCTCCACCTGGCCTTGGCCGGCGCGCCGGGCGGGGATCGTGACATACACATGTCCGGTCCGCCCGATGGAGTTCGCATAATCCAGAGTGCCGTCCGCCTTGAGGGACACGAGCAGCCTCATGATCAACAGGATCACGGTCATGAAAATGATACCGGTGCCGATTGCCATCAGGACGACCAGCAGCATCGAAAGCCCCTTGGCAAGAAACAGGCCACCGGTCCAACCGAAGCCCACAAGGAAAGCGATGATGCCGCGCAGGGAAAGCAGCTTGAGTGCTTCACCGGAACCCGAGGTGTCGGTGTCGGCCGAATGATCGAGCTCATGGGAGGTGAACAAGGAACCGATGAAGATGAGCACCTGGAAGATGCTGGCCGCAATCGCAATTCCCCAGAACACCTGGGATGCGTTGCCGAGGGATTGCCACCATTGGGTCATGCAACGGCGTTTCTATCTGATACCCCGGGCCCTGCGCCACTCCAATTTTCCGGTGGTTTTCGATCCAAGGGAGAAACCTGCGGACCGCGGTCATTCGATCAAGGTTTGCAGTTCGTATGTCTGCATCGAACGCGGCACGAACGGGCTGTTGTAACCGAACAACCGGTAGCCATTGGCTTTGAGCTTGCGCTTCGTGAGTTCGGCGTCGATCGCCTTTCGGGCCCTGGCAGTGGACCTCTTGTCGCGGCCGCCCTGCCAGGCGTAGCTCAGGACCACCCGCGCCGGCATGTCGCGGACTTCCACAAACTCGCCATCGTCACCGGATTTCCCGACTTCCGGGGATTGATAGAGAAACGCCATTTCCTCCATGTCTCCGGCTTCGGAACCATCGAGCTTCATCTCGACGGGCGCGGTCATCGGGATCTTGTTTCGCGAGATGTGTTTGAAGAGTCGCCGGAAGCCGCGGTTCGGGCTGGAATCCGGCGTGAATGCGGCGCGGTAGGCGGGATAGTGTTTCCGGACCACCTGATTGAAAGGTCCGGGTTGCGGCCATCCTTCGGGCAGCGGGGATTCCTCCTTGTAGACGGGCGCGGCGGCGGAAGGTCCCGGCTTCTTCACCCCACCTTTCGAGGCAGGTTCGGCCATGGCGGGCAGCAGGCCGGCAAGCAGGCATAAGACGACACGCAGGGGATTCCTCATGGTCACAACATCCGCCCTTCCCCCGGTGCAGCAACTGGAATCACAGCAATTCCTCCAGCCAGTCGAGAAACTCGGGGTCCGGTTCCGGAGGCGGAACGGGTGGCGGATCAAATGCATTCATCGCCGGTCAGTGGTTGTTATCGCCGCGGGATGGCGGGGCGTCGGCTGAGGCCGGGAGCGGGGATTGCCTGTGGGAAATGGTCAGGCTTTCGCCGAAGGTGTCACCCCAGTGTTGGAGGAAGAATTTCTTCTCTTGAGTGAGGAAATCATCCGAGCGACCGAGGATCGGGCGCAGTGAGGTGGTCATCTGCAGGGTCACGAGCAAGAACACGGCACTCCAGATCATCACCGGACCTTTCTGGGTGCCGCCGGTGGCGAATACGACGGACTTGAGGAAACGCAGCGCGAAGAACACCGCGATGACCCACGAGCCCACGGCAAGAGCACCCATAAAACCGAACGAATCGGTCGATTCCGCGAAGATCCACACGGCGGGGGCAAAGCCTAGCACCAACAGCCCCGCCAGCGCCAGGGCCCCGGCGAGACAGGCGGCAAGCTGGGAGATGGACACCCGCGCACCGGCGAGCGTGGAGAAGATATAAAGGCTGGGAAAACAGATCACACCGGAGAACAGAAGCCCGGCGGTGATTTTCGCGGGAGCGGCCCAGAGTTGCTCGTGTTTTGCGAAACATCCGAGCACGAAGCCGAAGAGCAGGAAGGAAACGACCGCCATCAGGACGAAGCGTCCGGTCGCCCCGTGGTTCCCGTCCGCAAGGCGGGCAACGAGGGCCTGAGGGCGGCGGAGCAGGGCTTCGAAGAGCGATTTCAGATCGAGGATTTCCGGCAGCGGGGCTTCGAGTGGTGGCGGCGTGGCGGCGGGCATGTCTTGTGGATTCATGGTTTCGGGGTGGTTTGATGGTTGGATGCGATGGCTCGGGCGATGGGAATGGCGACGAGAAGAAGGATCACCGTGAGGGCGGGCAGAGCGAAGCCGCCGGTGATGTGGTTGAGGGAGCTCCAGACGGTCTGATAGAAATTCCCCCGCAGCGGATCGGGCCGGAGGAACTGGACCTCGAGGTTCGGCGTGCCGAAGAACGGCCGGAGGATCCATGAGAACTGCGCGCCGAGAAATCCATTGCCGCCGAGCCACGCCAGCAAGGTGGCGGTGGCCGCCGCGGGCGTGGGGGATTTCATGGCAAGCAGGCGGTGCAGGTGAATGTTGGCCGCTATTCCGGCGAAGCCGATCAGCAGCGTGTGCGTCACCAGATAAGCGGCATGGGCGTTGCCGGCCCCTGGCGAATCCGGCGGCGGCGCGTTCCACGCGAGAAGCAGACTGACCGGCGCGAGCGAACCGAGGATCACGCCGGCGAGCGCGAAGGCGGTCAGCAGGGCCAGCAGCGATTGGCGGAAACCAAGGCCCGTTCCGAGCAGCAGACCTAACAAACCATTGAGCAGTCCGTTGCAAACCAACGTGAGGGCGACCAACAGCGGAAGTTTCACGGCCACGTAGCCTCCCATCAACGGGTCCCTCCAACAGCCGACGGTGAACCCGTAAACCGCCAGTCCGGCAAAAGCCATGAACGCCACTTGAAGCACCCGCCGGGGAGTGGGTGAATCGAGCCAACCGTCATCGGGCTGGATCAAGCGACGCAGGTTCATGCGGCGAACCATGGCCTCATATTGTGAGCGGACGATGCGACTACTGTGAGAATTCCGTGAATCCGCCCGGCGAGTTGGCGCTTGAATCTTGCCCCTTCGGGCCCTAGTCCGGGGGCCGCATGGACTATATGCACCCTTACGAACACCTGTCGCTTTTCACCGTCGGGCTCATTCTCGCCGTCTGGCTGATCGGTCTCCACGCGGTCATGCTTGCGAAACCAGCCATGATGCAGGGTTTTTTGAAAACGTTCCCGCGCAACGCGATGATCGGCCAAATCCTCCTCGGGATCGGCCTCGCGTGGTTCTGGTTGTTGATTGCTCCCGAAGGGACCGGATTGCTCGGATCCCTCTCGATGGACCTCGGCGAATTCAACAACGCCAAGCCGATGCTCCGCATCCTAGTGCCCGTGTCGCTGGTGCTGGTCACCATCAGCGTGAGGGATTTCCTCGCCGTCCGGGCCCTCGGAGTTCTGGGCTTGATGGCCGCCTCACCGTTGCTTGAATCGGCCTTTCTCAAGGACCCCTCATCGCGCTTGCTAGTGCCGGTCTTCGCCTACGGGATGCTCACCGCTTCACTCTTCTGGGTCGGCATGCCCTACCTTTTCCGGGACGCCGTCACTTGGGTGACCGCCGACCAGAAACGCTGGAAGATCCTCTCCTTGGCGGGCCTCGGCTACGGCGTAGCCACCCTCATCTGCGCCTTCGCATTCTGGCGGGGTTACTGAGTCCTTCCCGCGGACCACGCGGGCGAGGCAGGGGCTCAATAAACCGGCGCGCCGGAGGTATCAACGCTGGCTCCGCCGCCTGCGGCTTTGTTGGCGGTGTTTTCCATACCCTCTCCGGCGAGGCGCATGTCACGGCCGAGACCGATGAAGGTGTTGCAGGAAGTCGAAAGAACGGAGACTGCGGCGAGGGCGATCAATAGAAGCGATTTCATTTGCAGGGATTTTTAACGCAAATCTCCGGCCCTGCAAGTGGATTTTGTAAGCAATTCTTAACAATTGCGGCTTTTTTCCCGGCCAACGGTCAGGGAATCGGCGGCCGTTCTTGGTCGGCGCTCTGAAGCGCATGAAAAATCCGGATGGCCGCGTAGGCGTCATTCGCGGCGTAGAGCAACTGGCGTTCGGTCAATTCCCTGGATGCCCAGTTCGAGGTGGTGACGGATTTGGATTTCAGGAGTTTCTGCTGGAAAAGCATTGCGACGGCGGACTTGGCGCCGATGGAATTGCGGTAGCCGAGTTTCCTGAACGAGCGGTCGAGATCCACGATGGAGGCGGGGCGGATGCCAAAACGGTTTGAAATCTGGTGGAGATCTCCTCCGAGGCCGAAGCCGATTTTGGTGAGATCCACGGATTTCAGCGCCTCAATGATCACCGGGTGACTCTCGACGAAGTGGGACTGGAAAATGAACGCTTTCTCCAGGGTGGCAAACTGCAGCACGTGCGGCCCCTCGGACTTTTCACCCTTCCTGAAAGTAGGTTTCGATTCGGTATCGAAACCCACCGCACCGACACTCATCAATTCGTCCAGAGCGAGTCCGGCCTGCCGCTGATTGGTCACCACGAACACCCGCTCCATGTCGAGTCCGGCAAAGAGTTCCATTGTGGCGATGTCATCTTTGTGAGGCGGCGTCTTGTGAGTGTTCATGTGCTTCCGGGGGGATTGGGGCGGGGTGCCTTGCGTGCGGAGTCTCGCCCTGATGACCTGACGGATCAAGCGCAAGCGGGGAATCCTGATTTTATCCCAATTTCTTCCCCACCCTGATTCTCCCAGCCCTCGCGTCCACACTCCGTCGATCAACCGGAGCTTCTTCCCTGATGCGCGACGGATCGGCTCTCCACTTTCCATGAAACGCTCCCAGAAGCGACTCCTGCTCCTCGTGCTTTCGCTCCTCGCCGTCCTACTCGCGGCCACCTTCCTCTACATGGCGGGCATGAGCCAGCTTGGGGGAAAGCCGAGGAACTCCTGGCGATCCATCGACTGGGCGGCGGAAACCCTCTCGACCACCGACTATGGTGCGGATGAAGTCTGGAACCACCCGCTGATGGTCGTTCTTGTCGTGTTGGTCCAGTTCGTGGGTGTGTTCTTCATGTTCCTGATTTTCCCGGTCTATCTGATTCCATTCCTCAAGGAACGCTTTGAAATCCGCCTGCCCGGTGATTGCAATGACGCCCGGGACCACGTGCTGATTTTCCGCCGTGGCCCGGCCGTCTCATCATTGATGGACGAACTGAAACTGGCCGGAGTGACGTCGGTGAGCAGACCCGGGGCATTTCCCTGGAGCCCGGGCCGGACGTCGACTTCGTGGACAACGCGCTGGATTCCGAGCTTCTCTAACGCGTCGGCGTTAGGGATGCGCAAGCCGTCATCCTGGCCCTGAACGAGGACGCCGCGACCTTGCTTGCAACGATCATCCTCAAGGATCTCCCGCCGCACGTGCCGGCCATCGCGCGTGTCAGCGGCCTGGGAAACGCCGAGCGCATTCACATTGCGGGCGCGGACTTCGCGTCGTCGATCAGTCAGGTGACCTGCCAGATCCTCGCCCGCAAGCTGCTTGGCAAGCATTCCGTCCCGCTGGATGAATCGCTGAAAGTCTCGACGGTCTCATCTCCGGAACTCGTCGGCAAACATCCGGCGGAGCTGGATATCCGCAACCGCACCGGATGCTCGGTGGTGGCCGTCGCGCGGGACCGGCAACTGCTGGTGCATTTGGACCGGAATTTCCGGTTCGCCGCGCAGGATTCGGTTTACATCTGCGGCAGCGAAGAGGCCACCAGGAAATTCGTCCGTGAGTTTCCCGCGTGATGACGCCAGCAGCAACTCAACTCTCGAAATACGTGTAGCCGGCGAGTCCTTCGCGGTAGAGATCGAGGATCTCGCGACGCTCCTTCGGCGAGATGCGGCCGTCATTCACGGCTTTTTCCGCGAAGTTCCGGAATTTGGAAACGAGCTCCTTGGGATCGAATTCGACGTAGCTGAGCACGTCGGCCACAGTGTCACCCTCCACTTCGTGGGTGTAGACCGGCTTGCCTTTTTCGAGGTGGACGCCCACGACGTTGGTATCACCTAACAAATTATGGAGGTCCCCGAGGGTTTCCTGATAGGCCCCGACGAGGAAGACCGCGACATAGTAGGGCTCGTTGGGTTTGAGACCGTGGAGCGGGAGGATTTTGGCGACGTCCTCCTTGTCGATGAAGCGGTCGATCTTGCCATCGCAATCGCAGGTGATGTCGGCGAGCACGGCGCGCTTGCGGGGTTTTTCGTCGAGCCGGTGGATCGGCATCACGGGGAAGAGCTGGTCGATCGCCCAAGAGTCCGGCAGCGACTGGAAGAGCGAGAAGTTACCGTAATAAAAATCCACCAGCGTGGAGGAGAGTTCGCGGAGTTCTTCCGGAATGTCATCGAGCTGCTCGATGAGATGGGAGATGCGGGTGACGATGTGCCAGAACCACGCCTCGGCGAGGCCGCGCTCGCGCAGCGTGGCGTTGCCATAGAAAAACTGCGCGCGCATCTGGTCGCGGTAATAGACCGCGTCGTTGAGGCTTTCCTGAAGGTTTTTCTTGCTGAGGGTTTTGTTGACGTGAATCAGGTTGACCAGGTTCTGGGGTGCCTGTTCGGGGATATTAGGAGCTTCCTCGCTGGTCTGGGCGCTGGTGACATCCAGGATGTTGAAGACCAGCGCCGAGTAGTAGGCCACAACGGCACGGCCGCTCTCGGAGATGAGATTCGGATGAGCAATACCGGCCTTGTCGCAAATCTGGGAAACGACTTCCACGATGTCGGTGCAGTATTCCCTGATGGAGTAGTTGCAGGATGAATGGAAATTGGTGTGGGAGCCGTCGTAGTCCACGGCCATGCCGCCGCCAATGTCGAGCACGCCCATGGGAGCGCCCTCCTTGACGAGATCACAATACATGCGGACGGCCTCGGTGGCGCCTTCGCGGATGGCGGCGATGTTGGGGATCTGCGACCCTTGATGATAGTGGAGCATCTTCAGGCAACCGAGGTAGCCCGTCTCCTTGAGATGATCGACGACGCCGATGACCTGCGCGGCATTGAGGCCAAAGACGGATTTGTCACCGGCGCTGTCCTGCCAGTGGCCGGAACCTCGGGTGGACAGGCGGATGCGGACGCCGAGATTCGGCAGCACATTGATCCTGCGCGAGCGCTCGAGAATGAGTTCCAGCTCGCTGGGCATTTCGAGCACCAGCATGATCTTGAGCCCCATTTTCTGCGAGTGCAGGGCGAGATCGATGAATTCCTCGTCCTTGTAGCCGTTGCAGATGATGTAGGCCTCCGGATCGTGCATGTGGGCGAGCGCGGCAATCAGTTCGGGCTTGGATCCCGCTTCAAGGCCGTAGTGGTAGCGTTTCCCGAATTCCGCGATTTCCTCGATGACCTGGCGCTGCTGGTTGACCTTGATCGGATAGACCCCGCGGTATTCGCCGCGGTAGTTGCTGTCCTTGATGGCCGTGCGGAACGATTCGTTGATTTCCGCGATGCGCGAGTGCAGCAGATCACGGAATCGAAGCAGCACGGGCAAGTGGGTACCGCGGTCATGAAGGCCTTCGATGACCTCGAAAAGCGAAACCTCCTTGCGGGCCTCCCCATCTTCGAGACGCACGGTGACGTGGCCCTTCTTGCTCGCGCTGAAAAAGCCGTGGCCCCACGATTCAAGGCCGTAGAGTTCGGCCGATTGCTCCGGACTCCATGAGTTGGCAGGCTTGCGCTTCGACGGTTTTGGTGCGGGCACAGGGGATGCTGGAGGAGTCATGGGAAACGAAGGAGACGGGGAGCAATCAATGGCTTGAAGCCGGGAAACGGAAGTGCAAAACGCGGTTCACCGGGCTTTCCTGTCGGGAAACTCGGAATTGAGTTGGCGGCGGTATTTAGCGGCCTCCACCTTGTCGCCCTGTTTTTCAAGCGCTTCGATGAGCTTTTGGAGCGCGCGCGGTTTAAGATCCTTGTCATCAAGGAAGCCGACGACAATCAGGTATTCGGCGGAGGCTTTTTTGGGATTGCCGGCCTTCATTTCGAGATCGCCGACAAGGATGCGGAGCCCACCGCTGGTGCGCCCTTGGGGCCGGAGGACCAACGCTTCATCAGCAGCGTTGCGAGCCTCGGTGAGCCGGTCGAGCATGAGCAGCGCGCGCCCGCGGTCGAGCAATCCGTCGGCTTTCCACGCCGGATTGTCCTCCACGGCGAGGACGTTGGACACCGCGACGAGGGCGCCTTCGGCATCGCCGGATTCGAGGTGGGACTTGGCGAGATAGCGCCAGACTTCCTTGGGAGTGGCGCGGGGTTCGTCTGGAGTGGCGATGAGGCCGAGGGCGTCTGCGGCAGTGGCGTAATCGCCGGAGTTGTAGGACTGCATGCCGGACCACTGGACGGCTTGACGGGGGATGTCTTCCGCGTAGTTCCCACGGATCGCGAGGCTGATTTCCGAAGCAAGGCTGGCGGCGTCCTGCGAAGTGAAATATCCGAGCGCGAGAAGAATACCGGCGTGTTTGCGATAGGCGTCCGGACGAAGGGTCCGGGCTTTTTCAAGATAGGGGATGGAGTCTTTGGCGGCGTTGGTTTTCACGAGGCCCCATCCGATCCAGTAGTTGGCTTCGGCTTGGAGGTTGTCGCTGAGATTGGTGACGTTGCGCAGCAGGCCCTGGTAACGGACGATCATGTCCGCGATGTTGTTTTCGCCGCGGCGCATGCGGGCGGATTCCAGCCACGCGAACGAGGCGAGGTCGGCAGGACTCCCCCCGGCGGTGAGGCGGTCGAAGTCGGCGATGGCTTTCCCGGGCTCGGCGCTTTCCGAATAGGCCTTGGCACGCTTGGCCAGAGCGGAAAAAACGCGTGAATCCTCCGGATAGCGCGTGATGAACTCGCTCAGCGAGCGAATGGCGCCCTGATGATCGCCAGCCTCCGCCAGACACCAACCGCGCTGATAGAGCAGACCCGGGCGGTTCTTCTCGCTGACCGACGCGGCATTGATCTGGTTGTAAATTTCGGCAGCCCTGGCGGTTTGGTGGTTTGAGAAAAGCGACTCCGCCTTCATCATCAGGGCGGTGTGAATGCGGGGGTCTGATGGCCGCGCATTCCGATAGAGCTGAAGGAAGGCGTCCACCTGATCCGGCACATGGCGGCCTTCAATCTGGAAAAAGCAGAGCAGACGGTAATAGGAAGCTTGGAAAGCAAGGTCCGTCTCAGGCCGGACAAGCCGCTCGACCTCACGGAACAGCCCAAGGGCCTCACCCGGTTGTTTGAGGCGCAGGTAGGAGCGGGCGGCGACCATCAGGCGGGCGGCCTCCTTGTCGCCCACGGCCTTGGCGGAACTGCTCCGGAAGATGGCGATGACCTCCTTGTATTCCTTTTTCGAAAAATGATTGCCCATCATGGCGGTTTGCGCGTCGGCGCGGAAATCCTCCATTCCTGGAGTGCGCAGGATCAATGCGAGATATCGGTCGGCGAGATCGTTCTCACCGAGCTTGGTGGCGGTGAGCGCGGCATTGAGCGCGGCCTCGCCCCGGACTTTCGCGACGTAAGGAGCCGCGACGACCGCCTCGAACTGGTCGAGGGCCTCTTGCAGCTTGCCGGCGTTGAGGGCCAGATGCCCGAGGGCGACTTTCGCCTGGGGCGCGAACAAACCGCCGGCGGGATCTTCGATGACTTTGTTGAACGAAGCGATGGCCTCGCGGTCGCGACCGAGAAGGCGGTAGCAATTGCCCGCGAAATAATGCCCGCGCGGGCGCTCCTCGGGTTTCGCGGCGTTCGCGGCGTAGCGCTCGAACATCGGCGCTGCAAACGCGTATTCCGCCTTGTTGTAGTGGTCTGCGGCAAGGGTGTAGGCGGCGGCGGCGGCCCACTTGCCCTTGCCGTAGCGGTTCAACAAGGTGCTGAAACAACGTTTACCGTCGTCGATCCGGCCAGCCTGATAGAAGCTGTTGCCGAGATACCACCACGCCATCTCGGCATTCGGGTGGTTCGGGAACTCGGTGAGGTAGCCCGAAAAAATCCCCGCCGCTCGCTGGTAGAGGTCGCGACGGTTCATGAGATCCGTGGCCGCTTGCGCGGAATCATACACATTCTTGCCCCGCTGGAAGAAATCATTGCCGGCATCGGGAGCCAGCGCCGGGTCCACCACCGCCGCCCGTGGGATCTGGGCGACCGCGGGACAGACGACGAGGAAGAAGGTGAATGCGAGCGGGCGTTTCAAGATACGGGGAGCGTTGCGGATTTCCGGGGCGCTTGCCAAGCGAATCACTCGGCCGGCGTCGGGCGTTGGGTCGCGAAGGAAATATTCCAGATGCCGGCCTTCTGGCAGGTGTCGATGACCTCGACGATGCGCTGGTAGGCGACTTTCCCGTCGCCGCGGATCCGGACCGGTTGGTTTTCAAACTGTCGGGCGATGGCGGCGAGCTTGTCGTGCAGCTGGGCCAAGTCCACCGTGAACCCCTCCACCCTGATCGTGTTGTCAGCCAGCACGTTGATAATGATTTCGCCTTTCGGGCGGTTGAGCTCCGAACCTTCCTCGGCGGTGGGAACCGAGACGTTGAGCTCGGTTTCAGAACGGCTGAACTGCCAGGTCACGATGAAGAAAATCAGCAGCAGGAACACGATGTCGATCATCGGTGCCAATTGCATGCCCGCAGGCTCCGGCTGACGGCTGGAGAATTTCATGAACGGAAAATGGATCAGATGCCCTGCATGTCCTGGCGCTCGCCCCCCATGGGAGAGGGTACCGGCATGGCGTAATCCTCACGCGTCCGCTGGGCGGGAGTGTAGGCGACGTGAGGTTGCTGGCGCTCGACCTGAGAATGCAGAAGCGCCATGAGGTGGGTGGCGGCGGCCTCCAACTCGGCGATGTATTTTTGTACCCGGCCACGGAACAGCGAATAAAACACCAAAGCCGGAATCCCGATCATCAGGCCCGCCGCAGTGGTGATGAGCGCCTCGGAAACCCCCTCGGCGAGTTCCATCTGGCGCACTCCGGCGACGTCTCCGGAGGCCACCTGCAGGAAGGATTTGATCATCCCAAGCACGGTTCCGAGCAAACCGACCATCGGGGCGATCGAACCGATGTCAGCCAGATAGGTGATCCGGGAGCTGAGCAGGCCAGCTTGGCGGGAGCCTTCGGCCTCCGCCACCTCACGCACGCCGCCGAAGGATGCCATCGGGTATTTGGTGAGGAAATCCAGGGTTTTCTGGGTGACGCGCGCCATGCATTCGTTCTGGCGGTGGCAGTAGGCGACAAGCCCGAGGTAGTCGCGCTTGCGGATCATCGCCTCGGCCGCATCCATGAAACGGTCGCTGACCACTGCATTGCGCCGGATGGTCAGCAGGTAAATGAGCACGAGCACCACACCAACCACCGAAAGCAGCGCCAGCGGATACATCATGATTCCCCCGGCAGCGACGATTTCGAGAAAGTCCATTTGCTTTGACACCGGTTCCGCAATGGCCTCGGCGGCGGACGCGAAGGACGCGGAGAGGAAAAACCCCGCAATGGAGAAGTGGCGGCAATTCATGGATGTGGTGGAGTCTAGTCGGCAACCGGGCCAACGCAAGCCCCGGCAATCCCTTCCCCTACGGTCCGGAATCCCCGGATTTTTCGATGATTGGGTCAAAAATCGGATCCGGCTGGAGTCTCCCGTAAACTGCTGGAAATCCGCAAGGTTCTTTGTAATCCGGCAGAGCGCGCTTGAAGTTTCCCCAGCAACCTCCCAACCTAGCAGCACAATGAATGATGAAGCCCGCCCAAAACCGCTGTTTTTCGTCGCCCTCGCCTGCGTGATCCTTGGCCTCGTCGCCTACGGATTCCGCTCAGTGATTTTCCCGAAAAACGAAGCTGCCAAGCCGTCCACCATTTCCGTGGACGAGTTGCGCGGCGCCCAAGGCGTCGAAGCCGCCGACTCAAACGTGCCGACCACCGTCAAGGAATACGTCTTCAAGCCCAGCGAGAAACTGCCGCCGATCACCACGACCAGTGGTTATGACCCGCTGAACGCCCGCACCGTGAAGTTCGCCCTCAACGTCTGGGCTGGCTGGGCGCCGATCATCCTGCAAAACGGTGGCGGTGATCCCGGCAAACTCTGGACCACTCCCGGCGGCGAGCCGTTCAAAGTGGAGCTCGTCCTGATCGACAATCCCGTTGCCATGCGCGACGCCTACGCCTCCGGCAAGGTCCACATCGGCTGGGCCACCCTCGACATGGTCCCGCTCTTCATGGACGAGCTGAAAAAAGACCCGCGCATCATGCCGCGCATCTTCCAACAGGTGGATTTCTCCAACGGGGGGGACGGCATCGTCATCCGCCGCAACGCTGCGAAAAACCCCGGCAATCCGACCATGTCAGACCTCCGCGGCAAGAAAGTCGTCCTCGCCCAGAACTCCCCGTCCGAATACTTCCTGCTCAACGCGCTCGTGAACGGCGGCGTCCAGCCCGGAGAGGTGGATTTCATCTACACCGAGGACGCTTTCCAAGCCGCCGCCGCCTTCAACAGCGACAAATCCATCGCCGCCTGCGTCTCATGGGCGCCGGACATCTACAACCTCAGCGACATCCCGGGCAACCACATGCTCGTGAGCACCGCGACCGCCAACAAACTCATCGCCGACGTCTGGTTCGCCCGCGGCGACTTCGCCCGGGACCACATGGACATCTGCGAGGGACTCGTCCGCGGCATCTTCGATGGCATGGCGAAAATGAAAACCGAGGACGGCAAGAAGGAAGCCGCCGCCCTGATGTCCCAGCTCTACAGCATCCCGGAAGCCGACACCCTCGGCATGCTCGGCGACGCCCACTCGACGAACTACGCGGAAAACCGCGATTTCTTCATGAACCAGAACAATCCCGCCAACTTCGAACGCACCTGGAACACCGCCTATCTGCTCTATCGGAAAATGAACCGCATCACCCAGCCGATCTCCTTCGACAAGGTGATGGATTTCTCGATCCTCCAGAAACTCGAAACCGAGGAACCCTACAAATCCAGCCGCAACGAATACCAGATCAACTTCGCCCCCAAGACCGTGCAGTCGATCAAGGCTGAGGGCTCGGAAATCCTCACCAAGGTCGTCACCCTGCATTTCTATCCGAACTCATGGGACCTGCGGAAAACCATCACCGTCCGCGAAAACGGCAAGGACATCGTGAAACCCTACGAACCCAACGTGGACAGCGTGCTGGAGGAGGTCGGCAAGCTCGCCGGCCAATATGGTGCCGCCAACATCGTCGTGGAAGGACACACCGACGCCTCGATGCGCGGAAATGTCAGCCCGCAGCTCGTCAAGGAACTCTCCGCCAACCGCGCCGCCGCCGTGAAAACCGAGATCCTCAAGATGTTCCCGAATTTCAGCGCCAACCAGTTCTCCACCGACGGTGTCGGCTGGGAGCGCCCGTATGACTCGAACGACCCCGGCAACCACGCGCTCAACCGTCGGGTCGAGATCAAGGTGATCGCACTTGAGAATCCCGAGTAAAACCCACGATGTCCACCTGGTGGAAACGTATCCGCACCATTCGTGACGCACCGTCCTATGCGGAAGGCCTGCTTTTCGGCACGGCCTGCATCGGGTTCGTGTTACTCGTCTGGTGGGTGCTCACCCTCGGTGAGGGCGACGCCCGGATTGTGGACGCCTACACGCTGCCCAGCCCGCGGGAGACCTTCGAGTCGTTTGCGGAGTTATGGAAACGCGAGTTGTCACGCAGCATCGTCATTTCACTGGTCCGTGTGCTCGGTGGTTTCCTGCTGGCCGCGGCGATCGGCGTGCCGCTCGGAGTCGTCGCCGGCAGCTATCTGCGGGTGGCCGCGTTTTTCAAACCACTCGTCATTTTCGGCCGCAGCATCCCCATCGCCGCGCTGATCCCGTTGACGATGGTCTGGTTCGGCCTTGGCGAGTTCAACAAGGTGATGTTCATCTTTCTGGCGACCATCGCCTTCGTGATCTTCGATACCATCAACACCGTGCACGCCGTGCCGGACCGCTTCATCGACACCGCCTACACGCTCGGAGCGCGCGGTTCCCGGAGGAAGGGCGCGCGCCTCGCCGTCATCGCGGGAACGATCTACGGCCTGCTCATCATGCTCGGTTGGCATCTCATGCGGGATGACACCGCGCGGACGCTCGCCGCCGAGTTGGCGTCCTCCGGAGCGTGGCGGCGCTTCACCGCCGGCTTCGCGGCGGGCTTCGCGCTGTGGTTTCCCATCGCCGGACACCAGGTGTTGCGCAAAGTCATCCTGCCGCTCGCCCTGCCGGACATCGTCAACAGTCTGCGGCTGATCTTCGGCCTCGCCTTCGGCTACATCATGCTCGCCGAAGTCATCAACGCGAAGACCGGTATCGGCGCGCTCATTATCAACTCACAGCGCCGCGGATTCCAGGAACACATCTATCTCTGCCTCTTCATCATCACCCTGCTCGCCTGGGCGATCGACCGCTCGATCATGCTGCTCCAACGCCAGCTTTTCCCCCACATCAAACATGGCTAAACCTGAACTCACCGCCTCTGAGCAGCCGTGCGAACTGAAGGGTGCCGCGCCTCCAGCCCCCGGCACCCCCACCGTGGTAGATTTCCAATCCGTCACGAAAACCTTCGATGTCGGCACCGAGCGCGCCTTCACCGCCATCAAGGATGTCACCTTCGCCGTGGAGAACATTCCCCACATCGGAGAGTTCATCGGCGTGCTCGGCCCGAGCGGTTGCGGAAAAAGCACCATGCTGCGCCTCATCGCAGGCCTCACCCCGCAGTTTCCGGCGACCTCGGGCACCGTGAAAGTCCACGGCGAATCCGTCACAGAACCGGGACCGGACCGCGGTTTCGTGTTCCAGGATTACGCAAATTTTCCCCACCGCACGGTAATCGACAACGTCGCCTTCGGCCTCGAATGCCGACAGGTCCCGGAGAGAGAACGCCGTGAACGCGCCCGCGAGTGGATCGCCAAAGTCGGCCTCGATCCCAAGAACGACGCGAACAAATACCCGCACCAACTCAGTGGCGGCATGAACCAGCGCGTGGCCATCGCCCGCACGCTCATCATGCATCCGCGCATCATCCTGATGGACGAGCCCTTCGGCGCGCTCGATCCCACCACCCGCCAGCGCATGCAGGACCTGCTCGTCTCCCTCTGGCGCGAACTCGAAGCCACCGTCTTCTTCATCACCCACGACATCCCGGAAGCCGTCTATCTCGGCGACCGCGTCTTCATCTTCAGCCCTTCGCCCGGCACCATCGCCCATCAGTTCGATGTCGCGCCGCCGGACCGCCCGGCCCGCGAAATGCAGCAGGAGCCCGTGTTTCTCGAATCCGCCCGCCAGGTGCGCTCGCTGCTCGACAAACTCGGGCCGGAAAAAGATAACCAATCATCGTGAGCAGGGCAGAGGACAAATCCGCAGGAATGGCCGCCGCCCTGAAGCGCGCGTTCACCTGGCACTGGCACCTGCTAGGCCTGGGCGCCGGCGCGGGGGTCGCCATCCTCAGCGGAGCCCCGCTCGTGGCATTGCCATTCCTCGCCGCCGCCGAACTCGGATACCTCGGCTTCCTTGGACTCAATCCGCGCTTTCAAAACGTCCTCAAAGCCAAAAGCCAATCGCCACCACCCCTTCCCGTCGATCCGCGCCAGCGCTTCCAACAACTCATGGCCTTCCTCAGCACGGCGGATGCGGAACGTTTCGAAACCTTGCGCCATCGCTGCCTTGAACTCGTCAACCTCCGCCGCAGCATGGGCGCGAAAGACGGCGCGCCCGGCGTTGAGGACCTCCGCGGAGAATCCCTCGACCGCATGCTCTGGCTCTTCCTCAAACTCCTCCACCAACGGTCCGGCCTCGAGAAATTCCTCGGCTCCACCCGCCGTGAAGACATCGAGGCGGAACTCTCCTCCGCCGAATCCCAACTCGCCTCCGCCGCCGGGCGGGACCAATCCGCGGGGCTCCCCGAGAGTCGCCTCACCACCTCCATCCGCGAACGCGTCAACACCATCCGCGAACGCCTCGACAATCACCAGCAGGCATCCGACGCCCTCGAACTCGTCACTGCGGAGATCGACAAGACCGAACAGCAGATCACCCACCTCTGCGAGGTCGGCATGACCACCAGCGACTCCGCCGGCCTCAGCGTGCAGATCGACTCCATCTCCGAATCCCTGCAGTCCTCCGAGAGGATTTTCTCTCAAACCTCCTTCTCACAAATCTACGACGACGAACCCGCGCCGCCCCTTCTCTCCGGCACCCTGCCCCGTCCCCGCTCCACCATTCCCCAGTAAGAAAATGGCAGAATCGTTTTTGGATTCGGATCCATCCTGATGATGACTCGGAATGAATATCTTGCGAAAAACCCGGACTGAAAAATGATTCCGCCATGCTCTTCTAAAGAAGCCTCGAAAAAATAGTTCTGTCATCAAGGATTCCACCATAACCTTCCCCCATCGAACTTCCGAATCCCTAACTAAGAAAACCAAAAGCCATGTTCCGCCGCCTCTCCAACATCTTCCGGGGATTCCTCGGACTCTTCGTTTCCGGCCTCGAAAAACGCAACCCCGAAGCCCTGCTCGAACTCGAAAAGGAAAACCTCCGCACACAAATCGCCCAGTTCAACCAAGGCCTCTCCGCCCACGCCGGACTCTGCGAGAAACTCATCGCCCAGATCAAGCGCCAGGAAACCCAGGAACAGGACCTCAAGGCCAAGGCCGCAGCCAACCTCCGCGCCGGCAACCAGCGCCTCGCCGGTGAGATCGCCGTCGAACTCCAACACGTCCGCCGGGAACTCGCCGACAACCGCTCGCAGCTTCAAGACGCCGAAAAAACCTACAAGGAACTCGTCGGTTCCCGCGATATCGCCATCAAAACCGCCCGTGAAAAAATCGAGTCCCTCCGCAAGGGCCTCGACAGCATGAAGATGAACAAAGCCCTCGCCGAAATGAACGAAATGGCCAGCGGCATGCTTACCCAGATCGGCGGCTCCGGCGACACGCTCGACCGCCTCCACCAGATGGTCGAAGAGGAAAACACCAAGTCCGCCGGCCGAGCCCGCGTCGCACGCGACAGCATCGACACCGGCCGCTTCCAAGAAAAAGCCGCCGAACGCGAAGCTCTCGAAGACATCGCCCTCGCCGACCTCGCCGCCGAACTCGGCATGACCGTCCCCGGTGCCGAATCCGCCGCTCCCGCCGAGGTCAAAAAGGAAATGAGCCCGGAGTAAACGCTTGGGCAGCGGCAGCCTGCTGCCGCTTTCAACGTCGCAGGCTGCACGCGGTCCAAGCCCTAAACTCCACCCATGAGCACCCCAAACCCATCCGAACTCCCGCCTTGGGCGACCGAGATCATCGACCTCTATGAATCGGGTGCCTGCGCACAGTTTATCCTGCATGGCAATGTGGACGACCTCGTCCTGCTCCCCGTCTCGGGAGCAAACGCCCGGATCGTCGGACTCGAGGGCTTCCTGCGCGACCGGCTGTTAGCCCGTTTCGATGTGGTCATCAGCTACGATCTTGGAAACGGCATCCGGGTGGAAAAAGGCGGCGATCGTTTCGCCGAATGGCCGCCTGCCGCCAAGGAAAACGCACTGCCAAAGGCCCCGCGAGAGGCCGTCATCGTACTCACCCACTACCTCCGGTTCTGCGCCAACATCGCCCGGCTGAAACCCGAGCGCGCCACCCGTGTGGCGGTGATCGTGAAAAACGCCGGCCTCATCGTGCCACCCTCGAATGGCGGCGCGAACTACGAACTCAGCGCCATCGCCAGCCAGCTGCGCGACTGGGCCACGGACTCCACCATCGCGGAACAACACTGCGCCACCTTCCTGCTCGCGGAAAACCTCAACGACCTGCATCCGCTCGTTGCACGCAATCCGCAGGCGGCCTGCATCGCCCTCCCACTGCCCCAACAAGCCGAACTGCAACCCGCGCTCGGACACCTCGCGGAAATCTATCCGCTTCCTCTAAAGCCTTTCGGCGGAGATTTCTCCCAACCTGCCGCCGCCCTCGCCGGGGCCACGCTCAGTTCCATTGAGACCCTGCTACAAACCCGCCAGCACCATTCCAGGGAGCTCACGCCACAGGACCTCGTCGCCCTGAAAAAGGATCTCATCGAAAAGGACGCGCAGGGCCTCATCGAGTTCATCAAACCGGATCGCTCCCTCGACGACCTGCATGGCCAGGAAGCCATCAAATCATGGCTCCGCCAAGACATCGCGCTCTGGATGGCGGGAGACCTCGCCGCCCTGCCGATGGGTTACCTCTTCTGCGGCCCGGTCGGCACCGGCAAGACCTACATGGTCGAGTGTCTTGCCGGGGAAGCCGGCGTGCCTGTCGTGAAGATGAAAAACTTCCGCGACAAGTGGGTCGGCTCCACGGAGAGCAACCTGGAGAAGATCTTCCGTTTGTTAGACGCGCTTGGCCGCTGCATCGTTTTCGTGGACGAGGCGGACCAGGCACTCGGCCGCCGCAACGCGGACTCCGGCGACTCAGGGGTCTCCGGCCGCGTCTATGGCATGATGGCCGAGCGCATGAGCGACTCCCGCAAGCGCGGCCGCATCATCTGGGCTCTGGCCACCAGCCGCCCTGACCTCGTGGAAGTGGACCTCAAGCGCCCCGGCCGCGTGGACGTGAAAATCCCGCTCTTCCCCACCGCCACGCCGGAGGAAGGTTACCAACTCATCCGTGCCCTTGCCAAACGCCGCAGCGTCGCTCTTGAAAAAACACTTCACGAGAACTTCCGAACAAGCATTCCCGACCTCCTTACACCCGGCGCGGCGGAAGCGCTCTCGGTAAAACTCTACCGCGCCCTGAAAACCGGTGCCGCCACCCCGCAGGAAGCTCTGGCCAACGCACTCCGCGACTATCAGCCGCCCGTCCCCGTGACTGTCATTCAGGACCAGATCCGCCTCGCCGTTGCCGAAACCACCGACATGGGATTCGTTCCCGAGCGGTTCCGGACTCCGTAATTTCCCTGGAGGTGCCGGAGTAAGGCCTTCAGGGATTCTTCTCTTCGCGGACGAAAGAGCACGGTGAACCGTGGACTCAAACGCCTGCGTGCCCAGCGGAGTTGAGCTGTTTGATTTTTCTCAAGGCAAACCACAACGGCGGCAGACAGAGAATCCCGAACAAGCAATCGATCATCCGCCAGCCGAAGGGAATTCCGCGGATCGGCCCGCAGATCATCGCCAGCGGAATGACTAACATAGACAGCGCGACTCCTACTTTCAGGACTCCTGCGTAACGCACCGGATCCCGCCACGGCAGAATGAAAAACAGAGCGATCATCAGATGCCCGAAGGCCAACCAATCGGTGCCGTAGCCGATGAAGGGATATGTCCCGTAAGTCACTTCCAGTCCCTCACGGACCGTCAGTATCCATCGAACGAGTCCACTGTGCGCCGCCGGATCGCGCGAGTTTCCAACCAGCAAGGATGCCAGCAGATTCAACTCGTGCAGCAGCGGAAACGCGGTCACCCCGCTGATCACGAGACCGGCGATCACGATCGAAACCGCCAGACGGATCTGCTTCAACGTTGTCATCGCCCAATCCTCACCCACGAGCCTGCCACAGGTCGATCCCTCATTGGTGAAGGATGCAAAAAGGACGGATGAACTGAATCATCCGTCCTTGGAGTCTGAAAACGAAGCGCCTCGGCGCGGTTCAGTCCTGTTGACCGTAGACTTCCACCTCGATGTAGTGGTTCATCTCGTTGGAGGTGTTGCCGTTGCTGTAGAGGCGGACGTAGCGGCCCTTGGAGCCTTTGCCGTCAGCAAGCAGACCGAAGCGGGATTCCACGTAGGGACGATCCGCCCCCTTGTCCATCTTGGCGGACTCGTCATAATCGTTGTTATAGATCGTGGTGACCCCGGTCTTGAACTCCGCGTCATCCGAAACCTGGATGATCACATCGCTGTAGGCACGCTTCTGCGAGTGGAAGTGCCACAGCCAGACTGCGGAAACCGTGGAGGTCTTTTCGAGATCGATCTGCACCCATTGGAGACCGTCGAGCAGCTCGACGAAGTAACCTTCGCCTGCGTCCTTGTCACCATCAGTGATGAGGGTGAGGTCGCCGATGATCGGGGCGTCGTCACTGCTGGTGACGGTCTTGCCATTGGAGAGCAGCACGGTGCCTTCAGGAACGAGGAACTCAGGGGCCTTGGTGGGAGCCTGGACGAGATTGGGCACGTTGATCGGCTTGGGCGTGCCTTCGATGAGTTCAGGCGGAAGCTCGGTTTCGAGAGGGACACCGCCAACCGTGCCACCGGAAGCGGCGGGCGCGTCGGAAGCGGCGGGCGCGGTTTCGGTTTTCTTTTCACCGCAACTGGTGAAAACGAGGGCGGAGACGGCGAGGACGGCAGGGGCGATTAGTTTGTGTTTCATACGGAGAGGTGTTCTGAGGTGAATTCGATCGGTTGTTTGCTGAGGGCGGAGGGATTGACCCAGAAGATGGGCGCTTCACTTTCAAAGGCGTGGCGGGCATCGCAGTTGAGGGTGGCTTCGCCGCGCACGGCGGCGAAGAAGTTCTCAAGGTGCGGCTGGTGGGCGGGCTTGTTGAAGCCGCCGGGAAGGTCGAATTCCTCCGGCGCGGCGGATTCGTAGGACGCCACGGCGTCAGCGGAGGGCGGGGGCTTGGGCGGCGCGGGTTTGCGTTTGATGTATCCCTTGTCCACCAGACCATCCCACTGTGGAGCGCCGTCTTCCCGATAGATCGCGGAAGCAGAGGCGATCTCGGCGGTCTTGATGGTGGCCTCGGTGCCCATGAAGCTCTCCCAGAACCCCCCGCCGGAGCTGGTGGTGGTGAGCACCTGGTAGAACGCTCGCACCTCGCCTTGCGGAGTGTCATAATCAAAAATGCACATCATGTTGTCGAAGTGCTCGCGCTGCTTGAAGTAGGATCTTCCGCCGGAAGCATAAACGCGCTTGGGGGCGGTGCCGAGGAACCAGTTGAAGATGTCGATCTGGTGCGCGCCGAGGTCGGAGATCGGGCCGCCGGACAGATCGCGGTAAACGCGCCAGTTGAGGAACTGGTGCATGTCCTTGAAGCCGTAGCGGTTGAGGACGTCGTCAGGAACGATGATGCTCTTGGGGATCTTCTTTCCGCCGATGTCCTGGGAGGCTCCGAGCGAGCGGTTCCACTGGGCGTTGGCATTGGTGATCTGGCCGCAGATTTTCTGACCGTTGATCAACTGGTCGTAGGTGTAGCGATAGCGCGGGTTACTGCGGCGCTGGTGGCCGATCTGGCAGAGTTTGCCGGATTTCTCCATGGCGTGGACCATGGCGCGCGCGCCGTCGATGGTGTCGGACATCATCTTCTCGCAATAGACGTTGAGCCCGGCTTCGAGACACTTGACGGTGTGCGGCGAGTGCCAGAAATCGGGCGTGGCGACAATTGCGGCGTCGAGACCCTTTTCGGCGGCGAGCATTTCGTCGATGTCCGAGTAGCCTTTCGGCGCGGTCCCCTGATGGGCATTGATCTGATTGATGCCTTTCTTGCGATTCCAGTCGGAGATATCACAAACCGCCTGGAACTGGAGACCGGGAATGTTTTTCAGGGAGGCGAAGAGGACCTCGGCCTGTTTCCCGAAACCGACCATGGCAACGTGGATCTTGTCCGAGCCGTCTGCATTGGCGGCGCGGAGGATATTGGGCGCGCCGAGCACGAGCCCCGCGCCGGCGGTCTTGGCGAGAAAGCTGCGGCGACTGATGTTAGAGGGTAGGGAATTCATGGGCTTACCATTTCTTGAGGATCGTGAGGCGGTTGTGATCGGCGACCATGAGGGCCATGACGATCAAGACCATGTGGGTGCCAAGCCAGGCGACACCGTCGTTCTGGTTGATGAGGATGAGGCCCCAGGTGAGGCTGATGTAGAGCAGGCCGAGCAAGAAGAGCGAGGTGCGGCTGGCGATGCCGAGCAGGATGGTGAGGCCAAGAAGGATCAGGGCCGGGCCGAGGATCTTGTCGTAGAGCGGCAGGCCGAACTTGAGCATCAGGGGCTCCTGCTCGAAGGTCTTCATCATCGGCGCGGGCACACCGTGATAGAAGTCGAGTCCGTAAACCTTCACCTTTTCATTGGCGGTCAGTCCATAGTCATTGACCTTGCCGCCGATCTTGACCAATTCCTCGGAGCCGAGCTTGGTGGAGTATTTTTCAACACCCGTCTGGATGGCGCGCACGGCGAGCCAGAGGCGGAGGAGGAGCGCCCCGTAGGTGAGGGCGAGATTGTTGATGCCGCAGCAGGATTTCTTACCGTGGCAGGATTCTTCAGCTTCGTTGGACATGGTCGGTCGGTTGGTTGGTTGATGGTGAAAGCAGGGCTGGTGAAAGCGGGGCGGATTGTGTCAGGGGCGGATGTTTCGTCAAACCGCAATACGTGCGCCGAGGCGCGGATGTTTCGCCTGTTCGGGATGATCGAGAACTTTTTCGGTTTTCGGGTCCCACTTGACGGGTTGGTTCGTATCCATGGCAACGATGGCGAGCTGGCCGAAGGAAGATGCACGGTGGGCGGCTTCCGCCGGGGCCACCGTGAGTTCGCGCGAGCGGACGCAATCGATGAAGTTCTGCCAGTGGCTGGGTGGCTTGGGAT
>JBFEQB010000005.1:0-86321 GCA_041549835.1 Luteolibacter sp. | reverse complement strand
CACGCACTCTAACCCTCACTCCATCCACGCCATGGGCATCCTCTCGAAACTCATCCGCTACGGCTCCATTCTCGCCGCCTTGGCCGGCGTGGTCGCCATTTTCGGCATCACCCGCCTGCAGGCGGACCGCCAGCTGCCGCCCGCGCCGAAGCCCTACGCGCAGTCGGTTTCCGCCACCGGCATTCTCGAAGCTCTCAGAGAGAACGTTGCCATCGGCGTCCCTCAACCCGGAATCGTCAGTCACGTGCGGGTGAAGGTGGACGATGTGGTGAAAGCCGGTGACGTGCTTTTCACGCTCGATGACCGTGATCTCCGGGCACAGGAAATCTCCACCAAGGCAAGACTCGCGGTCGCCCAGGCTGATATCAACGTCAGTGAGGCTCAGCTCGCGAAGTTGAAATCCCAACTCGCCCGCCTCAACGCCGTCACGGATCCCCGTGCTGTCAGCCTCGATGATCTGGAAAACCGCAGGCAGGATGTCGCTGTGGCGGAGGCCCGGCTCGCCGCCGCCCGCGCCGGACTCACCGCCGCTGAAGGCGAGCTGAAAAGCCTCGCCCTGTTGCTCGAGCGCCTCACCGTCCGGGCTCCACGGGATGGCACGGTGATCCAGGTGAACATCCGTGCCGGCGAGTATGCCGCCACCGCTCCCAAGGTGCCTGCGATGATCATTGGCGAGACCGAACGCCTCCAGATCCGCGCAGATGTGGATGAACAGAACGCCACGCGCATCCGCCCGGGGCAGAAGGGCCGGGCCAGTTTGAAAGGCGACCCCTCCGTCACCTTCCCGCTGGATTTCGTGCGGGTGGAGCCGTATGTCATTCCCAAGGTGTCCCTTACCGGAGCCGGCACCGAGCGTGTCGATACCCGCGTCCTGCAGGTCATCTTCTCACTCGACCGCCCTGAGAACCCGCCCATTTACGTCGGCCAGCAGGTGGACGTCTTCATTGAAGCCCCGGAGCCATAGAACCATGAAAACCTGTCATCTCATCCCGTTCGCAGTTCTCGCGCTGGCCTCCTGCACGCTCGGCCCGGATTTCAAACTGCCCGGTTTCTCCGGCGGCTCGAAGTGGAAGGAGAGCCAATCCCCTTCCTCCACCCGCCTGCCGGACGATTGGTGGCGCCTCTTCAATGATCGCGAACTCACCCGCCTCGTTGATCGCGCCCTGGCCGCCAATAACGACTTGGTCGCCGCCAGATCCCGCGTGGATACTGCCCGCGCCCTCGTCGGCGTGGACCGTGCGCGACTCTTTCCGATACTCGATCTGACGGGATCCGCCGTGCAATCCCGCAGCTCGCGGGATGCCATCGGTTCGCAGCTGCCAGCCGGCATCTCCATCCCGCTCGACAACGACCGCTACCGCAGCACCTTCAATCTCGCCTACGACCCGGACCTCTGGGGCCGCAACAAACGCCGGTTGGAAGCCTCCAACGCCCAAGCCGCCGCAGCTGAAGCCCTGTTCGATTCACAGCGCCTCGGCGTCGCCACTGAAGTCGCCCGCCAGTATTTCCTGCTCCGCGGCCTTGATCGGCAGGCCGCCGTATTGCAGGAAACGATCAAGACCCGCCAAAGCACTCTCGACCTCCAGCAGAGCAGATTGGACGCGGGCCTCACCGACGGCCTTCCCACCAGCCAAGCGCGCACCCAGTTGGAACTCGCCCGCAATGACATCGCCATCGTCGAACGTCAGCGCGGGTCCGCCGAACACGCGCTCGCTGTGCTTTGCGGCAACCGTCCGTCGGAGTTCTCATTCTCAAAAAGCCATGCGAAACCCGCGATGCCCGCCATCCGCCCCGGCCTTCCCGCCGAGGTTCTCAACCGCCGGCCCGACGTCCGCGCCGCGGAGCAGAACCTGCGCGCCGCCAACGCCCGCATCGGCGTGGCCGAGGCCGCCTTCTATCCGAACTTCAGCCTCACCGCCGCCGGTGGCTTCGAGTCGGTGGATGTGATGCGTTTCCTCGACTGGGAAAACCGAGTGCTTTCGCTCGGTGCCGGAGTCGCCGCTCCCATCTTCAACGCCGGTTCTAACAAGGCAAGCTTGCGGGCTGCCGTCAGCCGCCGCGACGAGGCGCTCGCCACCTACAAGAACACGCTGCTCGTCGCGCTTCGCGAGGTGGAGGACGCGTTGGTCGATCTCAAGGGTCAGGCGAAATCCCGCGCCGCCCTTGAGCAGGCGCTGGCTAGCGCCCGCGACACCCTGCGCATCTCACAGGAGCGCTACGACAAGGGGCTCAGCAGCTATCTCGAGGTCGTCGAGGCGGACCGCACCGTGCTCGGCGTCCAGCTGGTGCTCGCCCAGAACGACGCCAATCAGCGCATCACGCTCGCCGCCCTCGCCAAAGCTCTCGGCGGCGGCTGGAGCGGGAAGTAGCCTTCCTTTTTCCGCTGGTGGTCCCGCCAGGAATCGAACCTGGACCTGCGGCTTCGGAGGCCATCGTCCTATCCATTGGACCACGGGACCATGCTGCTTGCGCGGCGGACGGCAGGCTTACCCGGCCGCTGCGGTCTTGGCAAGGAGAAGGATTTGGCAAAATGCGGAAAACCCGGGAGCGCCGACGTCCTCGTCGGCAATGTGTGAGTGGAGTGGAAGGCCAACACGGGGACGGCGGCGCACCCGGCGCGACTCCCTATTTCCCGAACAACTCCACTGCGATTTTCCGATAGGTCGTGGAATCCAAGAGGAACGGGTGGATTTCCGAATTGAGGCGGCCGTAGTAGAATCCCGGATTATCGCCCGGGGCGGCGGGGGCGAAGGTGACGCGGCGGGTGGAGATGCCGGCGAAGTCGCCGTGGTCGTCGACGGTTTTCTCCACCACCGTGAAGGTGAGCGACGGGTTCATGAGGGCGGTGAGGGCTCCCTCGTCATCAGTGGCCAGCCAGCGGGAAACCTTGAGTCCTTCGAGATTGGTGAGCATGAAGTTGGCGCGAGCAGGATCGAGCGAGGCGCTGAGGTCCTTGCCGTTGGATTCCGCCTGCCAGGATTCGTCGATGAATTGGTATTTGAGGATGACGGGAGAGGCGGTGGCGGCTTTGCGCTCGATGGCGATGAGATTGACGCGATCCACGGACCAGAGTCGGGCGTGGCGCCATTCGTAAGGACGCACGGCGATGGCTTGGATGAGGGAAGAGTCGACCTGCATGACGGTGGAGGTGCCGAGGCGGTTGACAAAGTAGGCGCCTTTGGAATCGAGGCCGAAGCGAAGTTCGAGTCCTTGGTTGTTCTGGCCGAGGAAGCGCAGTGTGAGGAAGGGACGGTCGATGCCCCACGGACTGAAGTCGGTGGCGGCATCGCTTTCGAATCCGATGGCGCGGTTGGTGGTGACGGCTTTGAGGAGCGAGTAGAGGTTTTCCTCATTGGCCTCGAAGGTCTGGTCTTCCGTGGTGGCCATCCACGGCTGGGGGTGAGTGCGGGTGATGAGGATTTCCGCGCCGGTGGCGGGCTGGATGGCGATGGCGGCGAGGGACGGGATGTTGAGGTGGGTGAGTGTGGGATCGCGGAGGTCGTTGACGGCGGTGGGCAGGTCGGCGAGGGATACGAGGCCGGGTTCGGGTTTGGCCGGGAGGTCGAAGACTGCCTCGGGTCGGTCGCTGACGACGGCCTTCACGTCGCGTGCTTCCGGGGATTCGGGAGGGAAGGTTTCCAAGATGGTTTCGGTTTCGGAGCCGAAGCTGGTGAGGGCGATTTGCCCGGTTTTTACGGCATTGTCGGTGGCGGGCAGGGTGACGGCGGCGCGGTCCGAGACTTTGACGGCTTGGAGTTCGAAGATGCCTTCGATCAGGGTTTTGATGGCCTTGGGGTCGGTGGGGAGGTCGAGGGGTTTGACGATGCGCCACGAGCTCTCGGGGGTGTCGCGGCCGAGGGTGAGTTCGCCTTGTTGCGAGCGGAGGCGGATTTGCCGGAGGGCGATGGGGTTGAAATAAAACGGGTGGTGATCCCGGAGGAATTTCATGCCGTCCTTGAAAAGTGGGGTGATGTCTCCAGTGCAGGAATAGACATGGTTGTTGTGATTGTCATCCCGGGGTTTGACGAAGACGGTCGCGACGGGCTGGTCCATGCCCTCAACCTCGGCTTTCCACGGTGAAACGCGTCCGAGTTTGAATTTGGCGAGAGGTTGGCGGTCTTGGTTTTCGAGACGGATGCGAATGGAGGTGTCGCCGAGGCCGGTTTCCGCGTGGTCGATCACTCTTTCATGGGCAACGTCTTCGACGCGCATACCGAGGGTAAACTCGATGATGGCGGCTGCGGCGCGTGGGTTCATGCGATCCGCCCATGGGCTGGTCGCCTGCCAGCCATTGGACCGGAGGGAAAACGAGGCGCTCACGCCATTGGAGGAAATTCGGATCGACTTGACTTGGTCCGGCGTGAACGAGGTGTAGAGACGCTCGCCGACGGAGGTGGGGGGGCGGCCGAAAATGGAATCGAAGTTCCCCTCACGCCATTGCAGGCCGGCGACCACGCAGACGATGGCGGTGATGGCAGCGAGCAGGAGGGTGGACCCGAGTGAGCGCATGGTGGATCAGGCGCGACGCGACGACCAGACGAAGGCGCCGATGATGACGAGGAAGGCGGGCAGGAAGAACAGGTTCACCCGGTTGATGAAGGAAACCTGGGCGTCGAGAATGGGCAGCTTGTAGGTGCCGAGCGAACGTGGGCCGATGCCAGCGAGCGACTCGCGGCCGACGAGCCAGTTCACGGAGGAGGCGAGAAAGTCGAGGTTTTCTGCGCGGTGGTTGCGAGGATTGAGGAAATCGGTACTGGCGATGACGATCATGCGCGAGGTGTCGGCGGCGAAGCGGTCGTCGGCTTGCGCGCCGCGCGTGGCGCAGGCGGCCAGAAACAGCGGGGGCGGATTGTCTTCCTGTTCATTGAAGGCCTCGTCGCCTTGGCCAAATTTGGTCTCACCCCAAAACCCATCGGCCACCTGGATCAGCCCGATGGGGTGGATCTGGCGGTTGGCGAGGTCTTCGGCGCCTTCGCGGACCTCGAGCGACGAGGATGCTCCGCCGAATTCGGTGGCTTGGCCGGCGAGGTCTTTGGTGAAATTGATGCCTGCGGTGAAGAATCCCCTGGCGGCGGTGACGAGGGCGTTTTTTTCGCGGGCGACCACGCGGTCCTTGCGGGGAGTGATGCCATTGGCGCGAAGGAAGGCGCGTAATTTCGGCGGGGCTTCGCCGGAGTCGATGAGTGTCAGAATGGCCGCGCGTGGTTGGTTCCAATAGCGTTCGAGCACGGCGAGCTCATCATTGGTGAGATCGTATTTGGGCGCGGCGATGACGATTCCGGAGAGGTCGGCGGGAATGTCCGCAATCTCGGAGAGCTTCAGTTCGCTGAGTTCGACGTTTTGAAAACGAAGCAGGTCTTCGAGCGCCTTGCGGGAATCGATCCCGCCGCGGGCGTCGATCCGGCTCTTGTCCACAAGCAACGCCATCTTGCGCGGCTGGCCTTCGATGGCTTCGACGAGGCGGGCGGTGAGAACATCCTCGCCCTGGAAGCCGGTGAGTTTGCGTTTGCCGTCTGCGGTGGCGAAAATCGCCATGGTTTCGGCGGCGACAAGTTTGACGTGGGGGTTGAGGACTTTGATTTTATCGGGCCCCTCGGTGGTGACGGCGCTTTCGTCGCTGCGGGCGTCGATGATGATCAGGTCGCGGACGAGAGTGATGCCGTAGGCGGCGGTGATTTCCTGCATGCGGTCCGGGCTGCGCAGGGGGTCGACGACGGAGAGTTTGATTTTCCGGTTGGAAACCCGTGCGTATTCTTCGGCGAGGGCGCGGACGCGTTCGTAGAACGGCGAGGTGCGGCGGAAGGCCATGATCCACTTGATCGGTGGTTCGTGGTCGCGGAGCGCTTCGCTTCGCAGGTAACGCTCGGTGGCGGGCGAGAGCGAGTAGTCGGCGGTGCGGCTGGCGTCGATCCGGCCGTAGTGGTGGGCCGAGAGGTAATTCAGGGCGATGAGAATCACCGCCACCAGAAGGGTTTGCAACACGGCAAGCGTTCCCATGCCCCAGCGGTTGAGCGGGCGGGCGGGCTTTTTGCTTGGCTCGGATGAGAGGTCTGACATGAGGGGAAAGGCCGGGCGTCAACGCTTCCAGCGGCGGTGGTCCACGACCTGATAGGTGAGGAACAGGACGAATGCGGCGACACTCAGGAAATATACCGCGGGCCGGGTGTCGATCAGTCCGCTGGCGAAATAATGAAGGTGCTGCTGGGAAGAGATGTAGTGGAAAAACGGTGCTCCGGCGAAACTCTCGCCCCAGATCAGGGTCACGAAACCGAGGAAATACTGGATAACGAGCAGGCCGATGGTGAGCATGCCTGCAATGATCTGGCTGGAGGTGAGCGCAGAAGCCAGACAGCCGATGGCGGTGAAGGCCGCCCCCATCAGCATGACGATGGAAAACGCTCCGATGAGCGCCCCCGGAGTGTAGGCCGGCGGCAGGTCGGTGACCCACTCGAACAATTTGAACTGCACCAGCGCCGGGATCCACAGGGTGGTGTAGAACAACATCGCAGCGGCGTATTTTGAAAGCACCACCTGCCAGGTCCGCACGGGTGCGGTCAGCAAGGTTTCCAAAGTGCCTGAGCGTTCCTCCTCGGCAAATAGCCGCATCGTGATTAGCGGGAAAATGAACAGGAAATAGAACCAGAACAGCGGCGTGTGAAAGGCCACATAAACCAAGCTGTCCTTCACCGGAGTGTCCCGGAAACCCTTCATCGCCGTGGACAACGAGACGCCCTGCATGATTGTTACGAAGGCCAGCACCACCCAGCCGAACGGGGTCAGGAAATACCCCTTGAGTTCTTTGACGGTCAGGATGCGGAACAATCTCATGATGGCGGCGGGCGCTCTTGGTAGGCCATTCCCGCCACAAGGCAAAGGTAAAAGGCGGGAACCCTTGGGCATGGGCGGCAGGATTGAAAGCTGGAATCCCGGGAGCTGTTGCGGTTGATTGGCGGCATGGAGATGCGGGAGGCGGCGGAGCGCGTGTTGCTGGCGGAGACGTTGGAGGAAAAACTGTGGCTGCCACCGGTGAATGCCTCGGACGATGCGCCGGGCAAGGCGATCGCCACGCCGGCCGGGCCGGGGCGGCCGCACGAGTTGAAAATCGTGGGAAAAGGCGTGCGCGCGGATTTTCCGGGAGTGAACCGGCTGGATGAGGACCGGGAGCGAGGTAAGATGATGCATTTCCTCGCCAACCATGAATTGCTCGCCGCGGAGTTGATGGCGCTCGTGCTGCTGAAATTCCCCGACGCGCCGAAGGCATACCGGGCGGGCGTTTACGAAGCTATGCGTGAGGAGCAGATGCACACGCTGATGTATCTGCGGCGTATGAAGGAATGCGGTGTCAGCTTCGGCGAACTGCCGGTGAACGACTATTTCTGGCGTTTGGTCGCCCCGATGCGCACGCCGATGGAATTCGTCACGCGGCTCAACCTGACTTTCGAACAGGCGAATCTGGATTTCTCCAAACACTACGCTGCGCTCTTCCGGCAGGTCGGGGATGCGGCGACGGCGGGCGTGCTGGAGAAGATCTATCAGGATGAGATCGGCCACGTCGGCCACGGCGTTAAATGGTTCCGGCGGTGGAAGGACCAAGGGCAGACGGATTGGAAGGCCTTTCAAAAATCCATGGTTTTCCCGTTCTCCGCCGCGAAGGCGAAAGGTCTCGCGCCGTTCAACGCCGAGGGCCGCAGGCTGGCAGGGTTCGATGATGAATTCATCCGCCAGCTCGAAGTTTGCGAGCAATCGCGCGGACGGACGCCGGTGGTGCATTGGTTCAATCCGAATGCGGAGCTTCATGTGGCGGCGGCCCGCCGTGGTGTGAAGTTCACGCCGAAGAAGATGAGCTCCGCGATGGAGGAGGATTGTGAGATGGTGATGCTCGCATGGTGCCGCCGGGATGATGTTTTATTGATGCGAAAACCTCCGTCCAGCGAGCATCTCGCCCGTCTGAAATGGGCGGGTTTCCTCCTGCCGGAAATCATGGGCGCGGGTGCGCTGAACGACCGCAAACTTGGCGGCATGAGGCCGTGGGCGTGGTCGCCGGACGCCTCGGAGTTCTTGCGCGCACACGCGGGTCGGGTTTCGCCGAGCGTGCCGTGGCAGTGGCGGGAACCGCTGCCGGACGAGTGGTTTTCCAAAGAGATCGGCGTGGCTCTGTCCGAAAGGATCGGTGTCGCCGGTCGCGGAAAGGTTTGCCGTGATCCGGACGAGGCGATGGCGGAAGTTGATTCCCTGTCAGTCTCCGGCAAGGTGCTGGTGAAAGGATCGTTCGGCTGCGCTGGCCGCGATCACCTGCGTGTCGAGGCCGGTGGGGAAACGCAGACCCGCGAGTGGCTGGAACGCGCGCTGGCGGATCATGGCGCGGTCGTGGTGGAACGCTGGCGCGAGCGGGTGCTGGATTTTTCCGCGCTTTACGAAATGGAGGCCGGTAAGGTGGATCTGGTCGGCATGACGGTGATGGAAAACGATCCGCGCGGGCGTTTTCTCGGATCACGCGTCGCTCCGAAGTGGGGGAGCCTGCTCGATGACCAGGTCGCTGCTTTTCTCTATCGTGAGGCGCGGGTGATGGAATGTTACCAAGAGAAAATCCCCGCCGCCCTGGCAGAATTGTTGCCTGGATATGTCGGTCCGCTCGGGGTGGATGCGATGGTGTTTCGGAATGAGGACGGCGGCCTCGGCTGGACTCCGGTGGTTGAGCTCAACGTGCGGATGACGATGGGCCGGGTGGCGCTCGAGTTGATGGGCAAATCACGATCGGGAAGCGCCGGGAGCCTGCGTTTCCTGCGCAAGGCGAAGGTGAGTGGGGAAGAAGCGGCCGGGTTCAGCCAGGGGTCGGTGATGGGGGGCAAGGTGCTCTTGAACGATCCGGCGCAGGCCCGCGAATTTCTCGTCGTGTGGGAAGTGGATCCGCCGCGGTCAGGCACGGATCGAGAAACCGGCGGCTTGGAGAGCCTGCCGCACCGCACCTAACAATTCCACCGCCTGCGGGCTGTCGCCATGCACGCACAGGGTTTTCGCTGGCAGGGGCAACCAGGTGCCGGTGATGGTTTTGACCCGCCCTTTGGAGGCGGTCTGCAAGGCCTGTGCGATCGCCTCATCAATGTCCCCGATGATCGCGCCCGGCTCGCCGCGCGGAACGAGAGTGCCGTTTTCCTGATAGCGCCGGTCCACGAATCCCTCCGGCCAGACGTCCAACCCCGCCGCTTCTCCCGCTGCCGCAAGCGCCCCGCCGGGAGGGACGTAGAATCCGCAACCGGGCATGATGCGTTTCACTCCCTCGGCCACCGCCGCCGCGAGCTGCGGGTCGCGATCGGCTTGGTGGTAGAGCGCTCCGTGCGGTTTCACGTGGTGGATGCCGGCGGCGATCTCCGCCAGTCGCCCGACTTGACGGCTCACCAGATCCGCCACTGCGGCGGGGTTCAGATCCATGGGTCGCCGGCCAAAGTTCTCCCTATCCTCATAGCCCGGATGCGCGCCGATCGCCACGCCCGCCTCGAGCGCTTCTTCGACGGTTTCCTCCATGGTTTGCTCATCGCCCGCGTGACCGCCGCAGGCGATGTTCGCCGAACTGCACAGCGCGAGAAGCGCCGCATCCTGCGAGCCACCTTCGCCGAGGTCGGCGTTGAGATCGATGGTGAGCATGGGTTTCAACGTAGGAAATTCAGGCCTGCTTGCAAGAGCCCGAGCTCCTGCTGGAGTTCGCGCCATGCCATGCGAGCTTCGTCCAGCGAGACCTCGCCGAACCGCAACTTCGTTCCCGGCCAGGCCCGCGCCAGCTTCGGCAGGTCCGCGGAAATCACATGCCCGATCTGCGGGTAGCCGCCGATCGTCTGGCGCTCCGCCATCAGCACGATCGGCCGACCGTCTGGAGGGACCTGGACCGATCCCGCAACCACCGGCTGGGAAACCAGCTCGCGGGTTTCCTCGCGTTGCAACCCCGGTCCGTCGAGCCGCACGCCCGTCCGGTCGGACATCGGACTTACCTGATAGATCGCGTTGGTGAAAGCCCGCCGCGTTTCCCTGCCGAACCACGAAGCCTGGACGCCCTTCACAAACCGCAGATCAAGGATCCCGCCATCCGCATACGGCCAGCCGACCCTCCATTCGCCGCTGGCAGGACCATTCGCCATCGGCCCGGTGGCCAGCCTGTCATTTTTTCTCAAAGTCCTGCCACGGTAGCCGCCGAAGCCCGCGCGGACATCCGTCGCCCGGCTTCCCATTACCAACGGCACATCGATCCCGCCGGAGATCGCCACGTATCCCCGCAGCGCATGCATCCGGCCGGTTAGATCGAGTTTTCCACCCGCCATCACTTCCACCGGCTTGCCGGATGTCGCGTCCGCCCAACCGACCCACGCGACCCGCACGGCCTTGCGGAATTCCAGCCGCGGTCCGGTCATGCAGCATTCGAGCACCGCCGCGTCATCCGGGTTTCCCACCAGACGGTTCGCCACCCGTGCCGCCACCGGATCCGCCGCGCCGCCCGGTGATACCCCGATCTCTTGGAATCCCGGCCGGCCCAGATCCTGCACAGTGGTGAGTGCCCCCGGATCGATGATCTCCAAAATCCCGTCCGCCGGACCGTCGAGAGGCTCCGGGCCTGCGGAGCATGCCAGTCGATCGACCGGTTCAAAGCGCACCCGGTCACCCACCCGCAACATCGCCGGGTCTGCACGCTCTGGATCGAACAGCCGCAAATCCGTGCGCCCCAATCGATGCCAGCCGCCCTGTGACCGGAATGGATAGATGCCGGCCTGTTCTCCGGCGATTGCCACCGATCCCGCCGCCACCGCCTGCGGAGTCGCCCGCCGCGGCACCCACAATTCCTCCGGCAGACCTGACAAATACGGAAAGCCCGGCGAGAAGCCGACCGCCGCCACCGTGTATTCCGCTCCCGAGTGGAAAGCGATGATTTCCTGTTCATTGCGCTTCAATGACGACGCGAGGCCGTGCAGATCCGGGCCGCCATAGACGACGGGAGCGATGACGGTCCGAGGTTCGGAATCATCTGTGGCAGCGGGTGGCGGGAGGGCTGTCAGCCAGTCCAGCACCACCTCGCCATGGCCCGGATCGAAGTGCACCGCCAGCGTTTCGAATGACGAGACCACATCGCGGATCTCGGGGATGCTCTGTTTCTTCAATAGCTGCACCAGTTTCAGGATCAACTCCAGACGGCTGCGGGCGTCATTGCCGCCAGCCTCGAACAGCCAGGCCGAGTCTCCAAGCATGCGCAATCCCATGCCCTCACTCTGACATGAATATCCCTGCCATCAAGCGGGGTATTTGCAGGGCTGGCGCATCAAAGATGGTTTCAGCGAAACGCAGAGGCGCGGAGTTCGCAGAGGAAATCCAGATGGGCCCCGGGGGGCATTGAGGATGCGATCTTTTCGCCCGCCGGTAACCGCTTTCCTCGTTCTCACGAACGAGCCTACGATTCAAAAAATCGTCGCAAGCCTGTCCACTTTTGATGAGTAGGGGAGCACATGTGGAAGAGGAAATCGCTTGGAGGCTTTACTCCGGCACTGTTGGGGTGGAGTGACGGGCGCTTTCCCAAGCAAGGATGGCGTGTTTTCTAACAGATCCCCATCGGTAATGTCCCGGGATGCCGGTTTCGCGGATGACGCGGTGGCAAGGGATGAGAAACGCGACCGGATTGGCACCGACGGCCCTGCCAGTGGCGCGCGAGGCGTTTGGGTTTCCGGAAGCGGCGGCGAGTTTGCCATAACTCACGAGCGCGCCCGGTGGCACGCGCAACAGGGTGCGCCAGACGCGAAGCTGGAACGGCGTGCCGCGGACGAAGAGTTTCCATGGCGATGACGGGCATGGAGCCGGGTGAAAAACCTCGCCTGCGATCCGGGCGGCTTGCGCATTGTCCCATTCGACCCCGGCCAGTGGCCAGCCAGCAACCATTCCGGCGATGGCATCTTCGCGATCGCGCTCGTCGAAAAACGAAAGGTGGCAGATGCCGCGTGGTGTTTCGCCGATGAGGCAGTGTCCGAACGGGCTTGCGGCCACGCCAGCGCGGATCGTCAGGCCGGTCCCGCGGGATTTGATTTCGCCCGGCGTGGCGGTTTCCAGGGTCACGCCGGGATCATGCGATGGGTCGGTGCCGGGCGCGGCATCAAGGGCGTTTGCGCCTTGGCGGAGGAGGGGTTTGGTTTGGGTCAGCGTGAACCATTGCGGAAGATCTGCGGGCGCGGTGATGCGTTCGTAAGCGTTCACGGGAGGATCCTGCCATGGTTTTGCGGAGTTTCCCACCCGGTTCTTACTGCGGGTGTGACGATCTGTAGCGGCGCTCGATGAGCGTCGATGCCCATGAGGTGATTCTGCATTGGCGCTTCACTGGCACCGACGCTCACAGAGAGCCGCTACAATCCCGGCTTTCGCTTGCCCCGGCGTGCTTCTCGTGATGTTTTCCCGCCGTGTCCGCGGTCACCAACATCTCGACTTATCGTTTCGCCGAACTCACGGGGCTCAAGGCCTTGCGCGAGGAACTTCAGGCGGATTGCAAGGTGTGGGGCCTGAAAGGCACTATCCTGCTGAGCACCGAGGGCATCAATTTGTTCGTCGCCGGTGCGGCGGAATCGGTCGACAAGCTACTGGCGAAACTCCGAGCCATCCCCGGCCTTGAAGATCTCACCCCGAAAGTGAGCCTGAGCGAGACCCAGCCGTTCAACCGGATGCTGGTGCGGTTGAAGAAGGAGATCATTTCCTTCGGCGTGGAGGCGGTGCGGCCGGCGGATTACACGTCGCCGAAGATCGCGGCGAGGGAACTGAAGCGCTGGCTCGACGAGGGGAAGCCGGTCACGCTGTTGGACACGCGCAATGACTACGAGGTGAAACTCGGAACCTTCAGGGGGGCGATCGATCCGGATATCAAGACGTTCCGCGGCTTTCCCGATGCGGTGAGAAAGCTGCCGGAGGAACTGAAGGACCAGCCGGTGGTGATGTTCTGCACCGGCGGTATCCGTTGCGAGAAGGCGGGGCCGTTCATGGAGATGGAGGGTTTCAAAAACATCTATCAACTCGACGGCGGCATCCTGAAATATTTCGAGGAATGCGGCGGCGACCACTATGACGGCGATTGTTTCGTCTTCGACCGGCGCGTGGGCGTGGATCCCGCGCTGTGCGAAAGCGATCACTCGGTGTGTTTTACCTGTCTGGCTCCGCTGGATGCGACGGATCAGGAGGACCCGCGCTATGTGCGGGGGAAGAGTTGCCCGCATTGCTTCAAGGGCGAGCCGGAGAAGCTTGCAGAACGCATCGCCTCGCGGCAGGCGAAACTGCGCGCCGTGAGCGATCCGCTGCCGGGCTCGGTGGCGCAAGAAAACCGCCGGCCGGTGAACATCCCGGCGAGTCATGACAAGCGGCCGCTGCTGGAGGTGTTGGTCGAGTTGTTTCCGCAGGTTTCACCGGCGGAGTGGGAGGCGCGTTGCGATGCCGGGCGCTTCATGAACTATGGTGGCGTGGTCCGCGGCAAGGACCACGTCGTGCGGGCGGGCGAACGGGTGCTGCAGGTGTTCCCGCCGGACGTGGAGCCGCCGGTGGCGACGGACATCCGGGTGATCTACGAGGACGAGTCCTTGATTGTGGTGAGGAAACCCGCGCCGTTGCCGATGCATGCGAGCGGGCGCTTCCACCGCAACACGCTACAATACCTGATGAACCTCGCCTGCGATCCGCCGCACATCCCGCGCGCCGTGCACCGGCTGGATGCGAACACGACGGGCATCGTGCTCTTCGCCCGCACGCGGCATTTCTGCCGGATGCTGCAACGCCAGTTCATCGAGGGGGAGGTGGAGAAGCGCTATTTGGTCCGCGCGAGCGGGCATCCGGCGGAAGATGAGTTTTTCTGTGATGCCCCGATCTCGGCGGAGCCAGGTGCGCTTGGAAGTCGTGAAATCGACGAGCAAAGCGGCTTGGCATCTCGGACTGATTTCAAGGTGATCGAGCGGCGGGACGATGGCACGGCGGTGTTGGAAGCGGTGCTGGGAACCGGTCGCACCAACCAGATCCGGATTCACTTGTGGCATCTTGGGTATCCGGTTGTGGGAGATCCCTCCTACCTGCCGGGACGCTTGTTAGGGGACACCCAGACGCTTGATGTCGATGCGCCACCGCTGCAGTTGCATGCGTGGAAGCTGGCGTTCAAGCACCCGCGGACGGGTGAAGCGATGGAGTTTGAGGCGGAGCGGCCGGACTGGGAGTGAAGAGTTGGTTTCACGAATCCTCGCTCTCGTCCTCGCAGCGTTCGCCGCAATAGTCGCTTTTGCAGAAGAGATAGATGCCTGCGGCGATGAGTCCGATAGCCAAGGCTCCACCGGCCCATGCCGCGGCGGGCTGGTTGACTTGATTGCGAAGCGCGCGGAGATGTTCGGCGGTGTGGAGTTTGCCGTTGGCGAGGCGGTTTCTGGCGGTGTCCGCGAGCCCGCGCGCGCCTTCCGGCAGCGTGTGGCGCGTGGTGTGAGTGAATAGGTTGGCGACGTCCTGGCGGAGCAGCGAAACATCCTGACTGACTCGGGAGAGCAGATCACTGGCGCGAGGATCTTGGAATGGAGTGTTCGTCATGTTGGAGCGGGGGGTTCGGCCCGATTGCAAACTAGCAGCGCCGGGGAAATGCGCAAGGGGTGATGAGGAGGGGTTTTCGCTTTGCCCGTGGCGCATCGCGAGCCACGGTCAGCGCACATGGTGACTTGCGAACATTGCGGAACGGAGTTCTCACCCGGAGCGGGGGGGGAGCGGTTTTGCTGCAAGGGATGCGAGTATGTGGCGGAGTTGATTTCCGAGCAGGGATTCGCGCAATTCTACGATTTGAAACAAGGGCTGGCGGTGGCTCCGGTGCGCAGCCGACCGTTTGAAGAACACGATTTTTCGTGGCTGGGACCCAAGGTGGCGGCCGCAGAGGTCAAGGCGGCCGACCGCGGCGATGCGGCGCGGCTGGATCTCGGGCTGGAGGGGATTTCCTGTGTCGGATGCGTGTGGCTGGTGGAGAAACTGTTCGCGAGGCATCCGGGGAGCATCCGGGCGGCGGCGAATCCATCGAGCGGGCGGCTGCATCTCGAATGGGTGCCGGAGCAATGCGAGCTTGAGGTGTTTTTGCGCGAACTCTGCCAATTCGGCTACGTGGCGGCCCCGGCGGGTATGGCGGGCGGCGACCACGAACGCCGGAGGCTGGCGTCGCGGCTCGGGCTTTGCGGGGCGTTTGCGTTGAACACGATGGTGTTCTCGCTGCCGGGCTATCTCGGGATGCCGGCGGATTTCGAATTCGCGGCGTTGTTCCGGTTGGTCGCGTTTCTATCCGCCACGTTGTCGATGCTGGTGGGCGGCGGGTATTTCATGGACCGCGCATGGCGGGCGGCGCGGGCGGGTTCGCTGCACATTGATCTGCCGATTGCGCTGGGATTGGTGGCGGCTTATGCGGGATCGATCGCCGGTTGGGTCGCGGGCAGCGAGCGCTTGATGTATTTTGATTTCGTTTCGATTTTCGTGTTTCTGATGTTGGGCGGGAGGTATTTGCAGACCTCGGCGGTGGAGCGGAACCGGCGGCGTTTGATGCGCCAGCAGCCGGTGCCGGAAGCGGTGCCCTGCGCGGATGACCCGGAAAAAACGGTGGGTCGGGAGGAAATTCTGCCAGGTTTGAAATTCCGGCTTGGCCCCGGGCAGGCGTTGCCGGTGAGCGGCGTGCTTGCCGAGGGCGAGGCAGACTTTTCCTTGGAGTGGATTCACGGAGAGGCGGATCCGCTGCGGTTTTCCGCAGGTGGGCGGCTGCCGGGCGGGGCGATTTTGTTGAGCCGCACGCCCGCAGTGGTGGAGGCGGGGGAGAGGTGGGAGGACTCGTTGTTGGCGAAACTGACGGCGAATACGGGTGGTGACCGGGGCTCGCCGGGGCTGGACCGCGTGCTGCGGGTGTATTTACTCGTCGTGTTGGCGCTCGGTGCGGTGGCGCTCGGTTTCTGGGCGTGGCGGGGCGATTGGCTGACCGGGGCGCAGGCGATGATCTCGGTGTTTGTGGTGTCGTGTCCCTGCGCACTCGGCGTGGCGATTCCGCTGGCGGACGATCTGGCGGGTTCCGCGATGGAGCGGTTGGGGGTTTTCGTGCGGTCGGCGTCGTTGTGGCCGCGGCTCAGACGGGTGCGGCGCGTGGTGTTCGACAAGACGGGGACGCTGACGCTCGAACGCCCGGTGTTGGAAAATCCGGAGGCGGTTTCCGGGCTAGACGATGCGGCGGCGCTGGCGCTGGCGAGGATGACACGGGGTTCGCTGCATCCGGTATCCCGCTCGTTGTTGGAGGCTCTGGGTTCACGCGGCCAGAAGTTGCTGGCGGGACACGGCGATGCTGAAACGCGGGAGTTTCCAGGACTTGGTGTGGTGGGCGGAAACTGGTCGCTCGGCAAGGCCGGGTGGTCGGGTGAAGGGGAGGGGCGTTCCCCAGCGGAATCTTCCGGCAGCGAACTCCGGGAAAACGGGACCTTGCGTGCGTCGTTCCACTTTCGCGAATCCCTCCGGCCGGGCGCGGCGGCGACGCTCAGGAACTTGGAACGGTCCGGACTCTCCCTGCACATTCTTTCCGGCGACCACCCTGAGAAGGTCCGGTTGATGGCCGAAGCGCTCGGAATTCCCGGGCCGCAGGCGATCGGCTGGCTTTCTCCGGAGGAAAAAGCCTCCCGGGTGAAGGCTCTCGATCAGCAGGATACCCTGTATCTCGGCGACGGGGCCAACGATTCGCTCGCGTTCGACGCTTCGCTGGTGACCGGCACGCCGGTGGTGGATCGTAGCCTGTTGGAGTCGAAAGCGGACTTTTTTACGCTGGGTGCCGGGCTGGAGTTTCTTCCGGATTTGCTGGGCACGGCGACCGCGCGGGCGCTGGCGGTCAGGGCGACTTTCGGCTTCGCCCTGCTCTACAACCTCACAACTGTGGCGTTTTCCATGGCGGGACACATGAGCCCACTGCTGGCTGCGATTTTGATGCCGCTGAGCTCCATCGCTTCGATTCTGATCGTCGTGGCGACTTCCCGGAGGAAATTCTCGAACAATGATTGAATTCCGCATGGATGCTCATTAGCTTCGCGCGGATTTCCTCAACGCCGATGATTTCAAACGCCAGCCAGCCCCATCAGGAGTTCGAAAACTCGCTGCTTCTACGGATTTCGAATTCGGATCGCTACAAGATGTACCAGGAAGCTTTCCGCACCGCGACCGGGTTGCCGTTGCGCCTCGTTTCCGCTGATCCGGAAGGGTGGTGCTTGGATGATCAGAAGATCAACCGGAGCCCGTTCTGTGAGGCTTTGAACCTTTGCGAGAGCGCATGCGGGGCTTGTGTGGAAACCAACCGCCGCTTGATGAACGAGGCGGAGGTCAACGGCCCTTCCACCTGCCATTGCTTCGCCGGGCTCTGCGCCACCGCAGTGCCGGTCAAGATGGGGGCTTCGGTCATCGGATTCCTGAAAACCGGTCAGGTCTTCAGTAAAATCCCGTCCGAAGAGCAGTTTGAAAAGCTCCTCGGGGCGATTGGCCGCAAGACCTTGGGCAAGGATTCCCGTGAAAACCTCAGGGCCGCCTATATGCAGACCCGTTTTGTCGAGCCTCTGCGCTACCAGAGCATGGTCACCTTGCTGCAAAGCTTTGCCGAGCAACTCAGCGAACACGCGGATTCCCTCGCCATCATCGAAGAGGGCAGTGAACCGGCTGCCATCGCCAAGGCCCGTAAATTCATCCATGCGAATCTCGACCAGCCGTTGCCTCTGGGGCTGGTCGCCCGCCAAGCCGGTTTGAGCGAGTCGCACTTCTGCCGGCTTTTCAAAGACTCTTCGGGTCTGACACTCACCGATTACGTCAACCGCTGCCGTATCGATTGGGCGAAACGCGAGTTGCTGAAACCCGAGGCGAGGATTTCCGAAATCGCCTTTCAAATCGGCTACCAGTCGTTGTCCCAGTTCAACCGGAGTTTCTCCCGCATTGTTGGGCTGTCGCCCACGCTCTATCGCAGAGAAAGAATCGAGCGCGCCGCCTCGTGACGGGGTGTTTTTGGTGATTGCGGCCGGTCTCCAATCCGCACATTCTCTGGCACGTCGAAATCATGGAAGAGCGCTACGAAATCCGCGGGAAAATTGGACAGGGTGGCATTGGCTCCGTTTATAAGGGCTATGACACGCGGATGAGCCGTGAAGTTGCCATCAAACGCATTGCAAAGAGTGCCGGAGACCCCGCACTTCAGGAAGAGTCGACGCGGCAGCTCATCAAGGAGGCCGGGGCCTTGGCTTCGCTTCAGCACCCGCATATCGTCACCATTTACGACGTCGGGTCGGACGAGGACGGGCCCTACGTCGTCATGGAGTTGATCAGCGGAAAAACCCTTGATGAATTGATTGAGAACGCGCCGCTGACATGGCCGGACTTCCGCGAACTCGCAATGCAGACCCAGGAGGCTCTCATCGCCGCTCAGGAACTCGATCTGATCCACAGTGATCTGAAACCTTCGAACCTGATGCTCACGTGGCTTCCTTCGGGAAAATTCCAAGTGAAGATCGTGGATTTCGGTTTGGCCACTCTCACCCAATCCCAGTCGAAGGAAGAACTCGAAACCCTTGAAGCGGTGTTTGGGTCGATTTTCTTCATGGCTCCCGAGCAATTCGAGCGCGTCCCGCTGGATGCCCGGTCGGACCTGTATTCGATGGGCTGCGTTTACTATCAGGCCCTCACCGGTATCTATCCGTTCAATGGCGAGACCGGAGCGGAAGTCATGGGCGCCCACCTCCATCACACAGTCAAACCGATCCAGGAACTGCGCTCGGACATTCCTATGTGGGCCTGTGACTGGATCATGTGGCAGATCAACCGGCTGCCGCAGGATCGTCCGGGGTCCGCCCGGGAATCCCTTTCGGTTTTCCTGCAAAACGACAAGAATCCGAATCCCACGATGAGCCTCGGCACGGCGGCGGCCGCCAATGCCGTGAAGCGACCGCGATTGATCATTCCCGGTTCCGAGCCCTCGCCCGCCACTTCTAGCGTGCCGGTGGCCTCCGCCAGTCCGGAGACCGGGCAGGTTCCCCTCGCTCAGGAGGCTCAGGGTTCCGTGGCTCCTTCCACCGGGCCGGCCTCGCCCGCCTTGGAGAGCGCTCCGGCTCCGGAGGAAGTGTCGGAGTCCAACATGTCCAAGACCGCGCCCCAACCGCTGACTCCCCCTGAAGGATCGAAACCGAGCGTTCACACCGCGCCGCAGCCGATTCCGGAGCAGGAGCCCGCCCCGGTTGTCACGGCGGCCAGAACCGTCCATGTCCCGCCGGTCACTCCGGTGGTTCCGCAGGGGAAACGCAAACTCTCCACCGCGGCGAAGACGATGATCGCCGCTGTGCTGGGGATTTTGGTGGTTCTGCTCGTATGGATGTTGATCAATCGCAGCGCCCAGAACAGCCGGACGAGACAATACAACCTGATGATCACCGAGGCAGCCAAAGGCGATGCCACCGAGGTTCCGGTCAACAAGATCCAACTCGAAATCCTGCTTGAAGCTGCCGCTAACACCGGCGTCGTCGAACAACGCCAGACTATCTACAAGGCCTTGCTGCTTTCCAAGGCCACGGACGGCACCGATATCGACGGCCGCATCGCCGAGTTTGCCACCAAGCGTGAAATGCTCCCGGATGTCCGCGAGATTCTCATCCGCGACGTTCTGCGCATGCGCAAAAACCCGGCGGTGGTGCCGACCTTGATGGCGTTTGCGCGTTCCACCACGGATACCCGTGCGGCAGTGGCCGCCTTGCAGGCGGTCCGTTTCATGGCCGGAGACGAGCAGTTCGACTCGTTTCTTGAAGTGGTCATGAGTTCCCGCCAACCGGAGGTGCGCAAGGCCGCTGAGGACACCTTGGCGGAAATTATCAGGAAGAGTCAAAACCGCGGTGGGCTCACGGTGAAGATCTCGACGGCCTACGAAAACAGCGTGGACAGCGAAGCCCGCCATGCCTTGCTGCGTCTTCTGGGGCGTTGCGGTGGCCCGAAAGCACTGGGGGTGATTAAAAACGCGCTCGAGAGCACAGACGCCGGTGATCAAACTGCGGCCGTCGTCGCGCTCGGATCATCGACTGACGATTCAGCCTTCACCATGCTGACCGAATTTCTTGCCGCCACCACCGATCTCGCATTTCGCCAACGGGTCTTTGATTCCGCCCTGCGCTTTATGTCCGACCCGGCCGCGACTCGGAAACCCGCTGCCGTTCAAGAGCATTGGACGAAACTTCACGCCCAGGCCAAAACCCGCAATGAAGTGATGAAAATCATCCAGAGCTTGGCGAATTTCGACGATGACTGGGCCTTCAAGTTGGTCGAGGGTTATACGGAATTCGACGACGCCGCCGTGGCTGACCGCGCTGAAAAGGCGCTCGATTGGATGAAGGAGCGGAAACGCGTGAATGCCCCCAGCAAGTAACGTTCATCCGCGTTCGCGGTTCGACCGCTCAAGGCGAGTATACGACCACCGGGCCGACGCCGGGACCCTGTACGCGCCGGAGCTTTTTCACCGCTTTTTTCACCGCGTCCACCGCCGCCATGGCTTCCTCCAGCGTGCTGAGCCGGGAGAAACTGATGCGCAGGCTGCTTCTGGCTCGTGACTCGGGAATGCCCATTGCCAGCTGGACATGGGATGGCCGTTGCTTGCCAGTCATGCACGCCGAGCCGGCGGAGCAAGCCACGCCCGCCTCATCCAGAAGAATCAGCAGCCCGGCGGCGTCGCATTGCTCGAATGACAGATGACTGGTGTTCGGCAGGCGGTGGGCGAGGTCTCCATTCACCGTGATTCCGGACAGTTCTGCTAAAATCCGGGCTTCAAATGCATCGCGCACGGTGCCGACCGTGGTCTCCGGCGGATTGGCGAGATCGCGCAACGCGCAGGCGGCGGCAGCTCCCATGCCGACGATGCCCGCCGTGTTTTCCGTCCCGCTGCGGCGTCCACCCTCCTGTCCGCCGCCCCACAGCAGGGGCTGGAATTTCAATCCCCGGCGGATATAGAGGGCACCCACGCCCTTGGGCCCGTGAAACTTGTGGGCGGACAGCGACAGCAGGTCCAGGCGGGTTTCCCGGACGTTCAGGGGAATCTTGCCTGCCGCCTGAACCGCGTCCGAGTGGCTTGGCAGTCCCCGGTCGTGGGCCATTTTCACCACATCCTGCAAGGGTTGGATCACTCCGGTTTCATTGTTCGCCGCCATGATGGAAACGAAGGCCGCATGCTCAAGACCGGCAGCAAGGCCGGTGAGGTCCAACCGGCCTCCGGCGTTCACCGCCACGAGCCGGCTCTCGCGGGCAAGGTTTTCCACGGTGCGCAGCACCGCGCTGTGTTCGATGGCCGAGACGACCGCCATTCCCGGGCCGGTCAGCGAGTCGAGGGAGCGCAGCGCCGTGTTCACGCTCTCGGTGCCGCCGCCGGTGAACACGATTTCCTCCGGCTCCGCGCCGATCAGTTCCGCCACCTGGCAGCGGGCCTGCTCGATCGCCTTGCGCGCGAGTCTCGCCTGCGCATAGGAACCCGATGGATTCGCATAGCCGTCGCGGAGCCATGGCAACATCGCCTCTAGCACCTCGGGCAGCAGTCGCGTGGTTGCGTTGGAATCCAAATCGATCATGTGGAGAGCATTCCCCGCCGGAGGCTGATGGCAACCCGGAAAACGGTGGCGTCAGAACTTACCGAAGGCCCGCAGTTCCGAGATCGCGCTCGTGGACCACCGCAGCACCACGTCCCCCCATGTCGCTGCATGTCGCAGCCACTCCATCGCAAACTCGCGCGTGTTCTGTAGCGGTGCCTCTTCCGCCACGCACAACAAGGCCACCAGCACCAGCAGGTTCGCCAGATAAATCACCACCAGCGAGAGGAAGGTCCCGTTTTCCTTCAGGTCCGGTTGATCGCGGGGAATCATCCACAAGGTCCATGCCATGTGGAAGGTCCAGGTGAATCCCATGACCGCGTAGAACGCCAGATCCCATCCCGGTTGCAGCTGGGTGGAAAGCCGCAACACCCCATAGGAAAGCGCGCAGATCACCGACCAGAACGGCACGAAATATGGCGAGAGGGCGATCACCAGGTTCGTTTTGTTGGTCGTGATGTACCCCCCTTCCGAACTGACATGAAAATCCGTCACCTTGCCGCGGAAGAGCACGACGAACACCGCGTGTGTCAGTTCATGCCCGAGCACATACGGATAAAGGAAAATCCGCTGCGCAAGGCCGGATAAGAACCACCCCGACATGACCAGCGCACCGGTCGCGAAATACCAGAACTCCGCCGTTTGCCAGAATCCCTGGTCCACCGTGGCACGTGAAAACCGCGAGAAGAACGTCCACGTCGTCACCCACGTCGGCGGCAGCAGGATCAACCCCATCAGCCACCGCATCAGGCGCGTCGTCCATTCCACGGATTCGGCATGATCCTCGATCGATGTGGCGGCGATCGCCGCCCGCACCGATTTCAGTTGGCGGCGGCCACTCCGCCGGTTCGCCTGCTCATGTGCCCGGTGACTCGCGGAACTCAGGACCGCCGCGAAGGAAATCCTCTGTCGACGCTGATTGCTCAACGCTTGCTTTGCGGGTTTTTGGCTTCGTTGCTTCACCATGACTCGGACTCGGGATCGGAGAATATTTCGGGAAACTTAATAAATCAAGCGGGATCCTGAACCGCCCGGCGGCATGCCGCATTTCTGGTGGCGACCCCCCTGCGGGGAAAAAACCTTCGTGTCAGTGGGACGCAAATCGGGGAATCGGTTGACAAACCCATCGGGTGGTTGATCGGTATAGACGGGGTGGCGTGGATTGAGGAAATCGTCCCACCTCCATGATTGACGATGCCTCCCGCAACGCATCCGTAATTCAAACGCCAATTGCTGCAATGAATGTCAGGAATCATCCCGGGCCGGTCAAAGGAATCAACAAATGCATCCGGATTCCCGCAGGCGATGTGTTTTTATTGGGAGACCTGCAAATCCCGGAGGAGGCGATCGGGTTGGTGCTGTTCGCACACGGCAGCGGCAGGAGTCGGAACAATCCGCGGAACCGTCACACGGCGCGGATTCTTCGCTCGTGCGGTGTGGGCACCCTGATGTGTGATCTCCTAACCGAAGAGGAGGAGATCGAGGACGAGGCCACCGAAAAATACCGACATGATGCGAACCTGTTGGCAAAGCGTCTTATGGAAGTGACCCGCTGGGTGGCGGCCGAGCCAGACATCAAGGATTTCCCGATGGGCTATTTCGGAGCGTGCGCCGGCGGGGCGGCAGCCCTGATCGCCGCGGCAAAGGCCAAGTCCAAGGTGGCTGCCGTGGTTGCCCGCGGCGGACGCATGGACCTCGCGGTTAAAGTGCTGCCGCGGGTGAAATGTCCGACTCTGTTGATCGTGGGTGGAAATGACACGGTGGGGTTGGAATTGAATCGTGAAGCTCTGCCACGGTTGACCTGCCCGAAGCAAATGGTGGAAGTCAAAGGGGCATCGCACTTGTTCGGGGAGCCGGGCAAGCTGGAGGAAATGGCGGAGTTGAGTGCCGGGTGGTTCCACAAACATCTCCCGGTTTCGAACCGTCGCCCCTGACCGGTTTCCACTGGCTTCATTCGAAGTAGGCATTCAGGACATATTGCATCAACATCCGCTGAGTGTTGAAAAACGAAGCGTTCAGCGCGATGGCGTGGCGCATGACATCAATGAACCTCTCCCGTTCCCGGTAGTAGAGCGGAATCACGATGTATTGCATCTTGTCGTGGAGCGATTCGGCATCCGGATTCATGCGTTGCGCGGGATCCTGGTTCGTGGGCGCGCCGCCAATCGCCCAGCCGGTGGTGTCCTCGATGCAGCCTTCGATCCACCAACCGTCAAGAATGCTCAGGCTCGGCACGCCGTTGACCGCGGCCTTCATGCCGCTGGTTCCAGAGGCCTCCATCGGTGGCAGCGGTGTGTTCAGCCACACGTCCACACCGGCGGTCATCAGTCGGCCGAGCTCCCAATCGTAATCCGTGAGGTAGGCGATCGGGACACTTCCCTTCAGCGCATCGATCGCGCGAAAAATCCTGCGGATGGTCTCCTTTCCCACCGGGTCTCCGGGATGGGACTTGCCTGAGATCACCACTTGGAATGCTCCCACATTACGGGCGATCGCTTTGAGCCGCTCAAGGTCATGGAAGATCAGGTCCGCTCGTTTGTAATCCGCAATCCGGCGCGCGAATCCAAAGGTCAGGACGTTCGCTTCCATGCCGCTGTTGGTCTCGATGTTCACCCGGCCGAGCAGCGCGGTCTTGGCTTGCGCATGGGTATCCCACAGGTCCGCGGCCGGAAGGCTCAGGGCGTGGCGGAGGTTGAAGTTGTCCTCTCTCCAGCCGGGAATGAAGCGATCAAACAAGCGCTGGACTGGTGGCGAGGCCCAGGTGGCGGCGTGGACTCCGTTGGTGATGTCGTGGATCTTGTAGCCTGCGAACATCCGCTGGGAGATCTCGGAGTGTTTCTTGGCGACGCCATTGATGTAGTGGCTCAGGTTCAGCGCGAGGTAGGTCATGTTCAGTTCTCCCTCACAACAGAACACTTCCCGCATCTCGGTCACTTCAGTGCGCCCCATGGCGGAGACGACCATGTGGAGCGGGAACTTGTCATGCCCGGCGGGCACGGGGGTGTGGGTGGTGAACACACACAAGCGCCGGACGGCCTCCACGTCTTCATGATTGAAACCCGCCCGGCCGGCATCTGCCGCATGTTCGTCGAGCAGTTCCATCGCCAGCAAGGCGGCATGGCCCTCGTTCATGTGATAGCGGGAGAGACCGGTATGGCCCAGAGCCCGCAGCATGCGCACGCCGCCGATTCCCAAAACGATTTCCTGGCACAAGCGATACCACTCGTTTCCGCCGTAGAGGTGATCGGTGAGGTGTCGGTCCCACTCGGAGTTTTCCGGCAGATCGGTATCAAGCAGATAAACGGGAATGATGCCACCCTTGGTTCCCTTCACGTCATATTGCCATGCCCGGAGATGCACGGCCCGTCCTTCGATGCTGACGCGGACCCGGGGTGCGAGTTCCTTGACGAAATCCTCCACCTTCCATTCGCAGGGCTCTTCGGATTGCGTGCCTTCATGGTCGAGCTTCTGGCGGAAATAGCCCTTTCGGTGTAAAAGCGAAACACCCACCATCGGCAATTGGCCGTCGGCCGCAGCCCGAAGCATATCCCCCGCCAGCATTCCCAAGCCACCGCAGTAGGTTGGCATTTCCAACTCTAGAGCGATCTCCATCGAAAAATACGCGATCTGACGGATCCCGTTCATGCACCAGATGGGCGGATGGTTGCTTCCGCCCGGATCAACAGGCCACCGTAGGCCAGTTTGACGGAAATCTCAAGCAGGCGTCCTCCGGATTCGGTTTGGAGACCTGTGATTCGGTTCACACGACCGACCGGAAAAAAGTAGCCTCACTAGGGCTCGAACCTAGAATAACGGAATCAAAATCCGGGGTGTTACCATTACACTATGAGGCTTTTGGAGGCGTTTTGCCCCGCAGCGGGCGGAAGCTAAACCGCGACCCGGGCGTTTGGCAACAGGGAAAATCAGTCAATGCGACGAGATTTTGACGGCTCAAGTTGCGAGCGTGAAGCCGGCCGGAGGCGGTCGCTCCGCATTGCCGCTTGCCCGGTCGGCGATTTGCGGGTGGCGGGCGCTTGCCTCCGCCCTTATACTGAAAGTCGCTTTCCGATCTCCGCCCCCGCGTTGCCATGAGTGACGAACACCCGCCCCCTCCGCCGATTTGGCACTCCTTGTCCGTGGAGCAAATCCTCTCCCACTTCGGATGTTCCGCAAATGGACTCACGGCGACGGAGGCCCGGGCACGCCTTGCGAAATACGGGTCCAACACCCTGCCGGAGGAACATCGCAAGCCGGTGTGGCGCGTGTTTTTCCACCAGTTCCAGAGTCCGCTTATCTACATCCTCTTCGCGGCGGCGGTGCTCGCGTTCGCGCTCGGAAAACACGAGGACTCATGGGTCATTCTCATCGTCGTGCTAATCAATTCGATCATCGGGGCTTTCCAAGAGGATCGTGCGGAACGCTCGATGGCTGCGTTGAAAAAACTCACCGCACTCAAGGTGAACGTCCTGCGGGATGAGGCCGCGCGTTCGATTGATGCGGAGGAATTGGTCCCGGGGGATGTCATGATTCTGGCCGCCGGTGACGCGATTGCGGCGGACGCCCGTTTGATTGAGGCCCGTGTTCTGGAAGTGGCCGAGGCCGCACTCACCGGGGAATCCCTGCCCGTGCACAAACAGAACGATTCGTTGTCCGCGGACGCCGTGTTAGGCGACCGCAGCAACATGGTCTATTCCGGAACCCACATCACCGCAGGGCGGGGCAAGGCATTGGTCGTGGCCACCGGGCTCGGCACGGAGGTCGGAAAGATCGCGAGCCTCACCGCTGCCGCGCTGCCACCCAAGACTCCGCTCGAACTCCGCATGGAGCAACTCGGCCGCACGCTCGTGGTTGCCGCTATCTTCCTGTTCGCCGTGGTGATCGGCGCGGGATATCTGCGGGGAATGCCGATGGTGGACATCCTGATGGTGGCCATCAGCCAAATGGTTTCACTTGTGCCGGAAGGATTGCCGGTCGCACTGACCATCGCGTTGGCGGTGGGTATGCAACGCATGGCCCGCCGCGGTGCCATCGTCCGCTCGCTGTCGTCGGTGGAAACCCTCGGCTGCACCACCATCATCTGCACCGACAAGACCGGCACCCTCACGCGTAACGAAATGACGGCCACCACTGTGTTGTTGCCGGACGGGCGGACGGTGGCCGTTTCCGGTTCCGGCTATGCGCCTGACGGTGATCTGACACCCGATGGCGGGCCTGAGGATGCCGCCCTTCGCCTCATTCTGGAAGCCGGTGTTCTCTGCAACGATTCGCAACTCGTCCCGCCGGACGTGGAGGATTCCCGCTGGCGCGCACTGGGTGATCCGACGGAGGCCGCCTTGCTCGCCCTCGCGATGAAGGGTGGCATTGATCCTCCGCAACTCCGCCATGAGTGGCCGCGCCGGGCGGAGATCCCGTTTGATTCCGCCGCCAAGCTGATGGCCACCCAGAACGGCCACACCGGGAAGCCCTGCCGCGTTTTCATCAAAGGCGCTCCTGAGTGGATTCTGCCACTTTGCGGCCACCTCAGGCACAACGAGCACCTGCTGCCGCTCGACGATGGCCGACGGCAGGCGATTCTCCAATCCGCCGGGGAACTTGCGGAACAAGCTCTGCGTTTGTTAGGATTCGCCATGTTGGAGGGGGCGCAAATCGACGAGTCCGCCGGGTTTGAGCCGCTGAAAGGCCGCGCGGTTTTTCTGGGTATCGTCGGCCAGATCGATCCGCCGCGTGAGGAAACGAAGGCCGCCGTGGTGGAATGCCGTGCGGCGGGAATCCGGCCGGTGATGGTGACCGGCGACCATCAGGCGACGGGATTTGCGATTGCCCGCATGCTCGACATCGCGAGGGAAGGGGATCGCGCCGTGGACGGTCGTGAACTGGAGGAAATGCCCGAGCAGGATCTCGTCGCCGATCTCGACCACATCGCCGTCTTCGCCCGGGTCCATCCGGCCCAGAAACTCCGGATCGTCGAGGCGTTTCAGTCACAAAAACACGTGGTGGCCATGACCGGCGATGGCGTGAACGACGCTCCAGCGCTCGCTCGCGCCGATGTGGGGGTGGCCATGGGCATCACCGGCACCGAGGTGGCGAAAAGCGCGTCCAACATCGTGATCACCGACGACCGGTTCTCCACCATTGTCGATGCCGTGGAGCAGGGGCGGCTGATCTACGGGAACATCCGCAAGTTGCTGCTGTTTCTTTTCGCAACATCCATTGATGAAGTCATTGTTTTGTTAGGTGCCTTGTGGCTGGGCTATCCGCTGCCGCTGGCCGCCGTCCAGATCCTCTGGATCAACCTGGTGACGGAAGGCACGCTGACGGTGAATCTGGTCATGGAGGGGCCGGAGGGCGACGAGATGGACCGTGAACCCATTCATGCGGGCGATCCGCTCGTCAACGGGCTGATGTTGCGGCGCATGGCGGTGATGGTTCCCACTTCGGTGGCGGCCACGCTCGGGTATTTCATCTGGCGTCTGGGAACCGGCGTTCCGCTGGAACTGGTGCAAACCGAAACCTTCACCCTGCTTGCGGTTTGCCAGTGGTTCAACGCCATCAACTGCGAGAGTCCCACCCGTTCGGCTCTGCGCCTGGGTATCTTGAAAAACCCATGGCTGCTCGGTGGCCTGGTGCTCGCGAACCTGATGCACATCGCCGTGGTTTACACCGCACCGATGAACCGCTTGTTCCACACGACTCCAATCCCAGCGGAACACATTTTCCTGATCGGCGCGCTGGCCAGCAGCGTCCTGTGGGCGGAGGAGACCCGCAAGTGGTTCGCCCGCCGCGCGCTCAGCACTTAGAGGCGGTCTGGGAAAATCGCGAAAGGGAGCGCGTTCATTTTGAACGCTGAGTGCGTTGGACATTTTGTCCGCCATCCGGTGCAGGGATTCCGATATAGCTGACAAAATGTCGGCCCCACTCAGTCGATAAAATATCGACGCTCCTCATTTTTCAGGCCGCCTCTTAGAGTTCCGAATACTTCAGGTTGTTTCCCTTGGCCTTTGCGATCGGATAGCGGTCCTCGTTGTGTGCGATTTTGTCCGCCATCACGTCGCCGAGTTTGAAGCCGAGGTTGTCCGCGAATTCGAAGAGCAGGATGCCGACATCGGCGATTTCCGAGGCGATTTCGTCGCGGTTTTTGCGCACGCGGTCTTCGATTTGTTCTGCCTGCTGCCAGACGAAGTGTTGCATCAGTTCGCCGGCCTCGGCGGAGATCGCCACGGCGAGGTCTTTCGGGTTGTGGTATTGGCGCCATTCGCGGGCATCCACGAAGGCTTGGATGCGGGAAGTGAGGGAGGAAATCGAATCGTTCATGGGCCGGATGTTGTCCGGAAACGGGAGGCGGAGAAGATTATTCGGCGCCGGACCCCCTCGCGAATACCGCAAGAGTCGTCTGTTCCAGAAACTTCCGGCCGTTTTCCTCCAGCTTGAGGAAATCGTTGTGAAGCGGGCAGGGGTCTCCGCTGCCACACCAGCCCTCGCCGAGAGGGCAGGGGAGTTCGTCCATGCCGCGCTCGAACAACGCGACTATCTCGGACAGGGGGATTTCGCCCGGTGGTCGCGCCAGACGATAGCCGCCGCCCGGGCCGGTCGTGCCCTGAGTCAGGCCCGCGCCGGACATCTGGCTGAGGAGTTTCGCAGCGAGCGTCGCCGGGATTTTGCGCGCCAGTCCGACCTCCGAAGAGGAAACCGGCGGGCTGTCCGGGCCATGGTTTTCCGCCAGATAGCTGATCGCAGACACGGCTTGGCGCGCTAATTTGCCGTAACGAAACATGGCGCTCGATAGCATCCGCGGAGCCCGGAGGCCAGTGGCGCTTGCGATTGCGGAAACTTTTTTCAGGGAACGGGGGTGATGCGGTTTGGCGCTTGATCCGGTGCTTGTCCGCGGGGCATCGTCGGTTCGCACGATGAAGGAGCAGATCGAAGAACTCGAACGCTGGGGAGCGGATGTGATCTTTGGTCGCGCCAAGGGCTTCCGGGCGGCGTTGATGCGCTTCTTCATGCGGGCGCTTTCCGGGGTCTTCCGGGGCCTCGTTCAGCTTCGCCTGTGGCGCTACCGCCGCGGTTGGAAACCCCAGCATTACCTGTGCACCCAGGTGGTCGCGGTCGGGAACATCACGGTCGGAGGCACGGGGAAAACCCCGGTGGTCGAGTTACTCGCCCGCTCGCTACGGGATCATGGACGAAACGTGGCGATCCTTTCCCGCGGCTATAAAAGCAAGAAACTCGACAGGCCCCAGAACTGGAAGGATGCGAATAACCGGCCGATTCCCGCCGAGCGCATGCCGAAGGTGGTTTCCACCGGAAGGGCCTTGCTGCTCGACTCCAAATTCGCCGGTGACGAGCCCTTCATGCTCGCCAAGAACCTCGATGGCGTCTCGGTGGTGGTGGACAAGAACCGCGTGAAGGGCGGTCGTTTCGCCGTCGAGCATCTCAATGCCGACACCTTGCTGTTGGATGACGGCATGCAGTATCTCGATCTCGCCCACGGCATCGACATCGTGCTCGTCGATTCCGGCGCGCCGTTCGGAACCGAGGCCTTGTTGCCGCGTGGAACCCTGCGCGAACCGCCGAAAAACCTGCGCCGCGCCAGTTACATCCTCATCACCAAGTGCAACGGGCGTTCCAACGAGGAACTCATCAAACGCATCCGCCGATATAACCGCACTGCGGAAATCATCGAGTGCACCCACGGCCCGATCCATCTGGAAAACGTCTTCACCCGCGAGCGCAAGCCGCTGGATTTCCTGAAGGACAAATGGGTGGGGGCCATCAGCGCCATCGCCGTGCCCGAGGCTTTCGAGGGATCTTTGGAGAAACTCGGCGCCCGTGTGGAAATCAAACGCCGTTTTGCCGACCACTACCGCTTTGGGGCCAGGGATGTGGAGAGATTCATGCAGCGCTGCGTTGAGCGCGACATGCAGATGATCGTTACAACGGAAAAGGACGCGGTTCGTTTTCCGAGGCCGTCCTCGGTTGACGTTCCCGTCTATTTCCTGCGCATCGAGGTGGAAATCCTCAAGGGCCGCGAAATCTGGGATGATCTCATCAAGCGCCTCTGTCAACCGGAGCCGGCGTTCGAAAGCGTGCTGAGGAACCGCAGTGCGTTCCGGTTGTGACGGACGGCCCGGTCAGACGCTGCAGATCTCCACGCCTCGTCTCAGGCTGGCGAGTTTGTCGGAGTGCTTCGGGACGAACTCCTGGCCGACGAATCCCGTGTAGCCGGTGTCGGCAATGGCGCGCATGATTGCGGGATAATAGAGCTCCTGGGTTTCGTCGATCTCGTTGCGACCGGGGACGCCTCCGGTGTGGTAGTGGGAGATAAAGTCGTGGTGTTCGCGGATGGTGGCGATGACGTCGCCCTCCATGACCTGCATGTGATAGATATCATAGAGCAGTTTGAAGTTTCCGCTGCCGATCTTCTTGCAGAGTTCCACGCCCCAGGCGGTGTGGTCGCACATGTAGTCGGGGTGGTCCACTTTGGAGTTGAGAAGTTCCATCACGAGGGTGATGCCGAGTTTTTCGGCAAGGGGAAGGAGGCGCTTGAGTCCGGTGGCGCAGTGTTCGAGCCCCTCTTCCCCGCTCATGCCCTCGCAGTTGCCGGGAAAACAGATGACTTGTTTGGCGCCGACCGCGGCCGCGGCCTTGAGGTGCGGTTCATAGATTTCCACCAGTGTGTCGTGATGCTCCGGGCGGTTGAAGGCTTTCTCAATACGGCCGACCTTGACTCCCGCAGGAGTGGTCCCGGTGGGGAAGGAAACCATGGCGCAGGTGAGCCCGTGTTTCTCAAGGGTGGGGATTTCCGAGGGCATGAGCAACTCGATCGATTTCAGGCCCATTTCCCTGGCGGCCACGCAGAGGTCTTCGAGCGGGATGTCGTCGTAGCACCACTTGCAGACGGAGTGGTTGATTCGGGTGTCGGGGGCGGTGGATTTTCCGGTGGTCATGAAACAGGTGCGGTATGGAGCCCGATGCGTCAGTCACCGGTGAGGGATTGCATGCCGGGGGTCCATAATTGCGCGACGATGGCTTCCTGGATGTTTTCCATGGTGCTTCGTTCGTCCGGATGCGCGTCTTCATGGCCGGCGAGGTGGAGCAGTCCGTGGACGAGGTAGCGGAGGATTTCACGGGCGAGGGGTTCGCCGTGTTCGGTGGCTTGCCGCTCGGCGACTTCGGCTCCGATGACGATTTCCCCGTGGTGGAAGGTGATGACGTCGGTGGGCCCTTCGATGTCCATGAAATCCCGGTGGACCCGGTCGCTGGTGGCGTCATCGACAAGGGCGACTTCCAGAGTAGCGAGATGGAAGAGTGGCGAGTCTTCAGAGGCGGCATTCACGAGGGCGAGGTCCGCCGCCTCGTTGGCCACGGATTCAAGGACAGTGAGCCAGTTTTCGGGGATTTCCGTGGTTTCCTGGTGGTTTCCCACAATAACTTCAAGCGACATGAGGAAGCTTCCCGGTGGAATCTACGCCCGCTTGGGCATGACGATCACGCGGCCACCTTCAGTGGTGTCGCGGTCGGGCGAGGAGGGTTTGGGGGTGAGGGTCGAGCGGTCGTCGTCCTTCGGGTAATCGATGCGGCTGTGCAACATGCTGCGCAAGGTGCCGGCGAAGCTGTCCTTGACGGTGGCGAGTTCCTGAAGCGTGAGCGGGCAATCGTCGAGTTGGCCGTCATGAATCTTCGCCCGGACGAGGTCGTCAACGAGCGAGCGGATTCTCGCTGGCGTGGGTTTCCGCAGGGTGCGGGAGGCGCTCTCGACAGTGTCGGCGAGGGAGATGATGCCACTCTCCCGAGTGCGCGGGCGCGGGCCGGGGTAGCGGAAGTTCTTTTCGTCGATCATCGGGAGGTCTTCCGGATTTTCGAGGCGGCGATCGACTTTATCGCGTTCCAGCTTCTTCTGTTCCTGCGCGCGGCGGTAGAAGTAGGCGACGAGTGAGTCACCGTGGTGTTCCTGAATCACATCGATGATCCGGGGGTTGAGCTTGTGTTTGACGGCGAGGTCGACGCCATCTTTGACGTGGGCGATGATGACGAGGGCGCTCATCGTCGGTGTCAGTGAATCGTGAGGGTTCTCGCCGCCGTCGTGCTGGTTTTCGATGAAGTAGCCGGCTTTTTTCAATTTGCCGACGTCATGGAAATACGAACAGACCCGACACATTGGAGCATTCGCACCGATTTTTTCGGCAGCCGCCTCGGCAAGTGAGGCAACCACCAGGCTGTGATGGAAGGTGCCAGGGGCTTCAAGTTGCATCTGGCGCAGAAGTTTGTGATTCAAGTCACTGAGTTCCAGCCAGCTGATGTCCGTGGTGAGTTGGAAAAAACCTTCGAATATCGGTAGAAGTCCGCTGATCAGGAGGGCGGTCAGCACTGCGGTGCCGAAGGCAGCCAAGCTGCCTTTTCCGAGCACTTCGAGGTGATCCATGGAGTTGGGACCAAACACGGAGCTGATATCCAGACTGCCCAACAGGAGTCCGAGCAACAGGGTCAACGCACCGACGTAGATGCCGGCTTGCAGTAGTTGCAGGCGTTTGCGGACCTCATGGGCGAGCAGCACGCTGGTCACGCCGGCGACGAGGCTCAGAATCATGTAGCTCAGGGCCTCGCCCTGCGGAACGAAGAGGCAACCAATCAACGTGACGAAAATGGCGGAGAACGCGCCGACCGCTCGACCGAGCAGCACGCCGTGGAGCATGGGGGCGAGGGCAAAAGGCACGAAGAAGAACCGGTAGACGACGGGGATGTTGCCGGAATCCACCAAGCCCATGACCAAGCGCACCAGGATCAGATGCCCTGCCAAGCCGCCCAGCACCAGAAACACGCGGCTGTTGCGTCGGCAGGAGGTTTGCAAGCTGACTTGAAACATCACGATCGCCGTGATGGCGATGATCAAGCCGTAGAGGGCACCCTTGAGCGGTTCGTTGGCAAACGAGGTGCCGGGCGCGGACTTGAGGACGAGCACTCCGCAGGAAACCGCAAAGGTGGCGTAGAGCGCCAGTTTCACCCACCAACTGTCCTCCAGTACCTGAATCATCGGGTTTTCACTGTGGATACGGCGCTTTTTACCAGACGAAAGACCCTGTTGGGCCAAGCGCCAGCGTTTTAGGGTGTCCAGAAATCCCACTGCGGTGAAGAGGTCGGTTGGTCGGACGGGCCCTGATTGGGCGACGACCGGGCAGGGAACCTAGCTTCCGTGGAAGCCCTTGGCAATCCGCATTTCAGGGTTCCAAATATCCGCTGAGCGCTTCACGCAAAGCGGTGCGGGCGCGGAAAAGCAAGCTTTTGACTGCCGGGATGGAGAGGCCCAGTACCTCGGCGATTTCCTCGTAGGGGAGTTGGTCATAGCGCCGCAAAATCACCGCCATGCGCTGGGAATCGGGCAGCGCGGAAATCGCTTCGTCCACGGCCCGCTGGAGCTCTGCTTGTAGCACCTCGGCGTCCGGTTGGTGGTCCGGGCGGTCCTCGATGAGGTGGTGGGAGTTCTCCTCGCGCTCGTCGGCGGAGACCTCTTTTTTCCGGCTGCGGCGGCGGGTTTCGTTGAACACCAGGTTGCGGGTGATGGTGAAGAGGTAGGTGGTGAATTTCGCGTCCGGTCGGTAGCGTTTGGCGTGGCGCCAGACGCGCAGGAAAACCTGTTGCGAGATGTCCTCCGCGTCGCTGGAGTTGCCAAGCATCTTGGCCACGGTGCCGATCACGGCGTTTTGATGACGTTCGACCAGTTCCCGGAAGGCCGCATGATCGCCCGCGCCGATGCGTTTCATCAGCGCATGGTCGAGGGATCCCTCGTCGGCTTGGGCTGGCGTGAGGGGGTGTTCCATCTTCAGAAAAACGGGTATAGCGGCGGCATCAGCGCTCAACATGGGTCATTCAACCGCGCGGAATAACCGAAGTTGCGGCGAAAAACTCCGGATGCTTCACGGCGTTCCGGTTTTCGCCCATTTCTCCACCTCCGGGTCCAGAAACACTTCATCGAGAACCTCTCGGGCCCAGTCCTCGCGTTTCGCCAGTTCGCGGAGCATTCTCCACGCGACCACCTGCACGGCGGGAATCTCGCTCCAGACCGCCCCGGCCAGACATTGCCAGCTCCGCCCGGCGAGGCGCGAAGGGTGCTCCAACGCCTGATAGCATTCCTCGGAAACGAGCAGCGTGCGGTCGATGTCCGGCTGCTCGCTTACTGGGGGCACCTCATAGGCACGGAGCGGAGTTCCCGACACTCCGGTCAGTTCGCATTTGGATTTCGCGCGCCGTGCAAGGTCCTTGCCGATCCCTTGCAACGCCATCATCCGTGCCTGATGCAGTTCGTAGCCCTTTGCCATTGACGGTTTTCTATCGGAAAAACGGCGGGGATGGAATCCCGAAATCGAGAGGGGTTCGAAATTGGAGCCGCGCCAAGGGTGGGGCGGCGGCACCGATGACCTGGGGATGATTTTTCCGAAACCGCTCTTGTCCGGCGGCAACTCCTTGTCCTACGCTCGCCCAACCTTCCGCAGGCGTGCCTCATTTCTCTCTCATCACTCACATTCTAGGGGTCCTTCCGGCGCGCTGGGGCTCCACGCGCTTCCCCGGAAAACCCCTGCATCTCATCGCGGGAAAGCCATTGATCCAGCATGTATGGGAGCGTTGCCGACGATGCTCCCGTCTGGATGAAATCCTCGTCGCCACTGACGACCAACGCATTCGGGACGCCGTCATCGCCTTCGGCGGCACAGCCGTGATGACCTCCCCCGAGCACCCGACCGGCACCGACCGCATCGCCGAGGCTCTGCGCGCCGTGCCGCAGGCCACCCACATCGTGAACATCCAGGGCGACGAACCGCTCATTGATCCGGCTCTCATCGACCGGCTCTCTGAAACCATGGCCAACGATCCGGCACTCGACATGGCCACCGCCGCCAATCCGCTCGACCCCGCCGACCCCGCGGTTCGGGATCCGAACGTCGTGAAGGTCGTCACAGCGTTGGACGGCAGGGCCCTCTATTTCTCCCGCTCGCCACTGCCGTTTTTCCGCAATGCCGTGGCAGGCCTGCCCGTCCTGCGGCACAAGGGCATCTACGCCTACAGCCGGAGTTTCTTGGAACGCTTCGTCACCTGGCCGCCCTCGCCCTTGGAAACAGCCGAATCGCTCGAACAACTCCGCGCCCTTGAAAACGGGGCCTTCATCAAAGTCCTCCTCACCGACGACACCTCGCCCGGTGTTGATACTCCCGAACAAGCTCTCGAAATCGAACGCCTTCTGGCCACCGTTCACTGATCACTGCACACTTATCACTTTATGAAATACATCTTCGTCACCGGCGGCGTCGTCTCGTCACTCGGCAAAGGCTTGGCCGCAGCCTCCATCGGAACCTTGCTCGAAGCCCGCGGCCTCAAGGTCCTGATGCAGAAATTCGACCCCTATCTCAACGTCGATCCCGGCACCATGTCGCCCTACCAGCACGGCGAGGTCTATGTGCTCGACGACGGCGCGGAGACCGACCTCGACCTTGGCCACTACGAGCGCTTCACCTCCGGCGTGCTTTCCCGCATGAACAACCTGACCTCCGGCCAGGTCTTTGACTCCGTCATCAAAAAGGAACGCCGCGGCGAGTATCTCGGAAAAACCGTGCAGTTCATCCCGCATGTCACCGATGAGATCAAGGACCGCATCCGCCTCGTCACCGAGAACAACCCGGACGTGGATGTACTCATTACCGAAATCGGCGGCACCGTCGGCGATATGGAAGGCCTGCTGTTTCTTGAGGCGCTGCGGCAGTTCGCGCTCGAAGTTGGCAAAGAAAACGTCTGTTTCATCCACGTTACGCTGTTGCCCTACATCAAGGCCGCCGGTGAGGCAAAAACCAAGCCGACCCAGCAATCCGTCGCCAAACTCCGCGAACTCGGCATCCAGCCCGACATCATCATCTGCCGCACCGAGACCGACCTCGACGAGGACAACCGGAAAAAAATTGCCATGTTCTGCAACGTCGAACGCAAGAATGTCGTCGCCTTCCGTGATGTGGACCACACGATTTACGAGTGCCCGCTCGACCTCCGCCGCGACAAGATCGACCGCTTGGTGGTGGACAAGATAGGTCTTGGTCACACGCCTTCGCCCGCGCTTGAGAACTGGGAGCGTTTCGTGCAGCGCGTCATTCATCCCAAGCATAAGGTGACCATCGCGGTCGCCGGCAAATACATCGAGCTTCAGGACGCTTACAAATCCATCTACGAATCGCTGATTCACGCCGGAGCGCATCACGACACCAAGGTGCAGATTGTCCGGGTCGATACCGAGGCGATTGAGGATCACAGCGCGAAGGAGATCATCGGGGATGTGGACGGTATCCTCGTTCCCGGTGGTTTCGGCGACCGGGGCACGGAGGGTAAAATCCTCGCCGCAAAATACGCCCGCGAAAACAAGATTCCGTATTTCGGGATCTGCCTCGGCATGCAGATCGCGACCATCGAGTTCGCCCGCAATGTCTGCGGCCTTGAAGGCGCCAACTCCACCGAGTTCGACAAGGCCACCAAGAACCCGGTCATCTGCCTTCAGGAGGAGCAGAAGGGGGTGGAGGACATGGGTGCCACCATGCGTCTCGGTTCCAGTGAGTCCATCCTCTTCGCCGGCACCAGGGCCTCTGACCTGTATGGAAACAAGGACCGCATCCAGGAGCGCCACCGCCATCGCTACGAATTCAACTCCGACTATCAGGACCGCGTTCAGGAATGTGGTCTCGTGATTTCATCCGTCTCCGCCGAGGAAGGTCTCGTGGAAATCGTCGAACTGACCGATCACCCGTTCTACATCGGTGCGCAGTTTCATCCCGAATTCCAGTCCAAGCCGAACCACCCGCACCCGCTCTTCTCGGGGTTCGTGGCGGCGGCGCTGGAACACGCGCACAAGAAGGAGTGAGGCGGATGAGCCGGGGCTTCTGAAAAGTGGCCCCAAGCTTCAGTTTGTTTCCGTTGGGCAAGCAACGGATTAAAGTTTCTGGTGGTTGTCCCCGGCGGCACAGGTGGTCTCAAATCACCGCCTGAGCCGGGCATTTGTCCATTGGTCCGGGCTCCCACGTGGGATGTGGGGGAGCGACGGACTGCGGAAAGCCACCTGCCCTTGGGATGGCAGTTCGGAAACAGCCACTCCGTCACACCTTCATCAAGTCCGCCTCTTTTGCGACGGAGAGTTCGTCGATGCGCTTGGTGAATTTGTTGGTGAGGTCCTGGACTTCCTTTTCGAAATCCTTCTGGCCGTCCTCGGTGATGTCATTGGCGGCCTTCATTTTCTTAGCTGCGTCCATGCCGTCCTTGCGGGCGGCGCGGAGGCGGACCTTGGCCTCCTCTGCGAGTTGTTTGATGAGCTTAACCATGTCGCGTCGGCGTTCTTCCGAGAGTTCGGGGATGGGGACGCGCAGCGAACGGTCCGCGGCGGCAGGGTTGAGACCGAGTTTGCACTCGCGGATCGCACGCTCGATATCGCGGGTGGTGGCGGGATCGAATGGCTGGACCATGAGCATGCGCGGCTCGGGCGAACTGATGACGGCGAGGCTCTTGAGTTTGGAAACTGCACCGTAGGCCTGCACGTGGACATCGATGTTTTCGATGAGTGCGGGGCTGGCCTTGCCGGTGCGCACGCCTGCGAATTCGTGGGTGAGATGCTCGACGCACTTGTTCATGGCTTCTTCAACGTCGAGAATGGCTAGGTCTGGATCCATAAGATTTTGAATGGTTGATTTTGAATGTGGGATTCATTCGCCGTGGACGAGCGTGCCGATGGGTTGGCCGCGGAGGGCGTGGGAGAGGTTTCCGTGTGGTGCTAGATCAAAGACGATGATGGGGATGTGGTTGTCCATGCAGAGGCTGAACGCGGTGGTGTCCATCACGTTGAGACGTTGGGAAATGCACTCGTGGAAGGTGACGCTCTCGTAGCGCTTCGCCTCGGCGTTTTTCCGAGGGTCGGAATCATAGACGCCATCCACTTGGGTGGCCTTGAGGATGACGTCGGCGCCCATTTCGCTGGCACGCAGGGCGGCGGTTGTGTCGGTGGAGAAGAACGGGTTGCCGGTGCCGGCGGCGAAGATGACCACCTTGCCATCCGAGAGTTGGCGCTCAGCGCGGCGGCGGATGAAGGTTTCCGCCACGTTTTTCATTTCAATGGCGGACTGGACGACGCATTTCACGCCGTGGTGGGAGAGCGCGCCTTCAAGGGCGAGCGCGTTCATCACGGTGGCGAGCATGCCGACGTAGTCCGCGGTGGCACGGTCCATGCCGCGGGCGGAGGCGCTGGCACCGCGCCAGAAATTACCGCCTCCGACGACAATGCCGAGCTCAAGACCGGCATCCACGGCCTCGCGGATTTCCAAGGCGATGCGGTCGACGATTTCCGGCGAGATGTTGTCCCGGGAGCTGATACCGCGCAGGGCTTCTCCGCTGAGTTTCAGGATGGCGCGTTTGAAGGGGCGGGGATCTTGTGGACGGTCAGGCATGCGTGGTGGTGGCTGGCAGATGAAACGGGATTTGCACCCCGATTGGAAAGGCAAAACGCGGACTCAATTTTCCGCCGGGGGCTCGCCGATCACGAATTGGGCCGCAAGGTCGCGCAGGCCGGCTTTCGCTTCGTCGGCTCCTTCAATGACGAGGGTGACGGTGAGGGGGTCCTCCTGAGGGGCCTGATAGACCTCGAGTGTTTTCCGAATGGCGACGATGGTGAGATTTAGGATCTGGCGGGCGGTGAGGTCGACTTCTTCGGGAATACCGAGTTGTGCGACATCCAGGCGCACGGTCAGGCCTTCGGTGGTCATTTCTCCGCTGATGCCGATGTTGGTGAGTACCAGCAGGTTGGTTTCCTGGACTTTGTAGTTCGGATTGTTCGTTGGAATCAAATGCGGGCTGCGGATCGCGTCGATGAGGACTTCCGGGGCGGCCCCCGTCATGGCCATCGGGCGAGACATCACACAAGCTTGCAGGGCCTCCCCGGTTTCTGAGATCGCCTCGTCACCGTCTGTGCCGTGCAGGCTCAGGGGTTCGAAAATTGGCACTACCATGATGGTGGTGGCCAGTCCCTGAGACCACAGCAGACTCATGGTGAACACGGCGGCAAGCAGGCTTTTCATGGCCGGATGCTGCCAACCCAAGCGTCCGATGGCCAGAGGAAAGGCGTGCCTCCGCGCTTGCCAAGCGGGTTTTTCCGGGCTTGTCATGGCGTATGGATTCTCTGGAACGGGCGCGGCGGGTGATCGAGACGCAAATTGATGGCTTGCGCCGGATGGCGGGCCTACTGGACGGAAACTTCGTGGAGGCGGTTGCCGTGCTCCGGAAGACGCTTGAACAGCGTGGGAAAGTGGTAGTGGTCGGGGTCGGGAAGTCGGGGAACATCGGGCACAAGATCGCGGCGACACTCAACTCGACCGGTGCCACTGCCGTGGTCATGGATTCACAAAACGCGTTGCACGGCGATCTCGGCCTGCTGTCTGACGGCGACGCGGTACTGGCGCTTTCCTATTCCGGCGAGACCCGTGAACTGCTCGATCTCATGCCGTTCATTAAGCGTTTCGAGGTTAAGGTGATCGCACTCACCGGGAAGCCGGATTCCACACTCTCATGTCTCAGCGAGGTCACCCTCGACACCTCGGTGGAGCGCGAGGCCTGTCCGCTGAATCTCGCGCCGACCTCTTCATCCACCGCGATGCTGGTGATGGGGGACGCGTTGGCGATGGTGCTACTGGAATCGCGAGGTTTCACCGAAGAGGATTTTGCTAGGTTTCATCCGGGCGGATCGCTCGGGCGCGCCTTGCTCACGCGGGTGTCGGATATCATGCGATCGGACGAGGCTTTGCCGACGGTGACGGAGGACGCCGATGTGTTCGCGGCGCTGGATGCGATGAACCGTGCTCGCGCCGGGGCCTGCCTGATTCTCGATCGGGATGGCGGCCTCACGGGGATTTTCACCCACGGCGACTTTGCGCGGGGATTCCGGATCGATCCGCTGCTTGGCGGAAAGCCGGTGGTTTCACTCATGACGCGCAATCCGATTGCCGTGCAGTCCGACGCGCTGGCCGTCGAAGTCCTGCGGACGCTGGGGCAGAACCGGATCGATGATATCGTGGTGCTGGATGGCTGCGGGAAACCCGTCGGCCTGATTGACACTCAAGATTTGGCGCGGCTCAAGATCGTTTGAAAGGCGGGGATGGTGGGGGGCACCCAGCCTGAGATTCAGTCCAGCCAGACGGTGAAGTAGAGATGCATGCCGACCACGGGCCCAAGCAACACGGCGGTGCCGAGAACATCCCACTTATTCCAGCTTTGTCGGATGAGTTGCTTGTCGTGTGGGGACAGTCCGCCTCAGGTGATGCCCTTGGTGTTCGCTTTGGAGTGGGGCTCGGTCAGGAATGAAAGGGCGACGATGCTGGCGGTGCTGACCACCAGCAGGACGCCGGAGTAGTAAAGGAAGTTGAATTCCGCGATGACCCAGAGCGGGCCGCCAGTGAGGCCTTGTTGCGAGACGGTGGCTTCGATGATCAGCTTGGCCATGCCGAGGGCGAAGCCGCTCACGAGTCCGTAGAACGCGCTGGTCGCGTTGATCCGTCTCCAAAACAAGCCAAGCAGGAAGACCGCCGTGATGGGCGGGGCAAGATAGCCCTGAACCGGCTGAAGGTATTTGTAAATCCCGCCACCAGCCATTTGTTTCATGATGGGAATCCAGATCAAGCCTGCGAGAACCACGAAGCCGGTGGCCACACGTCCGACTGTCACATACTGGCGTTCCGACTTTCCGGGCCTGAGTTTTTGATAGACATCAATCGTGAAGAGTGTGGCGCAACTGTTGAACAGGGATGCGAGGGAACTCATGAGGGCGGACATCCGTTCGGCCGCCATCATGGCGAGGGCTCCGCAAACCACGGAAGATCTCTCCGGGCATGGCCGAGCCGGGCGATGCTACGAAAAACGCCCGGGCTCTCACAGGGAGAGACCGGGCGTTTGAGATCGGTCGGATTACTTCGAGGAGGTCATCGGGGCGGGTGCCGGAGCCGGAGCGCTGGGGCAGCAGGACGCTGCGAACAAGGAAATGGCGGCGGCTGCAATTGCAAGTGTGGTGATTTTCATGATGTTTGGTCTGATTTGGTTGTTGAAGCAGAATGAACAGGACCGGCCTGTTGCCGAGCCAACCATTCAGCAAGAATGTAAGCTAGCAGAATCGGGGGCGCTTGCAAGCATCGATTATTCTGCGGAAGGGCGTCTAATGGTCCCGTGGTGGTCCGTGCCATCCGTTTGCCATCGTTTGAACTCATCCTCATGTTGCTCCGCTTGCAATCGAAACTGGTGATCGTGCCAGGAGCCGCTCTTGTCATGTTGTGGTGGCTGGCTCTTCAGCTACGCCAGTATTGAGGCTGGAAGGCTGAGGTGGCGCTCATGCCTTACGCGAAGACTGACCGGGCTGTGATCCGGGTGCGGAGCAATTACCGCAAGGGCGAGGAGGTGTGTATCTATCGGCTCAACGCGCCTTTTACGAAGGAAAGTTTCCTAGAACACGTCCGGATGGCTAGCGAACTGTATGAAAGCCCGCAAATGACGATCCGGATTTCTCCGAGAAAACCAGGGAAGGCCTGCCGTTGATGTCACCGGAAAAGTGACGTTTTGAAACTCACGCGGCGTCCCGATTGGCACGCTTGCGGCGGATGCTCGGGGGGCGCTCACCAAGCACGACCTGGCGGTTGATGGTGACGGCTTCGACATCATCGCGGGACGGGATGTCGAACATAATTTCGAGCATCATGCGTTCGAAAATCGAGCGCAGGGCGCGGGCACCGGTGCCCCGGCGGACCGCTTCCTCAGCGAGGGCGCGCAGAGCGTCGCGGGTGACGCGGAGTTTTACGCCGTTCATCGCGAGTTGTTTGCCGTATTGTTTGACGAGCGCGTTTTTCGGTACGGTGAGGATGGAAACGAGTTCGTCCTCGGTGAGTTTCCGCAGGGAGGAGATGACGGGCAGGCGGCCGATGAACTCCGGAATGAGGCCGAAGTGCAGGAGGTCTTCCGGTTGCACCTTTTCAAGAATATTCACCGACGGGTCGTTGAGCTTGTCCTCGTCGCCACTGGCGTGGAAACCGAGGGTGTTGCTGCCCAGGCGACGTCGGATCATGTCTTCGAGTCCGACAAAGGCTCCGCCGACGACGAAGAGGATTTTCTCGGTGTTGACTTGGATGTATTCCTGCTGCGGATGCTTGCGGCCACCCTGTGGCGGAACATTGCAGATGGTGCCTTCAAGGATTTTGAGAAGCGCCTGTTGGACACCCTCACCGGAGACGTCGCGGGTGATCGAGACGTTTTCGGTCTTGCGGCCGATCTTGTCGATCTCATCGACATAAATGATGCCGCGTTCGGCGCGCGCCACGTCGAAATCCGCGGATTGAAGCAGGCGCAGGATGATGTTCTCCACATCCTCGCCGACGTAGCCCGCCTCGGTGAGGGTGGTGGCGTCGACGATGCAGAACGGCACGTCGAGCACGCGGGCGAGCGTGCGGGCGAGCAGGGTTTTTCCGGAACCGGTTGGTCCTAACAGAAGGATGTTGGACTTTTCGATTTCGACGTCCTTGAACTCGTCGTCGAGTTTGGCCTGATCCTGGCGGAGCCGCTGGTAGTGGTTGTAAACGGCGACGGAGAGCACCTTTTTGGCGTTCTCCTGACCGACCACGAATTCATTGAGTCTGGCGAGGATCGTCGCAGGGGAGGGAATTTTGAAGCCGGGTTTCTCCGCGCTGGTGGTTCCTTTGGACGGAGTGCCGCCGAGTTCCTTTTCGAGGATGTTGGAGCAGACCTCGATGCACTCGTTGCAAATATAAACCCCCGGGCCGGCAATGAGTTTTTTGACTTCCGAGTGACTCTTTCCGCAGAAGGAGCACATCGTCAGATTTGAAGCGCGGGCCATGGGGTCGTGGTGATGAGTTGGGGATCAGTCCTTGGATTTCTTGTCCTCTGTCAAGGCTGCCACGGCGTCCGGAAGTTCTTTGCGGCTTTCGAGGACCTTGTCCACGAGGCCATAGGCGACCGATTCCTCGGCGGTCATGTAGTTGTCGCGGTCGGAGTCGCGCTCGACCTCCTCGATGGTCTTGCCGGTGTGGTGGGCGAGGATGCCATTGAGGCGTTTCTTCAGGTTGAACATGAAGCCGATGGTGCGCTCGACGTCGGAGGCGGTGCCTTGTGCGCCGCCGGAGACCTGATGGATCATGACGTGCGAGTTGGGTAGGCAGAAGCGTTTGCCTTTGGTGCCGGCGGTGAGCAAGACGGAACCCATGGAAGCGGCGATGCCGATGCAGTAGGTGTTCACATCGCAGGTGAGAAACTGCATGGTGTCATACATTGCGAGGCCGGCGGTGACGGAGCCACCCGGCGAGTTGATGTAGATGTGGATGTCCTTCTTGGGGTCCTGCATTTGCAGGAAAAGGAGTTGGGCGATCACCGAGTTGGCCACGAAGTCATCGATCGGTGTGCCGATGAAGATGATGCGGTCCTTGAGAAGGCGGGAGTAAATATCGAACGAGCGCTCGCCACGGGCATCCTGTTCGATGACGACGGGAACGTAGTAGCTGTTGCGCGGGGCGGGTGAAGTCATGGAATTGAAGGTCATGTTATTCTTCGATAAGGGCGGTGTCAGCGGACTCCAAAACCTCTGCGTGTTCGACCAGGAAGTCAATGGCCTTGCCGATGACGATCGAACTGCGAACGGAGGGTAGGCGGCCGGAGCGTTGCATGTCCTTGATGAACTTCTTGGGTGCCACCTTGCGGGATTGGGCGAGCCGTGCCAAATGGTTGACCAGATCCGCATCACTGGCGGTGATGTTTTCCACCCGTGCGATTTCCTGCAGGATGAAGTTGGTGCGAAGATTCGTGATCGCCTGATTTCCGGCACTGGCGAAAATCTCAGCCTGTTGGGACGCGATTTCCTCCTCGGTCATGCCGGATTGCACGCCACGCTGGACCATGGCATCCGCTTGGCTTTGGGTTTCCTGGGTGACGAGTTCCTCGGGCAGTTCGAAATCGACGAGGGTGTTGAAGTGGGCGACGATCTGGTTAACCTTCATGTCATCGATTTTGCGCTTGCGCTCGCCCTGCATGTTCTCGCGGACGATGTCAGTGATTTCCGCGATTGTTTTGCCGGGGGCGAGTTTTGCGGCGAGTTCGTCGTCTAGCGCCGGGAGGATGGCTTCCTTCAATTCCTTGAGGGTGGTGCTGAAGACAATTTCGCGGTTCTGGAGATCGGCTACCGGGAAATCCTCCGGCAGGGTGATCGTTATTTCCTTCGAATCGCCGACGTTCATGCCGACCAGTTGGGCGGCGAAACCGGGAAGAAATGCTTTTTCATCGAGGCGGACCCAGAAATCCTCGCGTCCGGAGAGGTAGCCGGCGGACTTGCCGAGAAACTCCTCGGTCGGCTTGCCGTCGACGGTGGACGAGTAGTCGAGCACGGCGAAGTCGCCCATGGCGGCGGGACGCCCCTCGATGTCCTTGAAGTCGGCGAAGCGCTCCTGAAGGGCGGTGAGTTGGCCTTGCACGTCTTCGTCAGGCACGGCGAGTGGCGGCACGGTCACGGAAACCCCCTTGTATTCCGGCAGTTTGACTTCCGGGGCGAGTGTGAGTTTGGAGACGAAGGAAATCCCGCCGTCGGGCAGCGTGGTCAGGTCCCGGGGCATGCCGAAATCGAGCACCTTGAGGGATTCCTGTTTCATCGCCTCATCGAAGGCTTGGTTGAAGAGCGCTTCGTTGAGTTCCTCGGAGATTTCCTTTTCGAAGCGTTTCTCGATGATGGCGCGTGGCGCCTTGCCGGGCCGGAAGCCGGGAACACGGGCCTTGCTGGAATAACCGCGGACGATTTGATCGCGCTGGCCTTGGACTTTTTCCGCAGGGATTTCAACGCGAAGGGTGGCGACGCACTTGGGCTGCTTCTCGACAACAATGTTCATGATGGATGGGGACCGACTTCGGCGTCGGGGCGGGGAAGCTAGTGGAAACCCATGCCCCTTGTCAAATGGGGTGTTCGAAAAGCGAGGGGCCGCAACGTCTTCGGCAGAATATGCGATTCCGGCGGGCCCTTTGGAATCAGCTGCCGGTCGTTCCCGCCCAGTGCCAGAATCCGGGATCGAGTTCGTGGCGAGCGCATTTAGCGAGGGCTTCCGCGTCCGTATCTTCGTGCAGTATGGCGAACACCGTGGAACCGGAGCCACTGAGAAGGGCGGCGGTGGTTTCCCTTCGTTCAAGAAGCCACTGTTTGAGTTCGGCGAGGAAGCGGTGTTTGCCGAAGACCGGACGCTCCAGGTCATTGACAAGGGAAGCGCCGGCGATTTCCTGCGGTGAATAGAGGACTCCGGGAAGCTCCCGGGACCCGCTCCAGCGGCCGTAAGCATCCGGCGTGGCCACGTTGAACCGAGGTTTCAGCAGCAGAACCCGCATCGCAGGCGGGGCGGGGGTGGTTTCGATCGTTTCCCCGCGCCCGGAGCAGCGGGCGGCTCCGGGTGTCAGGAAAAACGGGATGTCGGATCCGATCGAGGCGGCGAGTTCGTGCAAGCGCGCTGCGCCGAGTTTTCCCTCATGAAGCTGGTCGAGCCCGAGCAGGGTGCTCGCCGCATCACTGCTGCCGCCGCCCAACCCGGCCCCGTGAGGAATGTTCTTCTTCAAGGTGATCGCGTATCGGCAGGAAGCATCGGCGGCGGCTTCGTAAGCCCTGGCGGCCTTGACCACGAGATTCGCCTCATCGCCGGGGATGCCGGGATCATCGCAGTGAAAGGAAAATCCGCCGGTTTCCTTGAAATCGAGCTGATCCGCCAATCCCGGAAGTTTCACCATCAGGGTGTCGAGTTCATGAAATCCGTCGTCGCGTTTTCCCAAGACACGCAGGGAAAGGTTGAGTTTGGCGGGAGCGTGCAGGGTGAGGGAGCTCATGGCGGGAAATCACGGATCATCAGGGCCATCATGCGGCCGGTTTGTCCCAGTTCCTGACGGTAACTGTAGAAACGCGAGGAATCAGACGCGGTATTGAGCCCGCAGTCGATGAAATTCCCGATCCCGGCGCGGTTGGCCTGGGTGCCGATTTCCGCCGCGAAATCCACGTCGTATTCCGGCGGCCGGATGCAGGGGCCGAGTACGGCCGTCACGTCATCCGCCCGGGTGCCGAAGTGCTCCGCCATCCGGTCAAGCGCTTGCTGGAAAATGTTCGATTCGGTGCCTTTTTTGCCCGAATGCAGCAATCCGATCGCTCCGGTTCTCCGATCCGCCAACCAGATGGCCCCGCAGTCGGCGACGTAAATGGCTAGCAGCACTCCGGGTTCTCTGGTGATCATTCCGTCCACGTCGGGGACCACTGGCAGGCCATCCGGGGCGATGATTTGCGGGCTGCCCGGTACGAGCGCCACTGAGTTTCCATGAACTTGTTCGGCGCGCCACCAACTGGCGGATGGTTTGGCGAACTCTGCGACCACGGCTTCATGGATCGGCCGGAGTCGGTTCATCGCCTCATCCCGATCGCCGGTGATCGGCAGGTCCGGGACACGTTCCACCCATCCGGCGCGGATGCCGGGAATCGCATTCAATGGGGCCAGAAAGGGGAACGCCTCCGTCACCCGGGGACGGTAACGGAGGCGCTGAGGATTCGCCAAGCTGGTTTATGAGTCAGTAGCTATACCTTCGCTCATGCCATCGCGCGGCCTTGGATGGCGCGCTTGGTGTGTTCGACGGTTTCTGCCTGATCCTCATCCATACCGGCAAGGATACCCGCCAGATCATTCGCGATCTCCTTGCGCATCTTCGAAACGAGTTCGACTCCTTTCGGGGTGATGCGCACCATGATCTTGCGACGGTCTTCCGCAGCGTGAACACGTTCGACATACGACAATTTTTCAAGGCGGTCCACCAAGCCGGTTGCGGCTGCGGTCGAATGGCCCATCTTCTTGGCGATATCGGACATGGTCAGGTATTCTTCGCTTGATAGGTAGGTGAGTAGGAAGAACTGGGGAAACGAGACGCTTCCTTTGTTGAGTTCCGTTGACAGGTTCAGAATGCAACTCCGCTGGGTAAACAGGACGAAGTCAGCAAGACGGTCCGCGTCGGCTTTCACCGAAGCGCCCGAGGCGTTCATGGTTTTCATTATGGCTGGTTGTAGTGTTCATGTTTCGGGACATGTAAGGGGGCACAGCCATTGCGAAAGAGAAGCTACCCGGGTTTGCGGATAGTTATCAACCCTAAAATGCAAATATTTTTAGTTCAAGGACTGTGCTGGTCGGGACTTTTTGAAAATACATAGAGGCAAGAGGTATTGAAAGAAAAGAAATCGCCAAAAGTTAATTATTTTTTTGAACATTTCCAGTGTTGGGTTTCTACTGATTTTGAGGGAGTCCCGCAGATTTTGGGGTGGGCTTGGAGCGCTCGGACGGTCTGGGGACATGGCGGGAATAGACGGCATCTCCCACTTCCACGAGGCCGGACTGAAGGTCGGCGGCGGCGAATTGGCCGAGGGATTCGCCGGTGACGAGCAGGTTTGCCGTGCGTTCTTCGGATCCTCGAGTGGTCAGAATCGATCCCGTTTCGATATTCCAGCTTCCGTAACTTTGAATCAGGACAAAACGTTTGTCGGCTGGGATCGAAGCGATCCTGCCAACGAGTGTCGGCGCGTTTGTCTTGGGTTTTTCGTTTGGCTCCTCAGGTTTTTCCGGTTTTAAGGCCGCGCATGCGGCCAGCGCGAACGCGGTGAGTGCGGGCAACCAGAAGAGTGATTTCATGAAATCCAGTCTGGCGAGGATGGCTGGAATTGGAACACCGGATTTTCGGGGATCACTCGAGGATACGCACTTCGTCGGCTTGAAGCAGGCTTTCCAAGCCGAGCTGGGTCCTGAGAAGCAACTCGCCACCTTTGGCAATGCCCTCGACGGTCCCTTGTTTGGGGCCGTTTGAAGTGGAGAGAGTGACCCGATGGCCGGTCAGGACACAGCGTTGGCGCACGGAGTCGATCAGATCCGCGAAAGTCCCGCCGATTTGGGTGCGGCGTATCGCGAAACGGCGGATGACTGCCGCCAGCACATCCGGGCGGGGTGTTTGCACGCCGGTTTCGAGGCTCAACGAAGTGGCGATTTCCGCAACTTCAGGTGGGAAGGTGGTGGTGTGGATGTTGATTCCTATGCCGACGATGGCGAAATCCTGACCGGCTTCGACGAGAATGCCCGCCACCTTGCGGTGACCGATCCAGACGTCATTGGGCCATTTGATGCCGGTGGCCGGGCCGGAGGATTCAAGGGCTTCCGCCACCGCGAGGCCGGCTGCGAGGGCGAGTCTGGGCCAGAAAGCCTTGGGTTCTTGCGGGCGGACCAGGATGGAAAACGCGAGCGATTCTTCTGCCGGTGAAAACCAAGCGGCCCCGCGGCGGCCACGGCCGGCGGTTTGTTGGAGGGCGAGAAGGATCATGCCGTCTGGCGAGCCGGTGACTGCCAGAGCACGTAGCTCGTCATTGGTCGATTCCGCTGTTTCGCGTATCAGGAGGCGAAAGGGATCGGGGTAATCACTGGCGCTCCCATTGAATTCATTGGAAATGGCCATGCTCAGAGCGGGATGAAATCCAGCCCGGTGTCGAGGGCCGGTGCCGAGTGGGTGAGCGCGCCCACGGAGATAAAATCCACGCCGGTTTCCGCGATTTCGCGCAGAGTCTCAAGTGTGACTCCGCCGCTGGCCTCCAGCATCGGTCCGGCGTGTTCGCCACGGGTTGCCACGGCTTCGCGCAATTCGGTGAGGCTCATGTTGTCGAGCAGGATGTAATCGACGCCATCCATTGCGAGAAAAGCGCGGACTTGATCGAGATTGTCGGCTTCCAGTTCCACTTCGACGCCAGGTTTTTCGGTCCGCAGGCGTTGGATGGCGGATTGGATCGCCTCCGGTCCACGTTCGGCGACGAGGTGGTTGTCCTTGACCATGGCGCGGTCATAGAGGCCCATCCGGTGGTTGACTCCGCCACCGTGGAGGACGGCCTGTTTTTCCAGCAACCGGTATCCAGGTGTGGTCTTGCGGGTGTCGAGAATGCGGGCGTGGGTGCCTTTGGCGAGATCGACGTATTGCGAGGTGAGCGTGGCGACGCCGCTCAGACGCTGGAGAAAATTCAAGGCCGTGCGCTCGGCGGTGAGGATGGATCGGGCGGAGCCTTCCACACGGATCACGAGCGCGCCTTCACTGACGCGGCTACCATCCGGAATGAAAACCTCCACTTCCAGTGCAGGATCGATTTTGGTGAAAACGCGGGCTGCGAGATCCACTCCGGAGACCACGCCATCTTTGCGAACTGCGACAAAAGCCCGCGCCAGCCGATCCTCCGGAACGAAATACAGCGAGGTGACGTCACCCGCGCCGATGTCTTCGGCGAGGGCGAGGTCGATGAGGATTTCGGAGTGGTCGTTCATCCGGCCCCAGTGGAGGGCGTCCCCGACCCGATGTCAATTGGATGCTGGGTTCCGTTTCCGGGTCCAGCAGGCGCTCCCGCATTTGCACTTGTCATCGGTCTCGCGCTTGTCTGCTGTGGGCACATGTTGAAAATCCATTGGTTTTTCTTGCTGTCACTGACCGTGACGCTGGTGGGGAGGGAAGCGCCCGAATTGCCGACAGAGCTTTCCGCCTATGTGTTGGAGCCTGCTTCTTCGCCCGGGAAACGATTGATTCAGCATGGCGACCGTCTGGCGATTTGCGGGGATTCCATCACCGAGCAGCGTTTGTATTCGGTGCTGATCGAGACTTATCTAACCGCCTGTCTTCCGGAGTTGGGGGTTTCTTGCCGCCAATTCGGATGGGGCGGCGAACGGGCGGAGGGGTTCCTCATGCGTATGCGCAACGACGTGCTCCGCTTCAAGCCGACCATCGCCACGACTTGTTACGGAATGAACGATTTCCGCTACGTTCCCTATGACGACGCCATCGCCGCGAACTACCGCCAGAATCAGACAGCTGTCGCCAAATGCTTCAAAGACGCCGGCTGCCGGGTGATTCTGGGATCTCCGGGCATTATTGACTCGGTGCCGAGTTGGGTGAAGCAGGCGACAGGGACGAAAGAGGAGCTGAATCTCACACTCTCGAAATTCCGCAACATCACTCTGGACGTGGCGCGGACAGAGGGCGCCGGATTCGCCGATATCTATCGGCCGATGCTGCTGGCCGATCTGGCGATGAAGAAGCGGTTCGGCGAGGGTTTCAAAGTTGCCGGAAAAGATGGCGTTCATCCCGCATGGGCCGGCCATGTCATCATGGCTTATGCGTTTCTAAAGGCGATGGGGGTCGATGGTCGAATTGGCACGATCACTTGGGACGAGGCTGGGGATAAGGCAAGCGCCAGCGCCGGCCACGAGGTGATCTCCTGCGCGGATGGAAGCCTCTCGCTGCACAGCACCAAGCTGCCGCTGAGTTCCGGACCGGGAGACGTCGCGAAGGACAATACGATCCGAGCGGGGCTTGGTTTGGTGCCTTTCGATGACGAGTTGAACCGCTTCGTTCTCAAGGTCGAGCATCCGAAGGCCATGGCCTACACGGTCAGTTGGGGGGAGGACACCAAACACTACACGGCGGACGAACTCGCAGCTGGCGTCAACCTTGCGAAGGATTTTGTAAATCCGCCCACAGCGGTTGGGTTCCTGGCGATCCAAGACGCCGTTGCCGCAAAACAGAAATACGAAACCCGCCAGATCAAGAGCCTGATGCACGGTCCGGAGGGAGAAACCGATATGGCGGCCACGGTCGCGCTCACCGAGAGGACCCGGGAGCGCCTTGTCAAGGCGCTGCGCGACGCCTGCAAACCCGTGAATCATGAAATCCGGATCGTGCCTGTCGAGGGGAGCTCGAAGTGAGCCGAATTCATCGGATGCGGCACTAGTGAACTCAATGCCAGGTGTTGTCGGCGCTGACGGCTTGTTCCTGGCCGCCTGGCACGAGCACGCGGGCTTTCACATTCTGCGGGTGGCGCAGGCGGAAGCCATCGAGTTTGCCGTCCTTCCATTTCATGTCCACCTCGAAGCCGCCGCGGGCGCGGAGACCGGTGACGGACCCGGTTTTCCAATCCGGCGGCAGGGCGGGTAGCAATTCGATCAGGTAGCCTTTTGTGCTGTCGCCGATGTGACTTTGCAGCAGCATTTCCGCGATGCCGGCGGTGCCGCCGAAATTGCCGTCGATCTGGAACGGCGGATGGTTGTCGAAGAGGTTGGGTGTGGTGGATTTTCCGAGCAGCGCGTGGAGGTTGCGCCAAGCTTCCTCCGGCTGGTGGAAGCGCGCGCGGAAGTTGATGATCCATGCGCGCGACCAACCGGTATGGCCGCCGCCGTGCGAGAGCCGGTAATCGATCGACTTGCGGGCGGCATTCATCATTTCCGGTTCTGCGAGACGATTGTATTGGCGGCCGGGGTGGATGGCGAAAAGGTGGGAGATGTGACGGTGACCGGGTTCCGGTTCCTCATAGGCGTGCGCCCATTCCATCAGGCGGCCGTCGGCCCCGATCTGCGGGGCTGCGAGATTGGTGCGAGCGTTGCGGATTTCAGCGACCAGCGGATCGTCGATGCCGAGGACTCCGGCGGCTTCGAGCGCGTTGGTGAACGTGTCCCAGATGATCTCCTGGCTCATCGACGGACCCATGGAAACCTGCAGGACCTCCTTCTTCCCGGGGATTTGAAAACGATTTTCAGGCGAGGTGTCCGGGCCGGCCACGAGTTTGCCGGTGGCCGGATCCTTGACGAGGTAGTCGAGATAGAACAGCGCGGCTTCACTCAGGATCGGCCAAGCGCGGGTTTTCAGGAACTCTTTGTCGCCGGTGAACCGGTAGTGCTCCATGAAATGCTGGCTGCACCATCCGCCGCCATGCGGCCACATGCCATATTGGACCTTGCCGAAGACCGTGGTCCAGAGCCAGGGGTCCGTGGTGTGACCGACGGTGAACCCGCGTGCTCCGAATGCCTTTTGGGCGGTCGTGTTTACCGATGGAACCAGCGCCTCGATGAAATCAAAGAGCGGCTCATGGGATTCCGATAGATTGGTCACCTCCGCCGGCCAGTAGTTCATCTGCAGGTTGATGTTGGTATGATAGTCGGCGTTCCATGGAGCCGCGATGCTTTCATTCCAAATTCCCTGTAGATTTGCCGGCATGTTGCCGGGGCGTGATGAGCAGATCAACATATAGCGGCCGTATTGGAAGTAGAGGGCGAACAGCGCAGGGTCCGTGCAGGGCGGCAGATCCTCCGACTTCGCCTGCTGTATGATCTGCTCCAGGCGCTCGTCGGTGGGCCGTTTGGCTTCGTCCCAGCCCCCGAGATCGAGCGAGCAACGCCGGAACAGCTTTTGGTGGGCTACCAGGTGTTCGGCAAGGAGTTGCGGATACTCTTGCGCCGCCGCCTTGCGCAGGGTGTCCGAATTCGCGGCGAACAGATCGTTGGTGAGAGGTTGCTTGGGATCCGCGAGATTGTAGTTGGTTTCGGCTGCGAAATAGAGAGTGAGTGAGTTCGCGCCGATGACTTCGAGGGTGGAGTCCGGGCCTTGTTTCACTGTGCCGCCATCCGCCACGGCGCGCAGCAGGCCGTGGTAGCGGACGCCGGGGTGCTTGCCCTTCTGGCTGGCCTGTCCGTGCATGGCGATGCTGGTGGAATCCGGTGATTCCACCGTGACGTCGGCAGGCCGGCTCAGCGCGAGGTTTCCGGTGACGCTTGCGGGTTGGTCCGCTGTCCAGCGGACCACCAGGACATTGGCGGGTGCCGAGGCGAAAACCTCACGTCTGTGGGTGACGCCATCAAGGGTGAAACTGGTGGTCGCCACGGCGCGGTCGAGGTCGAGTTCGCGCTGATAGTTCTGCGGAGCGGAGTCGGTCTTCATCCGGATCGTCAGGTCACCGACCGTCTGATGGCTGCGCGGAGAGATGCGGTCCGCCATGTGCTTCTGCAACAGGTCCTGTGCCTCAACCTCCCTGCCTGCGAACCACAACTCGCGAGCCTGTTCGAAGGCGGCCTTGAACCCGGGTTTCACTTCCGGCACCGGCGGGCCGGCCCAGACGGATTCCTCGTTGAGCTGGATGCGTTCGGACTCCACGCCTCCGAAGACCATCGCGCCGAGGCGGCCATTGCCTACCGGCAGGGCGTCTCTCGTCCAGACCTTGGCCGGTTCGTCGTAGTGGAGTGTCAGCGGCTGCGCGCCGAGGGCGGAGGAGGCAAGAGTGGCGAGGACAATGATGCGTCTCATGACATCACCAAACGGAGGCTGAGGGCCTGTTCTTTCCGCGCATGATCGATATTTGAGCCGAATGAGGGAAACGCTTTGCAGGGGTCACTCGCCGACGACGCTAACCGCGATCTCCCGGTGATGGGGCGTGCGGCGGTGTTCGAAGAGAAAAATTCCCTGCCAGGTGCCAAGGGCCATGCGGCTGTTGATGACGGGGATGACCTCGCTGGAACGGGTGAGCGCCATCCGGATGTGGCTGGGCATGTCGTCCGGTCCTTCCGCTGTGTGGATGAACCATGGCGTGTTCTCCGGGACGAGTTTTTCGAAAAACATCTCCAGATCCCGGCGTGCGCTTGGATCGGCGTTTTCCATGATGACCAGGCTCGCGCTGGTGTGGCGCACGAACACGGTGACCGTGCCGGACCTGATGCCGGAGCGGGCGACGATAGCGGCGGTGTCCCGCGTGATCTCGCTGGTGCCCTTGCCGTGGGTTCTAACGGAGAATGTCTCGGTGTGCGCGAACATGGGTCTTTTCAGCTTTTCTGTATTCCGGTGTTCACTTTCATGACCCATTTGCCGTGGGCGCGGCCGTCTTCCATGGCTGCGTGGGCCTCGCGGAGATTGGCGGGCGTAAGGGAGTCGAAGATTCGGGTGTGGATTTTCGGAAAACGGCCGGCGTCGCAGAGGTTCGCAATGCCATCGAGGATCTCACCTTGGCGGTGCATGTCGGGCGTCTGGAATTTCGCCCTGGCGGCCATGAACTCCCAAGCAATGCGAACGCACTTCGCTTTGAGCGGATCGCCGATGTGGAGTTTCTCGCGGGGCTCGACGATGAGGCCGAGGGCACCCATCGGGGCGATCAGATCCGCGGTGGTTGCCCAGTAGAGTTCGGTGTTGTAGAGGTTGGCGATGTAGGGAAACGCGGTGATGCCGAGTGCCTCGCCCTGCGGGCGGAGTGGTTCGTGATGGTTGATCACGTGGTGTGCTCCTAACAATTCACACCAAGCGCGGGTCTCCGGCCGCGAGGCGGTCGCGACAACGGGGAGTCCGAGCATGCGTGCGATCGGAATCATTGCCGATCCCACTCCTCCCGCACCATTGATGATGAGGAGGGGTTTCCTCGAATGATCCATCCAATCAATCTGGTTCGTGCCGTCCTCCGTGTCAGGAGGGTTTTTGGGGTCGATATCGAATGGAACCACCCCCATTCGCTCAATGAGCAACTCCCATGCGGTGAGTGCGACGAGCGGTATGGCCGCCGCTTCCGCGAAAGACCACGTTTTGGGTTTGAGGGCGACCAGCCGGGAATCGACCGCCTGATATTCCGCGTTGCAACCCGGTCGTGTGAGATCTCCCGCGTAGTAAACCTCGTCGCCTGCGGAAAACCCGGTCACCCCGCTGCCGACAGCCTCCACCGTGCCCGCGGCGTCCCAGCCGAGAATCCGTGGGGACACGAGCGGCTGGTTGCCGAGGGACGCGCGGATCTTGGTGTCGACCGGGTTGACGGCGATGGCGCGGACGCGGACGAGCAGGTCGTTGGGGCCGGGCGTCGGTCGGTCGGTCTCGAAAGCGACCAAGCAGTCAGGCTGGGATACGGGAAGGAACTGGCGGGCACCGATGGCATTCATGGCAATACGGGTTCTAGGCCAATCCACCAGCACCCGAAAGCAATAATCCACGGCAGGGTGAACATGCTGAGCACCGTGGTGAGCACGACGATGTGCACGGCGATGGCGGGTCGGCCGTTGTAGAGTTTGGCCAGGATGATCGGTGTGACGGCGGCAGGCATGGCGGCCTGGACGACGATGACTTGTTTCAGTTCGACGGCGAGAGGCAGGAATTTGGCGGCCGAGATAAAGAGCAGCGGGATCGCGAGGAAGCGCGCGACCATGGCGGCGGTGAGCACCTTGAGCGAAGGGCGTTCGGCACCGATCATCGACATGATCGTACAGCCGATGATGAAGACGCCGAGCGGGAAGGCACCGGCGCCGAGCATCTTCATCGCCAGCCGCGGCGTGCCGGTGACCAAGTGGTCGAGGTGCAGGGCGACCAGTGCGAGGCCGATGAGCACGCCGACGACCATGCCATTGCAGAGTTTGCGCCAACGGAAGCCGGAGCGGCCGTTCATGATCATCACGCCCACCGACCACAGGGCGAGCTCGACGCCGATGTTGTGGACGAAGAGCACGGCGAGGGCACCGGTGCCGGTGGCGGTGGTCCAGAGGCTCTGGACCACCGGAGCGGCGGTGTAACCGTAGTTCTGGGAGCCCGCGGAGAGGGCGAAGGTGCGCATGCCGGTGCCCTTACCGAGGCCGATGAGTTTGCCGATCAGCGCGCTGAGACCGATACTGGAGAGGATGAGGGTGAAACCGCAGGCGATGGATGTGATGACCACCGTGCCGCTGCGCAGCACGTCACTGCCGAGGATCTTGTCGAGGATGAAGCAGGGGATCATCACCGTATAGACCACCCGCATGATCGCTTCGTCGTATTCCTGCGGGATGATGCCGGTGCGGCGCGCCAGGACCCCGGCCAGGATCAGCAGATAGACCCAGAGCACGGATTGGATGACGTCCCACGGTGAGATCACGGGGCCAGAGTCTCGGGATCCGGGGTGGGGAGCAAGGATGGAGTGGACGGTGAGCGGTGATCAGTTGCCTTGTGTGACCGGGCCGTGACGGGTGGAAATTAGCGGGTGTGAAGGGGTGGGGCTTGCGCTGCGGGGGATTGGTGCTTCGGTGGGGCATGGAATTCGCGCAAGTCACGTGTCCCACCTGTTTCGAGGTGTTCGAGGTTGCCGTGCCGCATCCGGACGAGATGCCCGCGGAGGTGGACTATGATTGTGAGGTCTGCTGCAGGCCGATGGTCATCGTTTTCACCGAAGACGAGGTTTTTGCCCGCGGTCTGGCGGAGTGACTCAAACGAGCGCCTTCACATGCGCGACGGCGGCGGACGCGAGGCCCTGGGGGTTGTAACCGCCTTCGAGCACGGAAACGATTTTCCCGCCACACCATTTCTCCGCGTGTGCGACGCAGCGGCGGGTCATGGCGGCGAAGGTAGCATCGGACCAGCGGAGGTCGCCGATGGGGTCGTCCACGCGGGCGTCGAAGCCGGCGGAGACGAGGAGGAACTCAGGTTGGAAGGAGTCGATGGCGGGGCTGATCCGTGCGTCCCACGCAGCGAGGGCGGCTTGGCCATCGGAGCCTTCTGGTAGGGGAATGTTGAGAGTGGTGCCCTCGCCGGCGCCACGTCCGTGATCCGTGGCGGCACCGGTGTGCGGATAGATGTCTTTTTCGTGCAGTGATATGTAGAGTATGGACGGGTCCTCGATGAAGATCTCCTCGGTGCCGTTGCCATGATGCACGTCCCAATCGATGATGGCGATGCGCTTGAGTCCGTGTGTCTGCTGGAGATGGCGCGCGGCGATGGCAACGTGGTTGAAAATGCAGAATCCCATGCCGCGGGTCGCCGTGGCGTGGTGTCCGGGAGGACGCACCGCGCAGAATGCGGAGGAAACCTCTCCGCTCATGACCGCATCCACCGCCTCCAGCACGGCGCCGGTGGCGCCCCGGGCGACATCATAGCTTTCCTCACAGATCGCAGTGTCGCCGGTGCGGAGTTGGTGGGCGAAGGACTCGGCGTCCTGATAGACGAGATCGTGATAGTGGTGTTCGTGGGCAAGCAGGATTTCCGCAACGGTGGCGGTGCGACCCGGCAGCCTGACGAATTCCGGCGGGAGTCCGCCGAGCGCCGCTCTGAGCACCCGGTAGCGCTCGGCGGACTCCGGATGATGCGGGCCGGTGTCATGGCGCTCGTAGATGGCATCGAAATGGATGCCTACCTTGCGGGGCTTAGCTTTCATCGGTCCAGGCGCTGGATGCGTTTTCTCTCCAGAAAACCTTTTCTCGTTCGCAGGATCTTCTCCACCGGCACTTCGAATGACCGTTCGTCATCCGGGGAGGATTCCGTTTCCTTGCCGCCGGCGGCAAGGAACAATCCCGCCATGGCGCGGTTGTCCGGAAGCACGTTCGCCCAGAATTGGGAAATCCGCCGGCGTTTGGCGATCTCCGCCAACTCACCTAACAAAAATCCGGCCATGCCAAGATGACGGGTTTTCTCATGCACGACGAACGCCACCTCCGCCCGCTTTGCATCCTCTTCCAGATAATACCGGCCGATGGCCCGGATTTCCTGCCTGCCGCGGATTTCCTCGAAGATCCCCAGCGCGAGATCCTTGCGCTGATCCACCGCGGCCAGCTTGTAGGCGGACTCACCGCTCATGCTGTCGCGATGGTAGCCGTAGCGCAACCGCACCGTTTGTTCGTCGTGGGAATAGAAAAACTCCTGCAAGGCCCGCATGTCACTCGGATGCAGCGGACGCACGAGGAAGCGGTGGGTCTGGAACCCCACCCAAGCGCTTTCCACGCCACCTGAAGAGAGCCCCGTCTCGGTGGGCGGCATCGTGAAGAACTTCGGCAACCAACCCCGCACGCGGGCTCCGGCCAGAAGTGCCTCCCGGTGGTCCGGATGCGCGATTTCCACCAGTCTGGCAACCCGTTCGCGGATGCTGCGCCCGTGCAGGCTGGCGACTCCGAATTCGGTGACGACGTAGTGCACGTCGCCGCGTCCGGTGCAGACGCCGCTGCCGGCTTCCAGTCCCGCGACGATCCGCGAACGGCCGTCAGTATCGGAAGTCGAAGTGAGCGCGATGATCGGCCTTCCGTTCCTGCTGCGTCCCGCACCGCGGATGAAGTCCTGCAAGGCTCCGATGCCGCCGTAGAACAGGTGTCCACTGGAATCGCGAACCACTTGTCCGGTCAGATCGATCTCTCGCGCGCCGTTGATCGCCACCATGCGGTCGTTCCTTGCGATCCGGGCCGGGTCGTTCACCCAGTCGCTCGGGTGCAGTTCGATGTCCGTATTGCCATCCACAAACTGATAGAGGCGGCGTCCTCCCATCACGTGACTCGCGATGATTTTCCCGGGACAGTGGCTTTTCCGCGAGGAATCCACGGCACCGCAGCGGACGAGATCCATCAGGGGATCATTGAACAAACCCGAGTGAATCCCAAGATGCCGGTGCTTTTTCAACGCCAGCGCGACCGCTTCCGGAGTGTTTCCAAGGCCCATCTGGATCGTCGAACCGTCCTCGATGAGTTGTGCGGCATAGCGGCCGATCCGAGCGTGGCGTTCGTCCGGTAACGCCCGCGGCATTTCGGGAAGAGCGGCGGACTGTTCGATGAAAAAATCGATTTTTCGGATGGAGATCCGGCTGTCGCCGCAAGTCCGCGGCATCTTCGGATTGATTTGTGCAATCACCGTGCGGGCGCACTTCGCAGCGGGTTTCACCACATCCACACTTACTCCGAGCGAGCACCATCCGTCCGCATCCGGAGGGCTTACCTGGATCAATGCCACATCCAGTGGCAGAGGGCCGTTTTCAAAGAGCGAGGCGACTTCCGACATCGGGCAGGGAGTGTAATCCGCCTGGCCCCGCTCCACGGCCTCGCGCAGTGCGGGCGTTAGGAAAAACGAATTGGTCCGCAGGATTTCGGCATACCTCGGATCGATCCACGGCGTTTCTCCCAGACCATGGATGTGGACGAGTTCAAGGTCCTTGAACCCATCCGCCTGTCTCAACATTAATTTGATCAGGGCGAACGGTACGGATGCGCCTCCGCCGATGAAAATCCGGCTTCCCGGCCGGACCAGACGCGGCCAAGCATCTTCATCCAAGGGTTTCATGAACGAACGCTACCAGAACCGGCGTGGTGTCCAAACGAAAACGGCGGTGGCGATCAATCGCCCCTCAATCTCTCCGCGAGCTTTGGGTTCTTCGTTTCCGCGGCGATCTGTTGCAATGCCTGAAGCGCCTCTGCGGTGCCCGCCGCGCGCAGCGCGATCACAGCACCCATCTGGGCGTCGAAATCCACCGATGTCATCGCCAGATGCGTCAATTCGGGCAGGATGTTCCGGTTGAAATAAGCCGCGATTTCACCATGGTCACCGTGTGCCGCTTCTGCGAACAGGCTCAAACCCGCCACCCGGGCCGCAATGTCGGTCTCCTTTTCCAAGGAAGAAAACACATCGTTAAGAACCCAGTCGTCCTGAAACGACAACGCGCGATACAAGCTCTGGCGGACGGCGGAATCGGAGCTTTCCTGCAACAGCTTGACTATCGGCCTGGCCAGATTTCCCCGATCTTCCGTGCTCACCAATGCCGCCGCCGCCGCCGCACGGACGGACGGATTCTCGTGCCGCGCGTAGGCGAGTAGCAGCGGTCCCACGTCGCCGGGGGCATCCTGCAGGGCGTCCAATGCGGCGACGCGGTCTTCGGTGGCGGTCTGGGCGGACGTTAGATAATTATAGAGAAAAGTGCGGGTCTGATCGAAGGGGAACCGGCCAATGCCCCTGAGAATACTTTCGGTTAGAACGTTGGCGTCGCTGGCGTGAAGCGCCCCGACCAATGCATCCAACGCCTCGGGACGCTGGGACTGTGCCAATGCGAGAGCGACCTCGGAGCGGAACTCCGCGCTTCTGCCGGCATCGGCCAGCAAGCCGGCCAGGGTCGCGGCGGCATCCCGGGTTCCTGATTCTCCCAGTCCCCGCACTGCTCCAAGCGCCACCACTTCGCTGGAGCTGTTCAACAGCGATGCCAATAATACCCGGCACGCCGCACTGCTGCCAGATCCCAGCCCCTCGGCGAGGGTTGCTTGGAGCGGTTCAGAAGCCCCCTCCAGGGCCCGCTTGACCGCCAGAATAGCCTCGGGACTGCCATCCCTGGCCAGCAAACGTGCGGCATGCCGCCTTTTGGAAAACGGAGCGGCGGCATCCATCAACTGCAACGCCATTTCCCGGACGGAGAGACTCCGGACGGCCCCTTCACGCACCTTGGTCAATAACGCTGAACGAGATTCCGACTTCACCGTTCCGGTTGTCCCGCGCTCCTCCTTCGCAGCGGCCGCATGGAAATCCCCAGCCACTGGATGAAGCGCGGATTTCGAGGCCATCACGATGGCCGCCACCACCACGACAAGGCCAAGCCACCAAGTCCCGGATCTCAGGAAATATTCCGCTTTCATATGCTTCAATGGAAGTGACGCGGTCGGATGGGAAACGAACGATTCCAAAGTACGAGGGCATCCCACCTTTGCAAAGCATTTCATCACGTCCGAAAAGACACGAATCCATCCTGTGATGGAGATGCCGGATGATTGACTTGTGGGAATGGTAACGGCTTCTCGACGTGAAGGAAAATGAGATGTTCGAACAATCCGACACTTTCCCGGCACGCCTTGACGGTTGCGTATTCCGGAGCGCGGAATCAACCTGGATTCCCGGAAATTTCCACTTGATTGGCATGGTTGATCGGCGATTGGTACACTCGCGTCACAGGGCGCACAAAGCTCCCCCCAGGCGCTACTTAACCATAGAAAAACAATGCCATGAAAGCGACCATCACAGCCACATTCCTTGCCGGCCTTATGGGTCTTTCTTGTCCGGTGCGGGCGGATTCCATCGGCCCGCCCGATGGGTTCTTCATTATTGATGAAACACCTCTCATCGATGTGTACTTCGATGAGGAAACTTCCATTGATCTCGGTGGAGACTATGGGCTCGAAGGCGCCGACATCAAGTTCAGCACCTATCAGGACTCCAAGGGAAAGATAAGCGGTTACGCTTATGTAAAGGTCTATCTTGTCGAGGGGCCGACCGCGGAGCTTTTCGGGCCGGTTACCGGATCGGTGAGCGGCGTCGCTGACATGCAGAAGGTGAAATTGAAAGCCAGATTCAAGGGCAATGCCGAGAGCATGGATGGGTTCGTTCCGGTGAAAGGCAGCGTCTCCCTGAGTGGCGGGCTGCTGCCAAACCACGAGGAGGTGGCCGCGACAGTGATTGTCAAAATGAGTGTCAAGGGCTTTGGCAGCGTTTCCGAGAAGATGGAAGACATTGCGATTCCAGGTATCGACATCCTCAATGCCCTCGAACAGCGGTTCTCACTCGTGACGATCAAGGACACTTACCGGGAGAATCAGAACAAGGGAGGAGGAACAGCAAAGGCCGAAGGGATTCTGAATCTGTCACCAGGTTGGCACGACGGGGCCTTCTTCGAGTGGAGTTGGTGGTCCGAGTTGATCGGTACCGCTTCCGATAAGTATTCCTGGTCGGGCGACAAGGAGAAGGAGTCAGCAAGCGCAAAATTCAAGGGGGTCGGCTATGACTCCGGATATACCGCGAAATACACCTACAAATATTCAGACGACGGGAACACCGTGCAGGAAAGCCAATCCAGCTTCTTCAAGATCGACGGTCAGACCTTGAATCTCACCATGGATGACGCGGAGTTCGTCAATTATAACTAACTCGAACCGAGTCGCCGTATCATGGGTGATCCAGGCCAAGCGGCTCAAATCACCGTGTAACAAATTAGGACGCGGTTGGCTATGCAGCCGCGTCTCTTGGCCCTATTCCGACGAGCATGCGATGGGACCAAGGTCAGGAATCCGCCTACATCCACAGATTGCTGAACGCCGCCTACCTTGCCCGGCAATTAAGCGGTCGATCTTCCAAGGTGCATAGCTGTCCGAACTCCAAGTGCAGGACCTTTTCAAGCCCCGGTCGTGGGACTGGAACGTCCAGATGGTGGAGATGAGGTTTGTCGAAGCTGAGGCCGCTGCCTGCCGCTGAGCGGCGCGGAAAGGCCTCTCGGTATTCCGAAATCCGTCAAAGTGGACATCGGACCTGCCTCGAACAGAGAGACCTCGGGTCGAAATTGTGAAATAGGCCCGTAAATCGTCCTACAGCCCCAATCAGAGAGAGCCGGAAACGGGCAGGAATCCCCGGACGTTCGGGGAAACCGGCGAGACGAAAGTGAACTGAGTCGTTCGTCTCTCAAATAGTGGCGGAGGGGGTGGGATTCGAACCCACGGAACCCTTGCGGGCTCTCCGGTTTTCAAGACCGGCGCAATCGACCACTCTACCACCCCTCCATAGGGTTGTGCGGTGTGCCCGGGAGGATATGGAGGGGAACGGGCGGGCTTTCAAGAAAAACCATTTGCGTCTTTAATCTTCGGAGAGCGGGGAGGCTCATCCGGTTGCTCTGTGACAGGCATGTTGGAGCGATTCGGCTTCGAATTCAATAGAAGTTGGTTTCGACGGGTTCCGGCAGGGTGGCGGGAACGGCCATCGAGATGATCGCGCAGATTCCAGCTAGGGCTAGAACCATCCAGCGGCTCGGATCACGCTCCAGAACATGGGCAAAATGGAAGTAGGCGTTTTGATGGGGCGACGTGAAAATCATCGCCGGGATGGTGAGGATCGAGCAGAAGAGCAGGGAAGGCGAGCAGAGCAGTACCATGATGGCGGCGCATTTCGCACTGATTCTCGCGGTGAGAAGCTGCTTCGGGCCTCGGATGAAGATGAGTCGGAGGGAGCGCTTCACGTGGGGAAGGCTGTTGCGCGCAATACTTTTGAATCCACGGAGTCGGGTGGTTGTAGGGATGGCATGCATGGGACTGCGGGGAGGAATACACGCGATCACGTAAGGCAACAAGATATTTTGAAAAATATGGAAATAATTACATATTTATTTTCAAATTAACCAAGTTTTTTCCCAAGAATGCCACGTTGGTGAATATGTTTTATCTTTGGCACGCACTAGCGAACGGTTGGGGCGGTCCTTGATCGGGATTTTCCGCCGCGAACGGCTCCGGATTGTTGCGGCGAGCAACCTGTTGGTTCCCGTCGCTTGGGGAAGTTCTAATGGTGCCGGGTGTTTCTTGTGGCGTTGTCATCAACGCAGGGCTGGACGGCCTAAGGGGATTGCGTCTTACTCGCGCCGCTTTCCCGGAAGGGGATGCCGGAGAGAAGCCGTCGTGGCGGAATGGTAGACGCCACGGACTTAAAATCCGTTGTTGGGCAACCAGCGTGGGGGTTCGAGTCCCCCCGGCGGCACTTTGATGGTCAGAAGGCCATGAGGCGGGGCCGTTCCGTCCTAACCGTGGGTTCCTGGTTCAGGATCCACTTCGGGTGCCTTGGGCAGTTTGTCCACTTCTTCGAGCAGGTTCACGATGTCCACGCCGCGGGCAGCGGAGGTGTCGGTATAGAAGCGCAGCACGGGAGTGGACTTGAGCACCACGCGCTTCATGACCTTGCTCTGGATTGAGCCGTGGTCGCGATTGAGTTTGTCGATCACTGGTCCGGCATCGCCGCCGAGCACGCTGGTCCAGACCTTGCCTTCCTTGAGGTCTTGGGTGATTTCTACATCACTGATGGTCACGAGTTTGCCGTGCCATTCGTAATCCTTTTGAATGACGTTGCCGATTTCGCGGCGGAGCAGTTCGTTGACTCGATCGAGGCGGCGGGACATGGATGAAGAAGTGAAAGCGGTCAGTGAGACGTGATCAGAGGAAGAGGAGCGTTTTGGGAATTTTTCCTGCTCGCCGATCACCGGGCACTCGTATCACAGCGTTTGCGGGACTTTTTCGAGTTTGTAGCACTCGATGATGTCGCCTTCCTGATATTCGTTGAATTCGCCGAGGCGGATGCCGCACTCGAAGTTGGTGCGGACTTCCTCGACTTCTTCCTGGAAGCGGCGGAGCGTGGACATGCGGCCGTCAAAGACCGGGATACCGCCGCGGATGACGCGGGCATGGGCCTTGCGGTGGATGCGTCCGTCGGTGACGAACGAGCCTGCGGCACGGCCGCGGGAGAGTTTGAAGACCTGACGGACCTCGGCGTGGCCGATGACGGTTTCGCGGTTGAGGGGCTCGAGCAGGCCGAGCATCGCTTCGCGGACTTGATCGATCAATTCATAGACGACCGAGTAGAGTTTGATTTCGACTGCCGCGGCCTTGGCGGATTTGACGGCCTTCGCTTCGACCTTGACGTTGAAGCCCATGATGATGGCGTCCGTGGAGGAGGCATAGGCGACATCGGATTCGGTGATCGGACCGGCGGCGGCAGTGATGAAGGAACACTCGACCTTGTCGGATTCAATCGACAGCACGGCTTTCTTGATCGCTTCGACCGAGCCTTGTACGTCGCACTTGAGGATGAGTTTGAGTTGGGCCTTGCCGCCGCCATCGCGGACCATCGAGTAGAGGTCCTCCATGCGGTTGCGGTGCTGCGGTTTGAGACGGATCAGGCGTTCTTTTTCCTGGCGTTCGCCGGCAAGGGTTTTGGCCTCGCGCTCGGTTTTCATCTCGGTGAGGTGGTCGCCGACGTTGGGGAGTTCCTCGAAACCGATGACCTCCACCGGCATGCCGGGGTGGGCGGATTTCACCGCGGTGCCGCGGTCGTTGATAAGTGAGCGGACTTTTCCGGCGTAAGGGCCGCAGATGAAGGGTGTGCCGACCTTGAGCGTGCCGGATTCCACGATGACGGTGGCGGTGGTGCCTCGACCGGGAACGACGCGGGCCTCGATGACGGAGGCGCGGGCGGGGCCTTTGGGGTTGGCTTTGAGTTCGAGGACTTCGGCTTGCAGGGCGACGAGATCGAGCAGGTCGGTCATGCCGTTTCCGGTCAGTGCGGAAACCTCGGCGAATTCGGTATCGCCGCCGAAGTCGGTGGTTTGCAGGCCGTGCTCGGCGAGCTGGGATTTCACGCGCTCCACGTTGGCGGCCGGGAGGTCGCACTTGTTGATGGCGACGATGATGGTCTTTTGGGCCTTTTTTGCGTGTTGGATCGCCTCGATGGTCTGCGGCATGATGCCGTCATTGGCGGCGACGACGAGCACGACGATGTCGGTGATGTCCGCGCCGCGGGCGCGCATGTCGGAGAAGATGGCGTGGCCGGGTGTGTCGAGGAAGGTGATTTCCTGTTCCCCGTGAATCACCTGATAGGCGCCGATGTGCTGGGTGATGCCGCCCGCTTCGCCGGCGGTGACCTTGGACTGCCGGAAGTAGTCGAGGATCGAGGTTTTCCCGTGGTCGACGTGGCCCATGATGGTGACGATGGGCGGGCGGTCCTTGAGAAGGTCTTCCGGTTCCTCGGCGGGAGCTTCCGGTTCCTTGATGACTTCGTCGACCTTGTGGAAGCCCTTTTCCTTGTCGCGTTTCTCGCGCTCGAAGGTGAAGCCGTGGATTTCGCAGACTTTGGCGGCGGTTTCCGGTTCAAGCGGTTGGTTGGGCGCGGGGAACACGCCCAGTTTGATCAGATCCGCCATCACGTTGAATGGCTTGAGCCCGAGGCGTGCCGCCAATTCGGGAACGAGGATCGGGGGCTTGATGACGATCAACTTGGGATCGTCCGAGGACTGGTCCTCGTCGTGATCCGGGGCAGGGGATTCGGTGGTCGGAGCGGCGGCAACCGGAGCGGGTTCCCGAGTTTTGACCATGTTGGGGTCTTCCTGATCGAGGAGTTTTGAAATCGAACCGAGCACGGCGCCGGGCGTGGCCTTGGTTTTGCGGACCTTCGGTTTTTTTTCTTCGGAGAAGAGGTCGAGGGCCTCGCTCTTGGCCTTGTCAAGTTTGCTGGGGCCGGGGGCGGAGGCTTCGGCTTCCTTTCGCTGGCGCTCACGACGTGAAGGTTTCTTGGTCGTGTCGAGAAGATCGAGGACCTTGTCTTTTTTCGGTGAGCTGTCGCTTTTTTCGGGCATCCGTGGTGTCTGGAGAGTTCGTGAAACGGGGGAGAGAAAGAGTTAGTCGTCGGAAACGGCGGATTCGGCAGCGCTGACGAGTTCGCGGGCGCGCTCAAGGATTGGCAAGGCTTCTTCAACCGGGATTTCGAGGATTTCAGCGATGTCCTCGGCGGACATGCCAATGATGTATTCCGGCGCGATGCCGCCTGCGAGAGTGAGTTTCTCGGCGAGTTCGTCGGTGATGCCGAGTTGTTCGCCAAGCGAGTGGGCGGCGCCGCCGATTTTTTCTTTGAATTGTTCCTCCTTGGATTCGTCGCGGCGGACCTGAACGTCCCAGCCCATGAGGCGGGAGGAGAGGCGGGCGTTCTGGCCCTTGCGGCCGATGGCCTTGCTGAGGTCCTCCTCATCGACGGTCACCAGGACCACCTTGTTTTCCTCATCGATGGTGATCGAGCGGAGTTCGGCGGGTTTGAGTGCCTCGCGCACGAATTCAGAAGGGTCTTCACTCCAGCGAATGATATCAACTTTCTCGTTGTTGAGTTCGCGGACGATGTTTTTGACACGTGCGCCACGCATGCCGACGCAGGCACCGACAGGGTCGACTTTCGGGTCCATGCTCCAGACGGCGACTTTGGTGCGGAAGCCAGCTTCGCGGGCAATGCCGCGGATTTCCACGGTGTGGTCGGAGATTTCATTGACCTCGGCCTCGAACAGGCGGCGGACGAAATTCGGGTGGCTGCGGGAGAGGATGATTTCCGGGCCGCGGCCTTCGTTTTCGACGGCGAGTACATAGCAGCGGATGCGGTCGCCGATATTGTAGTCCTCACCTTGGACGCGTTCGCGATTGGGCATGATGCCCTCGAATTTCCCGAGGTCGATCATCACGTCGTTGCGTTCGAAGCGGCGGACGGTGCCGGAGACGACATCGCCGGCGCGGTCCTTGAATTCCTCATAAATCATCTCCTTCTCCGCTTGGCGGAGGCGCTGCATCATCGTCTGCTTGGCGGTCTGCACGGCGATGCGGCCGAAGTCCTTGGGCGTGACATTGAATTCCTGGATGTCTCCGGGTTGGGCCTCGGCGTTCTTTTTGACGGCGGTGCTGAGCGGGACTTGGTTGAATTTGTCCTTGTAATCCTCGTCTGCGACCACGGTGAGGGAGGCGAAAATGCGGGTCTCACCTTTGCGGGTATCCACGTCGGCGCGCAGCGTTTCGATGGCGTCAGCTCCGGGAACCATCTTGCGATAGGCGGAAATGAATGCGAATTCGAGCGCGGCAACGACCTTGTCGCGGTCGATGCCTTTTTCCTTTTCGTAATACTCGATGAGGGCGACGATATCGTTGGTCATGGCGAAATTTTTCTGCAATCCGCGCTGCTGATGTCCGGAGACGCAAAAGAGTGGGTGCGAGACCCACTCCTTTCTTTCGTCAGAAGCCGTGCGGGCGGTTGTTTAAGGCGGTGAAATTGCCGTTGCAAGTCTAAACTCGGCTTCGGGGGCCGGGATTGCGGGGCGTTTCAAGCGTCCGGGTGTCGTTGGTGAATCCTGCCGATCGCCCATGAGGCATGCTCTGAAACCAAGGGGTCCGGGGCGGTTGCGATACGGGCGAGGGCGGGAAGGTCATCCGGGCCTCCGGTGTTTCCCAGAGCAACGCAGACGTTTCTCAGAAAACGCGGCCGCTTGATGCGTTTGATCGGGGATTTGGCGAAAAGCGTACGGAAACCCTCGTCGTCCAGATCGAGGAAATCGCGGAGGCGTTTTTGAAAAACCATCGGTCTCGCGTGGAAGGACATCTCGCGGGATTCCGCGGCGAAGCGGTTCCATGGGCAGGCGTCCAGACAATCGTCGCAACCGTAGATGCGGTCGCCGATGGCCTCGCGGAAATCTTCCGGGATCGGGCCTTTGTGTTCGATGGTTAGATAGGAAATGCAGCGTCTGGCGTCCAGTTGGTGGGGCGAGGTGATCGCCTGCGTGGGGCATGCGGTGATGCAGCGCGTGCATTTTCCGCAGTGATCGCCGAAGGGGGCGTCCGGCGTGAGTTCGAGCGTGGTCAGGATTTCCGAGAGGAAAAACCAAGTTCCCAGGCGACGGTGGATCTGCATGGTGGATTTGCCGTTCCAGCCGAGGCCGGAGTCGGTTGCGAAGTCACGTTCCAGCACCGGTCCGGTATCGATGTAGGGTTTCTGGGTGCCGCCGAGTGACTGGAGGCGCCGATCGAACTCCCGGAGGCGGCACTCGAGGAGATCGTGGTAGTCGTCGTTCCAAGCGTAGCGGGCGATGCTGTATCCGCCGGGGTGGTCTTCGGGAAACGGGCTCCGGCCCGGATAATAGTTCATGGCGAGGCAGACGAGCGCCCGGCAACCTGGAAGAACTTCCCGTGGATCGCAGCGGCGTTCCGGGGTCCGTTCCAGCCAGGCCATACCGCCGTTTTTTCCGTCCGCGATCCACTCACGGAATGCCGCCGCATGAGACGCTTCGCCGGCGCGGGCGATCCGGCAATCGTCAAACCCCAACTCTGCCGCCCACTGTTTGATTTCCCGTTCCATGGCGCTCATGCGCGCTGGGTGAAAAAGTAGCGGGCGCATTCCAAGATCCCGGTCGCGACCTCATGGCTGCACAACCCGGAGGTCTCCAGCTTGAGGTGGGCGGTTTCCTCATACAGCGGTCTGCGCTCTTCCATCAGCGCGTTGATCATGGCGGCCGGGTCTTCGGTTTGCAGAAGTGGGCGACTGCGGTTCTTTGCGGTCCGTTCCAGGATGACGTCCGCCGGGGCGCAGAGCCAGACGACGTATCCCAAATCCCTGAGTAGCGTGCGGTTTTCCGCGCGCCCCACCACACCGCCGCCGGTGGAAATGATTCTCCGGGGGGCATCGGAATCATTGAGTTCCCGCAGGAGCGCCGTTTCCATGCCGCGGAATGCGGCTTCCCCTTCATCCCCGAAAATCGCGGAGATCGTCTTTCCGGCGCGCTCCTCGATGGTCTGGTCCATGTCCACCAGTGGATACCCCAGTCGTTGCTGGAGTTCGCGTCCGACCGTGGATTTCCCGGATCCCATGAAACCGATGAGAACAATGCTCTTCGGTGGGGTGGTCGATTCGTTCATGGGGACACCCTAGTCAGCCAGCCACTCGGAAGGAAACGGCAAAATAGGTGTTCGCATCCGGGCGCGACCTCTGGCAGAACCTGCGGCGTGCCCGAGACCCGAATTGTCCATGCCGCCGATGATGAAATGAAGGATGCCGTGCGCGAGGCCTGCGCCTTGCTGCGCGCCGGCGAAATCGTCGCTCTGCCCACCGAGACCGTTTATGGGCTCGCTGCGGATGCCTTCAACCCTGATGCTGTCGCCAAGGTGTTTGCCGCGAAAGAACGCCCGTCTTTCGATCCGCTCATCGTCCACATCGCCTCCCGCGGAGATTTGAAAACCATCGCCATCGTCCCGGAGGAAATCGAGGAAACCGTCGGCAAACTCACCGCCGCCTTCTGGCCGGGGCCACTCACGCTGGTCCTGCCGAAGCATCCGGACGTTCCAGATCTCGTGACCAGCGGGCTGCCCACCGTGGCCGTGCGTCAGAGCGCTCACCCGGTTTTCCGCGCGATCAACAAGGAGCTCGGCCGTCCAATCGCGGCACCCAGTGCGAATCGCTTCGGCCGCATTTCACCCACTTCAGCCTCCGCGGTCATGAAGGAACTCGGCAGCCGGATTCCTCTCATCGTTGATGCGGGGGCCTGCTCCGAAGGCGTCGAGAGCACGATCATCTCGATCGAGCCGCGTGTTGGGAAGAAGCCGATCTTCCGTCTGCATCGCGCCGGCCCGATCACCAAGGAACAGCTGCAGGACTTCGGGAAGGTCGAGAAAGTGAAGGAGAAACCCGGCGACCTGCCTCATACCCCCGGCCAACTTCCGAGCCACTACGCGCCCCTCACGCCGCTGGTGCTTCTGGAAAAACCCGCCGATTTCACACCCGATCCCGGAAAAAAATACGGGCTTCTCAGCTATCGTGGCGAGGACGTCAGTCCTTACGTTGCGCTCCACGATTGGGAGGTCGTCGAGTCCCTCAGCCCTGGCAGCGGCAAACTCGCCGAGGCTGCCATCCGGCTGTTTTATGTGATGCGTGTGCTGGACGAGGCCGGCCTTGATGAAATCATCGCCGAGCCCGTCAGTGAGACTGGCCTTGGCGTGGCTATCATGGACCGTCTGCGCCGCGCTGCCGTCAAAGCCTGATGGGGGAAGCCGTTTCACTTTCGTGGAAACCCCACTGAGCGCCCCGCCTCTAGCTGGCCGGCGGCCGGGTGGGGGTGAGGTCGAATTCGAGCCGGGAGGTGCCGCGTCGCAACCGCAACCGCACGGGCTGCCCGGGAATCAGATAGAAAAACGCGTTGGCGGCGTCCGCATAATTGCGGATCTTGCGGGAGCCGATGTTGAGGAGAATGTCGCCGGCTTGGATGCCTGCGGCGGCGGCGGGGGAGTTTGGAAGCACTTTCACGATTTTTGGATCCTTGAGATCCGCCCGCAACGAGAGTCCGAGGTATCCGCGGATCAAACGGCCGCCGTTCGTGAGATCGCGCCGCACCCGGGACACGGCTTCGGCGGGAATAGCGTAGCCGATGTTACCCTTGCCGGCTGCCTGAAAGAGGATCGCCGCCACCCGGCCCTGCGGATCAAGCAAGGCAGTTCCCGGCAATGGAACGGCTTGGTCAAAGGTGACCTGCAGCAAGGCGAGCGGCAGGATTTTGGTGCCCACCTGTTGGGTCCATCCGGTGGCGCGGCATTTCACCAGTCCGCCGGGTGCCATCGCCTGAAGCGGGGTTCCCACCACGCCGCCCGCATCATTCCGCCATGCCATTGCGGTCGGCGGTGCGCCGCCCTCGACTTCCAGGAATGCAAGACTGGAGACAGGATCGTGCCCGATCACGCGCACCGCCACCTCCCGGCTACCCATGCTCAGGGCCGGCCGGGTTGCGTCCGCGCCCGGGGTTACCACCGCGACCATCAGGGGACCGCTGCCTAGGGGCACTGCGGTCGATTCAGCCGCTTTGCCTTTTGAGGTAGGGGGATAGGATACTTGCCAGCACGGGCGCTTGGCCATCGGCTCTCCGAGGCACACCATGACCGATGCTCCAAGCATCCAACCCAATATTCGTGCCGGCTGTCGCCAGCGCGGGCGTCCCGGATCCTCCATTTCAGGAATCCTGGAATTAGAACACCTGTTCGCCCGTGCTGCCTTGAGTCGACGGACTCAAGTCCAACTGATCGAGTTGCTCGATCGTTGGTGCCGGGGAGGGGACCACCTGGTAATTGACCGGCGATGCCGGAGTGTTCTCAACCTCGGCATTCCGAGGCATCAGGAAAAATGCAACCGTCACGGTGGCGTAGGCCAGTCCCGCTCCGTAAGCCCATTTCGAGGGGGCCATTTCGGAAATCCATTCGGAGAGTTTACCGAAGAAGGCTTTGGGGCCGGATTTCCTCACCGCCCGCTCACGCTGACGATGATGGAATTCACAGAGAAAATCCTGCCAGTAACCCTCTTCAGGGCGGTCGTCGCGCCGAAGGGCAAGCAGGTTCTCAAGTTGTGTGACCGATGGTTTCACTGCGGTTGATAATTAGGATTTACAAAACTTTGGCCCCGCGCGCAAGAGATTTTTTTAAAATCTTTCATCCCAGCTGTCCTGAAGTGCGGACTGAAGTTGGAGGTGAGCGTAATGGAGCCGCGAACGAATCGTGCCTTCGGATGCATTGAGGACCTTTGCGATCTCCCCGTGGGACATGCCTTGGATATCAAACATCGTAACCACCATTCTATGGGGCTCAGACAGCGTCTGCATGGCTTCGTTCAATTTTACCTGCAGCTCCTTGAGATTGGTCTGATGCTCCGGATCCGCATCCCGGGCGGTGTCGATCAACGCCGGATCCCTTTGGACCGGCGATTCCGGGTCATTCAAGCTGGGCCCCGCGCGGCGCTTGCGCTTCTTGAGAAAATTGAGCGTTAGGTTCACCGCGATCTGATAGATCCAGGTGTAGAACGTCGAGTTTCCGCGGAACTTCGGCAGTGACTGGTAGGCGCGGGTGAAGATTTCCTGGAGTAGGTCGTGGGTATCCTCCTTGTGAGAGGTCATGTTGTAGACGAGGCCGTAAAGCTTGTCGCCATACTTGAGGATCAGGGCGTCGAATGCGCGCGTATCGCCCTCGCGGGCACGCGTAACGAGATCCTGGTCAGGGTCGGGGGGACGGGACTGACGAAACATTCGGGTGGTGGGGTGGGTGAGCAGCGGAAAAACCCTACACGGCCGGCGGCCGGTGTAAAGGATTGAGGAAAAGCGGTGATGGCTGAAATCAGGAGTGGTGTTTTTCGGCGGGCGTGGTTTTTTCAGCGCCCGAAACCATGGCCATTTTCACTGCGAACTCCGACTACGAGGAAAAAGACAGCGATCCGCTCCGCCTTCAGCCCGGCGACGAAATCCGCGCAGGCGAGGCCGACCGCACATGGCCCGGCTGGATCTGGGCGACCGATGGTGCCGGCAACGATGGCTACGTGCCCGAGGAGGTCCTCAAGCCGCTGGGTGGGGGACGGTTTCAGGCGACGGGGGTGTTCGATCCCACCGTGCTGACCATTCGGCGCGGCGACCGCTTGGAGTCCCTGCGCCAGATCCACGGCTGGCATTGGTGCCGGAATGAATGCGGTCAGGAGGGCTGGGTGGCCGGCTATTTGCTCAGGCCGATGTGAATCCGCAGGCCGCCGGTTTTTTCAGGGTTTGATGGCTCTCCTTCGGAATTGTTTGAGCGAAAATCAGTCTCTCCGGTGATCAGACTCCTTGTTTTGCTCACCGATGTGGGAATCCCGTGGGTTTTTGCTGGATTTCCCCTTGCCAACCCGGGGGATATTTCCTACCCCCTGCGCCCCTCTTTGCGCCGCACGCTCACCAACGAAGATCCGGGGGAAATCCACATGCGGCGGGTCTTCAAGAATCGCCCGACCTGAATCAAGGCGGGAAACCAAGTATCCTATGATCAACGAACTCATCAATGAAATGGTGGACGCCGGCGTCCACTACGGCCACCAGACGAAAAAATGGAATCCACGCATGAAGCCCTTCCTGATGAAGGACAAAGGCGGGATTTACATCATCAACCTTGAGAAAACCGTCCAGCAGCTCGACAAGGCCGCGGACTTTCTCGGTGACCTCGTCGGCAAGGGCAAAAAAGTCCTCTTTGTCGGCTGCAAGCGCCAGGCCCAGGACGCCATCCGCGAAGCGGCGGAAGCAACCGGCCAACACTACGTCAATCACCGCTGGCTCGGTGGCATGCTTACCAACAGCACCACCGTCCGCAAATCGGTCGAACGGCTCAAGTATCTCGAAACCATTGAGAAGCAGCCGGAATTCAAGGCCATGTCCAAGAAGGAACTCGCCGCCCTCGGTCGCGAGCGTGAAAAACTCCTGCGCAATCTCCGCGGTGTGCGCGACATGGACAAGAAGCCCGACGCCGTGGTGATCGTGGATTCCGCGCGCGAAACCATCGCCGTTGCCGAAGCCCGCCGCCTTGGCATTCCGATCGTCGCTCTGGTGGACACCAACGCCGATCCAGCCCTCGTGCAATACCCGATCCCGGGCAACGACGACGCGATCCGCTCGATCCGCATCGTGCTCCAGAATCTGGTGGACGCCATGGTTGCCGCCCGCAAGAACTGATCTTTTGATCTTCATCGGGTGGCTTGTCTTCGGGCGGGCCACCCTTCTTTTCCTCAATTACCTCACACGCCCACCACAACACCATGATCACCGCCGCCATCGTCAAAGAACTCCGAGACAAAACCAACGCCGGCATGATGGACTGCAAGAAAGTCCTCACCGAAACCAACGGCGACATTGAAGCCTCCATCAAGCTGCTGCGCGAACGCGGCATTGCCAAGGCCGGGGCCAAGTCCGACCGCGCCGCCAACGAAGGAGTCATCACCGCCCGTGTCAATGACGCGGGGACCACCGGCATCCTGCTTGAAGTCAACTGCGAGACCGACTTCGTCTCCAAGAACGAAAACTTCCAAGCCTTCGTCACGCAAATCGCCGATACACTTGCCGCCGCGAGCGCGGCCGACCACGCCGCCGCGCTCGCGGTGAACATGGGCGACTACAACCTTGAGGACACCGTCAAGTCGAAGGTCCTCGAAGTCGGTGAGAATCTCCAGTTCCGTAAATACGTCCGCTACGATGCCGCCCCCGGTGGCGTGGTGGCCGCCTACATCCACCCTCCGGGCAAAGTGGGCGTGCTCATCGAAGTGGGCACCACCAAGCCGGAAACCGCTGGCACGGACACCTTCAAGGAGCTGATCAAGGACCTCACCCTGCACATCGCCGCCTGCGCGCCGAAGGGACTTTCCCGTGATGACATCCCGCAGTCGGTTGTCGATAATGAGTTGGAGATCTTCCGCGCCCGTCTGGTTGCCGAAGGTAAACCGGCGAACATCATCGAAAACATTCTCAAAGGCCAGATCGGCAAATTCTTCGCTGAAAGCTGTTTCCTCGAGCAGGCCTTCGTGAAGGACTCCGATATCAAGGTCGCCGCTCTTCTTGAAGCGAAAGGCAAGGAGCTCGGCGACACCCTCACGGTGACCCGCTTCGTGCGTTTCGGCCTCGGTGAGTAATCGCTCCTGATTTAAAAAACGTCCGGTTCCTCCATGGGGCCGGGCGTTTTTTTTGGGGGGGAGGGAGAGTAGCGTCTGATTGCACCCCCATACTTCAAGCAGGGGTGGCCATGACCGCCACCCAGACGGCAGGTGTGTCCTTCGCCCTTACGCTGGGAATCGCGGACGTTTCCACCGGTCGACACGGCCGCAACGATGGATTTTCCACGAGTTCCCCAGCGGCGGGAGTCCGCTTGGCCGGCCTGCCGCGGCGTCACAAAAAAACCGCATCCGGTGAGGGATGCGGTTTCTTGAGAAGTTTGGAGTTTCCAGCGGATCAACGCTTGGAGAACTGGAAGCGCTTGCGGGCGCCGGGTTGACCGGACTTTTTGCGTTCCTTCATGCGCGGGTCGCGGGTCAGGAAACCGAGCGGCTTGATCACCTTGCGGTTCTCCGGATCCACCTGCGTCAGTGAACGGGAAACCGCGTGGCGGATCGCAACGGCCTGGGCGTGGGTGCCTCCGCCTTTGACGGCGACTTTGAGGTCGAACTTGTTCATCAGCGCCGCCGCTTGGAACGGGGCGAGGATGGCGTTCTGAAGTTCGATGGTCGGAAAATATTCTTCGAACGGCCGATCATTGATGATGATCTGGCCGGTGCCTTCGGTCATCCAGACACGGGCGACGGCGGTTTTGCGGCGGCCGGTGGCGCTTTGAGTGGTAGTGGCGGTCATGTGGGAAAATCAGTGAGGGTTCAGCGGATGACGTGCTCGACGGGGGCTTGGGCTTCGTGCGGGTGCTCGGCACCGGCATACACCTTGAGCTTGCCGTATTGAGCTTTGCCGAGGCGGGTCTTGGGAAGCATGCCATAGACGGCGCGCTCAACCAGCAGGATCGGGCGGCGGTCACGGACGGTGCGCGGGGTTTCCACCTTTTGTCCACCGACGTAGCCGGAGAAACGGGTGTAAATCTTCGTGTCTTCCTTCGTTCCGGTGAGGGTGACTTGGTCGGCGTTGATGACCACGACGAAATCGCCGGTGTCAACATGGGAGGTGAATGTTGGCTTGTGCTTGCCACGCAGGAGGCGCGCGGCCTCCACGGCGACTTGGCCGAGGACCTTGCCCTTGGCGTCGATCACATACCACTTGCGCTCGACTTCGTGAGGCTTGGCGGAAAACGTCTTCATGTGCTTATGTTAGGAAATAGCTCCGGACACGTGGCGTGCGCGGAGGGGGACGCAAGCTAGGGAGCCGGTTTCGGGGTGTCAACCGGGAAATCTTGTGAAATTGCCACGAATCCGTGCGCTCTGGACGACGCTTGGAGATGCGGGGATTTCTTTGCCGGGGGAGCCCGATGGTTCTGGATATCGGGCGGTGAATCCCCTTGGCTGGTCCGCATGAAACGCCTTGCAGCCCACTGGCAGATCCTTGCGGCCCTAGTCCTCGCCACGCTGACGGCGGTGGTTTTGCGGATGATGGCGGCGGGTGCCGGTGCGGGTCCCCAAATCGACGGCTTTGTGACGGGCGTGCTCGGATTCTGCGGATTCGTGGGGGATCTTTTCATGCGGGCGCTCAAGATGATCATCGTGCCCCTGATCGTGACCTCGGTGGTTTCGGGGATCGCCAGTCTGCAGGGGGTGAAGGGCTTCGGGCGCCTCGGGTTCAAGACGGCGGGGTTTTACATCGGCAGCAGTTTCTCGGCGATTCTGCTCGGACTGCTGCTGGTCAACACCCTCCGTCCCGGTCTCACGGACGGTGCGCCTAACGAGGTGATCCGGCAGGCTTTCGAGCAAAGCCGGGCAGCGGCTCCGGCCGAGGTGCTGGCGAAGGTGGAGGTGGCGGGCGAGCGCAAAGCCGGGGATTTTCTCGACGTGTTCCGCGCGATGCTGCCGGAGAACGTGGTTCACGCCGCTACCGAAAACGGCCAGATTCTGGGAGTCATCGTGTTCAGCATCCTGTTCGCCGTGGCGATCACGAAGATCCCGGCCGAGGAAATGCGGACGGTCCGGGAGTTTTTTCAAGCGGCGAGTGACGCGATGGTCATCATCACCGGCTGGGTGATGGCGCTCGCGCCGATCGGGGTGTTTGCGTTGATCCTGCCCGTGGTCCATGCCACCGGCGCGGACCTGTTCGTGAACTTGGGAAAATACTTTCTCACGGTGCTTTCGGCGCTGCTGATTCATCTGTTCGTCGTGTTGCCATGCATCCTGTATTTCATCGGACGGGTGAATCCGTGGGCGCACTTCCGGTCGATGCGGCCCGCCTTGTTGCTGGCGTTTTCCACGGCCTCCTCGTCGGGCACGCTGCCGGTGACGATGCGCTGTGTGGAGGAAGGCAGCGGGGTTTCCAAACGCGTGACGAGTTTCACCCTGCCGCTCGGCGCGACGGTGAACATGGACGGCACCGCGCTTTACGAATGCGTGGCGGTGATGTTCGTGGCTCAGGTGATGGGAATGGACCTTGGCTTCGCCGGACAATTCTCGGTGGTGGTGGCCGCTCTTCTGACGAGCATTGGTGTGGCGGGGATTCCTTCGGCCAGCTTGGTGGCCATCCTGCTGATCCTGAAGAGCTCCGGTATTCCCGGAGCGGACACGGCAGTGGTGGCGTTGCTGGCGGTCGACCGCCTGTTGGATATGAGCCGCACGGCGGTGAACATCTACAGCGATTCGTGCGCGGCAGTGGTCGTGGCCAAGTCCGAGGGCGAGGGGCTGACGGTGTGACGGTCGCTCGATGCCCAGTTCCTGCGTCAGTTTATCGGACCGGAACATCGGTTGCGGGGTGGGCGAACGACTCCCGGCGGCATCACCATCATGGCGGGGCTTTGGGACCAATCGACATGCCGGGCGGACTGGTCCTGTTCCGGGACGGGCCGGTCGATGGCTTTGTCTCGCTGCGTGATGACAATTTACTCACCGGCTCCAAGCCAGCTCGGGAGGCTGGTGTGGCGGTTTTTCAAAGCTCGTGATTTTCATTCGCGGATTGCATGAGTGAATCACTCGGGCTTGTCGGTCGGGCGGCTGGGCGGCGCGTAGATCGGGCGTGGCAGGGGACCGGTGCCGGAATCGCCGCTGGCGGCTTGCGCGCGGATGGCGGAGGCGATGGCGGAAGCGAGTTTCTGACGGTAGCGCGGGTCCGCGATGAGGCGGCTTTCAGAGGAGTTGCTGAGGTAGCCGCCTTCGATCAGGACACAGGGGATTTCCGGGTTGCGGGTGAGGCGGAGACGGCGGCGGACGATGCCGCGGTTGGCGTTTTCCGCAGGGCTGACGGATTCCATGGCCCGTTGGAGACGCACGGCGAGGCCATGGCTGTCCACGCGCCAGTAATAGGTTTCCGGTCCGCGGATGTGGGATGGGCCGCTGTTGAAATGCATGCTGACGAGCACGGCGTCGCCGTGGCGGTTCGCACGAACCACCCGGTCGTCGAGATCCACGAACCTGTCATCACCGCGCATCAGGATGGTTTTGAAACTACCGCCGAGCTCGGCGCGGATGCGTTTCACCAGATCGAGGGTAAGGTCCTTTTCGCGTTGGCGGGTGTGGGGACTGGTGGCTCCAACGTCCTTGCCGCCGTGGCCGGCATCGATGATGACCGTGTTGAATCCCTTGGGTCCGGAGCGGTGGCCCCATTCGTCACGACCGATGGATGAGCGGGTGGCGGGCGCGGCGCAGGATGCGAGAAGGGCGGTGCAAAACAAGGAGTTCCAAATCGGAGGCATGGTGGATTTATGCAAGGGATTCACCCGGAGGGGAGTTCCTGTCACGAGGATTCCTGCGGAAATGGGAATTCGCGGGTGGTGGCGGCTGGCGGCGGCGGAGCATCCTCCGTCCGGCTGACTGCGGGAACGGCCGCTTCCGCAAGCCGCCGGTGGCGTGCGAGCACTGCGGTTTCCCCGAGCGAGCCGGTGAGTCCGGCGGCTCGGCGGATTTCCCCGGGACCGGTATCGAAGGCGGCGGCCATGGATTCTTCGACGAGGGCGGCGTCAATTCCCATGCGCAGGTCTCCGGTGAGAAGTTTGACCAGCGTTTCCCCTTCCGCCGGATGGAGGGTGGAGAGCCGGGCGGTGAGGCTTTGGATGCGTTCCATCGATCCGGAGGTTTCGCGGAAGCCGCTGATGAATTCCGCCGCATGCGTCAGGTCCAGTGCCTCCGGGTGGAGTTGCAGTTCCTGGAGCACGAGGCGGGCGGTGCGGGCGAGGTCTCTCTGGGCGAGGTGGATCTCGCGGTGGCGCTCGTCACGCGCGCCGGGAACGGCGACGAGCGCGTGGCGGAGGGTGGCGGAGTTCATCAGAGCCGGTTTTCCGACCGGGGTGTCCTGGGCGAGCCATTGGACGGCGGTCCGCAGGTCGTTGTCGTTCTCCAGGCCCTTGAGGTAGGATGTTAGAAAATCCGCCTTGGCGACGCGGCTGCCGGTTTCCGCCACGAGGCGGCAGAGGTCGCTGAAATCCGCGAGCGGACAAACGACCCGCTTGTGCCACGGAGCGCGCGGTCCCGGCTGGCGATGGGCCGGGCGCTGGATCGGAAGTTCGAGTTGGTCGCCGCCGGCGGCGCACCAGGCGTCGATCTTCTGTGAGCGGAGTTCCGCGGCGAATTCCCTGGCGTAGCCGTGGACCGTTAGAACGCGGCGCGGACGCACCCGCTGGATGCATTCCATCAGGCCCGGGTGGTCGGCGTGGTCGGAAAACGGAATCATCGCATCGACCCGGTAGCGGTATTTCGCGCCCGGTTGCATCGCCCAGCCGCTAAGCATGGCGGTGCGCCTGGACTTCAGGCCCTTGAGGAGTTTGGTTCTAACGGCATGCGGCGGGGCGATGACGACATGGCCCGGCGGCGCGTGGCCGTCGAACTCGAGCGGCTCGGGAAGGCCCTGCACGCCTGCTTCGCGGCAGGCCCGCGTCATGGCCGCGGCCGCGGGATGCAACAGCGCGGGAATGCCGTTCTCATCTAACAACGCAAGCGCTTCCTGAGCCTTGCCGAGAGAGTAGCCGAGCAGGACCGGCGTCGCGCCGTCGGCGAATCCATCGTTCACGAAGCGCAGGATCCCGGCCTCGATCTCCATCGGGTTGGGGAATTCGTAGCCGGGCAGGCCGAAGGTGGTTTCCATCACCAGCGTGTCGGCGGTTAGAAAGCTGGCGGCCTCCGCGGTGCGGCTGCGGCGGGTCTTAAAATCCCCGGTGTAGAGCAGGGTGGCATTGTCCGAAATGCGGGTGATGTGGAGCATCGCGGAGCCGGGGATGTGGCCTGCGGGAAGCAGGCGCAGGCGGAAGCCGTTGCGGACGAGCGGAACATGGAACGCGAGCGCCTCGACGCGGTTTTCCGCCAGGCGGAAGCGTTTGCACAGCAGTGCGGCGCTTGGTTCCGAGCAGAGGACGGACTCGTGGCGGGCGAAGTGGTCGGCGTGGGCGTGGGAGACGAACGCGCGCGGTTTCGCGACCTGTGGGTCCAGCCATAGGTCGGGCTCCGGCAGATACAGGCCGCGTTGGAAACGAACTTCGATCACGGATCAGGCGAACGGGTTGATGATGGTGAGTCCGGGAATCGTTGCAAAGTTCTTCTCGCAACTAAAAAAGCGGGGCCGCGTGAGCAGCCCCGCTTGGGAAGGGAGTTTAGGGAATCAGAACGGGATGTCGTCCTCTTCCTGGGTGTCATCGGCGGGTGCGGCGGACGCGCCTTGGGGTGGGCCGGAGCGTTGCGATTGTGGACGGGCCGCTTGTTGGCCGCCACCTCCGCCACCGGCGGCACCCTTGCCATCCGGCATGAACTGGAGGTTTTCGCCGATGACTTTGAGTTTGCTGCGTTTCTTGCCGGTCTCCTTGTCGTCCCAAGTGTCCATCTGGAGGCGCCCCTCGACGTAGACGCCGCGTCCCTTGCTCAGGTATTGCTGGGCGAGTTCCGCCTGACGGCCCCAGAGGGTGATGTCGACAAAGGTGGTTTCCTCCTGTTTTTGGCCTTGGTCGTTGTTCCAGACCCGATTGATGGCCAGACCGATGTCCGCCACCGCAGTGCCTTTGGGAGTGTAGCGCAGTTCAGGGTCCCGGGTGAGGTTCCCGATGAGCATGACTTTGTTGAGGTTGGCCATAGCGGTGGAGAGGCTGGGAGAGCGTCTGGTTGGAAGCAAGCTCTAAAGACTGTTCTGGCGAACAATTTTTTCTTAGGCGATACGCTGGAAGTGCTGGAGGTGCACGTGGCCGTTGAGTTTGAGGCGGCTGTTGATCTTGGTGATGATGTCTGCGGCGCCTTCAAAGATGTAGTTCACGTAGTGGCCGGCTTCGAGGTGGCGGGAAGCGTAGGCGAACTGGCGGCGGCCGAGTTGGTCGATTTTCTCGAGCTTGGCGCCTTCGGCTTCGAGTTCTTTGGAAACGGCGGTGACAAGATCATCAACGCTGCCTTCGAGGGATTTGGTGTTAAGGACGATCAGGCCCTGGTATTTGCGACTCATCGGATTGAGATTGGGGTGGTTGGATACGGATGTGATATTGGTTCGCCGCGGCGGCGATTCCTTGGGAACGCGCAAGCTGCACGGCTTCGTGGGCGGTGGCAAGCGTGTTTTCGAGGAGCGGGCGTTCGTCGGGCGAGAATTTCCCCAGCACATGGCCGACCATGTTTCCGGGTTGGCTGGCGCCGATGCCGATTTTGAGGCGGGGAAACGCATCGGTGCCGAGGTGTTCGATGATCGACTTGATGCCGTTGTGGCCGCCGGCGGAGCCTTTCTCGCGGAAACGCAGCGTGCCGAGGGGTAGGGCGGCATCGTCGTAGATGACGAGCATTTGTTCCGGCAGCCATTTGTGGAAGGCGAGGATCTGGCGGATGGCGCGACCGCTCAGGTTCATGAAGGTCTGGGGTTTGAGCAACACGGTGCCGTCGTCCGGTAGCTTGGCCAGATGGCACTGGAATTTGGGCGAAGATTGGAACGCCACGCCGGACGACAGGGCCAGACGGTCCACCACCATGAATCCGACGTTGTGCCGGGTGTTCTCGTACTGCCGCCCGGGGTTGCCGAGACCGACGATGAGGGTGAAGGACATGGACTTGGAATGTTGAACCTCGGACGTCGAACATTGAACGCCGAAGTGAAGAAGTGAAGAGTGGAACGTCTTTAACAAAGAGAAACGCCCGGGTCGCGGATGCGGCCCGGGCGCTTGGGAAATGCTCGCTGGCCGCAAAATCAGGCGCTGGCCGTTTCGGTTTCGGCTTCGGCTTCGGCGGCGGCCTCAAGGTCGGCACCGGAGCCGGCGCGACCGATGTGGACAACGACGACGTCGGCGGCATGTGTCGGGCTGACGCCCTTGGGGTAACTGATGTCGCCGAGGTGAAGCGAATCGCCGAGGGCGAGGCCGGTGATGTCGATCTCGATGACTTCGGGAAGGTCTTTGGGGATGCAGGTGATTTCGATAGCGTGGACGTATTGTTCGATCACGCCGCCAGCCTTGACACCCGGGGCCTCACCGTTGAGCTGGGCCGGGATGTGGGCGGTGATTTCGGTTTTTTCGTCGATGGCACGGAAGTCGGCATGGACGGCCTGGCCGGAGAGGGGGTTGTGCTGGACGGCTTGAAGGAAGGCCATGCGGCTGCCTTCGCCGGCGATCTCGAGATTGACGATGATGTTTTCCGAGCTGCTGTGGGCGAGGAGTTCGGAGAACGCCTTGGCATCCACCTTGAGATTCTGGTTTTCGGCGCCAAGTCCGTAGATCACGGAGGGCAGCCAGCCTTCACGGCGCATTTGCTTGAGGAGTCCGGAACCGGTGCGGGCGCGCGTTTCTGCTTTGAGGGATGTCTTCTTGGCCATGACGGAGAGGGCGTTGTGTTTAAAATGATGCTCCGGATGTTTCTGAAATCCAGCGCGGGGCGCGGTGTGTAACGGCCCGATGCGCGCTTGTCAAAAAATTGTTTGCTCCGGCGGGTTTTATCCGCCGGGCGGGCTCACACGGAAAACAGCGTGGTGATGGACTGGCCGCCGTGAATCCGCCGGATCGCCTCGCCGAGCAGCGGCGCGATGCCGACGACCTGGACTTTCGGTCCGGCTGCTTGTGGCACGGAATCGGTGGTGATGACCTCCTCGATTTCCGAGTCACTGATGCGCTGGTGGGCGAGGTCACCGAGGATCGCGTGGGAAACCCCGGCAAAGATGCGTTTCGCGCCGTGTTTACGGAGGATTTCAGCGGCGGCCATCAAGGTGCCGGCGGTTTCGGTCATGTCATCGACCAGAAGGACGTCGCGGCCCTCGACCTCGCCGATGACGTTCATGGCCTCGACGCGGGTGGCGTTGACCCTGTGTTTGGCAACGATCGCGAGCTCGGCGCCAAGGGCGTCGGCATAGGCGCGGGCGATCTTGACGCCGCCGACATCCGGCGAGACCACGGTCAGGTTCGACGTGTCGGGGTGGCGCTCGCGGAGGTAGCCGATGAGCACGGATTTCGCATACAGGTGGTCGACGGGGATGTCGAAGAACCCTTGGATTTGCGGGGCGTGCAGATCCATTGTGAGGACGCGGTGGACGCCGGCGGAGGTGAGCAGGTTGGCGACGAGTTTGGCGGTGATCGGCACGCGCGGCTGGTCCTTGCGGTCCTGTCGGGCGTAGCCGAAAAACGGCATGACCGCGGTGATGCGTTCGGCGCTGGCCCGGCGCGCCGCATCCACCATGATCAGCAGCTCCATGATGTTGTGGTTGGTGGGCGGGCAGCTCGGCTGGATGATGAAGACGTCCTCGCCGCGGATGTTCTCATCGATTTTCACGAAGGTCTCGCCGTCGGGAAATGCGGTGACTTGGACGTCGGCGAGCGGCTGGCCGAGATTTTCGGCGATGCGCTCCGAAAGCGCGCGGTGGGCGGATCCACTGATGATTTTCATGGGGAAGGAGAGCAGGAAGCGGCGGGGCGGGCGGATTGTTGACAGCCAAGGGGGCGGGGGCAACACTTTGCTCGCAATTCATTGAATCCATTTCCCCCTGATGCCGATCCAGTCATCAGGCACCCGCAGCCAAGGGGGCTAATTTTCCCGGTGAGGGGACCGCGAGCCGGGCGCATGGGGGCCGCCGGGGCTATCGGTGCTTCCGGGGTTGTGGTTTGATGGATGCGAATACCGGTATGGAGCGGGCGGTGGGTCAGCGGCGTTGGAGGGGGGTGGGGATGGAGATGAATATGAAGATGAAGGGGCGTGGGGTGTCGGCGATGCATCAAGGGTGCGGGTGGCTGCCCTGAAGGACTGCCGGGGACGACGAGGCCTTTTGCTCCAAATGTTCCGGTCTATGTCAGGGGAGGGGGCCGGGACGTGGAGGTATCGGATTTATCGTTATGCTGTTAGAAAGTTGGATCATCCTGTGCCGCCGTGGCTTTGATTCGATTGGAATCGATCGGGGCTGTCGTTCGGATGGTTTTGAAATTGTATCTATCAGCTGCTGACATTGCTGACACCGCTGACGTTGAAGAGGGTGTTTCCACCTCAGCATCCGTTGGTCAATTCCGCTTCGTGCGCCCGCTCCACCTGCTTCAGTAGCTCCACGGTCCTCACACCGGAAGATTTTCGTTCGCAGCCCTGGATGCCCCACGCCACCAAACCCAGAGCCATGCATCCGGCAACCTTTCCGGCAACCTTCCATCCGGGTGAATCCAGCTTCCGGTCACCGTCTGGCTGGCTTATATTCGTCTTCCTGCCGAGCATCTGCCCGCACGTGTATTTCTCTTCAACGAACAATTCCATCTGATTTTCCTCCTAGGGTGGCGCGAACGGGAACATGCGTTACTTTTTCGGTGTTCCTAGGGTCCCGATTCTCACATATCAATACTTCGTTGCCCAAACCCGGGATATGTGACTCGGCAACGCAGCAGGACATTTCCTTCAACCTGAGATGGCCGTGTCGTGGAAAGCATGAATCGCGCCTGCCGGAAAAAATGAACCCGGCGAAAACCAAAGCACTCGGGGGGAGGTATGGCTTCGGGTTTCGCCGGGTTTCTGTTCCGGGGGGATGTGTTTCGCGATGTCCTTGGGGGAGAGGAGGCTCGCGGCAACAGGAACAACCTAGCCCTTTTCCGGCCATAGATGAATACCGCGAACGCGTGTGCGGGTTCGCGGAGTGACTTCCCCCCTCCTGAAATTCCCGGCCACCTGGTGTCATAACAATATGAGGAACTCGCATGTTTCTCCGGCGGGTCATGCCCCGGCCTGATCCTCCGTGCCCCCGCAATTACAATGTCCGCTTCGACCATCTGATCAGCGCGGGCATTTCCATTCTCACCCCTCTCTCCCATCCGCGCTTCACCCGCGGATCCGGGAGCCACCTGGCAGTCGCCACGGCAGGCTCCCGCGGTGGGGGCTCATCGTGTCGGTTGCCTTTCAACAACGAAACCACCAACCGAAAGGAAACCCCAACGATGAGCCCCATGATGAAAGAAATGTTAGTTCACGAAGTCGTGCCCCGTCTGCACCGTGCGACACGCTCGATCCCGAAGATCGGCCATGAAGACGACGCGGAAATCGTCCAAGACGCCACCTTGATGGCGGCCCGGATGATGGCCTCGGCGGAGAAGGCCGGAAAGGCGATCACCGCCGGCAACGCCTCGTATTACGCCGCCAAGGCCGCGCGCAGCGGGCGCCGCAGCTACTACACCGGTCGCAGTGATGTGTTCTCGCCCGGTTGTCAGATCGACGGCAAGGCGCGGCATGAATGGCTGGATGCGGAAGTCGAATTCGAGACAGGGGATTCCGGCACCCTGCACGACGTCGTCACGCCCTATCACTACCAGGGCCGGGAAGCGGACCCCGCCGAGGAAGCCGCCCGCAACCTCGACTGGGATTCGTTCCTTGCCGCACACCCGCCGCGCCACCGCATCGCCATCCTCGTTTTGGTCAAAGGCGGCACCATGCGTGAGGCCGGCAAACGATGTGGCATCAAGGACAGTGCCGCGCTGGTGCTGAAACGCCGGATCGCCGCCGATCTCATCGAGTTCTTCGGTGAGGAGGTGATCCGCCGTTTGCTTGATGGCATCCGTCCGGGTTGGGAATCCGACCTGCGGATGTCGCGTGAACGGCACCTGTGCCATGCGGCATCCGGTCCGGAACCAGCGGGCCGGTAGCTGCGGTGAAGCCGGATTCCGCGCTTCCGACGGCCGCCATGGAGAGTCTTCAGGAGTTTCCATGGCGGCCTGTTTTTGAATCCGAACCTCCCGGCCCGGCGGAAGCCTGCCGGGCCGACAAGGGCAGCCCCGTGAGCCTCAGACCCTGCGGCTCCTGCTCTTTTTTTAGCCGCCGCGTGTCCTTCAGTCGGTCCCGCAGGCGATCCCGTCGCTCCGACGAGCTTGGGGCGGCCCATTCGCGCGCCGGAATCCTGTGGTCCACTTT
>JBFEQB010000004.1:0-96047 GCA_041549835.1 Luteolibacter sp. | reverse complement strand
GCGCCTTGGTTGTCTGCATGTGGTAAAGTGGCGCTGCCTTATGCGAGTGCATGGGGTGAGATCAACAGCATTCGGTAAGTCAGGCGCGGGGTTTCGTCTGGCTTTTGGATCAACCGTCTGTTACCTCGCGTTCCAGCCCGCTGCTTGAGTGCTGGATGGGTGCGGCAGGCGAACGGAACGCCCTTCGGTGGTGCCGTGCCCGGCGGAATCAAACACTCCGGAATCCTTGGTACTGCATGGAATCCGCATGGTCTATGAGAGGATATGCGTAGCGGCGCTAACGGAGTCTGTCATCGTTCCATGCAGTTATGGAACCGAATCAAGCACCCTCGTTGGCATTCCTCCGAGATCGCTTTGAAAAGACCGCCGGAAAATCGTGGCGGAAACCTGCACCGATCCGACCGGACTTCCCTTTGGGATTGACATCTTATGGCTTTCTTCCCTAACACTAACCATTCGTTTAATCGGATAAATCCAATCAACCCGCAACCAACCCGCACACGCACACCAAACCTATGAAGACCCTGTGGAAACCATTCCGACCCGTGGCCATGAGCCATTGGATTCGCAGCCTGCGCAAAAATATTCTCTGGATCGCAGGAGGGGGGGCTTCAAGCGCCCTGATCCTGATGTCCTGCGCCACCACCGGTCGCACCATGATGGCGCCGCCCAGCATCCCGGGCGCGGAGTTCGTCGGCACCGAAGAGTGCTCGACCTGCCACGAGGAGGACGTGCGTGACTTCAAGACGGCCGACCATGCCAGACTCCAGGTCAAGGGTCCCAACGCGGTCGACATGGGCTGCGAATCCTGCCACGGCCCCGGCAGCAAACACGTCGAAGCCGGCGGCGGCGCGGGAACCATCATCAATCCGGACAAGTCCGCCGATACCTGCTTCCAGTGCCACTTGGATACCAAAGCCAAGTTCAGCATGCCCTTCGCCCACCCGGTGCTCCAAGGCAAGATGTCCTGCTCGGATTGCCATGACCCGCACAAGGGCTCGGCCATGAGAGGTGGCGGAACCCAACTCGCCAGCATGAACGACACCTGCATGGAGTGTCACACCCAGCAACGCGGACCGTTTGTGTTCCCGCACGACGCCGTCCGTGAAGGATGCGTCTCCTGCCACAGCCCGCACGGTTCGGTGAACCAGAAGATGCTCACCGAGCGCAATGCGAACCTCTGCTTGAAATGCCATAGCCAGGAAGTCGGGCTCACGATTGGTGACAGAGACCACGGCAGATTCCTGCCCCGCGGGACTTGCTGGAGCGCTGGCTGTCACGAAGGAGTGCACGGATCCAATATCGACACCCACCTCCGCGAATAACTTGCAACAAACTTAAGAAACTTAAGAAAATGAAAATCAAACATTTCCGCAGAATGAACTCATTGCACAATACAGTCCGAGCAGGTTGCGTGGCAGGCATCGGCATGATGATCGTCCATGTCCAGGCCGGTGTCTCGGAACCTGCCCCGGTTCTTGAAGAAGAAACCGCCGAGTTGCCACCCAATTGGGTGGATGTCACGGTCGGAGGCGCCTTCGTCGATGGCGACAAGGCGGCCTATCAACGCCGCGTCCAGCAAGACGGTGACTTTTACGGTGGCATCAGCGACATGCACATGGAATCAATCATCGGGGACCTCACATGGACGCTCGATGGCCACGCCATGTTCGGTAACGAGGATTACGAACTGATTCTCGGTCTGGTGAAGGATGATCTCGGATACCTCGAAGCCGGTTATCGCCAATTCCGCACTTGGTATGATGGTTCCGGCGGTTATCTGCCCACGGTCACCCCTTCCTGGTATCCGGCTGCCGATGAAGGATTGCATCTCGACCGCGGGGAGCTTTGGCTGGAGGCTGGCCTGCGTCGGGAGGATCTTCCGGAAATCACTTTCCGATACACCCACAGCTGGCGCGAAGGCGACAAGGATTCCACCTCATGGAGTCGTCCTGATTCGAGGGCTATTGCGCCCACCATGTGGGACATCGACGAGCAGAGTGATGTTTTTGAATTGGATGTCGCCTACGCTCTCGGCAACACTGACCTCGGGCTTGGACTGCGTTATGAGATGATCGATAACAGCGATAGTAAAATCTTCTTCGATGATGAGTCGCATACGGAAGGCTATGAAGCGGACATATTCAACGCCCATGCATCCAGTGTGACGCGCTTCAATGATCAGATGATGCTGAGCTTCGGATACGCATACACCAATTTGAACTCCGACACATTCGTGAGTCGAGGAGCTGATATCCAAGGTTTTAATGATGGTGGTGCGAACCAGAAATTGAACGTTGCCAACTGCAACTTCTGGTGGAACCCCATCGAGGACCTTGTCATCGTGCCATCGATTCGTGCCGAATGGAACGATGTGGATGCGGTTTCAAAATTCTACTACCATCCGCATTACGGCTCACCCGGTTGGGCGAATCCCAGAATCGATGTGGATGGAAATATGCTCACCGAACAGATCGATGCCCGTTATACCGGTATCGAGAATGTTAGCCTCTATGCCAAGGCAACCTTTGAGCAGGAGGAAGAAGACTCGAACTACCGGTATTACCAGGACACATCGGTTGATCTTGACGAAACTCCGACCTATGCCCAGTCCGGTTACCGCAACAAGGAATGTGATGCCAATCGATTCAAAGGCTCGATCGGAGGCATTTGGTATGCTTGTAGAGGCCTCAGCTTTGCGGCGGAATACTACTACAAGGATACCGACCTGGATTATGATACGGACAATTTCGGGACTGGCCTGACTCACTTCGGTGATGCTCACATCAAGAGCCTTGAAATGTCGACTAACGACATCAATGTGAGAATGACTTGGCGTGCACGCCCGGATCTTACATTTGTGACCCGCTATGACTGGCAGGTGACCGAGTTTGACATGACTGCTTACGATGGAACCCCGGCAGCCGCCATTCTGCCAGGAATTCAGAGTGGTGAGTATGAGAGGAACATCATCAGTGAAAGCGTGACCTACCTGCTCAATGAGAGCGCCTACTTGCAGGGGGCGGTGAGTTACACTTGGTCGGATACCGTATCCGCAGGCAGTCAGGGGGCATCCTCCATCGTCAGCACTTCAGACAACGACTACCTGACGGCTAGCCTGATGGTTGGCTACGCCTTGGACGAGAAGACCGACATCACAGCCGGTTACGCCTACTATTACGCCGACAACTTCTCCGTGCCCGTCAATTCGGTTGGATACGGCACAGATCTTGAGGAGCATGTCTTCAGCGTGGGACTCAACCGTCAGATCAACCGGAACATGATCTGGAACCTCGGTTACGGCTACTATACTAGCAACGACGGAACCTCCGGCGGCAACAACGACTTTGACGCCCACATGGTGTCAACGGGCTTGCAAGTCCGCTTCTGAGGTGCGAAATTGGCCACGTTTCCAAAGAAACTCCAAACCAATCAACGAACATGAAACTCCAACTTTCAGTCCTCTCCATTGCGATGCTGCTGGCCAGTCCGCTTGCCTTCGGTGACGTCGCGGCTCTCTACAACAAGAGTTGCGCGTCCTGCCACGGCAAGGACGGCGCCGGTGCCACCAAGATGGGCAAGAAGAAGGGTGCCAAGGACTACACCACCGCGGAAGGCCAGAAATGGACGGATGCGGAGGGGGTCAAGGCCATTCTCGAAGGCGTCAAGGATGGCGGCAAAACGAAGATGAAGGGTTATGCCGCCAAGGTCACCGAGGCGGAAGCCAAGGAGTTGGTGGCCTACATCCGCAAGTTCAAGAAATAAGAACTCATCGCCGGCGGCGGTAGTTTTCCGCCGGAAAGGTTGCTCAGGCGGAGTCCCGGATCTCGGGGCTCCGCTTTTTGCATGGCGCGGCGGAATCCCCTCCGCCGATGTGGATTGCGGCCGATGAAAATCGCCTTGCTCCGGACATCGCCAATCCCCCCTCCATGGGCGAACGGATTTCGCCCCTCCTTGCGCAAGCGTCGTGCGGAGTCTCTTCTCACAAGGAGCGGCGGACTCCGATCCGCCGGAGCCCATGAGCTGCCGATTACTGCGGGATGAAGCTGCGTTTTCCTGCTGTGATCAGACAATCCATCCCTGCCTCTCGCTCGCACGAGCGAGCCTACGTTTTGAAAATCGCTCCATCACGCGGATTTTGACGGATTGCACGCAAATCCCCCTCATGCTTGTCACGGCGTCCGAAATCGTTCACGAATCTATCGGTTCGCTGGGAAACTCCATCGAGCTCATCAAACCCGCGATTTCAAAATCCCCTCACCAGGCAACTTCCCGCTCTTCAACAACCGCTCAAATCCATGACTGAAGAATCCACCGTTCAACCCATCAATCCACCCGGCCGCCTCATCCGTTTCCGCAACTGGCTGAGTTTCGCCGGCATGGTTCTGTCGATATCCGCGCTCGGGGCGTTCTTCCTGCTGTTTTTCATGGACCTGTTCGCGGAGCACGCGAACCCCTACATGGGGATCCTCGCCTATGTGGTGGCCCCGATGTTCCTGCTGGCAGGTCTGGCGATCATTCTGCTCGGCTACATTCTGGAGACGCGTCGGATCGCGAAGGGCGGTGCCGAGCGGCGCGCCGAGTTCATCTGGCACGTGGACCTGTCCCGCAAGAGGGACCGGCGGATCCTGGTGGCCTTCCTTCTCGGCAGCACCGGGTTCCTTTTCCTGACCGCCCTCGGCAGCTACGAGACCTACCACCTGATGGAAACGAATTCTTTCTGCGGCGAGACCTGCCACACGCCGATGGAGCCGGAATACAAGGCCTACCAGCACTCGGCGCACGCGCAGGTGGATTGCGTCGCCTGCCACATCGGGCCCGGCACCAAGGCCTACCTCAATACCAAGCTCAACGGAGTGAAGCAAATGTATCACCAGATCATGGGGGATTTCGACCGACCGATCCAGATTCTGAACCCGAACCTGCGCCTCGCCGAGGAGACTTGCCAGACTTGCCACTGGTCGCAGAAGCATTTCGGCAATGTTCCCAAAACCTTCAAGCGCTACCTTGCCGACGAGGAGAATACCCCTTTCACCGTGCAGATGGTGCTCAAGGTGGGAGGCAGTGATCCGGTGCACGGGCCCGTGGAGGGCATCCACTCGCACATGAATGTTTCCAACAAGATCGAGTTCATCCATTTGGACGAGCAACGGCTCGAAATCCCGTGGGTCCGCGTGACGGATGCCAATGGCAAGGTGACCGAATACCGCACCGAGGAGTTCACCGACGACATCTCGAAACACGAGATCCGCACCATGGACTGCATGGACTGCCACAACCGGCCGGCCCACAAGTTCCTTTCTCCCAACGACGCGGTGGACCAGTCGATCGCCATGGGCCGCATCGATCCCTCCATTCCATGGGCCAAGGCGAGGATCGTCGGGGCGCTCTCCGCGGAGTATGCAACCCGTGAGGAGGCCCAACAGAAAATCGCCGGTTCACTGCGTGCCGCCTACCCGGATGACAATCGGGTGAGCGCGCTGATCCCTGAGGCGCTCAGGATTTACGAGCAGAATTTCTTCCCCGAGATGAAAGCCGACTGGCGCGCCCATCCGGACCACATCGGCCACAAGGACACTAACGGCTGCTTCCGCTGCCATGATGGGATGCACTTCGCCGCAGACGGAGAGACCTCGATCAAGGGCAGCGATTGCAATGCCTGCCATCTGATCGTGGCCCAAGGGGCTGGCGATGAGTTGAAAAACGTGAATCCGGAAGGCTTCGATTTCTTCCACCTGGACTCGGAATACCTGGAGCCAGACTGCGCCGATTGCCACAACGGACAGAACCAGGAGGAGTAAGTTTTTCGTATTCCCCCTCACGAGCGTGGTGGTGGAGTCAGGTGAAGGAGCTTTGCCGTCCAAGCCGCGATGGCTGACAGGCATTCCGCCGGTTGCGCCTGCAACCGGATTTACGAAACGTCATTTTCGTTAGCCCGGATATCTCACGGGACATGAGTGATCCGCCCGGAGGGCCGACTTTGCCGGGGATAGCCCCGATAGCCGCTGAGACAATCTGTCGAACACGATTGTCAGGCTTTTTGCGACTCTGCGGCGTATCGGTCTGGCCTTTGGCCAGATGCGTTTCTCACTTGTGAGAAATGCAGGTTAGGAGCGCCCGCCAGAGGGTGATAGGGCGAGGCTACGCGCATTTTCTGCTATTCGCGGCATCATTTCTTATCTGGTTGTGAAAACGATTGCTGCTCTCCAATCTCGAATCATGGACTATTAGTAGAAGATCCATGATGTGTCATTCCAACCTATCCAGGCCATGAAAACGTTATTCCTGATCACCGCTGCCAGCTTCCTCTTAACAGGTCTTGACGCCACCGCCGCCGACGGCGGAGCGATCTACACCAAGCAATGTGCCAAATGCCATGGGGCCGACGGCAAGGGCGACACCAAGGTGGGCAAGAAGCTCAAGGTCAAGGATCTCACCGTCGAGGTGGGAAAACTCAGCGATGCCCGGATCGCCGCCTCGATCACGGAAGGGGTCATGGAGGGTGACAAGAAGCGCATGAAACCGATCAAGGGACTGAATGATGCCGACATCCAGGCGGTCGTCAAGTTCGTCAAGTCCCTGAAAAAATAGGTGCGCCGAGTGGCTGGCAGGCTGGCCTGCCGCTCGAGTTTTTTTCCCGGGCACTGTCGGTAACTGCTAAATCCGGCGATTTTCCAGACATGAAAAACCAATGGGCAACCAACAAAAAATCCGCGTCGTTCTGGTGGTTCTGGCTGCCACATCCGCATGTTTGACCGTGGCATTCTCGCTGGATCTTTTCGGTAAGACCGCACCGGTCCGGCAGTTGCCTTTGGTCGACCCGTCGTTTCTGGAAACCAAGAGCTGGAGGCAGTCCTACGCCGATCTGGTGAAGGCGGAGGAGGATCTGGATGCATTCGACTGCTATCTCTGCCACGAGGAGGGCGTGCGGCAGGAATTGAAATTCGACGACAAGCAGCAGTTGATCATCCCCGATGAGCATTCCGATATCGAGATGGGACATGGTGCCCACGGCCGTAACAACAACTGCTTCAACTGTCATAATGACGAGAACTTGCTGCGGCTGCAGTCCCGCGACGGGCATGAGCTGAAGTTCGAGGAGAGCAGCCAGCTCTGCGGGAGTTGTCACGGGCCCACCAAGGAGGACTGGGATGCCGGGGCCCACGGACGCATCAGCGGCTACTGGGACCGTGAACTGGGTCCCGCCAAGCGCGAGGACTGCGTCAACTGCCACAATCCACACTCTCCCAGATTTCCCGGACGCCAGCCGGCGCCACCTCCAAACCATCTGCACGATAAAATCGGGAGTGCCGCTTCAACCCACACCGAAGACTGACCATGGACCCGCAACCCGACCACGCCGCCAACGGCGATGCCCCGTCGATCGACCGCCGCGGATTCCTCCGCGCGTCCGCCATGTTCGGGCTCGGCGCAGCGGCTCTTGCGGCCAGCCTCAAGCCGCTGCTGCAACTCAAGGACCTCGCCTCGATGGAGGAATTCCTGCAGAAGTATTACAAGGAAATGACTCCCGACGACATGGCCAAGGTGCTCAAGCGGATCGAGGGCGAGGTCGAGCGTCAATACGGGGTGAGGCCGCATGTGCGCGACCTCAAGCCGATGGACGGCGTGGAGTTTGTCTATGCCTTGAACCTGACCCGCTGCATCGGTTGCCGCAAATGCGTGCATGCCTGCGTGGCGGAGAACAACCAGTCGCGGAGCCCGGAAATCCAATACATCCGGGTGCTCAAAATGCCGCACGGCTCGTTGGACATGGAAAAATCCGACCACACCTACAATCCGGAGAAGGTTCCTGAAAAGGGCTTCTTCTACATGCCGGTGCAGTGCCAGCAGTGCCGGAATCCTCCATGCGTGAAGGTCTGTCCGGTCCATGCGACGTGGCAGGAAAGCGATGGCATCACGGTGATCGATTACGATTGGTGCATCGGCTGCCGCTACTGCATGGCCGCCTGCCCGTATGGCGCGCGTCATTTCAACTTCACCAAGCCCTCGGTTCCGAAGGAGCGTCTCAATCCGGACATGGCCTATCTCGGCAACCGCCCGCGCAAGATGGGGGTCACGGAAAAATGTCATTTCTGCGTCCAGCGCACCCGCGCCGGCCGATATCCCGCATGCCTCGAGGTCTGCCCGACCGGCGCCCGCAAGTTCGGCAATATCCTCGATCCCGAAAGCGAGGTCTCCCACATCCTCCGCACCAAGCGTGTTTTCATCCAGCTCAAGGAGGAACTCGGAACCTCCCCACGATTCTTTTACTACTTCGACGTATGACAACCGCCATCCGCGACTATTTTGTTTTCCTGAGGCGCTGTGCCAAGGTCGCCTTTGTGGGCGACTGGCGCTATTACGCGTGGATGGGCTTGCTCACGGCGATCTGCCTGATCGGCCTCAACGCCTACTGCAAGCAGTTCGTCGACGGCCTGATCGTCACCGGCATGGGTGACGAGGTATCATGGGGGGTCTATATCGCGAACTTCACGTTCCTCGTGGGAGTGGCGGCGGCAGCGGTGATGATGGTGATTCCCGTTTATATCTATAAGAACGAGGAGTTGCATGACCTGGTGATTTTCGGCGAGTTGCTGGCGGTCGCGGCCATCTTCATGTGTCTTGCCTTCGTGACGGTGGATCTGGGCCGGCCGGACCGGTTCTGGCATCTGATTCCAGGGATCGGGGAGTTCAACTTTCCCGCCTCGATGTTGAGTTGGGACGTGTTGGTGCTCAACGGCTATCTGTTGCTCAATGTGCACATCTGCGGCTACCTGCTGTATTGCCGGTATCAGGGGAAAAAGCCCGCCGCATGGTTTTACGTTCCGTTCGTGTTTATCGCCATCATCTGGGCGATCTCGATTCACACCGTCACGGCCTTTCTTTATGTGGGGCTGGGTGGTCGTCCGTTCTGGAACTCGGCGATAGTAGGCCCCCGTTTCCTTGCCTCGGCCTTTACCGCGGGCCCCGCGCTGATCATCCTCGCCTTGCAGGTGGTAAGGCGGGTGACGGCTGGTTATTCGGCATCCGAAGCCGCGCGCATCCATGGCGACGAGCCCTTGCCTGCGGGGCGTCCGGCGACTGCGGCGGATCTTGACCTGTTGGCCCGGCATCTGCCGGAAATGGCCGCGGTTTCGCCTGAAATCCGGCAGGATGTGCTGGCCGGTGCCATGGTGCATGATCTGGCATCCGGGGATGTCCTGTTGCGCCAAGGTGAAAAGGATAGCTCCGCGTTCTTCGTGCTGGAGGGCCGGTTGGTGGTCAAGCGAGAGGAAGGCGGGCGTTTCCGGATCATCCGCAGCGGAGGAGCGGGCGAGCAGTTCGGCGAGATCTCGGGTCTCAATGGAACCCCGCGCCTGGCCACCGCCATTGCCGAGGTGCCGAGCCGCGTGCTGCGCTTGCCGGCGGACTCGATGCGCAAGCTCATGAAAAACCCCGGGATGAACAAGATCATCCGGTCCCGCATGACCGAACGCCTGATGATCACGGACCGGGCGCTGCTGATGTTGCGCAGCATCGTGCAGGTCTCCATGCTCATCAACGTGTTCCTGTTAGCCAACGAGGTGTTCAAGGAATTCTATTCGGGAAACCTCCACGTGGCCTCGGCCAAATACCTGTTCCTGGGGCTGCACGGACACCATGCGCTGGTGCCGTGGATCTGGACGGCCATCGCCTTCAATGTCATCGCCATGGTGTTGCTGGTGCTGCCGGTCAGCCGCAGCCTCAAGTGGCTCAATGTCACCTGCGTGCTGGCAATCGTCGGCATCTGGATCGAGAAGGGGATGGGGCTGGTGATTCCCGGGTTCATTCCGACGACCCTTGGCGAAATCATCGAGTATCAGCCATCCGCCAGCGAAACCATGATCTGCCTCGGCATCTGGGCCTTCGGCCTGCTCTGTTACACCGTGTTTCTGAAAATGGCGGTGCCGATCCTGCAAGGGCGGCTGAGCCACGCCAACGAACGTCTCCCGGTGGAGGATTCTCCGACCTGATCATTGCGACACCGACTGCCATGAACACCTGCCCCACGCCGGCCGAAGCGAAACAATCGCTCACCGATCATGTCGCGGACAAGGGCATGGAAATCCATGCCAAATACGGCCCGCGGATCGGCTGGCGCGAAATCCAGCGGATCGTGCAGGACCGCTCGGCGGTCCGCTATCCCTGTGAAATTGCTTTCACCTCCGAGGGTTTGCGCGAAGGGGAGTTTGCCTACCCCCATCCAAAAGGGGCATTGCCGGAGGACGGGTTCGTGATCCGGGTCCATCCGGTTTTCATGACGGAACTTCCGTTTGTGCCCCACCTGGTTCTCTATCAACTGGTGGCGGTGAACTACGGGGATTTCGCGTCCATCGACGATGCCGAGACCTTTGGCGCGGCGGCACTCGGGATGGAGAAGGAGGAATACTATCAGACGATCTGTCGGCTGGCGGACCAACTCGGGGACTGCGGATGCGGGTGACCCGCCGTCCGGCCTCCCCGCATTCAAACCAAGCGGAAGATCAACCACCAACCGGCAAGTGACATGAATGATTCCAATCCGGAAAACAACAGCACGGCCATCGAGGAAACGCTTGCACGCCTGGAGCGGCGGCTTGCCAAGGTCGAGCTGGTTCTCGGCATGGGTGCATATCCGGAGGAGCGGAAAACGGCTGCCGCGAAACCCGCGCGTGCGGAAGGGGAACTGGAGGCGGTGATCGGCCAGAACCTGTTCGCCAAGGTAGGAATCATCGTCCTGGCGATCGGCGGGGCGCTGACCCTGTCGCTGCCATGGAAGGAGCTGCCTCCACTGGTTCCCTCGCTGGCGGGCTGGTCCGTCGCGGTGGCTCTTTTCATCATCGCGCGGTTGCTGCAGAAGGCGATGCCGCTCAACGCGCGCTTTTTCCGTGGCTCGGGGATTGCGTTGCTGTTTTTCGCCACCCTCCGGCTCAGCTATTTCGGCGCGCCCTCCCAGCTGGACCCAGGTTCGGCGGCGGCCGCGGCGGCGCTGGGACTGGCGGTTCTCGCCAACATCGGGATCGCCTGGTGGCGCAAGTCGGTTTTCCTAACAGGGCTGGCGCTGCTGACCGGATACGCGGCGGCTCTGGCTGTTGGCGCGCCATGGTATGTTCTCGGGGTGGTGACGCTGCTGCTCATGGTGGCGGGTTTCGCGGGCCGGAGGCATGGTTGGCCGTGGCTGCCGGTTTTTGCGATTCCCTGCACTTTCCTCACCTATCTGATCTGGGCGGTTGGCAATCCGGTGACCGGCAACCGTCTGGAAGTGGTGTCGGATCCCTTCGCCAGCGTGTGGTTCCTCCTCGCATGGATGGTTACGAACGCGTTGTTCACCTCATTCCGGCGGGTTCGGTCTGAGGATGGGCTGGAGGGCCAGATCGCATCCCTGTTGAACAGCGCGGGCTATGTGCTGTTCCTGCTGCACACGCTGATCGGCTTCAATGATTCCTTTGCCCTCGCCAATGCCGCGGCTTCGGCGGTCCTGCTAGGGCTGGCGGTGATGTTCTGGATGCGGGAGCGCAGCCAGTTCGCCACCTTCCTCTACGCGATGACCGGTTATGGCGCGCTGACGGTGGCCCTCATCAAGGTGAGCGTCATTCCGGATCTGTTCGTGTGGCTCTCGGCGCAAAGCCTGCTGGTGGTGATCACCGCGGTTTGGTTCCGTTCGCGTTTCATCCTGGTCGCCAATTTCCTGATCTATCTGGCGGTGATCACAAGCTACATGGTGCTGGTCGAGCGGGAGAGTGGCATCAGCCTGGTGTTCGTGCTGGTGGCGCTGACCAGCGCGCGGATTCTCCGCTTGCGCAAGGACAAGCTGGAACTGAAGACCGAGCTGATGCGCAACGCCTACCTGACGAGCGCCTTCATCGTGTTTCCCTACGCTCTCTATCACATCGTTCCCTCCTCGTGGGTTGCGGTGTCGTGGGTGGGCATCTCTCTGTTCTACTACGTGATGAGCATGCTCACGAAAGTGCGCAAATACCGATGGATGGGTCACAACACGCTGTTGCTGGCCGTGGTCTACGTCCTGGTGATGAGCATCGGCAGGATGGAGGGCGCCCAGCGGATCGTCTCCTTCCTGATCATCGGCACGGTTCTGCTAGTGGTGTCGGTGGTTTTCTCGCTGGTCCGGAACCGCTCCCAGCGTGGGACCGGCACCGGGCCGGACGCCGGCGGAGAGCCTCCGCCCGGGAGCTCGTGAAGCAAAGCGGCTGCTGGGATTGGATTCTTTTTTGCTGAGCGTATTCCACTTGTCCATTGACGTGGCTATTGGCGGCTTGGAGACTGCGCGCGCTGCCGAAAATTGCCTATGAAACCCTTTTTTGTTCTCACAGCCGGGCTCATCATTCTCACTTCAAGTTCCTGTAAATCGGACAAGGAGATCAAGGTTTACCGTGTTGCCAAGGAGGCAGCGGTCGTTGATCCCCACGCCGGGATGCCTGGCATGATGCCCGGCGGTGTCATGTCGCCTCCTGCGGATGGAAGCGATCCGCACGCCGGGCTGACCGCGGAACAACTTGCGGCGGCGGGTGCGGCCATGGCTCCGTCCTTGAGTTTCACCGACAGCCCGCCGGCTCATTGGAAAAAGCTTCCGCCATCGTCCATGCTCATCTCGAAGTATCAGATTGAGGGGGAAGGCGGTGCGACAGTGGACGTGACCTTTTCCACGCTGCGCAGCGCGCCGGGTGGCCTGCTTGCCAACATCAACCGTTGGCGCGGCCAACTCGGGCAGGATCCCTTTGTCGACGATGCAGCGCTGAAGGAGAACACCAGCACGGTGCCATCCGGTTTCGGCGATGCGGTGTTTGTGGAAGTCGAGGGGCTTGCGGGTGATGCGGATTCGAAGAAAGACGGTCGGCTGATCGGCGCCATCGCCGAGGAAGGTGCGAACGCATGGTTTTTCAAACTGCGCGGCAACGAGACGCTTGCCGCGGCCGAGAGGGAAAACTTCATCCGCTGGATCGGATCGGTGAAACTGGCGGAGCCGTCGAAGGTGCCGATGCACGGCACCGCACCGGGTGAGGGAATCACACCGCCCAAAGAGGTTGCGGCCGCCCCGGTCGGCGATGGTTCGGTGACTTGGGAGCTCCCGGATGGCTGGACTCCCGTGAGGGGTAGTTCAGCCCGCTACGCCACCATCGGTATTACCGGTGCTGATGGCACCAAGGGGGAAATCGCCGTCACCCATTTCCCCGGCGATGTCGGGGGTGATCTGGCCAACGTCAACCGCTGGCGCGGGCAGATCGGGCTCGGTTCCATCGACGATGCGGCGCTTGCCTCCAGCGTGACGCAGGTCACTGCCGGCCCCAAGACCATCAAGCTGATGGACGCCACCGGCGCGCACAGCCGCTGCGCCGCTGGCTGGGTGGCCCACGGTGGCGAGACCTGGTTCTTCAAATTCACCGGGCCTGACGCGCTGGTCGGCGCGGAGCAGGCGAAGTTCACCGCGTTTCTCGAATCCATCCGCTTCAACAAGCCCGAATGATGAATGCCTTCCGCCGATTTCTGGACTTCTTTTGCTCGCTGCGTCTCACGCTGTTCTGCCTAGCCGCCGCCTTCGTTCTGGTCTTCGCCGGAACGCTGGCACAGGTGCGCTTCGGGCTTTACATCGTGCAGGAGGAGTATTTCCAAAGCTGGCTGATCTGGTGGGAGGCTCCCTCCGCAAACCTCAGCCTGCCGGTGTTTCCCGGCGGCCACCTGATCGGTGCGGTGCTGCTCACCAATCTGATCGCCGCGCACATCCGGCGCTTCAGTTGGAGTTGGAACAAGCTCGGCATCCAGCTCACCCATCTCGGGCTCATCATCATGCTGGCCGGCGGCCTCGCCACCGACTTGTTCTCGGTGCACAGCTACATGCGAATCAAGGAGGGAGGCTCCAGCAATTATTCAGAAGACAGCATGCGCATGGAGCTCGCCGTGATCGACAAGAGCGACCCGGAGATGGAACAGGTCACCGCGGTGCCTGGCGAGCGTCTGGCAGATGGCGGCGCGATCACCCATGAGTCGCTGCCCTTCCGCATGGAAGTGCGCGGGTTCTATCAGAATTCTAAACTCCAGCCGCTCGCCCATGGCGGTATGTCGGTGCCGGCGTCCACCATGGGGACCGGCATGCGCGTTTCCGTCACCGCGCAGGCTCGCGCCACCAAGATGGACGAGCGGGATGTGATGAGCGCCGTGCTCGAAATCATTCCGGCCAAAGGCGGTGAGTCGCTCGGCACTTGGCTGGTCTCGGATGCGCTGGCCGCGGCGCAGACATTCGAGTGTGACGGCCGCAAGTGGAGCATCCAGCTCCGGCCCACGCGCTACTACAAGCCCTACAGCCTCACGCTGCTGGACTTCACGCATGAGACCTATCCCGGCACCCGGATTCCGAAGAACTTCTCCAGCAAGGTGACCCTCACGGACCCGGAGGTGGATGACAGCCGTCAGGTGCTCATTTACATGAACCACCCGCTACGCTACCAGGGGGACACTTATTATCAGTCCGGATTCGAGCCTGACAACAGCGGCACCGTGCTGCAGGTCGTTCGCAATCCCAGCTATCAGGCACCCTACATCGCCTGCGTCGTCGTCTCGCTGGGACTCATCTATCAGTTTACCCTCCACCTTGCCGGATTCTCCCGCCGTAAAAAAACCGCCACCGCGCCATGAGCCGTCCCGTTCCCTACCTCGTTCTGCTGCTCGCCACCCTCTGGATCGGCGCGTCCTGGATGTATCCCAAGACCGATCCCGGCGAGTTCGATCTCTCTGCCTTCAACCGCATCCCGGTGCTCGCTGGCGGCCGCATCAAGCCGATGGACACCGTGGCGCGTAACTCGTTGCTCATCCTGCGCGGCAAGCAGACGCTGCGGCTGCCGGATGGTGGTAAGCTGAGTGCCTCGCGCTGGTTGGCGGACGTGCTCTTCAACCCGGAGAAAGCCGACACCTATCCGGTCTTCGCCGTGGCCAACCAAGAGGTGCTTGGCATGTTCGGTTGGCCGCAGGCGGACAAGAAATACTGCACCTATGCGGAGCTCAAGCCGCACATCTCCAAGATCGACGAGGAGGGCAAGCTCGCCGCTGGAATCGAGGGTGCGAAGCGCACGCCGTTCCATACGGGCATCTTCAACCTCCGTAACTCGATCTATCTCTATCAGCGTCTCAAGAGCAGCATCCACGACGAGGGCACCGTGGAGTTCGGCAAGGAGATCGACGCTTATGCCAAAGCTGTAGCCGCGGGTGCCGCGAAACTCGGCGACAACTCTGCGGAACCCCTCGACAAGGAGCGCATGGCCCTGCTCCGTTCCGCGGTGGCCCGCTACGAACGCCAGGCGGATTTCTCCTACCTGCTCGTCGTCGCGCCACCGGCCGGCGGCACGGCGGACGACTGGCTTTCCACCGGTGCCGCGCTGCTGCAGGTGAAATCCCCGCAGACGATCCCCGCGTCCGTTGCCGCGCTGGCCGACATGGGTGACGCCTTCCGTGCCAACGATCCCGCCGCGTTTTCCAAGGTGACGCGCGAATACGCCGGCTGGCTCAACATCGAACACCCGGAATGGGCGGGGCGCACCTCCTACGAACTGCGCTTCAACCAGATGCAGCCGTTCTATCACAGCATGGTGTTGTATGTGGGAGCCTTCCTGCTGGCCTGCACGTCGTGGCTGTGTTGTCCACGCGGTTTACGCAAGACCGCCTTCCTGCTGCTTGTGCTGGCGCTGGTGGTGCACTCGTTCGGCATGTTCTCGCGGATGTATCTGCAGGGCCGCCCGCCGGTCACTAATCTTTATTCCTCCGCCATCTTCGTCGGCTGGGGAGCCGTGGTGCTGGGCCTCATACTGGAGCGCATCTATCGTGACGGCATCGGCGCGGCCAGTGCCGGCATGGTCGGTTTCATCACCCTGATCATCGCCCACCACCTCGGTTCCAGCGGCGATACGTTGGAAATGATGCAGGCCGTGCTGGATAGTAACCTGTGGCTCGCCACCCATGTGGTGGTCATCACCGCCGGGTATTCGGCGATGTTCCTCGCCGGTTTCCTGGCGATAGCCTACGTCGTGCTCGGCTTGTTCACCCGCCTGCTGACGCGCGAGACGGGCAAGAGGCTCAGTGGGATGGTATACGGAATCATTTGTTTCGCCACTTTGTTCAGCTTTGTGGGCACCGTGCTCGGCGGCATCTGGGCGGACCAGTCATGGGGCCGCTTCTGGGGCTGGGATCCCAAGGAGAACGGCGCGCTGCTCATCGTGCTGTGGTGCGCCATCATCCTTCATGCCCGCTGGGGCGGCTTCGTCCGCCAGCGTGGCCTGATGGCGATGGCGATCTTTGGCAACGCGATCACCGCCTTTTCATGGTTCGGCGTGAACATGCTCGGCGTGGGACTCCACTCCTACGGCTTCATGGACAAGGCCTTCCCGTGGCTCGTGGGCTTCGTCATCGCCCAAGTCGTGTTCGTCCTGCTCACCCGCCTGCCGGCGAAATCCTGGCGCAGCTTCCGCAATGCGCAGCCACGCGATGTGAAAGCCGCTGGCTTTTTGGTGGAACCGGGCTGATGCGGGGGGGAGCCCGGCAGAAACCCGAGGATTGGACCGGAGTTTTGCTTGGGGTCAGGCTCGTGGATCGGGCTTGGCGAGGCAGGCCTTGATCTGATCCTCCAATAGGGCGGTCATCGATGCGGTGGGAGCCATTCCTTTCTGCGGAGGCTCGAACATGGAGCTCTTTTCCGGATCGGACTGTTCCTCGGGACCGGGTTCGATCAACATCACAAGGCGGGGAAACCGACTGGGCAGCCAGAGGATTTCCGACTTGCGGGCAAAGGTTTTGACCAATCTCTCGATTTGTGGCCGCCGGTTTGCGGGAATGGAGTCGTTGAGCGTGATTTTCACGGGAATTGGGCAAGGCCTGCCTCAGATGGCATGAGCCGATTGCACGGGATATGCCGTGGCGCATGGCGGTGCCAGCAAAATCGTGGATGAAATCGAATGGGGCGCGTGTGCTCAGGCGGAAAACCCGGCGAGCATTGCCGGAAGTTCCGCCGGACTTTCCGCGATCCGGTTCGCACCGGCAGCCAGCAGCCGGGCGCGGTCATGATATCCCCACGCGACGCCGATGGCCTGCATTTCCGCGTTTTCCGCGGTTTCCAGATCCATGGTGGAGTCACCGATCACGACACAATGCCCCGGTGCGCACCCGAGGGCGTTCGCGATTCGGAGCGCGCCTTCCGGGTGGGGTTTGTGAGGAATGCCATCCTGCTGGCCGAGCACTTGGGCGAAGTGCACCAGTGGAAACACCGCATGGGTGATGGTTCTTGTGAAATCGTGGGTCTTGTTCGAGAGCACGGCCATTGAATAACCATCCCTCTGGAGTTCCTGCAGGATTCCCTGGATTCCCGGATAGGGAGTGGTGCCTGCGGCCCAGCTGAGATCGTAGTCCTTTTTGAACAGTGCGACGAGCGAATCGATGAGCCCCGGGTCCGCGCCGGTGGGGGCCGCACGCTGGACAAGCATTTTCAAGCCATCGCCGACGAATGACCGGACGGCGGCGTCCGAATGGCCAGGCAGGCCGTGGGCGCTGAGGGTGCGGTTGAGGGATCCGGCAATGCCGGGAAGGGAGTCCACGAGGGTCCCATCAAGGTCGAAAATTAGACAGGGCTTCACGGGGGGAAGCTGGACGGAACGACCACGGAGTGGAAGTGCTTAAAATCCGATCAGGCTGACGAGTTCGTGGTCGCTGAAATCCTCAAGGTGATCGACAGCGGCGAGGAGCGTTTCGGTTTCGGCGATTTCCTGAATGGCGGCGGCTTGTTCGGTATCGAAGGACGCGGCCAGATCGGCGGGCTTGGAATCCGGGGCGGTAAGGCTGATCACGGTGAAAGCCAAAGCTGCCGTGGCGGTTGCGAGTCCGGCGAGCGGAGCGGGGGAGAACAGGCGTTTCCACCAGGACTCCGGTTGGCCGGCGAGGCGCGCGGCCCGCACGGTGTCATCGGCGAAGCTCGGCCGGGGCCTTGCGGGAGGAGCTTGGTCGAGCAATTTCCAGACGGCGTCATGTTCCCAGGAGTCGTCGGTGATGAGGGGTTTGCGGTTCATGGCGTGGGGCGGTTTACCATGAGGAAAACACCGGGCCTACGGGAAAGTTGCGGGTTTTTCGCAGGGTGGGTGAGCACCAAAGAGAAGACTCGCCGATGCGAAGAAGTTCTGGAACAGTCCGCGGCATGCCGAGCGAGCAGGTGTCCATCGTAGTGCCGTTTTTCAATGAAGAGGAAACGGCGAGGGAGGTATTGGCCGAGGTTTTGCGGACGAATCCGGGGGCTGAGGTGATCGCGGTGGACGATGGCAGCGGGGACGGCACGGCGGCGGTTCTGGACGGAATGCCTGGGGTGAGGGTATTGCATTTTGCACTGAACCGCGGGCAATCGGCGGCGATGTATGCCGGTCTTCGGGCGGCAACGCGGCCGATCTGCGCGTTGATGGATGGCGATGGTCAGAATGATCCGGCGGACATCCCGAAGTTGGCGGCGGAATTGGAAAAAGGCGGAGTGGACGTGATTTGCGGCTATCGGGCCAACCGGGTGGACACCGCGAGCCGGCGCTATGCATCGCGCTTCGCCAACCAGATCCGGCGGATGTTTCTGCATGACGGGGTGCGCGACACGGGGTGCTCGGTGAAGGTTTTCCGCCGTGAGGCGGTGGATCATCTGGTGCCCTTCAACGGGATGCACCGGTATCTGCCGGCGATTTTCCTGCAGGCCGGGTTGCAGATTGGCGAACTGCCGGTGAACCACCGCGGAAGACTCGCGGGAGAGTCGAAATACACGAACTGGGACCGCGCGCTGAGGGGGATTTACGATTTGCTCGGAGTGCAATGGTTGCTGCGACGGAAAGTGAAGTGGGATTGGCGTGAGGAAGTCTGAGACAACACTTTGAAAATCTGATGACAATGGATTGCATGACATGGTTGGCGGTCGCGGAGCCGGTTTCTTTCATGAACCGCGCGTTTCACGTGACCGAGTTCTTCGGGCATGAGGTGACGTTCACGCCGTGGAAGATGGTCGGCTATGCCGGAGTCGTGATGTTCGGGGGGCGCTGGCTGCCTCAGTTGCTCGCGTCCCGGAAGGCGAAGATGGTGAGGATGCCGAGGATCTTCTGGGTGATGTCGGTGTTTGGTAGTTTTTGTTTGTTGAGCTATTTCACCTTCGGCAAGAACGACTCGGTGGGGGTGCTGTCCAATCTGTTTCCCGCGTGTGTGGCGACGTATAACCTGGTCCTTGATATCCGCCATGTGCGGCGCATGAGGAGGGCGGAGGCCGCTGAGCAAGCACAGGAGGGGTGAGCCCCGTGGCTCAAACTCCGCGCCGGTCTCCCCAGAGGCGGATGTGGAGGCGGTCACAGAAGCGGAAACCAAGCTCGCGGCAGGTCTCGGCAAGCCACGGAGCGTGGCGGTCGAGTTCGGCGGAGGTGCGGCCCTCGGGCATCAACAGGATGCGGGAGTGGGGGAGTTCGTAGCGGACCCGGAGGGATTGGATTTCAACGAGGTCCGGCGGGCGGGCGACCACGAATTTGAACCATGCCTTGGGGGATTCGGCAAAAAACCGCAGGGCGGCCTCATTCAGGCGGAGGGCTTCGGCCACGCCGGAGTTGGCGAGTTTCGGCGAGACGTTGAATTGATCCACCGCGTTGGCAAAGGCGGGCGAGGGGACCCGGGTGGCGTTGGTTTCCACTTCAAACAGGCAGTCCGGCATCTCCGCGCGGATGAGGTGGATCATTTCGAGAAACTCCGTTTCCTGGAGCAAGGGTTCGCCGCCGGTGATCACCACTCGCGGGCAGCCAAAGGCGAGGATGCGGCGGGCGGCCTCGGCGGGAGCGAGATCGAGGGTGACGCCGGATTTGCGGTGTTTGGTGTAGCCGGGAACGGCGTCCTTTTCATGCGGCCATGGCGTGCCCTCGAAGTTCCAGGTGTGATCGGTGTCGCACCAGACGCAGTGCAGATTGCAGCGGGACGCGCGGATGAAAACCGCCGGGCACCCGGCGCTGGGGCCTTCGCCTTGGATGGTGTGGAAGATTTCCGGGCCTTCGCCGAGTTTTGCGAGTTTCATGGACGGCCCAGATCAAACACGGATGAACGCGGATGGACATTGATTTTTCCGCCGATTAACGTCCTGCCCATGAGCATCATCACCGGCCGCGGGGACCACGGCGAAACCGATTTGCTGTTTGGAAAACGCATTGCGAAAAGCTCGCCGCGCATCGAGTGCCTTGGTTGCGTGGATGAATTGAACGCCGCGCTCGGCATGGCGCGGGCGTCCGGGGCGAATCCGGAGTGGCTTTCACTCATCGACACACTGCAGGAAAAGCTCATCGGCCTGATGGGCCAACTGGCGACGCTGCCCGAGGACGAGGCCCGATATCGTGAGAAAAAATTTCCGCTGATCGAGGCAGAGGACGTCGAGTGGGTGCTCGCCGAGGCGCGGAAATACGAGGCGCGGGGGATCCGCTTCACCGGTTGGGCGAGGCCGGGCGCGGAGGGCTGTCTGGCGCGGGCGGGCGTGGATTTCGCCAGATCCGTGGCCCGCCGCGCGGAGCGGAGCGTCCTGGTCTTGCACGAATCCGGCGAGCCGGTGCCGGAATCGGTGCGCCTGTTTTTCAACAAGCTCGCGGACCTGTTATGGATCCTCGCGCGGGTGGACGGCGAGTGAGGGGGCGCCGTCGTCATTGACGCCGCGGCCCGGATCGTTTCCCATCCGCGCATGTCCGAGCCGAAACCGAAGAAATCCATTTCCTCCCACCGGTGGATCATCGGCTATCTGATGGGGGAGAAAGCGATCTTCTTCCCTTCCCTTGCGGCCTTGTTCTTCACGGCCATGCTCTCGCTGGCGTTTCCGTGGTTTCTCAAGGAATTGATCGGAAATCCCACGGACGCGCTGAAATACGGAGTCGATCCGCAGCAGGTGCTCGCCAAGTCGAACCGGGTGGTCTTGGAATTGATGGCGGTTCTCAGCCTTCAGGCGTTCATCGCGTTTTTCCGGGTGCAGGGTTTCATCCGTTCCGGCGAGTCCGCCCTCAATCGCCTGCGCCGCGATCTCTTCGCTCATCTGGTGCGCCTGCCGATGTCGTATTTCCACGAACAGCGGTCCGGCGCGCTCAGCAACCGTGTTTCCGCCGACCTTGGCGTGGTGCGTGATACCCTGCTAACCACCGTGCCGCAGGCGGTTCGTCAGAGCGTCATCCTGGTGGGTGGCCTGATATTCATTTTCGTGGCCTCGTGGAAACTCTCGCTCATCATGCTTGGCAGCGTGCCGGTCGTGGTGCTGGCCATCGCGTTCTTCGGAAGAAAGGTGAAAGGTTATTCGAAGTCCGCGCAGGATTCACTTGCGGATGCCGGCACCGTCATCGAGGAGACCGTTCAAGGCATCGCCGATGTGAAGGCGTTCACCAACGAGCGCTTTGAATCCACCCGCTACGAGCGGGCGCTGGAGACTTTTCTCGGGGTTACCATGCGCGGTGCCAAGTCCCGCGCGGCATTCCTTTCGTTCATCATCTTTGCGCTGTTCGGCACCATTTCCTTCGTCGCTTGGCATGGCGCTCGAATGATGGCCAACGGCGAAATCGACGGCAAAAACTTTGTCTCGTTCATCCTGTTCTCGATCTTCGTGGGCGCCTCGCTCGGATCGTTTCCGGAAATCATCTCGCAGCTCCAGCAGACGGCCGGTGCCACCGAGCGCCTGCGCGAACTGCTTGATCTAACACCCGAGCGCGAGAATGGCGATTCGTCCGCCAAGCTCGCCGGTTCCATTGCCTTCGAGAACCTTAGCTTCCGTTATCCCTCGCGGCCGGACGTCCAGGTTCTCAACGATCTCAACTTCGAGGTCGCCCCCGGCCAGCGCGTCGCCCTTGTCGGTCCCTCCGGCGCGGGGAAATCCACCACCTTCGGCTTGATTCTCGGCTTCAATGACCCTGAAGCGGGCCGCATTCTCTTCGATGGTCGTCCCGCGCCCGAGTTGTCGTTGCAGGCGCTTCGCTCGCAAATCGCCATCGTGCCGCAGGAGGTCCTGTTGTTTGGCGGCAGTATCCGCGAAAATATCGAATACGGAAGGCCCGGCGCCTCGCCTGAGGAAATCCAAGAAGCGGCGAAACAGGCCAACGCCCACGACTTCATCTCCGCCCTTCCCGAAGCCTACGAAACTCTCGTCGGTCCGCGCGGTACCAAACTCTCCGGCGGCCAGCGCCAGCGCATCGCCATCGCCCGTGCCATCCTCGCCGACCCGCGGATTCTCTTGTTAGACGAGGCCACCTCCGCCCTCGATTCCGAGAGCGAGCGGCTCGTCAACGAAGCGCTCGAACGATTGATGGAAGGGCGCACCAGCCTGGTCATCGCCCACCGCCTCTCCACCGTTCGCCATGCCGACCGCATCCTTGTTTTCAATCACGGCAAGATCGTCGAAAGCGGCAGCCACGACGAACTGATCGAGCGGGATGGCACGTATCGGTTTCTTGTGGAGACGCAGTTGGTGTGAGAGCGCTTTCCGAACCATGAACTCCCTCGACGAATCGATCGCCGCCGCGCTTGGTTCCCGGCCGGTGGAGAGCAGGTCCGTCGGTGGCGGCTGCATCCACGACGCGCGCTGTGTGGTGCTTGCCGATGGTCGCCGGGTGTTTCTCAAGACGGCGAGTGGCGGGACGGCGGACCTGCTGGTTGCCGAAGCCCGCGGGCTGTTCTTGCTTGCTCCCCCCATCCGCGTGCCGGAGGTGATCGCGGCGGGCGGGAAGCACTGGCTCGCGCTCGAATGGCTGGATCAGCTCCCGCTGGGAAACGAGGCATGGGCCGATCTTGGCCGCCAACTCGCATCCCTCCATGCGGTCACCGCGGACCGCCACGGGCTGGACCACGACAATTTCATCGGAGCGACGCCGCAGTCGAACCACATGGCGGAAACATGGATCGAGTTCTATCAGGAATGCCGTCTGCGTCCGCAGATCCGGCGGGCCCGCTCGCGCGGACATGATTTGCCGGAGGCGGAAATTCTCACCGCTGCAGAGCGGGTTCTATTAGATCACGACCCCGCGCCCGCGTTGCTGCACGGCGACTTGTGGTCGGGGAACACGGCGGCGCTGCCGGATCGCACTGCCGTGGTTTTCGATCCGGCACCGTATTTCGGCGATCCTGAGACGGATCTCGCGATGCTGGAGCTTTTCGGCGGGCCGCTGCCGGATTCCTTCCTGCGTGCCTATGGCCCGTTATCGGAGGATCGCGAACGCCGCCGCCCACTTTACGATCTCTATCACGCATTGAATCACCTGAACCTCTTCGGCTCCGGCTACGCGTCGATGGTGAGCGGTTGCATCGAAGGAATCCGTTCCTGATCACGGCCGGGTGCCGATACCTAACAGTGTCTGGAAATTCGGTGCGTTGGGTTCGCGGTCGGCGACGACCGTCTCAAGATCCGTGAAGCCCGCTTTCTCCAGCATGGCGGCGAGATCGCTTTCGGAGAATCCGAGCCAGCGGTCGGCGTAGAGTTCGCGGGCTTCGTCGAAGTTGTGCTGGACGAGATCGAGGATGATAAGGCGGCCGCCGGGCTTCAGGATTCGGAACGCAGCGTCGATGGCGCGTTGCGGATGCTCGGCGTGGTGGAGCGCCTGACTGAGGATCGCGAGATCGAGGGATTTTTCATCGATCGGCGGCGCTTCGATGTCGCCGAGGCGGTATTCCAGATTGGTCAGACCGTTTTGCACGGCGAGCGCCTGGCCGAACTCGACCATTTTCGGGGAAAGATCCACGGCGATGACCTTCTCGGCGCGTTGTGCGAGCAGTTGGGCGAGCGTGCCCTCGCCGGCACCGAGGTCGGCGACGACCCGGTAGTTCAGCACCTTGATGAGCGCTTCGGCGAGTGCCTTCCACGAGCGCCCGGGCACGTAGTCCTTGCCAAAGCGGCCGGCGAGTTCATCGAAATACGCACGCGCCGTGTCCTTGCGCTTGCGCAACAGGTGGCGCAGCGCGGCCTTGTCCGCCTCCACTTCCGGAACTTCCTCGGCGGCGAGTTGAGCGACTTCCAGCAAATCCTTGGCGGCGGCGCAGGAATACATGTTGTTTTTTCCGCTGCGTTCGTCGGTCACGAGTCCGGCGGTCTTGAGCTGCGAAAGCTGGGTGGAAATTCGGCTCTGCCCCATGCCGAGGATTTCCTGCAGTTCAGCCACCGAAAGGGCTTCGGAGCCCACCAACATGAGGATTCGGAGCCGCGTGGGATCGGAGAGCAATTTCAGGGATTTGAGTGTTGACGCCATGGCGGGTCGTTTATATCAACGCATCACGATTTGACGATGCGAAAATTAAAAAAGCACATGAGCACCTATATTTTTTCTTCCGAATCCGTCGGAGAAGGCCATCCAGACAAGGTTTGTGACACCATTTCCGACGCGATCCTCGACGCCTGCCTCGCGATTGACCCCAAGAGCCGTGTCGCCTGCGAAGCCTTTGTGAAGAGCAATATGGTGGTCGTGGGCGGTGAGATCACCATCCCGAAGATCGGCCGGAAGCCGATCGGTTCGGTGATCAATGTCGAGAAAATCATCCGCGATGCCGTGCGTGGCATCGGCTATGTGAACGACGACGACGTGTTTCACGCCGACAAGATTTTCATCAATAACTACCTGACCACCCAGTCGCCGGACATTGCCCAAGGCGTGGACGCGAAGAAGGCGGCGGGCAAGAAGCACGCGGAACAAGGAGCGGGCGACCAAGGCATCATGTTTGGCTACGCTTGCAACGAGACTCCGGAGCTCATGCCCGCACCGATCATATATGCGCATCGGCTTGGCCGTGAGCTGACCCGCATCCGTAAGGCCGGTAAGCTTGCCAAGTGGCTCCGTCCGGACGCCAAGTCGCAGGTGTCCGTGGAATACGTCGATGGGAAACCGACCCGCATCGTGAATGTGGTGATTTCCACCCAGCACGCCGCCGATGTGAAACACGCCGAGATCGAAAAGTTCTGCATCGAGAAGGTGATCAAAAAGGTGCTGCCGAAAAACATGCTCACCAAGGACACCGAGTATCTGATCAACCCGACCGGCAACTTCGTCATCGGCGGCCCGCAAGGAGACTCCGGCCTCACCGGCCGCAAGATCATCGTCGATACCTACGGCGGCACCGGCCGTCACGGTGGTGGCGCGTTTTCCGGCAAGGACCCGTCGAAGGTCGATCGCTCCGCCGCCTACATGGGTCGCTGGGTTGCCAAGAATGTGGTCGCAGCAGGCCTTGCGACCAAGTGCGAGGTGCAGTTCGCCTATGCGATCGGCCACCCGCTTCCGGTGAGTGTGCACGTCGATACTTTCGGCACCGGCACCACCAGCGATGAAAAGATCCTCGCCGGCATCCTCAAGGTGTTTTCCTTCAAGCCCGCCGACATCGTCAGGCAGCTGAAGCTCCTGCGCCCGATTTACTCGAAGTCCACCAACTACGGCCACTTCGGCAAGGAGGATGCCGATCTTCCCTGGGAGAAGACCGACAAGGTCAGCGCGCTGAAAAAGGCGGTGAAGTAAGTTATTTGTTAAAAATTATCAGTTATTAGAACATAGAATCATGAGTTCCACCGACTACAAAGTTCGCGACATCGGCCTGGCCGATTTCGGCCGCAAGGAAATTGAAATCGCCGAGCATGAAATGCCCGGCTTGATGGCGACCCGCGCCAAGTATGGCCCCGAGAAGCCGCTGCAAGGCGTGCGGATCATGGGCTCGCTGCACATGACGATCCAGACCGCGGTGCTCATCGAAACGCTCGTCGAGCTGGGAGCCGAAGTGCGCTGGGTTTCCTGCAACATCTTCTCCACCCAGGACCACGCCGCCGCGGCCATCGCCGCTTCCGGGGTGCCGGTCTTCGCCTGGAAGGGCGAGACACTCGAGGAATACTGGTGGTGCACCTGGCAGGCGCTGGTGAATCCGGCCGGCCTCGGGCCCGAGCTCATCGTCGATGACGGTGGCGACGCCACGCTCCTCATCCACAAGGGATACGAGATGGAAAACGGCTCGGACTGGATCAACACTCCTTCCGGCAGCCACGAGGAGCAGGTCATCAAGGACCTTCTCAAGGACATCAAGGTCAAACAGCCCGGTATCTTCCACACGATCGTGAAAGACTGGAAGGGTGTTTCCGAGGAGACCACCACCGGTGTTCACCGTCTCTATCAGATGGCCAAGGCCGGCACGCTGCTCGTGCCCGCGATCAACGTGAACGACTCGGTCACCAAGTCGAAGTTCGACAACCTCTACGGCTGCCGCGAGTCGCTCGTGGACGGCATCAAGCGCGCCACCGACGTGATGATCTCCGGCAAGGTCGGCGTGGTCTGCGGCTACGGCGATGTCGGCAAGGGCTGCGCCCAGGCTCTTCGTGGCCAGGGAGCGCAAGTCGTCGTGACCGAAGTCGATCCGATCTGCGCGCTGCAGGCGGCGATGGAGGGTTTCCGCGTGCTTACCATCGAGGACACCCTCGGCTGGGGCGACATCTACGTCACCACGACCGGTAACTTCGACATCATCCGCCTCGAACACATGGAGAAGATGAAGGATCAGGCGATCGTGTGTAACATCGGCCACTTCGACAACGAGATCCAGATCGACAAACTCGACAAGGCTCCCGGCGTGGTGAAAACCAACATCAAGCCGCAGGTGGACAAATACACGTTCCCGACCGGCAACAGCCTCTACATGCTGGCGGAAGGCCGGCTTGTGAACCTTGGCTGCGCCACCGGCCACCCGAGTTTCGTGATGTCCAACAGCTTCACCAACCAGACGCTCGCGCAAATCGATCTCTGGAAGAACAAGGACAGTTACAAAGCGGGTCAGGTCACGGTGCTGCCGAAGCACCTCGACGAGGAAGTCGCCCGACTTCACCTCGCCAAGGTCGGCGCGAAACTCACCAAGCTCACCAAGGAACAAGCTGACTACATCAGTGTGCCGGTCGAAGGACCCTACAAGGCGGACCACTATCGCTATTGAGGTCCGACTCCATTGAATCACGTAAACGCCCGGATGGTTCGCTGTCCGGGTGTTTTTTTTGAAAGCTCTTGCGTGTTTCAAGTGAAACGTGTATTTGTTTCTTGTGAGCGCCAAAAAGATCACCAAATATACGGTTCCCGAAGAGGGGTTCAGCTCGGTTTTGAGGGAACCGGAAGCGGCGTATCTGATTGATCGCGTGCGTGACGGCCTGCCGATGGCGGAGTTTCATGCCGCTCGGGAGCTTCTCGGACTGACGGAGGAGCGCCTTGGGGGCTTGCTTGGAATGTCGCGCGCCACCTTGCACCGCCGGAAGAAAGCCGGCCATCTGGACCGCGCGGAGTCCGATCGTCTGGTGCGTTTCGCCCGGTTGTTTTCGCGGGCCACCGAGGCGCTTGGCGGGGTGGACGGCGCCCGCTCGTGGCTGGCCGCACCGGCCAGGGCCTTTCACGGCGAGTGTCCGTTGGATTTTGCGGATACCGAGATCGGTGCCCGTGAAGTGGAGGCGTTGCTCGGCCGTTTGAAACACGGCGTTTTTTCCTGATCATGGCGGCGTTTTTCCGGATCGTGCAGGCGGAATGGGCCGCCTCCGCCATGACGGGCGAGGGCGCGCGCCTGTTCGGAGGCCGTTGGAATCCGCCGGGTGTTGCGGCGGTCTATCTGGCGGATTCACGGGCCTTGGCGGCACTGGAAATCATCGTCAACGCTCCGTGTGAAGTGTCCTCTCTGGCGTGGCGGATCTTCGAGGTCGAAGTGCCGGACGGTTCGATTGAAACCGTGAAGCCCGCATCCTTGCCGACTGACTGGCGGGCGCTTCCATCTTCGCCCGGAGCCCGGCTTCACGGCGGGCGCTGGTTGCAAACCGGGGCTCTCGGTCTCAGGCTTCCAAGCGCGGTGATTCCCGAGGAATCCACGTTGCTGTTGAATCCGCAGCATCCGGACGCCGCCAAGTTGCGGATTTCGGGACCGACGGAGTTCCGGTTCGACCCGCGCTTCTGAGGTGCATTGTAGCGGCGGTCTGCGACCGTCGTGGCCGATGAAGAGCGGAAGATCCTTACGTTCCACAGGCACCGACGCTCATAGAGACGCCGCTACAGGGCTTTCCATTTCGCGAGCTTGCAGGCACGCTTGTAGTGCAATGCCTCCACCGGGGTGATGGAAAGCCGGGTGCCGCGCTGGCAGACCATCATTTCTGATAGAACAGGATCCGCCTTGATGGTTTCGAGGGGCAGGAGCTCTTCGAACTTCCCGACGAATTCAAAATCGACCAGCCACCAGCGGGGTTTTTCGGGAGTGGCCTTGGGATCGAAGTATTCGCCGTTTTCCTCAAACTGGGTGGGATCGGGGTAGGGGGTTCCGGTCACCCTGGCGATGCCGGCGATGCCGGGCGGTTTGGCGTTCGAGTGATAAAACAACGCAAGATCGCCGGGCTTCATGTCCCTCCACATGAAATTGCGCGCCTGATAGTTCCTGACGCCCGTCCACGGCTCGCGGTCGACCTTCGCGAGGTCGTCGATGGAGAAGACGTCCGGCTCGGACTTGATCAGCCAGTGTCTCATCACGCGATGGCTTTGGCGAGATCCGGCTTGAGATCAGGCAGCTGCACGTGTTCCGGGCCGAGTTCCACGCCCTTGGCGGCCCGGAGGTCGGCTTCGATGGCCTCCAGTACGTCGAGCTCCGGCCGGAATTCCGCGGCGTGGTAGGAGCTCCGGACCAGCGGCCCGCTGGCGACGTGGCGGAAGCCTTTTTCCAAGGCGATCTCCTTGTATTCGGCGAAGGCGTCCGGGTGGATGAACTCGACGACCGGCAGGTGTTTGGGTGTCGGGCGCAGGTATTGGCCGAGGGTGAGAACCGTGACGTCGTGGGCGCGCAGGTCGTCGAAGGCGCGGAGCACCTCCTCACGGCGTTCGCCGAGGCCGAGCATGATGCCGCTCTTGGTGGCGACTTTGCCGGCCACGATCTGTTTGGCTTTTTTGAGGACGGTGAGGCTGCGCTGGTATTGGGCGCGGGAGCGGACGAGCGGGGTGAGCCGTTCGACGGTCTCGATGTTGTGGTTGAAGATGTGCGGCCGGGCGTCCATCACGAGTTCGAGCGCCCAGTCGCGGTCGTTGAAATCGGGGACCAGGACCTCGATGATGGTCTCCGGATTGGCTTTGCGGACGGCATGGATGGTTTGCTTGAAATGCTCGGCTCCACCATCGCGCAGGTCATCGCGGGCGACGGCGGTGATCACGACGTGGCGCAGGCCCATGCGGCGCGTGGCCTCGGCGACGCGCTGCGGTTCGTCTGCTTCGAGGGCGTCGGGTTTGGCGGTCTTGACGGCGCAGAAGCCGCAGGCGCGGGTGCACTTTTCCCCGGCAATCATGAAGGTGGCGGTCTTCTGGCTCCAGCATTCCCAACGGTTCGGGCATTGGGCTTCCTCGCAGACGGTCACCAGTTTGAGATCGGTGATCAGCGATTTGGTGGACCAGAATTCCGGATTATTGGGCAGGCGGACTTTGATCCAGGAAGGCTTCTGGGTCCGGTGCAATGCCGGATCCATTTTTGTTTTGGGGCCGCAGCAACTCATGTCGGCGGGAAACTATGCGTGTGACGCGGCACGGGAAAGAGCAAAGTGGCGGGGCGCCGCTTTCCGGGGGCGTGGCTTCGCTCCTCCGTCTCCGGCCTCCTCCATTTAGGTTCACACCACTGCCGTAACTTTCCCGGCTCCATTCCCTCATAATGAAACGGTTGTTTGCCTGTTAGCCGGGATAGCCCCTATCCAAGCGGCTCTTGAGAAGGAGAGGATGGTGGGGGTGGGGTAGGAAGATGCCCATCACACCTGTCTGGCTCCATCGAATCGTTCTTTTTCCGTTCACGCGCAAAGGCATCGGTTCCAGAACGGGTAAAGCGCGCATTGGAAGTCCCCCCGGATTTCTCAATGCGCGCTTTAACTTAGCGTTTTCCTCGCAGGTTTGATTCCGCTGACTTCCCCCCGGAGGTCGAACGGAACCGATGCAGTCCCAGCCTCGGAAAACGGATCGCAATTAGCCTATTGTTTCGAAATAAGAGAAGTCAAAAAATACAGAAGGTTAGGAATGCGAAAGTTTCAAGAGGATTTGCGGAGTCTGGCCGATGGGGGTTCGCTGCCAGACCGGATCGCGGGGCGGGCCAGTGAGCAGGATGGTTACAGCCGGAAGGCCGGGCAAATCGACGAGGGCCCTCGAAACTCTACTTTAGAACTGTCCCGTTTTAGGGGAAGCCGACACGTGCGCACGGTGCGGACGGAGGCTGCGATGGGTTTTTCCGGGAAAGGTCAGTTCGCCGGTTCGGCGGGAGCAGCGGGCTCGGCAGGAGCAGCGGGCTCGGCAGGAGCAGCGGGCTCGGCAGGAGCAGCGGGTTTTTTCGCGAAGGTGACGCACCAGCCGCCGGCGAGCACGATCTTACCGGCGAAAACCGAGCAGGGTCCGCTGGGTTCACCGGGCTTGCCGGTGTAGAGGGCGCAATCGGCGCAGATCTGTTCGGGCTTGTGCTGCGGGTATTTCTGGGCGTCCACCTTGGTGGTGTCCTCCTTGTAGCCAAGCGCGGTGGCGACGGGATCGGACTCTTCGAGTTTGACTGGCGGCGGTGTGTCTTGGGCGAAGAGGCGGGTGCAGAGCAGGGCGGGGGCCCCGGCGGAGAGGGCTACATTGCGGAGGAAGGTGCGGCGTGAGTTCATGTGTTTGGTTGGGTGTTGGTTTGGTTTGAAAGTCGCGACGATTTTCCTGCGGTCAACTCCGGGATGGGAAGATCATGGTTTTTTCGCGAAGTATCTAACGATGGCGGCGGTGAGGCCGGGGATGTCGTGGGGATTGGCTTCGAAGGCGGGGGGCGTGTCGTGCGCGCGCAGGGTCTCGCTGGTGACCGGGCCGATGCTTCCGGCAGCGCAGCCTTCGGGCCAGTCGAGGCCGAGTTCGAAGAAATGCTCGACGGTGGATCCGGAGGTGAAGGTGATCAGATCCGCGCCTTGTTCGGCAAGGCGGGCCTTGGCACCGGTGGGGTCTCCGGTTTCCGGCACGGTGCGGTAGGCGATGCATTCATCGACGATCGCGCCGAGTTTGGTCAGGCCGTCGTAGATCACGTCACGCGATTCGGCGGCTTTCACCCAGAGCATGGTGAGGTTTTCGATGGATTCCTTTTTGAAGGCGTCGATCAGGCCCTCGGCGACGAAGCGCTCCGGGATGAGATCCACGGCGAAGCGGTATTCGTTGATCTTCTTGGCGGTGCCGTTGCCGATGGCGGCGATGCGGGGATTGCCGAGGCTGCGGGCGTCCGGATAGGTGGCGAAGAAGGCATCGAAGAAACGCTCGACGCCGTTGGGGCTGGTGAAGACGAGCCAGTCGTATTCGTGAGCGTGGGTGACGAGTTCGGCGAAGCTTTGGCGGTCCTCGGGAGCTTCGATGCGGATGGTCGGCAGTTCGATGACGTCGGCGCCGAGTTCGCGCAGCGCCTTGCTGAGTCCGCCGGCCTGTTCACGGGTGCGGGTGACGACGATGCGCCTGCCGAAGAGCGGGCGTTTTTCGAACCAGTTGATCTTTTCGCGTTCGTTGACCACGGTGCCGATGACGGCTACCGCGGGGGAGCCGAAGTTCTCGCGCTGCGCGATGTCGGCGATGTCGGCTAGAGTTCCGACGATGGTTTTCTGTGCGCCGGTGGTGGCCCAACGGGTGAGGGCGATCGGGGTTTCCGGGGCGGCACCGTGTTCGATGAAGGCTCCGGTGATTTCGCGCAGCCGTGCGACGCCCATCACGAAGACCTTGGTGCCCGGGGCTTTGGCGAGTTGAGCGAAATCGATCGAGCTGAAGCCTTTGGTCGGATCCTCGTGGCCGGTGAAAATGGTGAGCTGCGTGTTGTGATCGCGGTGGGTGACCGGGATGCCCGCGTAAGCCGGGCCGCCGATGGTCGAGCTGATGCCTGGCACGATCTCGAAGGGCACGCCGGCGGCGGCGAGCTCGGCGGCTTCCTCACCGCCGCGGCCGAAGATCATGGGGTCGCCACCCTTGAGGCGTACGACGGATTTTCCGGCCTTGGATTTCTCGACGATGAGAGCGTTGGTTTCCTCCTGGGTGAGAACGTGGTCCTTGGCGCGTTTGCCGGCGTTGATTTTCTCGCAACCGGGTTTGGTCCATTGCAGGAGTTCCGGGCTGCTCAGCGCGTCGTAAACGAGCACGTCGGCGCGCTCGATGAGTTCCTTGGCGCGCAGCGTGACAAGGCCGAGGTCGCCGGGGCCGGCGCCGACGAGATAACAGATTCCGGATGATTTCATGTGAGGGATTCGAAGAGGTTTTTTGCGACGGCGATGGGATCGGTGCCGCGGGCTTCGCCGGTTTGAGGGGTGCCGCCGGTTTCGGGAAATACGCGGGCCTGCAGGTGGAGCTCGCCGTTAGAGAGAGAGGAGAACACGCCGACCGGGGTGTGGCAGCCGCCGTCCAGCAGGCGGAGGAACTCGCGTTCGGCGGTGATGCGCAACCACGTATCCTCGTCGCCGATGGATTGGGCGAGCACGCGGCTGCGGTCGTCCCCCGCGCGGATTTCCAAGCCGATGGCACCTTGTCCGGCGGCGGGGAAGAAGACGTGCTCCTCAAGCCGTTGAGCGAAGAGTCCCGGCATGTTGAGAACGGGGTCGGAATCTCCCTCGGCCGGAGTCTCGGGAAGATACCCGAGCCTAACAAGGCCGGCCTCCGCGAGCAGGATGGCATCGTGGTTTTCGCCGGAGGCCAGTTTTTCAAGACGGGTGGGCACGTTGCCGCGAAGGTCCACCACTTTGAGATCGGGCCGGAGGAATTCGACTTGTTTCGCGCGGCGCACGCTGCTGGTGCCGACGCGTGCGCCAGCGGGCAGGTCGTTGAAGCCGCCGCTGCCGCGGGTGACCAGCACGTCGCGGACGGCGGCGCGTTTCAGAACGGTGGCGAGGGCGAAACGTGGGTCCAACACGGTGGGCAGGTCCTTGAGGCTGTGGACGGCGATGTCGATGGAGCCGTCGTCGAGTGCCATTTCGAGTTCCTTGATGAAGACGCCCTTGTCGAAGATGCCCTCGGCCTTGGCGACATCAGCGAGTGCGACATCGGTGCGGCGGTCGCCGGTGGTCTTGATGATGCGGCGTTCGATCTGGAAGTCCGGGAAGGCGGCGGCGAGAGCGGTTTCCGTGGCGTTCGCCTGAAACAAGGCCAGTTCGCTGCCGCGCGTGCCAATGTTGAAGAGGGTGGGTGATTCGTCGGTCATATCAGGTTCCGGGAAGGTTCAGTTTGCTCAGCTCGGCGTCAATGATGGCTTCGCAATCTTCGATTTGCTTCTGGCGGAGGAGGCGGGCTTCCTGCGCCAGTTGTTCGAGGGTGTCGATGTCGTAGAGATAAACCTCCTCGATCTCACCGACGGCGGGGTCGATGTCGCGCGGGACGGCGATGTCGATGAAAAACAGCGGCCGGAATTTCCGCTTGCGGCGGACTTTCTCGACATCGGCGCGCTGGACGATGGCGTGCGGCGCGCCGGTCGAGGAAATGACGATATCCACCTTTTCGAGCACGCTTTGCCATTCGTCGAAGCGGACGGCCTGGCCGTTCATCTCGTTGGCGAGGTCGACGGCGCGGTCGAACGAGCGGTTGCTGACGAAGATCGAGCGGGCACCGCGGGAGACGAGGCTTTGGGCGGTGATGCGGCTCATTTCCCCGGCGCCGAGGATCATGACCTGGCTGTCCTTGAGGTGGCCGAAGATCTTCTCCGCGAGATCGACGGCGACGTTGCCGACGGAGGTGGCCCCGGTCTGGATGGTAGTTTCCGTACGGACTTTCTTGCCGACACCGAAGGCGCGCTGGAAGAGCTTGTTGAGCACTCCGGCGGTGGCACCGGCTTCGAGCGCCGCTTTGTAAGCCTGCTTTACTTGGCCGAAAATCTCGGTTTCTCCGAGCATCATCGAGTCCAGTCCGCTGACGACTCGGCAGAGGTGGCGGGCGGCCTCGGATTTCTCCATCCGATAGAAATGCGGCTCGGCCTCGCTGTGTGCCATGGTTTTCTCAGCGAGATGAGCCTCCAGGCGATTAAACGCGTCGCGGGCCACCGGTGCCACGAGATAAAACTCGGTGCGGTTGCAGGTGGAAATGACGACCCCTTCAACCACCCCGGTGGTGGCGACGAGTTCGGTGGCCGAGGAACCGAGTTTCGCCGTGCCCACGGCGAACCGCTCGCGCACTTCCACGGGCGCCGTCTTGTGATTGAGGCCGAGGCAGATGAGTTCCATCAGACGAATGCGAAAACTCCGAGTGAAAGCACGAACAGAACGACCGTCAGCAATGAAAGCCGCCGCCCCGTGAGGCCGCGCACTGTCTTGACGCCCAGTAAGACCGCATAGCCCGTCCAAACGGCCACCGCAGCGATCAGGTGCCCGATCGCGGAGGAGTCATGCGGCATGATGAAACCGGAGGTGATGCCGATGGTCAGCAGTCCGCCCCCGAGCCACAACAAGCGTTCCAAGGAGACCAGCAGTTCCCTAACCGGGGGGAGGTTGCGGAAGAGCCCGCTTTTTAAATGTTGGTCTTTGAGTTGCTTGTCGAGCACCAGGAACATGATGCCCGCGACGGAGGCCAGGGCGAGGGCTCCGTAGCCGAGCACCGAGGTCGCCGCATGCGTTTCGTGCCACGGGTTGCCACCGGAAAGGCGCGCCGGGTTGGCATCGAGCATGCCGGGAATCAGGGCGCAGATTTGGAAAACCATCACCACCGGAGCGGTGAACACCCCGAGCAGTGAAATCCGGTAAGCCGTGCCCACCAGCAGGTAAAACAAGGTGAGCGACCATGAGAGGAAGACGAGGATCTCTCCGAAATCCGCCAGCGGACAGGCGGCGCGCACCTGTCCCCGCAACGAGAGGAACGCCACCTGGCAGATCAGCACCGCCACCATCCAGCTGACCGTCCAGCGGCTGCGGCTCCCGCGGTGCACCGACAACATGCCCCACACCGCCGCGATCACGGCGAACAGGGTGGAGACGATCAGAAACCAGCGATCCATGGGCTTTGCATGAAGTCTGGACGGGGATTGTGCAAGACCGGAGACCGCAGGGAGCGTTTAATGGGCAGACTTTGCTCAATCCTGCGCAGGGCTTGTCTGGCGGAAAGCGGGGGGGCGGCAGCGGAGCGTGGTTTCGAGCGGTGCGAGCGCGGGCGTTTCCGGCGGATCATGGCTGCGGAGATGGGCAAAGGCGGAGATTTCCGGCTATTTCGTGAACCCCCGAATCTTCAGCCAGTGGAGGCAATCCGCAGCCCATGGATGAATCTCGCTGCCAGAGCGCCCTCCGAGACCGATTCCGTGGCCGCCCTTTTCATAGATGTGGAGATCGAACGGCACTCCGGCACGGCGCATGGCAAGGGCGAACTCAAGCGAGTTCTCGGCCTTGACCGCCTTGTCTTCCCAAGTGTGCCAGATGAAGCAGGGCGGCGTGTCCTTGGTGACCTGCTTCTCGCCTGAGAGCCAGTCCACGAGTTCCGGCGCGGGGGTGTTGCCCAGAAGATTGGTCTTCGAACCCTGGTGAGTATGCTCCCCCATGGTGATGACCGCGTAGCAGAGAATGCCGATATCGGGGCGCGAGCTGAGCCGCTCCACCGGATCGGCGTCGCCCGGTTTGCCTGAATCGTGATGGGTGATCAGCGTGGATGCGAGGTGTCCGCCGGCGCTGGACCCCATGATCCCGACGCGTGTGGGATCGATCTTCCAATCAGCGGCCTTGGAGCGGGTGAGGCGGACGGCGCGGGCGGCGTCGTTAAGCATCGCGGGATGACGATAGCCTTTCGACCCGAGACGATATTTCAAAACGATTCCGGCGATGCCATGATCCGCCAGCCATTTGGCATAGCCCGCGCCCTCATGCGCGGCGAGGTGGCCATAGCCGCCGCCGGGGCAGATGACGATGGCCGCGCCGTTGCGTTTCTCCACCGGTGGCAGGAAGGCGGTGAGGGTGGGGGTGTCCGTGTCCGCGGTTCCGAGCGCCCCAGGCGCGCCTCCGGGCCACAGGGGAATCGGATCGAGCGGAGTCCCGGTGAGCGTGCCGGTGATGGAAAGGGCGAGGGCGAAGAGGCGCAAGCACATGGCTGAAAAGTAAGGATCGGCGGTGGAGGCGGGAAGCCGGAACTTGAGTTGTTAGGAATTCGCCTTCGGCGGCGAGTTCACTGTGGTTGGGTTTGCAGGGCCGGGTGGTCATGTGACCGGCGGTGTTGGACGGGCAGGTTTTGCTCAATCCCGCGCAGGCGGGCGGCGCAGGGATTTCTTTTGCGAGAGCAGGCGTTTATCGGCCACCGAGCGTTGTTTCGAGCGGCGTGAGCGCTGGCGTTTCTGGCGGCGCATTTTCTCGATGGCCTGGGTTTTGGCGCTGGCGCGACCGTCGCGGATGGCTTCGAGCTGTTCGCAGAGTTCGCGGCGGGCGAGGAAGCGGTTCATTTCGCGCGAGCGGTCCATCTGGCACTTGATGCAGACGCCGCTGGGCAGGTGTTTGAGAAAGACGCAGTTGGAGGTCTTGTTGATCTTCTGCCCGCCGGCCCCGGAGCCACGGACGAATTTTTCCAACAGGTCGCTCTCCGTGATGCCCAGCGCGGCAAGGCGCCTCTCCAGGTCGGCGGTTTTTTCGGAGGAAATCGGGTTTTGCATGGGTGCGGCGAGACCATAGCGCGGACCCGTGGCGATGGAAATCTTTCCTGAACCCGGCATCTCCGTGAGTTCGCCATTCCGTCTATCCGACTGTCTTCGAGAGGCGCTTGGCTTTCAATGCACACATTTTTTTCAAACCTGCATCATGACCATCACTCCCGCCTGCCCGAACCACATGGATCCACCGCTTCATTACGCGAGTCTTTCGGGTGGAAGTCTGATCGAAATGTGTGCCGGTGTTTCCCCGGTGAGCATCGGTGGGGATCGCGTCATTGGCGGCGATCTTGATGTCGGCGAGCGCATCCCCTTGCCTTGCGGCGGAGAAGATTCCGCCGTTTCTTACTCAAAACGCTCGCAGCATCCCGATGGTTTCCGCGAGTTTGCCCTGTGGGCTGGCGGCCTTGAGGCGTGGGAAGCGGCGGCCTTCGAGCAGAATATAGTCGCCGCCGCGGTGGAGCATGAGGCGCTGGCCGCTGATCTCGACGGAGGCGATGCGCTCGGCGGCGGCAAGGGCCTTGATGCGGGCGATGAGCAGGAGGTTTGCAGTCGCATCCGGGATGCGGCCGAAGCGGTCGCGCCAAGAGGTTTCGAGGGCATCGACGGCTTTTTCGGTGCCGGCTTCGGAGAGTTCGCGGTAGGCGGCGATGCGCAGCTGGGTTTCGGTGAGCCAGGCGGCCGGCAGGAAGGCGGGAAGGATCTCCAATGTTGAATTTTGGATTTTGGATTTTGAATTAAGAAACTGCGTTTCCGTGGTGACCACGAAGTCTGCCTTGAAGGTGGCCTCGCCACGAGGGGCGTCTTTGCGGCCTTTCAGGCGATCGACGGACTGGCGGAGGAGTTGGCAGTAGAGGTCGAAGCCGATCTGGGCGATGTGGCCGGACTGCTTGGTGCCCAGCAGGTTTCCCGCGCCGCGGATTTCAAGGTCGCGCATGGCGATTTTGAAGCCGGAGCCGAGGGCGGTGTATTGCTTGATGGCGTGGATGCGCTTGCGCGCGTCACCCTGGGTCATCATGTCGCGCGGCAGTAGGAGGATGGCGTAGGCTTTTTCCCCGGCACGGCCGACGCGGCCGCGGAGTTGATAGAGGTCGGCGAGGCCGAAGCGGTCGGCGCGGTCGATGAGGATGGTGTTGGCGTTCGGGATGTCGATGCCGGTCTCGATGATGGTGGTGGCTAACAGAACATCAGCCTCGCCCTTGACGAAGGTGTGCATGACGACTTCGAGTTCGGCTTTGTCCATCTGGCCGTGGCCGATGAGAATGCGGGCTTCGGGCACGAGTTCGCGGATGCGTGAGGCCATCTGGTCGATGGTTTTGACGCGGTTGTGGAGGAAGAATACCTGGCCGCCGCGTTTCATCTCGCGGCGGATGGCATCCCGGATGACGCGTTCGTCATAGGCGCAAACGGTGGTGGCAACCGGGACGCGGTTGGGCGGCGGTGTTTCGATGGTCGACATGTCGCGCGCACCCATCAGCGCCATGTAGAGCGTGCGCGGGATGGGCGTGGCGGAAAGTGTCAGCACATCCACCTGGCGGAAGAGTTGTTTGAATTTTTCCTTATGGGCGACGCCGAAGCGTTGCTCTTCATCGACGACGACGAGGCCGAGGTCCTTGAAATGGACGTCGCCGGAAACGAGGCGGTGGGTGCCGATGACGAGGTCCACCGAGCCGTCTGCGATGCCTTGAATGGTGTTGCGGATTTGCGATGGTGTGCGGAAGCGGTTGAGCAGATCGACGCGGATCGGATAGTCCGACATGCGTTCGCGGAAGGTGCGCCAGTGTTGCTCCGCGAGCACGGTGGTGGGGACGAGGATGGCGGCTTGTTTGCCGGAGGTGATCGTCTTGAAGGCGGCACGGATGGCGACCTCGGTTTTGCCGAATCCCACATCGCCGCAGATCAGGCGGTCCATCGGGCGCGGGGTTTCCTGATCGTGTTTGGTTTCTTCGATCGCACGGCGTTGGTCGGCGGTCTCGGTGTAGTGGAACGATCGCTCGAACTCCCACATCCACTTGGTGTCCGCCGGGTGGGCGAAGCCGGGTTCATGCTGGCGTTCGGCCTGCACGCGGAGGAGTTGGGCGGCGTAGTCGAGGATGGATTTCTCGGCGGCCTTGCGGGCGTTCTTCCATGCGGTGCCGCCGAGTTTGTTGAGGTCCGGCGTTTTGCCGCCCATGCCGACGTATTTGCCGACGAGGTGGGCCTGCTCTAACGGCACACCAAGCAGTGCGCCGTCGCGGTATTCGAGAACGAGTTCCTCGCCATCGTCGCCCTGCTGGACGCCGCGGAAACGGGCGAGGCCGTATTCGTAGTGGACGACGAGGTCGCCCTCTTCCATTTCGTCGAGCGTGGCGCGGGCACGAGCGGCGCGGGCTTTTTCGAGCGTGCTGCGGCGCGCGGTTCCGGGGGTGCGGTAGCGGCCGAAGAGTTCGGAAGATGACAGGACGGCGAGCTTGATGACGGGCAGAGTGAACCCGGCCATGAGTTCGCCGCGGATAGGAGTGAGGCCGAGGTCGCGTTCGAGGTCCTTGCCGGCGAGTTCGGAGAAACGCTCCTGCTCGCCTTTGTTGGAAAAGACCATGGCGATGTCCCAGCCGTCGCGTTTCCAGTCATTGAGCTGGCGGAAAAAATGCTCGCGGCGGAGTTCCTCCAACACGAAATCCCCGGCCTCGAAGGTGCCGAGCGGACTGCCGTAGGAGGCGAGGGTGAAATCCTCCTCGCTGTTATACCCGGCGGCGTCCTCGAGGATGCGGACGTCGGGGCGGGCGATTTCCGCGGCGAAGGAAACGACCAGGTCGCCGGGACGTTTGTAATCGGCGACGGTGGCCTCGGCGGCGGGCTCGGCGAGTAGCAGTTCCGCCTCTAGCAGTTTCGTGGTGGAGGCTTGGGAATCGAGGTCGAACTCGCGGATCGACTCGAGGTCGATGTCGAAGAATTCGAGGCGCAGCGGTTTGGCGGCCTGCCAGGCGAAGAGGTCGATGATGCCGCCGCGCACGGCGAACTGGCCGCGGGCGGCGACGGTCGGGACGCGTTCGTATCCATGGCCAGCGAGGGATTTGGCGAGTTCCCCGGGATCGAGGGTGGAGCCGGGTTTAAGGGCGGTGCGGCTGGAGCGCAGTGCGGCGGGGGAGGGAGCCTTGCCGGGAAATGCGTCACTGCCGCAGAGCACGGTGCAGGATTCCGAGCGGGCGAGGATTTCCAGCACGGCGAACCACTCGGCGGCGGACTCGGGATCGGCGATGGTGCCGTCGCCGGTCTCGGTGGGCGGGTCGGGCAGGACGAGGGCGTTGGTGCCCCAGAGCTCCATCTCGGCGGCGAGGCGTTCGCGGTGGCGTGGCATGTCGCAGACCAGCCAGACTCGAGGTTTTTTTCGGTCTGCGGCAGCCTCGCAAACGAGGGCGGCGAGAAACGCATGGGAGGCTTCTGCCGAATGATCGAGCACGAGTTCGCCTTTGCCGATGGCCCATGGGGCCAGGCGCGCTGCGAAATCCGGGTGGGTCACGGCGCGGCGGAGCCAGCCGTGCGCGGGAAGGTCCGTGCGGGACACGGGTGAGGGATAGGCGTGATGTGGATGCGGAGCAAGCGATTGCGTGGCCGGGGGTGCGGCGAGTGCAAACCGACGCCACGGTTTTTTCACAATCGGCTTGAGGAGCGGGGGATGGCGGGCAAAAGTGCGCCGCAGCCGGATTTCAGCCATGGTCAGTCACTCCTCCAACACCGTTCACACCGCCTACGATTCGAAGATCGAGGGCAATGTGATTATCACCCGCGTGGATGCCGCCATCAATTGGATGCGCAAGAACTCGATGTGGCCGATGCCGATGGGGCTGGCCTGTTGCGCGATCGAGATGATGGCGAGCGCGTGTTCGCGTTTCGATTTGTCGCGTTTCGGGATGGAAGTGATGCGTTTTTCGCCGCGGCAGGCGGACGTGTTGATCGTTTCCGGGACGGTGACTTATAAGATGGCGCTGGCGGTGAAACGGATCTGGGACCAGATGCCGGAGCCGAAATGGTGCATCGCGATGGGTGCCTGCGCGTCGAGCGGCGGCATGTATCGCAGTTATGCGGTGTTGCAGGGGATCGACCAGTTGATCCCGGTGGACGTGTATATTTCCGGCTGTCCTCCACGCCCCGAGGCTTTGATCGAAGGCTTGATGAAGGTGCAGGAGAAGATCGAGGGCGAGCAATCCACCATGGCCCAGAAGGCTTCATTTTTCGAAGAGGTTTCTTGAACTCAATTTAACGCCATGTCCGCCACCACCGATGTCACCCAGCTCCAGGACGCCTTCGGAGCAAAGATCTTGAAAACCGTGGAGTTCCGCGGCGAGCAGACGCTTTACGTGGAGCCGGCCGCGCTGCACGAGGTGTTGGCGCAATGCCGGAACGAGTTCGGCTATGAAATGGTGCTGGATATTTCGAGTGTCGATCATTTCGGTGAGGATCCACGGTTTGAAATGGTCTATGAAATCGCCGCGCTGGACGACAGCAGGCGCCTACGGGTGAAGGCGGCGTTTGCCGAGGACGAGGAAGTGCCGTCGGTCACGGATCTCTGGGCGGGTGCGGATTGGCATGAGCGCGAGGTCTGGGACATGATGGGGATTCCGTTTTCGGGGCACCCGAATCTCAAGCGGATCCTGATGTGGGAAGGGTATCCGTTTTTCCCATTGCGAAAGGATTTCCCTCTGGCGGGCAGACCATCGGACATGCCGGATGTGGCGTTCTCGGGCGTGGCCCCGCTGGAAGGTGGCCCGTTTGTGACTTGCGCTGGTGGCGAAGACACGGTCCGTCGTGAACCGCGCGCGCGGGTTGTCGAGTAATCGCCGGATTCACACCCATCGTCCCCCATCATGCACGGCTCCGGTGGGTTAAGTTCAAATGCGGGCCGGCAATTGCGACAGATTCTCCACTCGCCCGTCTCGTGGGCATGGGTAGGAGTGATTCTGGGAATTCAGGCGATGGTCGCCATTGGGGGTGGTCCTGACTCGTTGAGTTGGTGGTATCAAAACCTGGGCTTGAGCCGTGCGGGATTCCTGGCCGGAAAAGTCTGGCAGGTTTTCAGCCATGGGTTTCTGCACGGTGGATGGTGGCATGCCGGACTGAACGCGTTGTTCGTTTTGGTGATCGGTTCGCGAATCGAGGTGATGGTGGGTCGGTTGGCGATGGTGAGGGTGTTGCTCGCGGGGGTGCTGGGAGGCGGCGTTTGCCATCTGCTGCTCGGATCCGGGCTGTTGGTCGGGTTTTCCGGCGCAGGCTTGGCGCTGCTGTTATTGTTGACCACGCTTTCGCCGGAGTCGCGGATGTTTCCGGTGCTGGTTTCAGGCCGAAGCCTCGGGATGGGCATCCTGTTGGCGGAGTTGGTGCTCGCGCTGATCAATCCCGATTTGGGATTGCCCGGTTTCTCCGGCATCGGTGAGATACTTGTCGATCACGGCACGGGCGCGTGGTTTCAAATGGGCCATGCCTGTCACCTTGGCGGCGGGCTTGCGGGGTGGATCTACGGCCGGTGGATCCTGCGCCCCCGCGTGACGTTGGAGCGTCTCCGCCGCGAGCGGGCGCGGCGGGAGGAGGAGTGAATGGCGGGTTGCTGAAAATCAGCCCTGTCCGAGGCCTCTGATGGCGCGTTTCTTATCCTGTTTCGATTTGGATGGTTGACCGCTGTTACCCTTTTTGTCGCGCTGGTAGCCGGGCCCCGGTCGGGCCGGTTGGCGGGTGCTGGGTGGACGACTTCGAGTGGCTGGCTCTGTCGAGCGATTGCGGCTGCTGGATTCCCGCTGGCGGGTATAGGTCTGGCGTGTCGCTGTGCCGGTGACCGGGGTGTTGCGGCTGCTTCTTTGCGGGTGGTAGTCCGGATTCCCGGTTTGGGGGCGGGCGTTGTGGCTGCGGTTTGGGGATGAGTAGTTTCCTGATGAGTTGCGCGACCGGGATGAGGATCGGGTTGAAGAATTCGAGCTGTCACGGTAGGACGACTTACGGTGTTGGTAATTGGAACGGCTTGGGGAAGCGTTGCCGCGGTAGGGCGAGGTCCGGTTGTAGGTTGCCGGGCTGCGATAGCTGCTGCGGCTTGGGCCTTGGCTCCGGATATGGGTTTGTGAGCGCGGTTTCGCCCGCACTTGCTTGGCCCACGAGTATTTGGAATTCCGGTAGGCGGACTCGCGATCGCGATACTTCACCACCGTCACGTTTCTGACCTTTTTTGGAGGCGGGCAGTAGCGGCGACCCGGACGCCAGCCATGCGGGTGAGGCGCACCAACCACAACCACCGGACGATAGCCAACGGGGTAGTAGCCATAGAGGTAGGGATCGTAGTAGCGGCGGCTGCGGTAATCATAATAGCTGCGACAGTAGGGATCGTAGCCCCAGCGGGGATCGCCGGTGTTGATGAACAGCGAGGTGGAGAAATTGCTGCCGCCATATCCATAGCCGTCGCCGTAGCCGGAACTGTAGGATCCGCCGACCGACGAATAGTAAGGGTCATAGGCGCAGGAACTGAAGCCGAAGGCGATCACGGCTCCGGCTGCGGCGACCATCCAGTGGCGGAAAATTTTATTCATAAACCTACGACAGCACGGGCCAGCGGTTTATTCGAATGGATTTTGTGGGAATTTCAAAGCCTTTGGTTCGATGGGTTGACAGTAGCCTCCTTTCTCCGGTTTCATCGCTCCAGGAAATGACCATGCAAAACGCACCCATCCTCGTCACCGGCGGAGCCGGATATATTGGTTCCCACACGGTTCGCCTGCTGGCCAGCCAAGGAAGAAAAGTCGTCGTGCTGGACAATCTGGTTTTCGGGCACGAGCAGGCGATCGTCGATCCGGGAGTCGAGTTGGTCGTGGGCGATGTGGGTGACCAGGGGCTGGTGCGCGCGTTGTTTGAGAAACATCGGTTCGGTGCGGTCGTTCACTTTGCCGCCTACGCCTATGTCGGGGAATCCGTCACCAACCCGCTGAAGTATTACCAGAACAACACCGCAGAGCCGATCAAACTACTTCAGGTGATGCAGGAGTTCGACTGCAAGGTGTTCGTTTTCTCCTCTACCTGCGCGACTTACGGGGTGCCGGAGAAGCTGCCGATCACCGAGAGCAACACGCAGGACCCCATCAATCCTTACGGCCGCAGCAAGCTCATGGTCGAGTGGGTTCTCAAGGATTGCGACCACGCTTGGGGCCTGCGCAGCGCCTGCCTTCGCTACTTCAATGCCAGCGGCTGTTCGCCGGATGGGAAAATAGGCGAGGACCATGATCCGGAAACCCATCTGATTCCGCGCGTGATGATGGCCGTCACCGGGGAAATCGATTGCATCGAGGTCTTCGGCACCGACTACAAGACGCCCGACGGGACCTGCATTCGCGACTACATCCACGTCGAGGATCTTGCCGACGCCCATGCCCGTGCGCTCGATCATCTGGCCGCCGGTGGCGAATCCGTCCGCTGCAATCTCGGCACCGGTGTAGGAGTCTCGGTGAAACAGATCATCCAGGCCGTCGAGGAAGTCACTGGTAAGACCGTGCCTGTAAAATACGGCCCGCGCCGCCCCGGCGATCCGGATTCGCTCGTGGCTGATCCCTCGCTCGCCAAGCAACTTCTCGGCTGGGAGGCCAGCCGCAAGGATGTGCGCGAAATGGTTCGCCCCGCATGGCTCTGGGCCAGTGGCCCGAACCACGGCAGATTCCCGCCAAATGCCCAACCCTCGTAATTGCGATGTATTGACATTTCCGCTTGCGGATTTGAGCAAGCAATCCCAGTTTTCACCAACCCGATTTGGAACCCATGCAATCGTTTCAGCCGAGATCCAAGCCCCGAGCGGGCAAGACCGCCTTCACCTTGGTGGAGATGCTGGTTGTCATCGCCATCCTTTCCATTCTGATGACCGCCGGATCCATCGGGCTCAGTGGCATGGGAGGGAAAGGGGTGACCAGCGGCGTGGCCACTGCGGAGTCCATCTTTGAAGAGGCACGGTCCACGGCCGTTGCGCGGAATCTGAGGACCTGCGTCCTGATTGCGCGATCCCTCACCAACAATTCCGAGAACGATCTCCGGCGCATCGTGGTTGCCTACGAGGAAACCAACGCCGACGGCACCCCGAAATATCCCGAAAGGGCGGATCCGACATGGGTGCTTTCCAGTCGCGGCATTGTGCTTCCGGATCAGACGTTTTTCAGCGAGAAGTTCAGTAAGAAGGATCACGCGGCCGATCCCGACGCGGTCGAGACTTCGAACACCGGACCGATCGACACGCTTGTTCTGGATGAAGTGTCGAAAGCATACCAAGGCGAATACTTCATCTACGAATTCAATGCCCAGGGCGTCGCCAAATATGAAAGGGGCGCCAGCTTCATCATCGGCAGCGGTGTCCGAAAAAACAACCTGCCAGCCACCACCCAACCGCCCCGTGTCACAGCCAGCGGCAAACGTGATTTCGGTGGCTTCGTGATCTGGCGCAACGGAAGGACCTCCGTCTTCCGCAGCCCCGATCAAATGGGAGAGGGGCTCAAGTCCATCAGCTCTGGGGAAACGTTCTGATTCATGAAAGCGCAATCTTCATTCCGCAAACGCGGATTCACCCTTCTGGAAACCGTGATCGCGATCGGTGTGCTTGCCGTCTTGCTGACGGGATTCATCATCGTTTTCGCGCCGGCCGCCGCCGGTATCAAAAAGACGCTCAACGCTCAGGAAGCCGACCGGCTCAGCACCACGCTGGAGCAGGAACTGGTGACGATCAGGGGGAGCCGGGAAAAGATCAAATACAACACTGGATTTGGTAAAGCCTTTGAGTGGATCAAGGATGGGGCGGACAAGCCGGATGATGCCATCCTGGTGTATCAATACCGCGGTAGCCTCTCGAACGTTCGTCAGGATGGAACTCCCGAACCGGTGCGGGACACCACCGGCAAGCTTCCCGGCAGGGATTATGTGGTTCAGGCCATGGTTCGCCGGAAGGGTGATAGCGATTTTGCCGAAGATTTGACGGCGTTGGAGGGCCGCGTCTATCTCGTGAAATGCACGCAGTTGGTCTTCAGCCGGAAGGATGACGGCCTAATCACGGGAAAGCCCGGGCGGATTGTCGATCCGAACAACCCCGGCAGCACGGCGGGGACCGTGGACCTTTACCCCGAAGCGGTGATCGCTTTTGCGGCGGACTTTTACTCGTTGCCGGCGAAAACGAAACAGTATTTCGACACCCGTTTCGTCAAGAACTTCCCCACATTGAAGAACCCGGTGTTCACCCGGAATCTGGCGGTGCGCCGCTGAGCATTATCGAGAAACGTTCATGAAAATCCAACGGGCATCCCATTTCAGACGCGGTTTCACCTTGATGGAATTGATGGTCGCCATGGCGATCACGACGATCATTGTCTCGGTGTTGGTCTCCATTACCTCGATCGCCATTGAGACATGGAACCGTAGCCGCTCGGAACTCCGCGCGGCCCGTCAGGCCAAAGCCATGGTGGAGACCATGGGCCGCGATTTTGAAGCACTGGTCACTCGAAGCGGCAATGATAGCGAATGGCTTCTGGCGGAAAGTGTCTTGACCTCCAGTCTTGGACCGGACGGCTTGCAAAGCAGTAACGCCGCCGATCTTATCTTCTTCTCGGCCGCCATGGACCGCTACAATGGCGACCTTGCGGGTCGCGATGGAAAGATGAACACCTCCGATGATCCGGAAGGTGGCGATGTTTCCTGTGTCGCTTACCGTCTCGCTTACAAAGACCCGATCGGGGGTGATGATTCGCCCTTCAAGACCTTCGTGTTGAACAGGATTCTGGTGGATCCGGACGAGACGTTCCGGGATTTGCTGGGCAGCTCTGATTTGGAGAGGTCGTTCGGATCCTACTCCTCCAAGCTCGACAAGCCGGAGAATTTCATCTGCGAGAATGTATTCCAGTTTACCGTCACGTTCCTGATCGAAGTGGCGCAAGGCACCGGGGCGTCCACCACGATGCTGACGGTGCCGGTGACGGTCGGTCAGCGTAATTCAGGGTTGGTGACCGATTCGTTCAGCATCCGGGGCAGCGGGATTGTGGCGTCGGCATACGGGGCCGGAGTCTCGGCGGAGGAGTTGCAAACCGGAAACGTCAAGGCGGTGGAGATTTCGCTTACTGTCTTGACGGATGCGGGGGTTGACCAATTACGCCGCCGCCCGTTCAGCGCCGATCAAGCGGCGGAGTTCATGGCCAAGAACTCGTATCAATATTCGAAACGGATCCAGTTGCCGGGCATGTGAGCCGAAGTTCACAGCGAACCGAAGCGCCGGTGACGGCGCTGGTATTCGCGCACAGCTTCAATCAGGTCGTTGCGGCGGAATTCCGGCCAGAACTTTTTCACAATGACGATTTCCGCGTAGCTGATCTGCCAGAGCAGGAAATTGGAGACGCGCATTTCGCCGGAGGTGCGAATCAGGAGATCCGGATCGGGGATGCCCGAGGTCTGGAGGCGCGAAGCGAAGAGTTCGGCGTCGATCTGTTCCGGGGAGACTGTGCCGGCGGCGGCATCGGTGGCGAGTGAACGGGCGGCGGAAATGATTTCCTCACGGCCGCCGTAGGAGAGAGCCAGGACCAGCGTCATCGCGCTGTGATCCGCGGTTTGCGCCATGATTTTTTCCAGCAGGGCGCGGGTTTTGGCGGGCAGGCGGTCGAGTTGGCCGATTGCGAGCAGGCGGATGTTCTGTTTTTTGAGGTCCTTGGCCTTTTCCGAGAGAAATCGATCAAGCAGGGCCATCAGGGCTTTGACCTCGGACTCGGGGCGGTTCCAGTTTTCCGAGGAAAACGCATAGAGCGTGAGGTATTCGACGCCGAGTTCAATGCAGGTGTCGGCCACCTCGCGGACGGATTCCGCGCCCGCCCGGTGACCTTCCCGGCGCGGCAAGCCGCGCTCTTTCGCCCAGCGGCCGTTACCATCCATGATGATGGCGATGTGGCGGGGGATATCAGGGAATTCCGGCATGGATGCTACAAGTCTGATGGGACGACGAGTGTCTGCAGCCGGTCAGGTCCTACGCCGACGAAGGCGATGGGGGCGTCGCAGAGTTCGCCAAGGCGGGTGAGGTAGGCCTTGGCGCGTTCCGGGAGTTGGGCGTATTCCGTGCAGGCGGTGGTGTCGGACTGCCAGCCTGGCATGGACTCGTAAACGGGAACGGCGCGGTCCCATGACGAGCGGTCGGCGGGAGGAAGCGAGTGGATTTCACCGTCAATCTCGTAACCGGTGCAAATCTGGAGGGTGGCGTAGGCGTCCAGGCCATCCACATTGGTGACGGCGAGGCCTGTGACCCCATTGACCATGCAGGCGAAGCGCAGCAACACCGTGTCCAGCCAGCCGCAACCGCGGGGCCGGCCGGTGGTGGCACCGAATTCGCGGCCGAGGCCGTGCAGGTATTCCGAGAGGCCCTCGTCCACAGTGGGGAAGGGACCGGAACCGACGCGCGTGGTGTAGGCCTTGCAAACACCGACCACCGCATCAATGGCGGTGGGTGGCAGGCCGGAGCCCGTGCAGGAACCTCCGGCGGTGGTGTTCGACGAAGTGACGAAGGGATAAGTTCCGAAATCGATGTCGAGCAAGGTGCCCTGAGCTCCTTCAAACAGGAGGGTTTTACCGTTTTTCCAAGCCGCATGAACGACGGGAATGGTGTTGGTGATGTGCGGGCGGAGCCGTTCGAAAGCGGTGTAGACCTCGTCGATCACCGGGCCCGCCTCGAAGGTGGTGAGATCATAGCGGGAGAGGATTTCGTTTGCCTCGGCCACGCGGCGGGTGATTTGCGCGGTGGCGAACTCGCGGTCGAGAAGATCTGCCATGCGCAGGCCGCAGCGGTTGATCTTGTCGGCGTAAGACGGGCCGATGCCGCGTTTGGTGGTTCCTATTTTCTGGTCGCCGAGTGAGGCCTCGCGGGCGGCATCGAGTTCCTTGTGGAAGGGAAGTACCACGTGGGCGCGGTCGGAAATCAGCAGCTTGTCGGGTGTGATGGCAATGCCCTGGCTCTCGACGCGTTGGATTTCCTGCACGAGTCCCACGGGATCAAGCACGACGCCGTTTCCGATGACGTTGGTTTTGTCATCCCAGAGGATGCCGGAGGGCAGCAGGTGGAGCACGTATTTCGAGCCATTGGCGATGACCGTGTGTCCTGCGTTGTTGCCGCCTTGGCCGCGGATGACGACGTCCGCGGAATCAGTGAGGTAGTCGACGATCTTGCCCTTGCCTTCGTCTCCCCATTGGAGGCCGGTGATGATGGTGTTCATGAAAATCTGGATATGTTGGGTTAGAAGTTAATGGTTAAAAGTCATGAGTGAGAATCCTTTTAACGAATAACCATTAACTCTTAACTTCGTCGATCAGACGTGAGAATTCTTCGAAGAAGTAAGAGGCATCGTTCGGGCCGGGTGCGGCTTCGGGGTGGTATTGCACGCTGAAGACCGGCAGTTCGCGGTGGCGCATGCCCTCGACGGTGCCGTCGTTCAAGTTGACGTGGGTGACCTCGATCTCCGGCGGCAGCGAATCCGGATCGACCGCGAAGCCGTGGTTTTGGGAGGTGATGGAGATTTTTCCACTGCGGAGGTCTTTGACCGGTTGGTTCCCGCCGCGATGGCCGAATTTCAGTTTGAAGGTTGTTCCGCCGAAGGCGTGGGCGAGGAGTTGGTTGCCGAGGCAGATGCCGAAGATCGGTTTCCTGCCGAGCAGTTGGCGGAGTTCGCCGTGGATGTAATCCAACGCGGCGGGATCGCCGGGGCCGTTGGAGAGGAAAACCCCGTCCGGGTTTTTGGCGAGCACTTCGGCGGCGGTGGTGGTGGAGGGCACCACCTCGACCTCGAAGCCGGCTTGGCGCAGGCGGCGCAGAATGTTGAACTTGATGCCGAAATCGTAGGCTACGATGCGGTGGCGGACCGGTGGAAGATCGTCATAGGGGCCTGGTTGGCCGGTGAGCACGTTGGGCAGCACCCACTCGCGGGATTCTGCCACCCAAGGGTAGGGCTCGGGCGTGGAGACTTCCTTCACGTAGTCCATGCCCTCCATTGAGGGCGAGGCTTTGGCGGCGGCGATGGCGTCCTCGGCGCTGAGCTCGGTGCTGACGCAGGCGCGCATCGCTCCGAGCGAACGCAGGTGTTTGGTGAGCGCGCGGGTGTCGATGCCTTCGATGCCGAGGATCTGGTGTTCGGCGAGGTATTCGGAGAGCGGCTGGCTGGAGCGCCAGTTGGAGGGGACCTCGCAAAGTTCGCCGATGACAAACGCGCGGATGTGTGGGCCGCTGGATTCGGCGTCCTCGGGATTGACGCCGTAGTTGCCGATCTGCGGGTAGGTCATACTCACGATCTGCCCACGGTAGGACGGATCGGTGATGACTTCCTGATACCCCGTCATCGAGGTGTTGAAACAGATTTCCCCGGTGGTGGTTCCGGTGGCTCCGAACGCGGTTCCTTCGAAACAGCGTCCGTCTTCTAGGGCGAGAATGGCGTTAGTCGGCACGGCGGCGGAAAACTAGGCAGCTGCTTCCTGCCTTGCAAGAGAATGCTCACTCACGGGCCTTCGTATCGATCACAATGGTCACCGGGCCATCGTTGACGAGGGTGATCTTCATATCCCCGCCGAAGACTCCGCGAGCGACGGGTTTGCCGGTCTCCCGCTGGATTGCGGCGCAAAAATCTTCGTAAAGCGGCTCCGAATGGCCTGGTGCCGCCGCCCGGATGAAAGACGGGCGATTGCCCTTTTTCGTGGAGGCGTGGAGGGTGAACTGGCTCACCACCAGCACCTCGCCGCCGGTTTCGGTGACCGAGAGGTTCATTTTGGCGTCCGCATCGGAAAAAATCCGCATCTTCGCGGTTTTTGCAGCGAGCCATTCCACGTCCGCGGCACCATCGGTGTCCTCCACGCCCAGCAGTATCATCAGCCCGGGGCCTATCCGGGAAACGCTCTTCCCATCAATGGCAACTGACGCTTCAAGCACTCGTTGAATCACGGCTCGCATGGCGGAACTTTGCCGATTTTTGCAGATGCATCAAGCATTGGGCGTCAGCGGGTGGGGGAGTTGCTCACACGAGTTCACAGGATATTCTCCAACTGCCAAGATTGACCGGGTGGCAGTGGATTTGCCAATCTTCGCGCCGCTTTATGGCCACCGAACTGAAATCCCCGCCCGCATCCCCCAAACCAAGTCCGTCCTTGCAGGAAGGAGCCCAGACGGTGGACGACGTAACTCGTGCCCTGCCGCACGCGCTCGGTCCTGAGAAAAGCCTGCTTTCCTCGATGTTGCAGGATCCTCAGGAATACATCGGCGCGGCGATCGAGGAGAAGCTCACCAAGCAGCATTTCTATCTGCCTGCTCACTCGACGCTTTACGAGTTTCTCATCGGCTTGTTCGAAGGCGGGCAAGAGGTTGAGTTGGTGTCGCTGGTGCAGCGTCTGCTAGACCGCGGATTGCTTGACCGGGTCGGCGGGCCTGCGGCGCTGACGGATCTTTACACCTACGCGCCGAGTCCGGGGCATTTCCGCCATCATCTTCAGCACGTGAAGGACAAGTTCGTCCTGCGCTCGATCATCCAGAACTCCAATGAAGCGATCGCCCAGGCTTATGACGCGCCGGATGAGGTCGCCGGGTTGTTGGACTCGGTGGAGGCGAAAATCCTCAACATCCGCGAGGGTTCGGAGACGAACAAGGCTCCCACCATCAAACAATCGGTGGAAGAGGTGTTGGAGCAATTCCAATCGCTTCTCGCCGGAGAAAAGGGGGCGCAGGGGATCTCCACCGGATTCGAGGAACTGGACCGCATGAGCAGTGGCTTGAAATCGGGGGAAATGTTCGTCGTCGCCGCCCGACCATCGATGGGCAAGACCTCTCTGATGATGAACATCGTCGAGCACATTTGCCTCGATCAAAGCAAGGCGAGCATGGTGTTTTCCTGCGAGATGAGCGCGTTCCAGTTGGTGCAGCGCCTTGTTTTCTCACGGGCAAAGTTTGCGATGAGCCAGCTCTCGCGGGGCTACACGCCGAACAAGGGCGACCTCCAGCGCATCCAGCGCGCTGCGGTGGAGACCACCGCTTCAAAGTTATTCATCGATGATACGCCGGGCATTTCCATCAACGAACTCCGAGCCAAAGCCCGCCGGAAAAAACGCGACGAGGACATCCAGTTCATCGCGATCGACTACCTTCAGTTGATGAAATCCCGCACCAAGCAGGCGGAAAACTCGCGCGAGCGGGAAATCGCGGAAATTTCCGCAGGCATCAAGGGGCTCGCCAAGGAGCTGGAGATTCCCATCATCATTCTCGCCCAGCTCAACCGCGGCCCGGAAAGCCGCACCGGCAAAAGTCTCGGCGTGCCGCGCATGTCCGATCTCCGGGAATCCGGGGCGATCGAGCAGGACGCGGATATGGTCGGCCTTCTCTACCGGACGGCTTACTATGCCGAAAGCGCCGAGGAAAAAGATGCCGAGGCCGGCAAGGCGGAACTCGTGCTCGCGAAAAACCGCAACGGCGAAACCGGCCACATCCCGCTCACCTTCATCGCGGATCTGATGCGCTTCGAGACGGGCCCGCCCGCGCATGAGGCGGATTGATTGGCATCGTAGAGACGGTCTGCGACCGTCGCTACGATGCATCTCTTGGGCCTCGACGCTCATCGAGCGCCGCTACTGGCGGTTCATTCCGCTTCCGGTTCGATGGTCTTGAAGAGGCGGAAGATCTCGCTGTCGGTGGTGAGGATGGTGGTGGTGTCCTTGCCGAGAGTCGCCTCATAGGTTTCGAGGGTTTTCATGAACTGATAGAAATCCGCGGCGACCGGGCTGGAGTTGTAGGCATCGGCATAGATGGCAGTGGCCTCGGCGTCGGCCTTGCCGCGGACTTCCTGCTCGCGGCGGTAGGCTGCGGACTCGATTTCCTGGAGGTCGCGCTCCTTGCGGCCGAGGATCTTGGCGGCTTCGCCGGCACCTTCCGAACGGAAGCGTTCGGCGATCTGCATGCGTTCGGACGCCATCCGGGCGTAGATTTTCTCGATGACGCCCGGGTTGTAGTTGATGCGTTTGAAGCGCACGTCGATGAGTTCGATGCCGAGTGCCTGGACCTTGGGTCGGGCGGCTTCAAGGATTTGCTGGGCGAGCACCTTGCGGCCGCGGCGGATGGGAGGGAGCACGCCGAGGTTGGCGTCCGCTTCGACCAGCATTTCGTCGCGGGCGGGTTCACGATCCTTGTTGGAGCGCACGACCTCGATCAGGTCGTTGCGGGCGATGACATCGCGGGTTTCGCTGCTGATGAAGTCATTGAGGCGGGACAGGGCGCTGCGTTCGTCGCGGAGTTTTTTGTAATACGTCATGGGGTCGGAGATGCGCCAGCGTGCGAAAGTGTCCACCGAGATGATGAGCTTGTCGCGGGTGTAGAGCTCGGAGGCGGGGCCGTCCCATTCGAGGATGCGTTTTTCGATGCGGTTGACCGTCTGGATGAAGGGTTTTTTGAAATGCAGGCCGGCTTCGTTTTTTTCCGGGTCGGCGTTGATGGGATCGCCCACCGGTTTGCCGAACTCGGTGATGAAGACCTGCTCGGTCTGGTCGATGGTGTAAGCGCTGCTGGCGAAGAGGATCACGCCGACGAAGAGGATGACTAACGTAGTGAATTTTTTCATGGTAAAACGGAGTGGTGGCTCACTTGTTGAGGTTGAGGAGCGGGAGCAACTGGGTGGCGTCCTCGTCCATGATGATCTTGGGGCCGAGTTTCGGCAGGACTTTGCTCATGGTTTCGAGATAGAGTCGCTGGCGGGTGATTTTCGGGGCCTTTTCATATTCGGCGAGCAGGTCACGGAAGCGGGTGACGTTGCCCTCGGCTTCGTTGACGCGGCTCAGGGCGTATCCCTCGGCGGAGGTGATTTTGCGTTGGGCGGTGCCCTTGGCCTTGGGGATGAAGCGGTTGTATTCGCCCTTGGCTTCGTTGATCATTTCCTCGCGCTGCTGTTGGGCGCGGTTGACCTCGTCGAACGAGCGCTGGACCGGGCGCGGCGGGTTCACGTTCTGGAGCTGGATCTGATCGGCTGTGATGCCCATGTTGAGCGGTTTGAGCACCGCGGCAAGCTGGCTGAGCGACTCGACGGTGATTTCGTCGCGGCCAATGGTGAGGACCTCGTCGACGGTGCGGTCGCCGATGATTTCGCACATCACGCTTTCGGTGAGGTCGCGCAGGGTGGAGCCGGGGTTGCGGAGTTCGAACAGATACTGTTTGGGATCGGTGATGGTGTATTGGAGGATCCACTCGACCTGGGCGGCGTTGAGGTCGCCGGTGACCATGTCACGTTCCTTGGCGGGTTCGGTGCCGCTTTGGTTCGGGTTGGTGGAGCCTGGTGTGGAGAATCCGAACTCGAGTTTCAACTGGCGGCGAATCGGCACGATAGTCGCCGTATCCACGCCAAAGGGGATTTTGAAGTGCAGGCCGGGATCGGCGGTGGAGTGGTATTTTCCGAAGCGCTGGACCACGGCGACGGACTCCGGGCTGACGGTGTAGAAGCAGGAAAGAGCGCCGATGACGGCCACAACCATGAGTGGAGCGATGATCAGCCAGCGGGGAGAAAAGCTCAGTTTCGGGCGGGCGAAGGTGACGGTGTTGTCCAGCGGTGGTGGTTTCATGATGGTGATCGGTCAACAGGCGAGGTTTCGGGCCAGCCGACGTTTGACCCACCGTATGGGAAAACCGTGAGAATGGAACGTGGAAAATTTCCTGAGGGTTGGAATCGCGCGATCACCGGATTTGCAACAGGGTGAACGATCGGCCGGATCGTTGCGGAAATCACGTGGTTCGGCGTGTTTGAACTTCTGATTGCGCCTGCGGCAGACCGGGGCCTATCCTTGTTGCCATGAAAAGTCCGAGAGTTGGTTTCGTGGGAACGGGAAGAATGGGAGCCAACATGGCGAGGAGACTGGCGGATTTGGGGTATGATATCGGGGCGGTTTACGATCCCCATGGATCGATCGCCACGTCATTGGCATTGGAGTTGAACTGTCTTGCCGCAACCGCGTTGCCGCAGGTGACCGCCGCATGCGATGTGGTGTTCACGGTGGTCACCGACGAAGAAGCGATGCTGGAGATCTTCTCCGAAGAAGGTTCCCTCTTGGATGGTGCCGAAGGCCGGGTGTTTGTGAACTGCGCGACGGTGGGTCCGGAAGTTCACGAGGCTGCGGCGGCAGCGGCCGGACGAGCCGGAGCGTCCACGCTCACCGCGTGCATGGCGTCAAGCATCCCCCAGGCGCGCCAGGGTCTGCTCTATCTGATCGTGGGAGGTGATCGGGAGCTTTACGATCGGATGGCGCCGTTGCTTCAGGATCTTTCATCGACTTTGAAACACGTGGGTTCTCCCGGTGATGCCGCCAAGGTCAAGGCGCTGGTGAACATGGTCATGAACATCAACACCGCGGGATTGGCGGAGGGTCTCGGGCTGGGAGCTTCGCTGGGATTGGACATGCAGATGTTGAAGGAGGTGTTCTCGCAGACCGGTGCGAATTCGCGGGTCCTTGAAACGGACGGGGATGACATGATCACCCGGGATCATGAGTGTTTTTTCTCCGCGGACCATGCGGCGAAGGACAGCGGTATTGCCAATGCTTTGGCGAGGTTGGCTGGCATTTCGGTGCCCTTGTCGCGCGCCACCGAAACCCAATATCGCAGGATGATCGAACTGGGGCTGGGCGGATTGGACAAGAGCGGCATCGCGGAACTTACATTTCCCAACCGTTCGGAAGGTGCGACGCCCAAGTGATGCCGCCGCATGAAGGTGAGTGAGAGTGGTTGATAGCTGCGAGGATGTTGCTTGCGATTGCCGCGCAGGCCTTGCATTTTCAGTGCGTGAGCGAACCGATGATCGAAACGCAAGACCTGCACCGCAGCTACCGGATTGGGAAAAAATCCATCGAAGTGCTGCATGGAATCGATCTCAGCATCCACGGTGGCGAGCGCGTTTTCCTGTGCGGGCCGAGCGGCGCGGGCAAGACGACATTGCTCTACACACTGGCCGGTTTGGAACGTCCGGAGCGCGGTAGCGTGCACATCCATGGTGCCGATCTATATGCGATGGGACGCAAGCAACAGGCGCGATTCCGCAACCGTGAAATCGGTTATGTGTTTCAAAACTTCCACCTGCTTCCGGAGCTGACCGCGTTGGAAAATGTCACGGTTCCCGGTGCGATCGCGGGCAGGGATTCATCCGGGCTTGCGCTCAAGGCGCTTGAACGTGTGGGTCTGTCCGAACGGGCGGAGCACCTTCCTTCCGAGCTTTCCGGTGGCGAACAACAACGGGTGGCGATTGCCCGTGCGATTGTCAACGAGCCGAAAGTTCTCTTTGCCGACGAACCGACGGGTAATCTGGATTCACGAAACAGCGGCGAAATCATGAGCATCATGATGGACCTTGCCACCGAGCACGGCGTGACGCTGGTAGTGGTCACCCACGATCAGAATCTCGCCAAAGCGGGAGACCGGACCCTGGTCATCCGGGACGGCTCGATTCATTCCGTATGAATTCACTCCACGTGTGAGAGTCGGGTGATTCCGCGCTGGAGGAGTTCTGAATCGACGGCGGTGGTGACGGTGTCGTCGAGATAGACGGTGAGGTTCTCCTCATCGAATTCGACGGAGTGGAGTTCGTTGGTGTTGCCATCGAAGGCGGCGATGAGGCTTTTCATGTCCTCGATGTCCTTGCCATTGACCTTACGGACGATGAGGTTGCGGAGGCGTTCGTAGCCGACGGTGGCGGGGGTGGGGATCACGCCGCTGAGAAACACGACGCGGCGCATGGAATCCTGGTATTTTTCAGGATTTTCATAGGCATCCAGGAGATTGAGCGGAGCACGGGTGCGCCAATCATTGCCGAAGCTCTGGAGGATGGGTCGCGAGAGCTCCTGGAACACGAGACCGCCCTTGAGAAGATAGCTGGGAGCCTTGTCGAAGAGGTGGTTGGGAACGAGGCGGGAGTTTTCCTCCTCACGGGTGAGGCTGACTTGAACTTCCATGGGATTACCGTTCCGCAGCAGAGAGAGGGTCACCGTGTCGCCGACGGAGTTCGCCCCGCGGATGAGGTGCCCCCATGAGAGACTGCCGTAATTCGGATCTTCATAGTAGCCGCGGCGGTCGATGGTCTGGCCGTTCACGGCGAGGATGACATCGCCCGCCTCGACTCCTGCGAGATCGGCGGCGTGCCCCTTGCGGACGGTCTGGATGTAGATTCCGCCCTGGTCATCGGCGAGCTTGAGCCACTGGCGGAAGGAGTTGTCCTCAGTGCGTGCGGTGGCGACTCCGAGACTGGGAAAACCGAGGTATTCGCCATCGGCGGCTTCGGTCAGGAAGCGCGCGATGATATCCGTGGCCACCACATCGCACAGTTGGTCCTTGGAGTTATAGCTCATGAGGATGCCTGCAAGTTTTCCGTCGCGCAGCACCGGCAGTGAATAGCTGCTGGCGGCGCTCTGCATGGAGGCCTTGACCATGTAGGTCAGGAAGCTGTGGCCGGGCAAGAAACCCGAGGCCAAATCGATGCTTTGCAGAGTGCCGGATGTCTGGAGAGCGACACCGTTTTTCTCGACCTGAAGGATTTCGAGCGTGCTGCCGATTTTTGAAGGAGTGGTGATTTCGAATGGGGTGGTATCTTCGAAAAAAGTGTCGCCCTCGGCTTCGGAAGCCGGTCCGAGCAATGCCAGATTCGCCTCGTAGTCGACCGCAATCACCCTGGCCGGGGTGAAACGCGTGCCGTCGGCCGATTCAAATTCCAGATAGGTGGCGTCTGCGGTGAGTTCGGAGGTGGTGATCACCCGCTGGGGGCCGATGATCGCGGCAAGCGCGCGGCGTTTGCGCGGTGATTTTTTCTCCCACGGTTGCCAGGGATTCCAGTTCTGCTGGGTGGAGTTGATGCGGACCACCGACGCTTTGACATCAGGTGCCGGGGTGGGAGCTTCCGGATTTCCGGGAACCTCGGCGGAACGCGACTTGGGCGGTTGGCAGGCGACGAGCGTGAAAATGGCCGTTAGGATGAGGAGCGGGCGCATGGTTGGTAAGTGGCAGGTGGGAGTTTGTGATTCTATTTGAGGCCAAGAACGTCCTGCATGTCATAGAGACCGACGGGTTTGTCCTGGAGCCAGACGGCGGCGCGCACGGCGCCGGAGGCGAAGGTCATGCGGGAGGAGGCCTTGTGGGTGAGTTCGACGCGTTCGCCGTCGGCGGCGAACATGACGGTGTGATCGCCCACGACATCACCGCCGCGCAGCGTGTGCATGCCGATTTCCTGCGGTTTGCGGGGGCCGATGTTGCCGAGGCGGCCGTGGGTGACGTCAGATTCGTAGGAGGTATGGGTTTCCTGGTTGAGGATATCCAAAAGCGTGCGTGCGGTTCCGGAGGGGGAATCGATTTTGTGTTTGTGATGCATTTCGACGACTTCGATGTCGAAGCGGTCCTGCGTGAGAATGCGTGCGGCCTGGCGGGTGAGCCAGAACAGCGTGTTGACGCCGACCGAATAGTTGGAAGCGAAGACGATGGGGATTTTCTTCGAAGCCTCGCGGATCATTTCGCGTTCGGTATCGGTGTGGCCGGTGGTGCCGATGACTAGCCGGGCATTGTGTTTCAAGGCGGCTTGGATGACCTCGGCAGTGAAGGAATGGACCGTGAAGTCAATGGCGCATTCCGCGTGTTGGAACGCGGAGTCGAGATCCTCGCCGACGTCGTGAGTGGCGGCAACGGTGACGTGTGCGTTCTCTGCAGCGGCTTGGAGAAGGGCCTGACCCATGCGGCCGGAATTTCCTGTGATGAGTAGATTCAACATAACGATTTCAGTATTTCAGATTCCAAGGATTACAACTTCCACCCATCAGTCCTCCCAGATCATGTGTTTGAGTTGGAGTTGTCTGGCGCGGGTGGCGGCTTCTTCGGCGCGCGGGCCGCTGAAGGAGGCGATCTTTTTCGCACAGGCGATGGCGGCGGGCCAGCGCCCGGCTTTTTCGAGGAGCGCGAGCGCGCGGAACCCACAGAGTTCGAAGTAATTCCATTCCGCTGGCGGCGTGGTGGTTTCAAGAACCGAATAGTAGGCGATGAACGCCTGTTTTTCACGCTTCCGGGTGGGATCCTCCTCGTCCGGCAGTTGTTCGAGAGTCCTGCCGCGCAGATATTGCAGTTGATTGAAGACGGCGGGGAGGTTTTCCGCATGGACCAGGAGTTTGTCGTAGACCTGGAGCGCCTCGCTCAGTGAGTCGGGGTTGACGCTGCCCTGTGCGTAGATGGCCTCGCCTAACAGGAGTCCGGCGGGAAGGTGGAGCGGATCGGTCTTCGGAAGTCCTTCGAACCAGTCCCGCAGGAAGGCCGAAGCTTCGGTCAGGCGGTTCATGTCGATCATCAGGCGGGCCTTTTCGAGTTTGGCGAGCGAGGCGATCGGCCCTTGATTGTCGATGATGCTGTCAAAGAGGATGAGGGCTTCCTGTTGGGACTGGCTGGTGGGGACGAGGGCGGCGGATCGGGCGGCGAGAAGTCTGGCCACCTCGGCGCGGGCCGGATCGGTGTCCGAGGCAGCGAGTTTTTCGAGGACGAGGCGGGCGTCGTTGTAACTGCGGGTTTGGAAAAGGTTGCGGCCGAGAATGAGGGCGGCTTCCGCAGCGCTGGGTTCGGCGGGGAATTGTTCGAGGATGGCGCGCGCGGTGGCGATGGCTTCGGCGGTGTCCTTGGAAAGATCGGCGATGCGCAGCGTGACGAGAGCGAGGCGGGACGGATTTACGGGGGCTGCGTTTTCGGGATCCGCCGCAATGGTTTCCACTTGGGCGCGGGCGAAGGACAGATCCGGAGCGGGTCCGGCGAGAGCGGCTTCAGCTGCCGCCAGACGTGCTTCGGGGCCCCGTGGATGATCGGGGTGACGAAGCAGGAAATTCTCGATTGACGTTCGTTTGGCATGTGGATCGGTGGTGGAAAGGGCGCGCTCGAGTTCGAGGTCTGCGGCGAGGCTCTTTTCTTCAGGAGGGGCGTTCTGCAGGATCGGCACCGAATCGTCCGTGAGTCGGAGGATGGCGGCATTGAGGCGGGCTGCGCTGGCCTCGTTCCCGGTGAGCGAGCGGGCGGCTTCTTCAAACAGCAGGGCGGCCTGTTCGGTGCCGCCTTGTTGGTAGGAGGCGCGGGCTTGAATGAAGGCGGCCTCTCCCTTCAGTAGCGGGGAGGTGGCGGTTTCCCTGAGTGTTTCCAGGATGTTGAAGGCGCGCCCGGTGGAGCCTTCCTCAAGATCCCAATGTGCGGTCAGAAGGAGGGCGCGGTTGGAGAGGAAATGTCCGGGGTTTTCGAGACGGAGGCGGGTGAGGAGGAATCTTGCCTCTGCCAAGGACTGCGGTGAGCCGTTGCGATGGAGTCCCTGCGCACGGGTGAAGAGCGAGAACGCCAACAGGTCGCTGGAATTCGTGACGATTGGCCAAGCTGCAGTTGCCGAGTTTTGCGATGTGGCGAGTGGTCCGGTGGCGGGAATCTCGGATGGGGGGATCCACTCTGCGAGGCGTTCCAAGATGGGATCGGTGATGGCCGGGACCTCCGGCAGCGCATCCTGCAGGCGTTTGAACATGGCTTCAAGCTGCGGCGAGTCCGGGTGTTCCTGGATGAAGTTGAGCAGGGAATCCACGGCGAGTTCCGGTGTTGAGTTGGCTCGAAGGGCGTCGGCCAAGCCGATGGCGGCCGCGTGATAGCGGCGGAGAGACTGGCCTTGCGGCTGATTGAGGAGGGTTTGGAAGCCTGCGGCGGCATCGGCCGGGCGGTCTTCCGTCAGTAACAGGTTGGCTTCGAGAAAAGTAGCGAGCGGGCTGTCGCCCGGGCTGACCGAAGATGCGGCGGGCATGGCAGCCCGGGCTTCGACGGAGCGGTCGAGTTCCAGCAGGATTTCGACTTGATGGAGGCGTGCTTTGGCGACGAGTTGCGGATCGGGAGAATCGGCGAGGGCCGCGAGCGTGGCGAGGGCGGCATCGGGCTTGCCCAGCGCCAGTTCCAGATTGGCGGTGGTGAAGACGGCCTCGTTGCGGTAGGCCGCCGCAGGATCGCGGGTGAGGGGGGTCAGGGTTTCGACCGCATCCGAGAATTTTCCCAGTCCGGCCAATGCCTGACCTTTCCAAAAGGGCGTCTCCGGATGCCCGCTGACGAAAGATTGGTCAAGAAGGTGCAAGGCCTCGGCGGGCTTTCCGTCACGGATCCATGCCTCGGCCAGGCGGATGGCGATCTGGGGTTTTTCATCAGCGGCGAGGCCTTCGTTGGCGAGACATCCGCTGAAATGGATGGCCGCCATTTCCCACAGGCCGGAGGCGAGAGCGTCGTTGCCTTTCCGCAGGAGCGCGCTCGCATCTTGTCCGGGCAGAGCGGATTGCAACACGAGCAGCAAGAGCGGGAAAATCGACCGAAACGTCATTTGGCTTGCGAAGTCTGGATGCGCCGGACGCCTATGGCCAGTCCGGATGATGGGAAATCCAGGCGGCGTGCATGGACTTCAGGCCGGGTGCCGCACATCCGGTCGCCGACGTCGCCCGGGCCTGTGAAATGGATTCGCGTTCGTCAGGGCAGCGGTCCAGTTCCGCAGCGTGGGCGGGAGTTCTGCGGCGATCAGCGGATGATCGATGCGCTGGAACATGGCGACCTTACCGTGCGAGCAGTTTGCGGATTTCCGGAACCGGAAGACTGAGCATGGCCGAGGCCTTCTTCAAATCCCCGTCCACGCGTTCAACCACGCGTCCGACGATCTCGCGGGTGAGCCACGGAAGCAGGTCTTTGCCCACCGGGGCCACGTTGATCAATTGATCGATCGCCGCGGAGAAGACCGCAGGCGATTTGCCCGGAGCGGATGCGAGCGGAATGTCCGCTGGCAGCAGGACGTTGGAAGATGCGAGCGCGCAGGCCCGGGCGATGGTGTTTTCCAGTTCGCGGACGTTGCCCGGCCATGTATGTGATTGCAGGGCGTTGATGGCTTCGGCGGAAAGCCGGATGTGCGCCATGCCGTTTTTTTTGGTGATGCGCTGGAGGAAGAACTCGGCGAGCAACGGAATGTCCTCCAAGCGCTCGCGCAGTGGAGGAATCCGGATTTCCACCACGTTGAGGCGGTAGTAAAGATCCTCGCGGAACCGTCCGGACGTCACTTCTTCTGATAGATTCTTGTGGGTGGCGGCGATGATCCGCACGTCCGTGTGGATCGTTTCATTGGAGCCGACACGGGAAAACGTTCCATCTTGGAGCACCCGCAGGAGCTTCACCTGGATGGAGAGCGGCATGTCGCCGATTTCATCCAGAAACAAGGTGCCGCCATCGGCTTGCTCGAAGCGGCCTTCGCGGCGGGCGATCGCTCCGGTGAAGGAGCCCTTTTCGTGGCCGAACAGTTCGCTTTCCAGCAAGTTTTCGGGGATGGCACCACAGTTGATGGTGATCATCTCCTTTTGCCGCCGCGGGCTGTATTCGTGGACCGCCTTCGCCACGAGTTCCTTGCCGGTGCCGCTCTCGCCCGCAATCAAAACGGGCGCATCCGATTTCGCGACGCGGCCGACCAGTTTGAAAACCTCCTGCAGCGCCCGGGAAACTCCGATCATTTTTACCCGGCCACCATCCTGTTTGGGAATCTCGGCGGCCGGTCGATCGGCGCTGCGGCGTTCTTCGTAAGTCTGCAACGCGGATTCCACCACCGGTCTCAGTTCGAACGCCAATGATTCTTTGCGCAGCACGTCGTGGGCCCCGCGCTGGGTGGCCTCGATGATCTGCCCGGTGGTGGGAAACCCCGTGGTCAGGACCACCAGGGTCTGTGGGCTTTGGTGGACGACGCGTCCGAGGAACTCCATCCCGTCGAACGGTTCCATTTCCATGGCTGCCACCACCACGGCAACGGCGGTCTTTTCGATCACCTTGATGGCGTTGGCCGCATTGTCGCAACGGAGAATCCTGAGGTTGTTCGCGGCCAAGTGCTTGGTGGCCCAATCCAGGAAATCCAGATCGGGGTCGACAAGTAGCAGGGTTTCTTCAGCGGAGCTATCGGGCATCACGGTCGCGCAGCCAGTGAAGCAGGGTGCCGCAGGGAAATACCACTAAAAAACCACCGGGCCTGGGGGGCGCCAGATGGGGTAGGCTCCTTCCCCTCCCGCCGTTCATCAGGACCCGGTAAATCGTGTGACGGGACATGCCGGTCCGCCCGAACTGATCAGAGGTTCATCGTTTTGAGCATCTCGGTCGCTTCGTCGAACTGTTTCGAGAAACCGACGATGGCATTGTAGGAAATCCAGCAGAACGTGATGGCCACCGTCGTGATCACTCCCTTCCAGGCCACGTGCAGTTTGGGATGCATCCACACGGAGGGGAGTGCGAAAGGAGGCATCGTCAGGAACATCAGGACGATGAAAGAGGTTTTGAAATACCACGGGAGCTGGCTGTCCGCATGTGGCGGAAGCGCTGGCGGCTGCGGCCGCCTCGATTCGTCCAGAAACTCGTGGCAATGTTTGCACTTGATCGCTTCGTCTTGGATTTCCTCGGCACAGAATGGGCACTTTTTCATGATTCCTGTTGTGCCCACAGCAGGGCGACAGACGGAATCTAGGGTGAGCCGGATGGCGGCACAACTCCACAGTGAATCCCTCCGTGTTGAGGGGAGGTGCGGACGCCTCAAATCAAGGAGGTCGCCTGGTCGAGTGATTCCACGACGTGGTCCGCTCCGAAAGCCTCCAGATCCATGGCGGAGAAGCGCCCGGTCGTGACGGCCAGGCAGCGTGCGCCGATGGCATGGGCGCAGGCGATGTCTTTCGGGGTGTCACCGATCACCCAGGTTTCATCGGGGGTGAAACTCCGGCCCGCATGGGCGGAGGCCCGTTCGAGCGCGATCGGCCCCAGGCGGTTCCGATCATGGTGGTCGCAGCCATAGGCACCGAACGCGAAATAAGACGCGAGGCCGAAGTGCCGCACCTTGGAAGCCGCGCCCCCCGCGATATTGCCGGTGAGTAGACCCAGTGTGGCATCACCGCGTCCCGCCAGAAAATCTAACAATCTGGGCGCGCCCTCGAGCACGCGGCCGGAAAACCCGCCGTGGGTTAGATTCCAGTCAAGCCGTTGCTGGTAGAGCGCGAAGTAGGTGTCGATGCTGGCGGGGGTGGGCTCCACATCGAAGTGCGCGTGAATGCCGAGCACGATACCAAGGTCCGTGGAGCCTGCGAGGTCCAACGGAGGTCCGGCATCGCCGAAAATCCCGCAGGTGGTCTCGTTCAAGGCCGCCATCCCGGCACCGCCGGTGTCCACCAGCGTGCCGTCGATGTCGAACAGGTAAAGCATGACCGTTCCGGAAAACGGCGGTTATTTCGCCTCTTCCGCGGTGGGTGCCTGGGAAGGCTCGGACGTTTCGGCGGGAGCCTCATCCGGGACTTCGTCGATTTCCGGTTCGTGGGTTTCCTCCTCCTCGAAATCGTCCTCCTCCATGAGTTCGCCGTGGAAGAGGTGGAACCTCCGCTTGCGCTGGTGGGCGGGAAGTGGTGAGAGGATCATCGCAACGGCACGACCGTTGAGGCGTGGCGGTTGGTCCACCTGCGCCATGGTCTTGAGGTCTTCGATGATCCGGTTGAGGACCACGAAACCAAGATCCTTGTGGGCGTTTTCACGGCCGCGGAACTGGAGAACGAAACGGCACTTGTGGTTGCCCTCAAGGAACGTTTCGGCGCGGCCAAGTTTGATGTTGTAGTCATGCTGGCCGGTGCCGACGCGGAATTTCACTTCCTTCATCCGCGTCGAGCTCTTGGACTTCTGCTTCTTGAGCTTGGCCTGCTCGTATTTGAATTTCCCGTAGTCGACGATCTTGCAGACCGGTGGGTCCACCTGGCCGGCGATCTCGACGAGATCGAGGCCGAGCGACTGGGCTTTGGCGAGCGCCTCTCGGGAACTCATGACTCCGAGTTGTTGGCCGTCACTGGTGACGACGCGGACTTTGGGGGCGCGGATGCGGTCGTTGATCCGCGTCATATCGCGGTAACGACCCCTGTTTTGGTTTCTTTGTGGCTTAGCTATGGCTTTGTCCTCCGGTGGGTGGGTGCGACACAACGCAACGCGAGCGGCCGGAGCCGTCACACGAATACAGTGTGAAGAAGGGTGCGGAACGATAGGCGATACGCCGGATCATAGATCGGAAACAGCGAGGCCTGGCCGGTCACAGGGATCGGCTGAGTGTGCGATGGGGAATCGTTCCTGAAAAATCATGGAGCGGCGTGGTGGCCGGGAATGGTCGCAAACGTGAAGTCGGATGGAAAATCCAGCTGTGTGCGTTGCGCTCTGGAAGGGATGGTTAAGGAAAAACCTCGGGCCGGGCAAGTTTCTTTTTCGCTTGGGAGACGCCGATTGCCGGGAACTGCCGTCGCGTCATCCTGCCGGAGGACAATCGGGGGATTCATCCTTCCCGCTTGCTCGCAGCTTGGTTGCGGTCACAATCCTGCCAGTGAAATCAGCGCCTCTTGGATTTTTCGACTCGGGTGTCGGCGGCTTGACCGTCGTGCGTGCGGTGCAGGAACTCCTGCCGAACGAGGACATCGTTTATCTCGGGGATACCGCTCGTTTGCCCTACGGCTCGAAAAGCCCGGAAACCATCCGGCAATTCGCCGATGAGGACAGCCGGTTCCTCATGTCCTGCGGAGTGAAGGCCATCGTGGTGGCCTGCAATACCGCCACCGCCCACGCCTTGCCGAGTCTGCGCGGGCAATACAGCGTGCCCGTCATCGGCGTCATCGAACCCGGTGTGGATGCCGCCCTCGCCAATCCGCTGGCGGAAAGAATCGGCATCATCGCGACACGCGGCACGATCCGTTCCCACGCCTACCAGCATGCGCTCGCCCTGCGGCGGACCGGTTTGATCATCCACGGTCAGGCGACTCCGCTACTGGTGCCGCTGATCGAGGAAGACTGGATCGGCCACCCTGCGACGATCATTGCGCTCAAAACCTATCTGGAACCCCTCGTGGAAAAGGGTATCGATACCCTGATGCTCGCCTGCACGCATTATCCGTTGCTGATCCCGGTGCTGCAGGAACTGTTGCCGCCCGACGTGCGGTTGGTGGACTCCGCCACGACCTGTGCCGAGCATTTGCAACGCGAGCTCGCCCGGCTTGACCTGCTCGCCACGGACGGGCATGAGGGCACGCTGGAGGTGCATTTGAGCGACCTTTCGGATGAGTTCGAAGCCTTGGCCCGGCGCTTTCTGAAGAAGGCTCCGGGGCGAATTCGCCGGGCTGTGCTTGGCGGCTAGTCGCGTGTTTTAGCTTGATTTGTTCAGTTTTTTTTGAACAAAAGGACTGTCCGCAAGAATTCACATCATGAAATTATTTGGAACGGACGGCATCCGGGGCCGTGTGAATGAATTCCCGATCACCGCCGAAGTCGCCCTTCGCACCGGCAAAGCCGTGGCTGCCGTGTTGCGTTCTTCCGATCCGAGCCGCAACCGCGTGCTGGTGGGGAAAGACACGCGGATTTCCGGCTACATGCTGGAAACCGCGATCACCAGCGGACTGGTCTCAATGGGAATGGATGTGCTGTTAGTCGGCCCGCTACCCACGCCGGCGGTGGCGCATTTGACGAAATCCATGGGATCCGCGGCCGGCATCATGATCACCGCGTCCCACAATCCGTATGAGGACAACGGCATGAAAATCTTCGGCCCGGATGGTTACAAGTTGTCCGACGACCTCGAAGCGGTGATCGAACGCCACATTCTTGGGGCCGAGCCGGATGCGCCACCGCTGCCGCCGGCGCAGATCGGCAAGGCCCACCGGATCGACGACGCGCGTGGCCGCTACATCGAGTTCGCCAAGCAAACGGCCGACAACATCCCGCTGCATGGTTTCAAGGTGGTGGTCGATTGCGGACACGGCGCCGCCTACTTCATCGCTCCGCTGATTTTCAAGGAGCTCGGAGCGAAAGTCATCACCACGGGCATCCAGCCGGACGGGCTTAACATCAACTGCGGTTGCGGTGCCTTGCATCCCGGGACCGCGGGTGCATTGGTCCGGCAGCACAAGGCGGACATCGGTATCTCGTTTGACGGTGACGCCGACCGGGTGATCTTCACCGATGCCAACGGCCAGGTGGTCAGCGGTGACCGGGTGCTCGCGCTGTGCGCAATCGGCCTGAAGGAGCAGGGAAAACTCAAAGAAGACACCTTGGTCGCCACCGTCATGAGCAACCTCGGCCTGATCGAGGCCATGAAACACCACGGCATCCAGGTGGAAACCACCGCCGTGGGCGACCGCAACGTCATCGAATGCATCCGCAAACACGGCTATTCGTTCGGCGGCGAGAATTCCGGCCATCTGATTTTCGCGGAAACCTCGACGACAGGGGATGGCATCCTCAGCTCCCTTCAGGTCCTGCGGATGATGAAGGAAAGGAACACCACGTTGGCCGCCCTTTCCGGCATCATGCACGAATATCCCACCGAACTTTCCAGCATGCCGGTGCCCTCCAAACCTCCGCTCGATTCCCTGCCGAAGCTCAATGAGTTGATGCGCGACGCCACCAGCACCTTCGGCGAAAACGGCCGCCATCTGATCCGCTACTCCGGCACGGAAAACAAAATCCGCGTGCTCGTCGAACACCGCGAAGCCGCGCAATGCCGCGCGTGGGTCGGTAAATTCGCCGCCGTCATCCGCGAGGAAATCGGCTGATCCATCTCATCATGTCCGACGATTGCCACCCACTCTCACTCACCCGCAGGATAGAGGATTTCCCGATCGGGAATCGTCCGTTGTCCGCGCACCAGGGCGCCGCCATCGGGAAATCCGGGCTCAGCCATCATCCCCACGCGTGGATCGGAGCGGATGATCTCGTCGGTCTATCAGGCACGCTTGTCGATGCCTCCGGCGAACCCATCGCGTGGCATGGGCCGGCCCCCGATCTTTCCAACGCCGTCACCGCCACCTCATCCTTCGTCATCCGCTATCCGTGGGATTTGATTCGCGCCAACGAGTGGTTCGTTTCCTCTCTAACCGTAAATCGCGTCGAAGGGGACATCCACCCGTCCGCCGTGATTGAAGGAGTGATCCATCTCGGCTCAGGCACCCGCATCCTGCCCGGCGTGTTCATCGAGGGGAACGTGATCATCGGCGAGAACTGCAAGATCGGCCCGAACTGTTATATCCGGGGCAACACCAGCATCGGCGACGGCTGCCACATCGGCCAGTCCGTCGAGATCAAAAACAGCCTCATCCTGTCGAAAACCAACGTCGGGCACCTCTCCTACATCGGCGACTCGATCCTTGGCGAAAACGTCAACCTCGGCGCCGGCACCACCACCTCCAATCTCCGCCACGACGGGAAAAACCACCGTTCGTCGGTGAATGGTGTGCTGATCGATACCGGCCGCCGCAAGTTCGGCGCCATCTTCGGTGATGGCGTCCACACCGGCATCCACACCTCCATCTATCCGGGTCGCAAGCTCTGGCCCGGCACCACCACCCGCCCCGGTGAGATCGTCGAGCGCGATCTTCAACCCTAGCTCTCGACTGTTAGGAGCGCAGGGCTGGTTCGGGTTCGGTTTCCTCACCGTCCGTATGATGAGTGGAGCCACCACACGCCGGCTACCAACACGGATCGCCCAGTTGAACGCCGGGTGCCGGCAGTTAGATTGTCAGAAACCGTTTCAGTGCCGGTCACTGTATAATGAAAGATTGAAGGGACCCTGTATCAGTCGGCAAAAGCCAGCTGATTGTTACTCCACACCTGCACCATGGCGCCCGCCTCCTGCTTGAGGCGACCCGCCAAATCCGGCCACCGATTCTCGGGTGCGACGGCAAAAGCCGTGGCAAAGGCATCCGCCACCGTGGCCCCCTCGGACGAAACCACCGCCGCCACGCGATCGTGCTGCTGCAGCGATTCACCGACGGGATCGATCAGCAGCCGCCCCGGTTCGCTGGCAGACACGGCGAGGCCGGCATCCGCAAGCTCCATGGTGCCGACAAGGTCTGCCTCTTCGCCCGTGCCCATGACCGCCAGCTTCCACGGCCGGCCATCAGGGTGGTTTCCGAGAGCATAGGTTTCGCCCAAATGCAGCAGGGCGCGCTTCACCCCATGTTTGCGCAACATGTCCGCCACGCAGTCGGCAAGATAACCCTGACCGATGGCATTCATGCTCAATCTTGTCAGCGGATGCGTTAGCCGGATCGATCGCCCGCCATCACGCTCAATGTAGCGGCAGTCGGCGGCCGCACAGTGACGCTGCCATGCGGCCGCCTGTCCTGATTCGATCCGGAAATCATGCTCCATCAACCACTCCCATGCCCCATGGATCGCCGGCTGATAGTAGCCGATGGTCCGCTTCTCGAGAGAAATAGCCAGATCCAGCAGCGCAATGAACGTATCGCTTGGCGCTACAAGCACCCGCTCCCGATTGAGTCGGCTGAGCTCGGAGTTTTCCTGATAGAGCGAGAACGCACGTTCCAGTGCAGCAATGATGCGATCGCACTCGTTTCCCAAAAGGCTACCGGTCTTGTTTTCGACCTCATGAATTTCCATGCGCATCTTGATGCCGAAGCCGATGCCGGACCACTCAAAAACGCCGGTCTGCGGACTCCCCGAATCCCCCTCGGCTCTCTTGCCGCACGCGCCCAAAGGCAGTGCCAGAAATGACGCCCCCAACTGAGTGAGAAACTTCCGGCGGCCGTTGGTTTGTAACTCCATGGTTCAGCGTGCCCGGCGTGGAGTGCGAAAAAAGAGGATCACTCCGGTGACACACAGCACAATGGTCGCAAGCGTCATCAGGTCGTTGAAATAGCGGCCGAAATCGCCAAGGAAGTGGCCGGTATGAAGGTCCAGCAAGATCCTTGATGCTGGCAGCCCGCCGTTCGCCCAAGCCTTGTATAGGATCCGCCTTTCCGCCCCATCCGGTAATTGCCGCAGCACCTGAGCCTTGCCCGTGGATTGGGATTCACTGAAATCCAGCCAGTCATCCATCACTTCGTGCCAGCCATCCTTGTTGCGCAGGAACACGCGGTCCTGGTCCCTCCGGACACCCGTCAGCGGTGTTGTGGGAAGTGACTCCGATCCAATCAATTCGACCTGCGCGCCATCACCATCCAGCCTCAGCACGTTCGAGGTGGTCACCACCGCAACACCGCCCGCGTCCTCGACCGCACCCAACAAATCCCCTGAAATTTCAATCGGGGCTCCGTTCATGAAGATCAAGCCATCCCACGCGGCGATACGGTGAGAGCCGACGGTCACCACTTCTGGCTCCCCGACCGGGTTCATTCCATACGCCTTCATGACCCACGGGTGATGGACCATTCGTTGGTCCAACTTCCAATCCACGGTGTGATTGAGTATGGCACCGGTGATCACCACCCACAAAAGGGGCAGCGCCGTCAACAATCCGATCACGCGGTGCCATGGTCTGGCTCGTCGCTTGCGGCGTCCGTTATTCAACCCGTCCCCATGGGGATGGGGCTCTTGTGAGGTTTCGGGGTCAGCCATCGGTCTGCTTGGTTGGCGGGCCGGATCAATCAACCTGCTCGGTAAGATACAAGGCAGCCGTGCTCAGTTTGGTCAATGCCCGAACCGAAAGGGTCGCTCCGACAGTCCCATCAATGGAGCGGTCGATTTTTTTGCCATCCTTGAGCGACGCTCCAACAAATTGTCTGGTGAAAAACGGACGGCTGACCTCCCAACCATGACTTTCCCTGTAGATCAGGACCTTGATCTCAACAATTTTTCCCCCGCTGACGATGAAGCCCGTCGTGATTGGTTGCGTCTTTCCAACCTCATTGAGGATCCAGGCAACTTTGCCGCCCGATTGCCAGTAGCGGATCCGCCTGGACTCAGGCTGGTGGCCCAGGATTTTCTTGAGCACCGTTTGGTCAGCCTTGTCCAGATCGATCACCTGGGTCTTCGGGATGCTTCCAAAGTGGCGTTCCAGGAAGTCCGAGGGTTTCTCATAAACCTTGGTCGCGGCTACGGCGGGTGCCGTGATCATGGTCCACATGACCACCACGACACCCATCGTTTTGTGCAACAATTCATTCATGATGCCACCCGCAACTCATCAGAAGAAATAGCCGAGACCGAAGTTGAAGGTCTCGTCATTGTAGGAACCGCGATCGATGTTCGTGTAGTCGGTCTTGAACACCACTTCCTCGATCGGCCAGTAGTTCGCACCCACTGTGTATTCCCTGGCCTCGCGGCTGCCCGAGTTGTAATACTCATACTGACTGAAACGGGCGAAACAACCGAATTTGCCCCATGGGGTTTCGAAGCTGTAGGACGGCTCGATGTAGTAGCCCCACTGATCCTCGGTGTCGCGATCGGCAAATCCCTGAACATTCCAGTAGGTCGCCAACCCGCGCAGCTCGAACCCCCCATTTCGATAGATCGCATGCGCTTCGGCCAGGTAGGCGGTTTGCTCGCCTGACACCGTGCTTGAGACGTCGTGCTGGTATTGAAGTGCGCCACCCAACTCCACACCTGCAATGCCGGTGTATTTTGCACGACCGGTCACCGCCCAGCTCTGATTTTCGGTGTATTGATTGAGATCAAGCTTTGGACGGCCGGAGCGAATGTATCCGTCCTTGTCCATATCGAGAGAGGTGTGCGCCATCACATCGATCTGCAGGCCACTGTCATAGGTTTTGACGACACCCACGCCACCTTCCCACCAGGTCGTGGGGATCAGGTATTTCTCAACATTCGGACGCTCGACACCATAGAAGGTGGTCGGCTCATGAACTTCATTGATGATGCCCACCGGGACCAGCATCACGCCCGTTTTGAGGTAAAGGTCATCGGCCAGCGCGAACTCAAGGTAGGCCTGCTCGATCTCGATCTCAAAATCCTCCTCACCATCCGCCTCATCGTGATAGAGGGTGTGCTCGAACTCGATTTCGGAGACGAACTTCACCTTGTCGGTGATCTGGACGTCCAGCAGCGCCACGAGACGGTGCATGTCGATATTGTCCGCACCGTCTCCCACGCGGCTGTGCAGTTCGCCGTATGAGCCAAAGCGAAAGCGGTCGAGCAGACTCTTTTTAGGGGTTCCAAAAGACGCGTCAAAAGCATCGGCATCTTTATTCGCCATGGCCACGGTCATCAGGGTCGCCGTGCCAGTCAGTAGCAGGAGTAGGAATTTCATCTTTTTGATTGGTTCATTCATTCCGCGGTGAGCGGTGACATGACTCGTTTATGAGAATGGGTCGCAATAACAAGAAAAATTCGGAAAATCCCAGAATTGGCTAAAAAGGAAGCAAGATATGCACAGGAAGGCCCCTGCCTGACTTCAGGCAAAGGGGCGGGAGGGCGGCTCATCATTGAGCCATCCCATGGGCCGAGGGGCGCACTTTCTGGCGGAAATCATCAAAGCCATACATCAATGGTTTGAAGTCACCAACGACGGAGACGTCCGCTTTCTCAGGCACTTTCATCCGCAGGCCCCAGAAGACCCCATTCACCACCAGACGACGGAGGTCCTCGCTCTGCAGATCGGTGGCGGCTCCCATGGTGTTGGTGACGATGCGTTGGGCGAGGCCGCTGTCGCGCGGCAATTCGCGCACCCAGGCGACGGGCATCATCGGGTCATTGACCGGTTGCACCAAGCCTGTCGGGCGGGACTTTTTGATATAGTCGGCCGGTTCATCGGTCGGCTGCATTCCCTTGAGCACCTGACCGCGCATCAGAATGGTGGCATCGTCCGGCGGCGCGGCCTCGTAGACATCGGAGTCGCCGAACACATCCTTTACGCCGTTGAGCACCGGATGCGTGGCATGGGCATCCTCGATCACGCCGCGGGTAGCTTCCTGCTTGTGCTCCCCCCAGTGGCTGACCCACTTCTCACCGAGCACATTCCTGCCCCACAGGTTGTAGCTGGCGAACTCGCTTTCTTGGGGAAATCGGAAGGCGTGGGTGCTGGTGCGCAGGCCGACGATCGGCACACCGCGTTTCATCGCCGCTTCAAACTTAGCCATTACGTAGGCGGGCCACTTGCGGAAACGGATCAACATCACGATCGCATCCGCCGAGTCGAGTGCTTCGGGGGTGCTCAGGCAGGTCTGGTTGTTGGGATCGATGAAGCCGTCCTTTGAGACCGGGAACAGGACCGTGCAGTCGAAACCGTGGTGCTTGGCGAGGATGCGGCCGAGCATGGGCAACGATTCTTCAGAGCGGTATTCTTCGTCGCCCGCGATCAGGACCACGTGCTTGCCTTTGCCAGGCCCTTCCCCGCCCGCATAACGCACACTCAGGGGGGGCGATGCATAGCCGGTGGCCTGAACAAAATACAACATGGATAGGATGGAGATGAGGCGCTTCACAGGGTAAGTCCCCTATACCTGTGGACCCATTGTGTCCTTTCAGGAAATCAAAATGGAAACCCAAGGAGCAGACCTGCGGTTGCTTGCCGCTGCTGTTGGTGCCCGGGCATGCGGCAGGTGTCGCAGACTGCCTTGAATATGCTTTTGGCGGGAGGCGGTTGGGGGAGGACGGCCGCCGTAAGGGAGGACGACCTTGCTCAAGGCGCGACCAAGGAACGTCCCACGCCGTCTATCCTTCTTCCTCCCAAGCGCGCTTCAGCGCCGGGCCCAATGGGCTCTGCAAGGCCTCGTTCCACTCCTTCTCCCGGCGGATCACCGGCAATTCCGGTAAGGTTCTGATTTCGTGCCTTTCACCGGCCACCACGGCCTCTGCCCGGAAATATTCGCCGCCTCCCGCCATCGGTCCGCTGGCAAGGAGATTGCCGCGTTCCAGTCCCAGCAGAGCCGTATGCACCCAGCGCGCACTGAGAAGCGGACACAAAACCTCGCCCCACGCGACCACCTGATAGTGGCCCGTTTCCCCGCCGAAATCGATTTCCCATCCGTCCGTGCGGAAAACCCCGTTCTCTGCCTGCCAGCGGTCCGCGAGACGAGGGAGCAGCCAGAAACGAACGGCCTCCGAGGCGTCATCCGGCGTGGTTAGAATCCGCAGCCGGGAGTTTGTCAGGCCGCGCAGCTGGCGCAGTGTGGTGAGCACGATCGCCCGGTAGCGGCGGGCCGCCTCCTCAGGGCCGAGCGCTTCCGCCATCAGCGGCAGCACCTGGCCGGGCAGGGGTTCGTGGATATGAAGGTTCAACAGGCGCACGTTCACAGGTTCCTTCGCAGCAGCGTCATGACCAAGCGACAAATTCTCAAAATTCCCGCCAGTCGGACGATTCGTTGATGGGAGCGCATTCAAGATGAATGCTCGGGGCACTGAGGCTGGATGCTATGGGTTGCCGAATCTGGCGGTGGTGGAGGCTTCCGCGGTGTTGAGGAAACGGAGCCGGGTGGGCGTGACCCGGACCACGGCGAGGTGGCGCTTGCCGGGAGAGGGGATGATGTCTCCGACGGCGGCGTGTTGTTTGCTTTCGGCGAGGGCGGCGGCCAGTTGGAGGGCGCAGGCTTGGAGCCGGTCGGTGGCTTCGGCGGATGCGAGTTCGATGTCCCAGATGATGGCGGTGGAGCTATCTCCATCGGGGAACAGGAGGTAGCGGTCGCCTTTCCAGTTGTCGGCGATGTCCGCCTCGCCGAGAGGCTGAAGCCAGAGCCGGAGGCCGAGTTGACCGGCGGATTCATTTAGGAACGGTTCTTCCGCAGTGGCGGGCGCTTCGAGGGCGCCGGGAGCGGCGGCGGGTTGGTCCGGTGAAATGATGGCGCGCGTGGTTTGCGGCGGATTGCGGAAGGCGTCCTGAAGTTTTTCATTTCCCTGCAGGTAGAGGGAATCCGCGAAGCCCTTGCCTTCGAGTTGCGGGAAACGGGTGAGTCCCTGCACGAATGGGGGGAGGCTGGCGAGGAGTTGCTTGAACTCCGTGTTTTTCTTCATCGGGATGAAGCCGGAGTTGCGGGCTTTTTCCGCGTAGAAGCGGGCCTCCGCGGCGGCGGCGGTTCCTTGGTGGAGGGCCTCGCGGGCGCGCGCGGCGTCATCACCGGGGTGGGCCGGGGTGGGGGGGAAGTGCTGGTGAAACAGAACCCTCGCCAACAGGCCGATGAGGGTCGCCTGATCGGGGATGTTTTTCAAATCCGCCCGATCCAGCATCCAACCCTCGCCGGTGACATCGTCGAACCAGCCGCTGGCTCCCACCGAGCGGACGGCGGTGAGCTGCGTGAGAAGATGGTCATCAGGGCGCAGCCAGCCGATGAGCTGATAAGACCTCTGGCGGTCTTCGATACCGGAGGGCCCCATGCGGCTTTCGATGGCAGCGGCGATCCGGTCGCGGAGTTCCTCCCGGGCGATACGGTGGATGACCGGACTCGAGAGGAAGCGCAGCCCGAAATTCTTTTCGGTGCGGTCGATGAATTCCCGTGGCACCGAGAGTTCCCCGCCGCCTTGGGCGAGTGAGCGGAGCGATTCGTTTTCCCGCCTGAGCATTTCGATCTGCTCGCCGACGCTGCGGAGCTGGTTTTCGAGTTCCTTGGGATTGGCCGGCGCGAGGGTGGCTTTCCAATGCAGTCCCTGGAGGATGCCGGCGGCACCGAGGGTTCCGCCGAGGAGCCAGGGAAGGACGGTTTGAGGTGAAGGCATGGCTTTGGAAATCCGGGATGGGTTAGTTCCTCATGAAGCTTTCCTCGAACGGAGGATCGGACGCCATCGCCCGGCCGACCATCATGACCGGTTGGAGTTGGCCGCCTTCCATCGGGAAGCGCATGGTGCCCGAGACTTTAACCCAAGCGTTTTCGGGGAACTCCGGCGGGGGGGCGCCGAATTCAAGAATGATGGGGATCGCCCGGCTGTCCGCCGCGCAACAGGTGAGGAAGAGCCGGTAGAGGCGCTTCCGGGTGCCGTCCGGGTTGCGGACTTTCTCATCCATCCAGCGGCCTTCGGTTTCCACCATGAGCCCGTCGAGAAGCGATTGCAACTCGCGCTCGCCGGTGGCGAAAAAGATTTCCATCAGGTCGAACTTGAGGGCTCCGTCCGGCGTCTTGCGGTGGCTTTTCTCAAGTTCTTCGGGTGTCAATGCCTGCATGGAAGAGGATAGCGCGGGCGGGGCGACGACCGCCGGCGTATCGTAGAGCCCCTTGCGCGTGAGCGCCGAGATGGAATAGCTGTCTTTTGTCCACGCCACCGAAAGAGCGACCGGGACGATCATCAAGAGTGCGGCGGCGAGCGGATGCATTTCCGTGCTTTCATGATCGTGGCCGCAATCAGCATCCTGCTCCGCGGTCAGCAGGTTGAACAAGCCCAGCACGGCGAGGCCGAGGCCGCCCGCGAAGGCGATCAGCCGGAAGTCGGTGGCCAGGTATTTGTTGATGCGCCCGCTGCTGTAAAAATACAACAACGTGGCGCTCCAGACGAGCAGCGCCAGGGAATGAATGATACGCCGGGTCCGCGGGTTCATTTTGTTTGGAAGACAAAGTGTTGCAGCAGGATGGAAATGCCACCGGTGGCGAGCACCAGCCCGACCGCCAACCGGAGGATGAAACCTTTCTTCAGCACCGTCTGATAGAGGAACAACAGCTTCACGTCCATCATCGGTCCGAAGGTGAGGAACGCGAGTTTCGCCCCGGCGGTGAATTTGTCCAAAGTGGCGGCGATGAAGGCGTCCGAGGTGCTGCACAGGCTCAGGATGAAAGCCAGACCCATCAGCGCTGCCGGAGCGCCGACCGGGTTTTCTGCGAGGCTGTCGAGCCATGCCGCGCCGGGGGCGACGCCGGTGTTGAACAAGGCGGTGATCGTCACGCCGATGGTGAAATAAACCCCGACATCCACGAAGTCCTTCATTGCCGAACGAAACGCCGCGAGCAGCTTCTTCCCGCGATCCGCCGCCGGAGCGTGGTGGTGATGGCCGCAGCAGTCATCGTGCTCATGCGGGGCTTCCCGCGCCCCGTCCGTTTCGATGCTGGCCACCAGTTTGGGCTTGAGCACCGCGGCGAGCGGAAGGCGCAACACGATGAAGCCGACGGCTACGGCGATCATGTATCCCAGCAACAGGCGCGAACCGGTCATCAGCGCCGGGTCCTGTCCTTGGAAAGCTTTCCAGGTGCTCAGCGCAGTGATCGGATTTACGATTGGAGCCGCCAGCATGTAGGTCAGCGCGCAGGAGACCGGCAGGCCTTTTTTCACCAAGCGCCGGATCACCGGCACCACCGCGCACTCACAGACCGGGAACACCGCGCCTAACAAGCCCGCCATCATCACCGCCCGGTAGCGGTTTCGAGGCAGGAACCGTTCCATCGTCCCGGCGGGCAGGTAGACATCGATGAAGCCGCTGATCAGGGTGCCCAACAGGATGAAGGGAGCCCCCTCGAAGAGGATGCTCAGGAAGGCGAGCGCAAAGTCCTGCTGGGAGTCAGGCGACATCCTGTTGAGGAAACGTCGCGAATCCGGTTCTGTCAACCGGTTGACCGGGTGGTCCGGCGGGTGGGGTTAGAATGGTTTGCGAAGTCCGAGCCAGGCGGCGGTCACTGCGGCGGCGAGCGAGAGCACCAGCACCAGCCACGGGGGCAATACCTTGCGTTTCGCGAGGACCGGCGCCACACCGAGGAATAGCCAAAGGCCGAGCTTGATCATCCACCAGGACTGGCCCATCGGCGGCTTCTTGAGCATGGCGAATCCGACGCCTAGGATCAGCAGCAGCGAAATGCCGTGGAGCATGGAGGCACCCTTTCTACCGGAGCCGCCCAGCAGGGTGGCGCCGAGAGAGGTGAAAAGGGCGAAGGCTCCGGCGAGGTGCAGTGTTTTGAGGAGGATGGGGTCCATGGCGGGGTGAGTTGCGGAAGTCTTGCCGGATGAGCGGCTGAATCAAGCCCGCATCTTGCGGGGCATGGGACGCGTGCTAGGGTCCTGCCATGAAACGACGTCTCGCGTGGCTGTTGGCCATCCTTTCCGGACTCTACCTGCTTGTCGCGGGACCGATTCCGGATCCTTTGCCGTTCATTGATGAGGGGCTGGCCTTACTGGTGTTTGTGAACGCCATGGCCTACCTCGGCTACGATGTGCGCCGCTGGTTGCCATTTTCCTCCAAGGGAGCGAAGCCGCGGGGTTCCAAGAAGGATCGGGGGGGGACCCTTGACGTCTGATTCTCCTGCAATCGCATGGAAGAACCCGGCGGCCTCCCTCGTAAAACCCGCGTATGGCAGATAACGCCTCACCATCTGTTTCGAGAAAGCGCCCGTGGGCGCCCACGTTTTTCGGGTTGATCGCCATCGGGGGATTGGCTTCGATGCCGGTTCTTGCCGGTGATCCGGGCGGCGCGGAAATGCCGGACCTCGTGCGTTTTTTCGGGCATTTCCACCCCTTGGTGTTGCACCTCCCGATCGGGGTTTTCGTGCTGATCTTGTTTCAGGAGCTCGGGGCGATTTTTTTCAGGCGCAGCCCTACGGCGGCCTCCAGTTCGTTGTTTCCGGTGTTTTTCGGAGCCGCCAGTGCGGTGGTCGCGGCGATCGCGGGCTTTCTGCTCTATCACGGTCATGGAGCGGACTACGGTGGCAATGATCTCGCTGGGCGGCATTTGTGGGGTGGTTTGGTGTTTGCCATGGCCGCAGTCCTCACCTTCGTGGTCAAGGCGTGGACGGTTTCGCTTTCGGCCAATGCCGCGTGGTATCGGCTGCTGCTTTTCGGGAGTTTCGGGGTGATGGGATTCGCCAGCCACGACGGGGCCTCGCTCACCCACGGCAGCGATTATCTCACCCGATACGCCCCTGCGCCGCTCCGGGAGATCCTCGGGCTGGAGCCCGCGAAACGTGCGCTCCCGCTGAAGCCCGCCGCCGAGCAGGTGGTCTATACGGACATCGTCGCGCCCATTTTCGAACGCCGATGTGTCCAGTGTCACAAGGAGGAAAAGTCCAAGGGCAAGTTCCGGATGGATACTTACGAGATGCTAGTCAAGGGCGGCAAGGAAGGCCCGGGCATCGAGCCTGGAAATGCCGCCATGAGCAACATCGTCGTCCGCATGGTGCTGCCTGAAGACGACGACGACCACATGCCGCCTGAAGGAAAGCCGCAGGTTGAGGAGGCCGAACTGCTCGTCATCAAGTGGTGGCTCGATCAAGGCGCGGATCCAACGAAGATGCTTGGTGAGTTCGAAACGCCCGCAGAGGTGAAGGATGCGCTCGCCATGCTTCCCGCCGCGTCCCCGGCTGAGACGTCCGCGGCGACCGGCCATCCTCCGGTTCCGGAAACCACTGGCCCGGATGATGCCCTGAAGTCCTTGGTCGCGGGCCTAACGGGAGAATTTCCCGGAGCTCTTTCCTTCGAGTCCCAAGAGTCCGCTCTGGTGACGTTCTCCGCTGTTTCCCTGAGGGGAAAACTGGACGACGCGGCCTTCGGAAAACTCGCTGCCGTCCTGCCGCATCTTGTGACCGCGGATCTTTCCGCCACGCTCATCACGGACAAGTCGGTGGCCCTGTTGAAATCCGCCACCCGGCTCCGGTTGGTGCGTCTCGCTGAAACCGGAGTCACGGACTCAGCGATCGAAACGCTGCTCACCCTGCCGACTTTGGAGTCCATCAACTTCCACGGCACCAAAATCACCGATTCCGGCGTCCTCAAACTCGCCGCCATGCCCAACCTGAAGCGGCTCTACCTCTGGCAGACCGCCGTCACTCCGGGTGCGGTCAAGTCCCTCCAGCAGAAGCTGCCGGACTGCGAGATCATCACCGGCGCGATCTCTCCGGTGGAATAGCAGACCTTTGCGCCACTTCCGAGACCGCAGAGAAAGGCGCTGATTTTGTTAGGTATGGAATTGGATCCGCATGGAAATCAGCCATGCTTTCCAAGGCAAGTAATCCATTTTTTTCTATAAATCCTTCGCGCCCATCGCGCATTCATCGGACGGCGGCCATGGTGCCTGCCCTTGGCATTCCCGGCCGCGCGTGAGGGTTCCGGGCAATTTGAATCAAGGCGAAAAGGAGGCGATGGCCTTGGTCCGCCCCATGCCGGACGGGAAGGATTGCAATTGACGATGGCGAGCGTGGGATGAAAATCCCCTCCGTCATGCTCAAGTCCGGTATCCTTAATCCTCATGTCCTCGATCTTGTCGCCCGGATCCGTCACACAAACACACTGGTGATTTCGGATTGGGCGTTTCCCTTCTGGCCGGAGATCGAGACGGTGGACATCTCGCTGACCCACGGCATTCCCTCGATCCTCGACGTGCTGGATCTGTTGACGCCCGTGTTCCAGATCGGCCGGATCCGGCAGGCGGACGAATTCATCGCGAACAACACGCCGGAAACCGTCGCCCGCTTCACGAAATCCTTCGGCGATGTGCCGGTCACGCGTGAGGCGCATGTGGACTTCAAGAAACGTGTGCCGCAGGCGATCGGACTGATCCGCACCGGGGATGCGACGCCCTACGGCAACGTGATTCTCGAGTCTGCCTGAACGGCGGGCGCTTAAGGCAGGTGGGTGACGCCCATGAGGAATCGGTCGCACTCGCGGGCGGCGCCGCGGCCTTCGTTGATGGCCCAGACGACGAGTGACTGGCCACGGCGCATGTCGCCGGCGGCGAAGACGCCGGGCAGGTTGGTGGTGTATTTGTCGTGTTCGGCCTTCACGTTGGAGCGGGCGTCGGTTTCGAGGGCGAACTGCTTCACGATCTCTTGCTCGGGGCCGAGGAAGCCCATGGCGAGCAAGGCGAGTTGTGCGGGGATCACGCGGGCGGTGCCGGGTTTTTCCTGCGGGGCGAAACGGCCTTGTTCGTCCTTGGTCCACTCGATCTCACAGATTTCCAGGCCTGATAGATTACCGGCGTCATCTTTGAGGAAGCGCTTGGTTTGTACCAGATAGGAACGCGGGTCTTCTCCTTGCACGGCGGCGGCTTCCTCCTGGCCGTAGTCCATCTTGTAAACCTTCGGCCACTCGGGCCACGGATTGTTGGCGGCGCGCTCCATGGGCGGCATCGGCATGATTTCAAGCTGGATGACGCTTTTGCAGCCGTGGCGTAGGCTGGTGCCCACGCAGTCGGTGCCGGTGTCGCCACCGCCGATGACGACGACATCCTTGCCGGTGGAGTTGAGGGCGGGGTTGCTGCCGTCGAAGCTGTGATCGAGTTGATAACGGGTGTTGGCGGTGAGGAATTCCATCGCGAGATGCACGCCGTTGGCGTCACGTCCTTCGATGGGGAGGTCACGGCCGAGGGTGGCGCCGCAGCAGAGCACGGTGGCGTCGAAGTCCTTGCGGATTTTTTCCGCGGTCCACTCGCTGTCCTTGCCGACATGGATGCCGGTTTTGAAAATGACGCCTTCCTTGGCCATCAGGTTGACGCGGCGTTGCACGACTTCCTCCTTGTCGAGTTTCATGTTGGGGATGCCATACATGAGGAGGCCGCCGATACGGTCCTCGCGCTCGAAGACGGTCACGTTGTGGCCGGCTTGGTTGAGCTGGTCCGCGCAGGCGAGGCCGGCCGGGCCGGAGCCGATGACGGCAACGTTTCTGCCCGTGCGTTTGGCGGGAATTTTCGGAGTGACCCAGCCTTCTTGCCAGCCTTTGTCGATGATGGCGCACTCGTTGTTCTTGATGGTGACGGGCGGCTCGATGACGCCGAGCACGCAGGAACCTTCGCAGGGTGCGGGGCAGACGCGGCCGGTGAATTCCGGGAAATTGTTGGTTTTGTGAAGGCGCTCAAGGGCTTCCTTCCACCGCCCACGGAAGATGAGATCGTTCCACTCGGGGATCAGGTTGTTGACCGGGCAGCCGCTGGCCATGCCGGAAACGATGTGGCCGGTGTGGCAGAACGGCGTGCCGCAATCCATGCAACGCGCACCTTGCGAGCGGCGATCCTTGTCATCGCCGTGAATCTTGAATTCCTTCCAGTTCTTGAGTCGTTCGATCGGAGCGATTTCGGAATCCGTCTTGCGGGGAATTTCCATGAATCCTGTTGGCTTGCCCATTTGATTAGAGATTTGAAATTTGAGATTTGAAATTGGGTGGTATCAGTTGCCGCCGACGCGGGAGAGGTCCTTGAGGTTTTCCTCGAAGGCGGCCATGGCGGCCTCGTCGCCGGAGAGTCCGGTTTCCTCGACCTTGCGGAAGCATTCGAGCATGCGCTCGTAGTCGCGTGGGAAGACCTTGTAGAACTTCGGCAGCTCGGCGTCCCAGTTTTCAAGCAGGAACTTAGCGCGGGCGGAGCCGGTGACGGAGAGGTGGTTTTCGATCTCCGCCCTCACGATGGCCGCGTCCGCATCCCCGCATTCGATGAGCGGGTAGAGGTTGACCATCTCGTGATTGAGGCGTTTCTCGAAGAGCCCGTCGATGTCATAGACGTAGGCGATTCCGCCGGACATGCCTGCCGCGAAGTTGCGGCCGGTGGCGCCGAGCACGATCACCTGGCCACCGGTCATGTATTCGCAGCCGTGGTCGCCGACGCCCTCGACGACGGTTTTGACGCCGGAGTTGCGGACGCAGAAACGTTCGCCGGCGATTCCGTTGATGTAGGCCTCCCCGGTGGTGGCACCGTAGAAGGCGACGTTGCCGATGAGGATGTTTTCCTCCGCCCGGAAGGGCGATCCCTTGGGCGGATAGATGATGAGCTTGGAGCCGGAGAGGCCCTTGCCGACGTAATCGTTGGCGTCGCCCTCGAGTTCGAAGGTCATGCCCGGCGGGGTGAAGGCAGCGAACGACTGCCCGGCGCTGCCGTTGAACTTCAGATAGATCGTGTCCTCGGGAAGTCCCTTGCCGCCGTGTTTGCGGGTGACCTCGCTGCCGGTGATGGTGCCGACCACGCGGTTGACGTTGATGATTGGTAGCTCGGCGCGAACTTTCTCGCCACGCTCGATGGCGGGCTTGCAGAGCGCGAGCAGGTGGGTGTTGTCGAGCGCCTGCTTGAGGCCGTGGTCCTGCTCCTTGGTGCGGATGCCGCCGACTTCCTCACCGACATCAGGCTTGTGGAAGATGGTGGTGAGGTCCACGCCTTTGGCCTTCCAGTGATCAGTGGCCTGCTTGGTCTCAAGGCATTCCACATGGCCAACCATTTCATCGATGCTGCGGAAGCCGCACTCGGCCATGATTTCGCGCATTTCCATAGCGATGAAAGTCATGAAGTTCACGACATGCTCGGGTTTGCCGGCGAAGTTCTTACGGAGTTCGGGGTTCTGGGTGGCGATGCCGACCGGGCAGGTGTTTTTCTGGCAAGCACGCATCATCAGGCAGCCGACGGTGACGAGCGGGGCGGTGGCGAAACCGTATTCCTCGGCACCCAGCAGGGCTGCGATCGCGACGTCGCGTCCGGTCTTGAGCTGGCCGTCGGTCTCGAGGACCACGCGGCTGCGGAGGTCGTTGAGCAGGAGGATCTGGTTGGTTTCCGCGAGGCCGAGTTCCCATGGCGCACCGGCGTTATAGATCGAGGATGACGGGGATGCGCCCGTGCCGCCATCGTGACCGGCGATGAGGATGACGTCCGCATGTGCCTTGGCGACACCGGCGGCAATGGTGCCGACGCCGACTTCCGCCACGAGCTTCACGTTGATGCGGGCGCGCGGATTGGAGTTTTTCAGGTCATGGATCAACTCGGCGAGGTCTTCGATCGAGTAGATGTCATGGTGAGGGGGCGGGGAGACGAGGCCCACGCCGGGAGTGGAGTGACGGACTTTGGCAACCCACGGATAGACCTTGGAGCCGGGGAGTTCGCCGCCCTCGCCGGGTTTCGCTCCTTGCGAAATCTTGATCTGGATTTCGTCGGCATTGACAAGGTATTCGCTGGTGACGCCGAAACGGCCGGAGGCGACCTGTTTGATGGCGGAGCGTTTGCTGTCGCCGTTGGCCATTGGGATGAACCGTTCGGGGTCCTCACCGCCTTCACCGGTGTTCGACTTGCCGCCGATGCGGTTCATGGCGATGGCGAGCGTCTCATGGGCTTCCTTGGAGATCGAGCCATAGGACATGGCGCCGGTTTTGAACCGGCGGGTGATGGCCTCCACCGGTTCGACTTCCTCGATGGCCACGGGAGTGCGCTTGCTGCGGAACTTCATCAGGCCGCGCAGAGTCGAGAGGTTCTCGCTCTGGTCGTTGACCTTTTTCGCATACTCCTTGTAGATCTCGTAGCTGCCGGTGCGCACCGCTTTCTGGAGCAGGTGGATGGTTTCCGGATTGAAGAGGTGGTATTCGCCATCGCTGCGCCATTGATACATGCCGCCGGAATCGAGAGCGAGTTCCTCAGCCTGGATGTGACGGTCGGGGAAGGCGGCACGGTGTCGGATGAGCGCTTCCTCGGCTATTTGCCCGATGTCGGAGCCTTCGCAGCGGCTGGAGGTGCCGGTGAAGTATTTGTTCACGAGCTGGGTGCTGAGGCCGATGGTCTCGAAGATTTGCGCGCCGCGGTAGGAGGCGACGGTCGAGATGCCCATCTTGGCCATGGTTTTTACCACGCCTTTGATCGAGCCCTTGAGGAAGTTGTAAACCGCCTTGTCGAAATCCAGGTCCAGCATCTGATCGTTGATCATCTGATGAATCGAATCGAAGGCCATGTAGGGGTTGATGGCGTCCGCGCCGTAGCCGATGAGGGTGGCGAAGTGGTGAACTTCGCGGGCCTCGCCGGTTTCCAGGATGATGGAGACCTTGGTCCGCGTGCCGGCGCGCACGAGGTGGTGGTGAAGGCCACCCATGGCGAGCAGCGTCGGCATCGCGGCGTGGGCGGCGTCGATGTTGCGGTCGGAAACGATGAGCAGGTTGACCCCGTCGGTGATCGCTTTGTCGGCGGCGGCGCAGAGTTCGGTGAATGCCTTGTCGAGCCCCTTGCCGCCTTGATCGGCGGGGAAGAGGGCGTCGAGTGTGGAGGCCTTGAAGCCGGGGAGTGAAACTTCGCGGAGTTGGGCGAGCTGACTGTTGTCTATCAGCGGGCTGTCGAGGCGGATCATGCGGCAGCTGTGCGGGCCGGGATCCAGCAGGTTGCCCTCGGAACCGAGGAAGGTTTCGGTGGCGGTGACGAGTTCCTCGCGGATGCAGTCGAGCGCCGGATTGGTGACTTGGGCGAAGATCTGCTTGAAGTATTGATAGATGAGCTTCGGCTTGTCCGAGAGCACGGCCAGCGGCGTGTCGTTGCCCATTGAGGCGATCGGCTGGACGCCGGCGGTGGCGGTGGGGCCGAGCAGCATGCGGAGGTCTTCGTAGGTGTAGCCGAAGGCGATCTGGCGTTCGGGAATGCGTTCCACCTCGATCTCCTCGGGTGCCTTGGGTGCCGGGAGGTCCTTGAGGAAGACGCGGTTTTGATCCAGCCACTTCTGATAGGGTTTGGCGGAATAGACGCGTTTCTTGATTTCCTCGTCGGGAATGATGCGGCCTTCCTTCATGTCCACGAGGAACATGCGTCCCGGGCGCAGGCGGCCTTTTTCGACCACGGTGAGCGGGTCGAGGTCCGGGATGACGCCGACTTCGGAGGCCATGATGACGAGGTCGTCCCGGGTCACATAGTAGCGGCTCGGGCGGAGGCCGTTGCGGTCGAGCACGGCGCCAATCTGCTGGCCGTCGGAGAAGGTGATGGAAGCGGGCCCGTCCCACGGCTCCATCATGCAGGCGTGGAATTCATAGAAGGCCTTCTTTTCGGCATCCATCATGGTGTGGCGCTCCCACGGTTCTGGGATCATCATCATCATGGCGTGGACCAGGTCATAGCCGCCGTGGTGCATGAATTCGAGCGCGTTGTCGAAGCGAGCGGAGTCCGAGCCGTCCTCATCGATGACCGGGAAGATCTGCTCGATGTTTTCGCCGAACTTGTCGCTCTGGCAGAGTGCCTGGCGGGCCTTCATGAAGTTGGCGTTGCCCATGACCGTGTTGATTTCGCCGTTGTGGGCGATGAAACGGTTCGGGTGGGCGCGCGACCAGCTGGGGAAGGTGTTGGTCGAGAAACGGGTGTGCATCAGGGCGAGGGCGGACTCGAAATCCGGATCAAGCAGGTCTGGGAAATACTCACCGAGCTGGCAGGGGGTGAGCATGCCCTTGTAAACCAGAGTCCGCGCCGAGAGGCCGGTGACGTAGTGGTAGTCAGCCCCCGGGAACGAGTTGGACTTGTTGCCGTGCACGTCGCTGAATTGATTGGGAAGCTGGTTGTTGCGGACCCGTGTCCGCACATGCTTACGGATCAGGAAAAGGGCGCGCTCGAATTCCATGGGGTCCGTGATGTTCGGATTTTTCCCGATGAAGACCTGCTTGATGACCGGCTCGAAACGGCCGGACATTTTGCCGAGAATCGCGCTGTTCACCGGCACGGTGCGCCAGCCGAGGAATTCCTGGCCGGCGTCGCGGATGACGTGTTCGAACAGTTGCATCACCGCCTCGCGGCAACTCCCTTCCGGTGACATGAACACGTGGCCGCAGCCGTATTCACCTTCCGGCGGCAATTCGACGCCCTTTTTCGCCATTTCCTTGCGCAGGAACTTGTCTGGCATCTGGACGAAAATGCCCGCGCCGTCGCCGGTGGCAGGATCCGCGCCGCTGGCACCGCGGTGGTCCATCTGGGCGTTCATCGTGAGCGTTTTCTCGATGATGTCGTGGGACCGCCTGCCCTTGAGGTGAGCGATGAACCCGACACCGCAGGAGTCTTTTTCGCGGGATGGATGCCACAAGCCCTGGGATGCGGGCCAGCCAAGCGGAGAGGTTTGTGAAACGGGCATGTGAGTCGATTTCTGAAGGATTGGGATTGGGGGAGGGAGGGCGGAATGTCGATCCGCTCCGAAAAGTTGTCGAGGCTGTGCGGAGTTGAAGTGAATCGGATGGCGGGAGTCCTGAGGCGTCCGGAAACGGTGGCTCCCAAGGTGCAAATGGACAAGGAATCTGCTTTTCGGCGCGGAGTCTGTCAAGACCCAGAGATATTGCGGGTAGGGATTCGCGAATTGCCTCGAAGTGGCCCGGGCTGCATCGGAAAGGTACGGGCAACGAGGGTGGAGCGGCCATCCAGAAGGCCGGAAACATCCTGCAAATCCGGAAAAAATCCTGATGTGCGGTGATTTCGGTCGAATTTTCGGATCTGAATTCTACCAGTTAGAACCCACAGACAGCCAGTGACTTAGGTTTGCTGAGGTGGGTGTTTTTTTGGTTGCAAATATGGAGTGGTCCGCCTTTTTTCCCGGCGTGCAAGGTCCGCTGGCCCGATTTCATCCGAAAGGTGGATTCATCCGAAAGGTGGAACATCGAATGCACCAAACCAAAAACCAACCATGATGAGAAACCCACCCGTCTCGGGCTGATTGATCAATGCCGCACACGCTTCCCTTACAGCACCTGTTCCCCCTTATCCACGCCACCAACCTGATCCGGAAGATTCAGTCCGGGATTTTCCCTCGTTTTTCACAGGGATCCCGGGGTCTTGCGCTAGTTGCCCTGATCTTCGCTCTCTTCACGATGCCTGTGGCTTTCTGTGCCCAGAACTCGATGATCCTCGCATGGGATGCCAATCCAGAGAGTGACATCAGTGGTTATCGCGTTCACCTCGGGACGACGAGTGGGGAATATTCGATCGTCCAGGATGTCGGAAACCGGACATCATTCGATCTTTCCGAACTGTCACCTGTCGGGACCTACTACTGTGCGGTGCAGGCCTACAACTCGAGCGGCCTGATGAGCGAGCTTTCTGTGGAGATCTCCTTCACTCACTACCGGACCACAGGGCTGTTCAACAGCTGGGTGAGTCAAACCGGCCTGAGTGAGGTAGGGTCCGCGCCGGAAGCAATTCCGTTCAGCGATGGAGTGCCGAATCTTCTGAAATATGCGTTCAATATGGACGGGGAGCGAGCCGACCGAACGGTGATGGCGAAGGAAACCGGGACCGCAGGACTTCCGCATGTTTCCGTGGAGCGGACTGGATTCGAAACGATGTTTCGGGTCGAATACCTGCGGAGAAAGGGCGGAGAACTCGGCTATGTGCCGAAGATTTCCACGGATCTGGTCAACTTCGTGCCGATGACGGAGATCCCCACCGTCGCCGAGATCGATGCGAATTGGGAACGCGTGACGGTCCGTAAAGCGGTCGATACGGCGCTTGTTCCGCGCCTTTTCGCGATCGTGCAGGTGGAACGGCTCCAGACTCCCGCTTCGCTTTACGGGATGTGGGCGGAATCCCTCGGTCTCAATGAATCGGATCGGGGTGCCAACGCCAGACCGCACGGCGACGGTGTGCCGAACGTGCTGAAATATGCATTCAACATGGACGGGACCGGCCCCGACAGGAGGGTGCTCCCCGTCGGCACCGGTACCTCGGGCCTTCCGAACTTCCAGTTCGAAGCGGGCGCGTCGCCGCCGGTTTTCAAGGTCGAGTATCTGCGGCGCAAGAACAGCGGACTCATCTACATTCCCGAAATCTCCACCGATCTCGTCTCCTTCTCACCGATGACCGGCAACGCCGTGATCACGGGAATCGATGAGTCGTGGGAACGTGTCACCATCCGGAAAACCATCAACGTATCGGTGGCACCCAGGCTTTTCGGTAGGGTGATGGTGGCGATTCCATGAGCGTGCGCCGGCGGGTTTCCCGCACTTGGCCTTGCAGCGTGGCGGCATCCCCTTATGGTGCCGTCCCCGTGCCGTGGCCATGATGCGGTTCCGGTTCTGACATCATCATGAATGCACCGCTGAATCTCCTCGTTTCCATCGACGATCAGAACTTGAAACTCATGCGGGGCGGTCAATGTATCCGCGAGTTTCCGGTCTCCACCGCCGCCAAAGGCATGGGCTTTGAGAAGGATAGCTACCGCACCCCCACCGGAAGGTTCCGGATCGCCGGGAAAATCGGCGACGGCCAGCCACAGGGGACGATTTTCAAGAGTCGCGAGCCGGTGGGCGTGTGGGATGGCGTGAACCGGGATGGGGACTTGATCCTGTCCCGCATCCTGCGTCTCGAAGGGCTGGATGCGGAGAATCGAAATACCATGGAGAGGCACATCTACATTCATGGCACCAATCAGGAGGACCTTCTGGGGTGTCCCGCCAGCCACGGCTGTGTTCGCCTCTCCAATGCCGACATGCTGGAAGTCTTCGACCGGGTTGCCGAAGGGGATGTGGTGGAAATCCTGCCCGCCACCCGACGGCGGGGGAAGCTGCTTTTCCTCGACTGTGATTCCACCTTGTCCGCCATCGAGGGGATCGACGAACTCGCTCGGGCAAGGGGCGACGAGGTTTTCGCACAGGTGGTGGCATTGACCGATGCCGCGATGAACGGCGAAGTGGCCATCTCAGAAGTGTTTCCGCGGCGGATGGAAATGATCCGGCCGGACCGCGTGTTGTGTGATGAAGTCGCGGCCCGGTATGTCGAAGCCATGGTTCCCGGAGTTCCGGATTTGATTCGCGAGGCGAGGACGGGCGGCTGGCTTCCCGTGATTCTATCAGGTGGCTTCGCGCCGTTGATCGAACCGCTGGCCCGGTTGCTGGAGATCGAACATGTCGAGGCGGTTCCGATTCATTTCAACAGGGACGGTTCCTATGCGGGATACGGGAGTGACTATCCCACTACGCGGAACCTTGGGAAAAACGAGGTGATCCGCGCGTGGGAAAAGGCGCTGCTGCCGGAGCAGGTCGTCATGATCGGCGACGGGGTGTCCGACCTGGAGACCAAGCCAGACGTGGATTTGTTCGTTGGATTCGGGGGAGTGGTCGCACGTCGGGTTGTCCGACAAGGGTGTGATTTCTGGCTCGCTGACCTGGAGGAACGGGATGACATGTGGAGCGCGATCAGGAACGCCGAAGCTTCACGGACCGGCCCGGCGGCATGAAAACCCGCTCATCCGGGTGCGCGAAATGCCTGTCCGCCATCCTCGGGCCGGGCGTGCGGATCATCCTGTAATCGCCGCGTGATCTGGCGGATGGGATTTTTTGGTTGCGAGAGACGGTTCGCTTGATACGCCGTGGCCATCGACCTTCCGCTTTCCATTACCGGCCTCGGCGCGTTGTCCGCTCTCGGCACCGATGTGTCCTCGCATCACCAGGCGTTGCTGGATCGGCGTGTGCCGTTCCAACACCTCGGAAAACTGTTGGGTTCTGATAGTCCGCATGCCATGCGGCCCGCGGCGTGGATCGATAACCGGGCGCTGCTCACGCACCGGAAGTGGAGTCCGGCGACGATGGCCGCGCTGCACGTGGCGCGCGAGGCAATCTCGGATGCCGGATGGTCGGCGGACGATCTCCGGGATGCCGCGCTCGTGGTGGGCACCAGTCGTGGCAATGCCGCCGGTTGGCTCGGCCCGTGGCCGGGGAGGCGACCGTTCCGCCTGATGGCCGCCAGCAACACCATCCATAGCGAACCGGCCTCGGCCATCAGCATCGAATTTCAAATCACCGGTCCGAACCACGTGCTCGCCAGCGGTTGCTCCGCCGGGCTGGATGCCATCGGCATCGCGATGATGCTCGTTCGTTGCGGTGCCGCGCCGCGGGCGCTGGCCGTGGCGGTGGACCTGCCGCTAGTCCCCTTGCTGTTGGATAACTATGCGTCGTCCGGCATCCTGTCCGACAGTTTGCACTCCGATCCCTATCATCCGGATACCTCGGGGTTCATCCCGTCGGAGGGGGCTGGCGCGATGGCGATCGAGTTGGATCAGGGCGAGCATCCCCGCCTGTTGCATTATGGCTGCAACTCGGATGCCTGTGATCCGGTGGGTATGCCGAAAGACGGCGGACGCACTCCGGAGTTGTTCGAAGGCTTGACCGATCCCGGGCTCCGCCCGGTGGCGGTGTGTCCTCATGCCACGGGAACTGCGGTGCAGTCCGCTGCGGATCCCGCCGCACTTGCCCGGGTGTTTACTGACGCCCGCCCGTCTCTTCACTTAATAAAACCCTTCCTTGGTCATACCATCGGAGCCAGCGGCATGTTAGAGAGCGTGATCCTCTCATGTTTTCTAAGGAGCGGCAGGCTGCCGCCGAACCTCCCAGGATTGCATGCACCGGACGCATTTATGCTATCTCCGCAATCGCTTGCAGCCACCGGACCGGTCGCCAAGTTGTCCCACGGCATGGGCGGCCATAATGCCGTCCTTGTCCTGAAAGCCTGATGATTCATCCCTCCGGCGGGGCGTTCCGGTCCATGAACGGACTCTTGATGTCTATCACACTATCCGTTCGTAAGGGATGATGGACCGCTTCCCAATGGCTTCGACTTGACGTATTAACTCTCGAAAAAGGGCCTGTAAGTCGATTGACGGAGTCCGCAATAGTTTATGATTTGAAAAAATGTGCTTGCCGGATGGGTTGAGAGACATAACTTGCGCCACGTCATGAGTACCAAAGTTAAAAAACCCGCAAAGAAAGCCGCGACCGGGATTCGATATTCCGATGCGCAGAAAAAGGAAATCGTCGACTTCGTGATCGCCTACAACTCGACCAACGGTCGTGGCGGTCAAAGCGAGGCTTCGAAGAAATTCAAGGTAACCCCACTCACCATCTCCGCATGGATCAAGAGTTCCGGCAAGAAGGCCGCTGCCAAGCCTGGAAAGAAGAAGGCCCTGCCGGTGAAGACCGCCAAAGCGGCCAAACCAGCGAAGGCAGCCAAGAAGGCAACCAAGAAGGTAGCCAAGAAGGTAGCCAAGAGCGCCAGCGCGAGCAAGAAGGGTAAACGCTATACTTCCGAGCAAAAGCAGGAAGTCGTGGACTTCGTGAATAGCTACAATGCCGCGAATGGCCGCGGGGGGCAGAGCCGTGCCGCCAAGAAGTTCAAGGTTTCCGTTCTCACCGTATCCTCCTGGCTCAAGGGCGCGGGTGTGAAGGGTGGCAAGGCCGGCAAAGCAGTGAAAGCCGCCGTTCCGGCCGGTCTCGCCGCCAAGGTTGCCTCGCTTGTGGCGATCAACCAGCAGGTCAGTGCCGCGGAGAAGGAACTCGAAAAACTTTACGCGAAGCAAGACGCGGTGATGGCTTCGTTCAAGTAAACTCCAACTTTAACTTCCTATCAAACCCAAGCCGCTCCTGCAAAGGGGCGGCTTTTTCCGTTAGTTCACCAGACGACGCCGGTTTTCATATCCATCCACTTCATGGTCTCTCCCTGGAATACGAAGCGTCCGTGGAAAGTGGTCTCCGCCAGCAGCAATGGCAGCCAATGACGGTCGTCCTCCCACATGCGGTGGTAGGGGATGTCATCCACGGGCGTCCAGACGGGCACGGCTTCATCCGTCTCGCCGGGAGTGCCATCATGGTCGTCCGCACGGTAAACATGGCAGAGGATGTCCGGGCAGTCGGACATGGCGAACCAAAGCTCGCCGAGCTTGCGCGGCGTGGATGGAGTGACGAGCAGTTCCTCCTGTGTTTCCCGGATCACGGATTCCAATGGGGTCTCGCCCGGATCGATTTTGCCGCCGGGACCATTGATCTTCCCGGCTCCCAGTCCGCGCTTCTTCTCGATGAGCAGGATCCGTCCATCCTTCACGATGAACATGAGGGTCGCATGAATCTCACCCTGCCACTGGGACCATGCAATCGGGGAAGGGGACATTCAGAGAATTCCGGATTTCAGAGTTTGAATTTTGGATTCACTGGGCGGACGCATATGCTTCCACGCTGTCGCAAGTGCAGACAAGGTTGCGGTCGCCGTGCACGTTGTCGATGCGTCCGATGGACGGCCAGAACTTGTGCTGGCGGAGATAGGGCAGGGGATAGGCGGCCTGCTCGCGGCTGTAGGCGTGCGGCCAGTCATTGGCGCAGATGGTTTCCGCCGGATGCGGCGCGTTCTTGAGCGGATTGTCCGTGGCATCCAGTTCGCCGCGGATGATGGCGCTGATTTCCCCGTGGATGGAAATCATGGCGTCGCAGAAGCGGTCGAGTTCGCTTTTGGATTCGGATTCGGTGGGCTCGATCATCAGCGTGCCACCGACCGGCCAACTCATGGTCGGCGAGTGGAAACCATAGTCCATCAGTCGCTTGGCCAAGTCCTCGACGGTAATGCCGCTCTGCTCGGAAAGCGGGCGGACGTCGATGATGCACTCATGGGCAACGAGACCTTCGTTGCCGGTGTAGAGGATCGGATAGAACGGCGCGAGGCGCTTGGCGATGTAGTTGGCGTTGAGGATGGCCACTTCGGTGGCATCCTTGAGGCCCTGCCCGCCCATCATGGCGACATACATCCACGAGATGGTGTTGATGGACGCACTGCCCCAAGGGGCGGAGCACACGGCATCCGTGGGGTTTTCCAACACGCGGTGGCCGGGCAGGAAGGGCACGAGCTGTTTCGCCACGCCGATGGGGCCGACACCCGGTCCGCCGCCACCGTGCGGGATGCAGAAGGTTTTGTGCAAGTTGAGGTGGCAGACATCCGCGCCGATGAGGCCGGGGCTGGTGAGGCCGACTTGTGCGTTCATGTTCGCTCCGTCCATGTAAACCTGACCGCCGGCGTCGTGGATGATTTCGCAAATCGAGCGGATGGTTTCCTCAAAGACGCCGTGGGTGGATGGATAGGTGACCATCAGTGCGGCGAGGTTTTCACGGTGTTCCTCGGTAAGGGCGGAGAGATCGGCAACGTCGATGTTGCCCTTTTCATCACATTTCACACCGATGACCTTCATGCCGACCATCACCGCGGAGGCGGGATTCGTGCCATGCGCGGAAACGGGGATCAGGCAGATGCGGCGGTGTCCGTCACCGCGGGAAAGATGGTAGCGGCGGATCGCCAGCAAGCCGGCATATTCTCCCTGCGAGCCGGCGTTCGGTTGGAGGGAGACTCCGGCGAAGCCGGTGACCTCGGCGAGCCAGTCTTCGAGCAGACCGAGCATTTCCCGGTAGCCCGCGCTTTGATCGGCGGGCACGAACGGATGAAGCGAAGCCACTTCCGGCCAGCTCAGGGGAAGCATCTCGGAGGTGGCGTTGAGTTTCATGGTGCAGGAGCCGAGCGCGATCATCGACTCGTTGAGAGCGAGGTCCTTGGCCTCCAGACGTTTGATGTAGCGCAGCATCTCGGTTTCCGAGTGATAGCTGTTGAAAACTTTCTGGGTGAGGAAATCCGTGTCGCGCGAGAGGGTGCCGGGCAGCGTGGATTCCGGGGTGGTTTCCAACAATTCCGCGCCGAAAAGCCGACAGATGGCTGAGAGATCGGCTTCTTCGGACGTTTCATCCACGGAAATGCCGAGGTGGTCGGAGTCGACCAACCGGAGATTGATGCCCGCCTCGATGGCCGCCGAATGCATGGCTTGCGCGCCGCCGGGATGCTTCACGACGATCGTGTCGAAAAACCAACCCTGTTCGACGGCGATACCCGCCTTCCGCAGAGACGCAGCGAGTCGGGCCGTCGTGGAGCGGACTTCGGTGGCGATGTGCTTGAGGCCTTCCGGGCCGTGATAGACGGCATACATCGAGGCCATCACGGCCAGCAGGACCTGGGCGGTACAGATGTTGGAGGTGGCCTTGTCGCGGCGGATGTGCTGCTCGCGGGTTTGCAGGGCGAGGCGATAGCCCGGCTTGCCGCGGGAATCGATGGAGACGCCGATCAAGCGCCCCGGCATCTTGCGTTTCAGCGCGTCGGTGCAGGCGATGAATGCGGCGTGGGGGCCGCCGAATCCCATCGGCACGCCGAAGCGCTGGGAGGAACCGACGCAGATATCCGTTCCGAAAGTGCCCGGAGCCTTGAGCACGGTCAGAGCGAGCAGGTCCGCCGCCACAATGGTGACAGCTCCGGCGGTTTTCGCTTTGGAGAAGAACTCCGTGAAATCATCGATGCGTCCACGGGTGTCCGGATATTGCACGAGCACGGCGAACACGCTGCCATCGGCGGGGAGTTCGTAGCTTTCCCAATCCCCGGTGATCACCTCGATGCCCAGCGGTTCGGCACGCGTGACGACGACGTCGAGCGTTTGCGGATGGATGCGATCGGAAACGAAGATCGCGCGGCCCTTCGGTTTGCCCGCGAGCGCCAGACTCATTGCCTCCGCGGCGGCGGTGCCTTCGTCCAGCAGAGAGGCGTTGGAGACATCAAGCCCCGTAAGATCGGTGATCATGGTCTGGAAGTTGAGCAAAGCTTCAAGACGTCCCTGCGAGATCTCCGCCTGATAGGGCGTGTAGGCGGTGTACCAACCGGGGTTTTCCAGAATGTTGCGCAGGATGACTCCTGGCGTGTGGGTGCCGTGATAGCCTTGGCCGATGAACGATTTCAACAGCCGGTTTTTTCCCATGATGGATTTCAGCTTGGCCAGGGCTTCGTGCTCGGCGAGGGCGGCGGGCAGATTCAGGGCGGCTTCCATGCGGATGCCTGCGGGGACGGCCGCATCGGTGAGTGCATCAAGTGATGGGTAACCGATGGTATGAAGCATTTGATCGCGGTCGGAACCAACGGGACCAAGGTGGCGGCTTCGGAAATCGAGGCGTGAGGACATTTGAGTGGGAGCGGTGGGCGGTGTGAAAACGAACGCTCCCTGCATAGTGGAAAACGCCCACGGCGCAACCCCCACCCGCCGGAATTCTCGAAATTTCCGGACAAATCCGCGGATTTCCCGCATCAGGAACCCTCAACCCGGCTGCCTCACCCTTTCTTGTGAACTGGCGGGAGCTTCGACACCTCCTTGACCACTTGAGATTGGATCTTATGTCTTGCCGCGACCAGCGTCTTCCAGAGATCCGGCGCGAACCTTTTTGTGAATCCATGTTCTTCGAGCCACACGGCGAGCGTGGCCAGATCGTTCTCGTCTCCCAAAAGCTCCGCCAAATCGTGAAACCTCGGATCCAGGGGGATCCAGCCTTTCGGCAGAAATCCGGCCGCGCCCAGCAGGGCCTTGACGGCTTTCCGGGCCTCGTGGAAATCCTCTTCCCTCCTGTCATTGAGTTTCCCGCAACGTTTGAAGGCCTTCCGTTGGAGCTTGTTCAGCCGCTTGGCCAAGGTTCCGGCGGCATGGGCTTCGGGTAGTCCTTTCAAATCAGCCAATGCCGCATCCACCCGCGCCTTGCACCAATCGATCGTTTCCGAGGGGGGGCGCCGCGCCGCCGAATGCGTTTGTTGCTCGAGCAGTTGGCCGATGGCGGCGGCCACCGGAGGGTCTCCCGTCCAGCCCAGTTTATTCCAGGTGTTGAAACGCGAGACCGCGTCCCGTGGGTTCGAGAGCAGCCGCCCGATCGCTTGGATTTCCAACGCCGAGGACTTTTCCAACCGGAACAGGGAGAACCCGCCGCGCAGTGATTTGCCCAGCTTGCGGATCGCATGGACCTGCTCCGCCACCTTGCCCTTCGAGTCCAGCAGACCCGCCAGCAATTGTTTCATCGACTCGCAACCGGATGATAAACTCCCGCGGGCCTGGTGGGTGGCGATTTCATCGGAAAATTCCATGTGCATGAAGAAAACACGCAAAAGGTCGCTTGTCAGCGCCGATCATGTGACACGGAAAATTTCCGCATTGGCGGAAGCCAATCCACATGCCGAAGCGAGCCATCCGGCAGCGTCCGGTCGGTGATCCCGTTCGACTTGATCCGGTGGCGGAAGCGCTCCTCGGTGCCACTTCACACGTCGTGGTTCAAGGTCAGGGAACCGACCGCATGGTTCGCCGCCGCATTGTGTCAGGCTCGGTCGCCCGCGCTTATGATGGAGCCGTCGCGCAAGGCGGGGAGCAATTCCGGTGGGATCGCGCCGGAGGAAGAGGAGGCCTTGTGCGCAACTGGAGCTATGGGGCGGTGGGGATGTGTGATGATCAGGGCACGACAG
>JBFEQB010000003.1:0-96443 GCA_041549835.1 Luteolibacter sp. | reverse complement strand
CGCGTCCGACAAGTTCGAGGACCTCATCGCCTCCGGTGTGGTCGATCCGACCAAGGTCACCCGCACCGCCTTGCAAAACGCGGCCTCCATCTCCGGCCTCCTGCTCACCACCGAGTGCCTCATCACCGACCTCCCGGAAAATGAAGCTCCGGCTGCCGGCGGTGGTCACGACCACGGAATGGGCGGAATGGGCGGAATGGGCGGCATGATGTAATCCATCGTGGCGGCGGTTTCCAACCGCCAGGCCCCAGCTATCAGAAACCGGACAGGGAAACCTGTCCGGTTTTTTTACAACTGCGGATCGGTCGCATTCCCGCGGGAGATTCCACTTGTGATTATGTTAGCAATACGCATGATCCGACCGTCCATGGGAAACGATCCAGCGGGTTTCCCGACACACCCGGTGCCATGAATGACGAAATGACTGACATCAACTCCGTCGCCCGGGTCTCGGGCGCGATCATGGGAGAGCTTTCCAGGACGATCGTCGGACAGCAGGAAACGGTGAGCGGCCTGGTGGCCTCGCTTTTCGCCAACGGCCACTGCCTTCTAATAGGCGTGCCGGGCCTGGCGAAAACCCTGCTCGTGCAATCCATCGCACGGGTGCTCGGAATGGACTTCAAACGCATCCAGTTCACTCCGGACCTGATGCCCTCGGACATCCTCGGTTCCGAAGTGATTCACGAACACCAGGGCCGCATGGAGTTCCGCTACCGACCGGGCCCCGTCTTCACCAATCTGCTGCTCGCCGACGAAATCAACCGCACGCCCCCCAAAACCCAGTCAGCGCTGTTGGAAGCGATGCAGGAGCGGGCCGTCACCATCGCGGGCGAAAACCGGCGCCTGCCCGACCCGTTCCTGGTCGTCGCAACCCAGAACCCCATCGAACACGAAGGCACCTATCCGCTTCCTGAGGCGCAACTCGACCGCTTCATGTTCTCGCTGGATCTTGGCTATCCGGCGCGCGCGGATGAGATTGAAATCGTCCGCCGCACGACTATTGGCGACTCGGCCGTTCTATCCACGATGGTTTCCGGAGACGATATTCTCGCCATCCAGCAACTCGTCCGTGCGATGCCGGTGGCGGACCACATCCTCGCCTACGCCATCGATCTAGCCTCCGCCACCCGCCCGAAACAACCCGGTGCCGGCGCAATCGCGGAAACCTACATCGAGTGGGGCGCCGGGCCGCGCGCCTCGCAGTATCTGATCCTCGGGGCCAAGGCATACGCTTTGATGGATGGCCGCGCCGCGCCGGAAGCCACCGATATCCGACGCGTCGCGCAGCAGGTTCTCTCGCACCGCATCGTGCCGAACTACCGCGCCACCGGCGAGGGCCTGAAGCCCCGCGATCTGGTGGCGGAATTGGTCAAGGATGTGGCCGAGCCCAACTATTAGTCCGTTTCCGGACCGCTACCATGGCAGCGAACCCATCCGAACTTCCCGGCTCCGCAATGCGCCGCGCCATGGAAGCCGCGCGCCAAAGCGCCGCCACCCACAATTCATTACCGCCCCCTTTGGCTCGCCATACGCCCGGGCAGCGGGCGCCGGGCACCCCACCACCCCTGCCGGCGATGGTGTTCGCCACCATCAAGGAAGCCGCGGCGGCCGCCGCCGAGCAACTCCGGCTCAAACGCGCCTCGCTGCTGCTCGACCAGCAGGAACTGGAGCGATTCAAGAACCTGATCATCTTCGCGAAAACCGCCGTGGAAAGCCGCTTTCAGGGACGCCACAAGTCACCCGACCTCGGCGGTGGCGGCGAGTTCTCCGAATTCCAATCTTACGATCCCGACCGGCCGGTGCAGGCGATCGACTGGCATGTTTATGCCCGCAGCCGCAAGTTGGTGATCCGCCGCTATCAGCAGGAGACGGATATGGACGTCCACCTGTTGGTGGATGCCTCCGGATCGATGGCCTATCGCGGCGGGGACCGCGAGGAGAAAGGCCTGCGCGCCGCACGCATCGCCGCCGCCCTCGCCTATCTAATGCTCAGGCAGGGCGACAAGGCGTCGATCACCGTGTTCGCGGACCGCGTGCTCGAACACCTTCCGGCCGCCGGAACGCGCCGCCACCTGATGTCCATGCTGCGCGCCCTCGTCCGCCCCGCGCACGAGGCCACCGGGCGAACCGACCTTCCAGCGGCCATCGGCGAATGCGAGCGCCTGATCCGCAGGCGCGGCCGACTCGTTATTCTATCGGATTTTCTCGGCCACGATCCACAAGAGGTCTTCGCCGCCCTCGCGCCCTTCATCCACCGCGGTTTCGAGATCCTGCTGATGCAAATCACCGATCCCGACGAGTTGACACTTCCCGACGCGCCGCTCGCACGATTTGTCGATATGGAAACAGGAGGAACGATCGAGGTGGAGCCCGCCGAGATCCGTGGGGAATACGAGGTGGCGATGCGGCGAAAAACCCGCGAATTCGCGTCCGGCGGCGCACGTCATCGGATCGACTTCGCCGCGCTCGACACCGCCAGCCCCTATCGCGAGGCCATCGAGACCTATCTCGGATTCCGGCGCATGAACACCTGACACCCGCCCCTTCGCCATGCACTTCCTGAATGCCCAACTGCTCTGGCCATTGCTGCCATTGGCGGGCATTCCCTTGCTCATCCACTGGCTCAGCCGGCGCTTCCCGAAAAAGTTCGCGTTTTCCTCGATCGAGGACATCCGCCGCACGCTGGCCGGGCGATCGCGGATTTTCCGCTGGCGTCACCTGCTGATGCTGGTGCTGCGGACTAGCGCCTTGGTCGCGCTGCTGCTGGCGTTCTTGAAACCGATGATCACTACTCCCGTCGCGCCGACCGGAACAAAACGCGGCGTCCTGGTATTAGTCGATCATTCGTTGAGCATGAGTCATGCGGAGAACGGCACGTCAGCCAGCACCCGTGCCCGCGCGGAAGTGAAACGCCTGCTCGATTCGTTCGATGCCGACGACCAGTTCAACCTGATCCGCGTGGATCAAGCGCCGGTGGCCGCGTTCACCTCGTTTTCCACCCATGCGGCGGCGGCGCTTGAGTTTCTCGATCAATCGCCGCCACCTCGGAGCCGCGCGGATTTCCGCGCCGCCAATCTGCTAGCCGCCGAACTGGCGAAGGAAACAAAGGGCCCGCTCGATGTTTATTACTTCTCGGATTTTCAACGCCGCAATTGGGCGGACGTGGCTTTCGGCGATCTGCCGCCACGGACGCGGCTGTTCTTCGTCAGCGCCACGGACGACCCGGCGCGCGCAAACCGGTCGATCGTTTCGCTGGATCTCGGCCAGGGTGCGGTGATCGCCGGCGGCGAGGTGGAGGTCAAGGCGCGCGTCGCCAATCATTCTGTGCAGCCATGGACCGGGAAAATCGAGGTGGGATTCGGCCCGGCCCATCTGCGTGAACGCCAAGTGGCGCTGGCCCCGTGGTCAGAGGGAGATTTCACCATGGTGGTGCCGGTTCCAAGCGGTGGCTTGCTCAAACTCGCGGCATCGTTGCCACCCGACGGCCTGCTGGCCGACAACCGGCGCCATCTGGTGGTGCAGGTCCGCGAGCGCGAGGAGGTGGTGATCCTGACTGGCCCGGAGGAGGATGCCATTTCCCCCGCACCCTCGTTGTTCCTCACAACGGCGGTCAATCCATTCGGAGACGACAAGGGGGTGTATCGTCCGAAGCATCTGGAACCCGCCACCCTGAATCCGGCCGCTCTTGCGGCAAGCAGCCGCCTCATTGCCTCACGCCTACCTCTGTTAGCTGACACGCAGGCCGGCACGCTTGCCACTTTCCTTCGCGGCGGTGGCGGCATGATCCTGTTTCTCGATGGCACGAACGACGCGGCAAATCTGGAAAAACTCGGAAACCTGACTGGCGAAACCCTGCCGATTCACCTGACCGAAAAACTCGACTCCGAGCATCTTCCGGGCGGCGCGATGCACGTCGCAAGCGGTAACTTCCATTCCCGTTTCCTGCGTCTTTTCGATGGCGTGCGGCGGCAGAATCTTGCATTACTGGAGTTCTACAACCTCTATCACGCGGCGGCGAGCGGCAGCGGCCGGATCCTGCTGACTTACGCCGACGGCACTCCGGCGCTCACAGAGAGCAGCATCGGTCTCGGCACACTTCTGATCTGCAATTTCTCCGTGGCCGAGGCTTCGAGCAACCTCGCCCGGCAGCGGCTGTTTCCGGCGTGGATTCACGAAATATTGCTACGGATGAACTCGAATGGAAGTGCGGCGTTGGATTCCTACCTCGTGGGGGATTCCGCCGCCGGGGAAGCCTGGGCCGCCGAGGCCGTCGGCCGCGATCTGCTAGGCCCCGGCAACGAGGTGGCCCGCAGCCGCGCGGATGTGACTGGCGAGCGCGTGCGGATCTCCTTCACCGCTGAAGACACCGGCTTCTATCACCTTTCCGGCGGCGATGGGCGCGATCTTCTGGCGTTCGCCGTGAATACGGATCCGGACCAGTCCGACCTCCGCACCATGGACCCCGCCGTGCTCCCGGACCGCGCCGGGACTTCCCATTCCGAAGCATCGTATGTGGGGACCACCAGCGACTACGGCACCCTGCTGCGAGGGCGTCCGGTATTTCACTGGTTCCTGCTGGCGGCCTTGGCCTTGTTGTTCGCCGAAGGCGCGCTCTTCAAATCCGCAACCCGCCGAAGCGCCTGAAATCTTGATCTACGATCCCGTCATTCCCGTTCCCTGGATCCTCAGCATCGCGATCGTAATGTCGGCCTCGGCGGTTTTCTATCAGCTCCGTTCGGCTCGACGCCTCGACCGGAGCCGCAGTGGTTTCCTGCTGCTCACACGCCTCGCCGCGATCGCGGTGATCCTGCTGTTGCTTCTCCAACCGTCTCGTGAAGAGAAGGTGCCGGTGCCCGAGCGGGAGAAATCCGTGGTGTTCGCCATCGACAACTCGGCCAGCATGGGGGAAGCGCACCGCAACGGGTCGAGCCGCATCGATGCCGCCCGCGCCGATCTGGAGGAGGCCGGCGTATTCAGCGAAAACGGTGGACTCCATCGCTTCTTCACCTTCGCGGAAACAGCGCTGCCGGTCACCGCGGATGCGAAATACCGCATCGTGGCCGACGGCAAGACAACCCGCATCGACACCTCGGTGGCTGCATTGCTCCGGTTGGCCGGCCAGCCGCCGCCCGCCGCGCTTTTCATCCTATCAGACGGACATGATTTCGATCTCGTTCCGCCGGGTGAAACCGCCCGCCGCACCCGCGCCCGTGATCTGCCGGTGTTCACGATTCCCTATGGCACAATGGATTCCGCCCGGGATGTCTCGGTGCAAATCGCGAACTATCATCCGCACACGTTCGTGCGTCAGAGATCCCGGCTCGAAGCATTCGTCCGCACCGTCGGATGCCCGTATGAAAAGCTGAGCATCGATTTGTTATGCGATGGCAAAAAAGTTCAGAGAAAGGTCATGGAAACCGGCACCGAGCCGTTCCAAACGGTGAGTTTCGATGTCACTCACGAAAAACCCGGCCAGTATGAATACACCTATCGGCTGGCTCCGGTTTCCAACGAGCGCGAGGTTTCCAACAACAGCGCCACCACCTATCTGAACGTCATCTCGGAACGAATCCGGGTTCTTGAAATAGAAGGCACGCCCTTCTGGGACAGCACGTTTCTGCGCCGATCGTTCAGCCGCAACGACAAGTTCGACATCGATTCGCTGGTCGCGTTCACCGGCGACCGCGTGCGGCCGATCCGATCAAATCCCGAGCGCTTCATCGATGGCCTCAAACCGCCCGCCAGCGTGGATGATCTCAGGCCCTACAACATCGTCGTCTTCGGCCGCGAGGTTGAACGGGTGATCGGCCTCGATGGCATCCGCGCGGTGGAGACGTGGGTCAAGGACCATGGCGGAGCACTCATCTTCGCCCGCGGGCAGGCATGGTCGCCCGCCGCCAAGGTGGCCGCCGGGCTGGAGCCGATCGATTGGGACACCCACTCACCGCGAGGCACCCGGCTGGAAGTCACACCCCAGGCCGGCTCCGTCTCCGCATTCCGCCTGCTCCGCGAGGTGGCGTTCGCGGATGAGTTTCCAGAGGTGATCGCATTTCCCGCCATCAGCGCGCCGAAGACCCTTGCGACGACTTTTTCCGTGGCGAATGACCAGTCGCCGGCCGTGGTTTACCGGCGCTATGGAAGTGGCCAGACGCTCTCGCTTGGCGTCGGGAACCTCTGGCGCTGGGTATTCAACCCAAAGGCGGAATACGACAACAACGCCTATGACCGGTTCTGGGACCAGCTGACGCTGTGGTTATTGGCAAACGGCGGCGTCTCTCCGGTGGAAGGCTATAGCCTGAGGGGGGACACCTCGAACCTGCCGATCGGCGAAACGATCCATCTCCGATTCGGGGTTCATGGATTGGAGAATCCCGCCGTCCAACCCACGCTCACCTTGTTCAAGGACGATGCACCCGTAACCACCCTCACGCTGGTGGCGGGCGACAACCCGACGGTAAGCCACGCCGAGTTCACACCGCGTGAAACCGGCCGCTACCGGGCACAGGTTGCGACCGCCGATGGCAAGGTCCTCAACACCCGGTTCATCGCCTTTCGCGAAGACATGGAATCGACGGAAACGGCGCTGGACCGCACTTATCTCGAACAACTCGCCAAGGCCTCCGGTGGGCGGATGCTCGACCCCTCGGAGATCGCCGGTGTGGTCGCCAACCTGTTGCGCGACACCAGCGAGCAGGCGCCACTGACGCGCAGGATTCCATTGTGGGACCGGCCGTGGATCTACCTTCTACTTTGTGTTTTATTGGGTACCGAATGGCATGCCCGCCGTCGATGGGGATTGACCTGAACCAGTACCATGAAACCGAACAAGCCTTCCCAAGCGCCAGTCCTCGAAGTCCTTCGAAAGGCCGGAGCACTGCATTCGCGGCAGCGGGCCTTGTTGTTCCTGCTGCGTTCCGTGGTGTGGCTGGTGATCGCCATTCCACTGCTGATGCTGGCGGACGTGTTGTTTCACTTCTCGGAAATCCCGCGCCTCGGCGGAGTCATCGGAATGGCTCTGGCATTCCTCGCCGTCCTGATCGTCGCGGCCTTCACCGCGTTGTTCGCAAGGCCGCCGTTGTTGCGAATCGCCCGCTTACTGGAATCGAGAAACCCGGAGCTTGGCTCGAAACTGGTGAACATCCTGCAACTCGACGCCGACGCCCGCCTCGGGCAAGCCGCGCCGATGACCCGTGCGCTCGCCCACCGCGCGGTGGAAGATGCCGGCAAGTCACTCGACCTGGCGGCCCTGCCACCGCTCGCCCGCGAGTCGCGGATTCCACGCCGCGCATGGCAGGCGCTCGCGGCCACGGTCACCCTTGGCTTGCTTTCCCTGATCGGCGGACGTCACGTCCGTCAGGAGTGGCTGCGTTTTCTAGATCCCTTCGGCGACCATCCTCCGTTCTCGCTGACCTACCTGGAGATCCTCAAGCCCACTGCCAACGACAAGGCTCTCTACGGTGGCTTCTTCACCGTGGAGGCACGCGCGAGCGGCCACCAACCCAAGGATTTGTTTCTAACCGCCACGCCGGTGGATGGGAGCCTGCCGCCCATCACCCTGCCGATGTTCGCACGTGGCGACGGCACCTTCCTCGCGCAGCTTGAAAACGTCCGCTCTCCGCTCGAACTCACCGCCCACACCGGCGACGACGCAAGCCGCAGCCATCGCCGCCGGCTTGAGCTGATTCTCACCCCGCAGATCGGCGCGGTGTCAGTCCGCGTCTCGCCCCCCGCCTACACGGGGCAGCCCGCGCGCGAGCTTCCCTATCGATTCACCGCCCTACAGGTTCTCGAAGGCTCGCAGGTCGGGTTTCGTATCAATTCGAACCGGCCGCTCGGCAATGGCGAAATCCAGTTTGAAAGCAGTGAGAAAACCGCCTCCGTGGTTCCGCTGGGGCCTGCGCCCGAAGGACCGGCGGACACCGCCATCGCGGATTTCACCGCGGAACGATCCGGGCGCATGACCTTCTTTCTGATCGACGCGGATGGCAACCGCGCCGCGGAATCTCCGGTGTCATCGCTCACGGTCACTATCGATCTTCCGCCGGCGATCGCAATCACCGTGCCGGACCAGGACGCGCTGATCGTCGAGGATCTCGCGCTGCCGGTGATCGTGGATGCCACGGACGACTACGGGTTGCATTCAGTCCGGCTGCACATCGGAATCAATGACAAGTATCAGCCCTTGGTGCCCGCTACTTTTGAGGCACCGGGCACCCGGCGCCACCGCCTCGAGCACACGCTCGATCTCGCAAAACTCGGTGCCCGCCCGGGCGACAGGATCACACTTTTCGCCGAGGCTGTGGACACCCGTCCCGATCCGCAGATCACCCGCACAGGTGCCCGCCGCATGGAGGTGATCACCGAGAAGGATTACAACGAACGCCTGCGGGAGAAAACCGACGTGGCGATGATCGCCGGCAAATACGAGGACCTGCTCAATCGGTTCGAGCAACAGATAGAAGAGCAGAAACACATCTCGGAGGAACTCGCCGCACTGCGTGAAATGGCGACGGCGGATCCCGACAACTCACAAATCCTCGATCGGTTTTCCGAGGCGTTTTCCGAGCAAACCCACCTTAACTACCGCTTGGAACAAACCGCGCGGGAGATGGAGGAATTCGGCCGCGACCATCCGGTCTATGATTTTGAAAAAGAACTGCACGCAAAGCTCAAGGAACAAGCCGACACCATCCGCAAGTCCGTGGAACAAAACAAGGCCGACTGTGGGCAGGCCATCGAGCAAGGCGCGCCTCCTCCCGCTACACCGACGCCGGACATGATCAACGGACTGACAAAGGCCGCCGGGGAGCAGTTGGAGCGGCTGCAGGGCGAGAAGAAAAAAGCCGACAAGGAGGTCCGCCAGCCCCTGCAGGATCTCGCGCAGTTGCACGAGCTAATGAAGGATTTCAGCCGCTTCCAACAACTCGCCGAAGAACAGCGCGAGCTCGCCGAACAGAGCAAGGCCTATCAGGATAAACCCGGACTCAACGCCGAGGACCGGCTCGCCATGCGCGACATGGGAGCCCGCCAGCGGGATCTCGCCCGCAAGCTCGAGCAACTCGACAAGAAACTCCGCCACGATGCCGAGGCCGCAGACGGCAAGTTTCCCGAAGCCGCCAGCAGCGCGCGCCGCCTCGCCGATCAAATGGACGCCGCCGGAATGCCGGGTCTCGCCCGCAAGGCCGCACAAAGCATGCTCGATTCCAAGGCGGACGACGCCCAGGCACAGGCCCAGAACCTGCACGAGGAAATGGACCGCCTGTTTGACGACACCGTGCAAGCCGGCCAACAAGGCGTCGCAGCGGGACTCGACCGCGCCCTTCAATTGTACCGAAAGATGAACCCGGGCGATTCGCTGCGACAGATGATGCTCTCTAGGAATTTCCGCCCGCTTCCCGGAGAGGGCTCAAGCGGTGCCGGGGCTGCAGGACTGATGGCCAACTCCGCAATGGATGCCAACGCCCGCCTGCTGGGTGGCGAGTCCCTGATGGACGGACCAATCGCCGACTCCATTTCCGGCCGCGGAGATCAGGGCGGCTCCGGAATGCCCGGCTCGCCCACCGCCCACATCGACCGCCCGGATCAGGCGAACATCGAGCAACAATCCGCGCGCCGCACCGGCACGCCGGACAGCGGAACACTGCTTCTCGAATATGAAAACATCGCGGATGCCTATTTCCGCAGACTCACCACGAAACCATGAAACTCCTGCTCGCTCTCCTCGCATCCGCCGCGCTCGCCCGCGCCGCCGATCCCTCCTTCGACTGGAATTCCGAGACCATCCATTGCGGCAATCTCGTCTATGGAAACAACCAGACGGCAATCTGTTTCGCCGAGCAGTTCCTCACGGATGCCGCCAAGGAAACGGGCCTGAAGATCGCGCCGAAGTTCGCGCGCATCAGCCTGGCCAAGGATGAGGTCTTCAACACGCCGCTGTGCATCTTCACCGGCCAGGGCGACTTCAAGTTGAGCGGAGCGGAGCGGACGAACCTCCGCCGCTACCTCGAAAACGGCGGCTTCGTGCTCGCGAGCCCGGGTTGCTCCAACGTCGAGTGGAACGGCGCGTTTAAGCGCGAGATCGCACTCGCCCTGCCCAGCTACGCATTGAAACAAATCCCGATGAAGCATGAGATCTTCTCCACCGTCAAACGTATCACCAGTCTCACAGTCAAGGGCCGCAGCACCTTTCTGCAAGGAGTCTTCATCAATGGCCGCCTCGCCATGGTGTATTCGCCCGAAGGGCTGAACAACGCGGCCAACGCCCAAGGCTGCTGCTGTTGCGGCGGTGCAGAAATCAAGGAATGCCGGGAGGTGAACGTCAATGCCGTGGCCTACGCGCTCCTTCACTAACCGAAACATCCGCCGATTTTGAAAACCGCAATCCGTGTCGTCGTGACGATCCTGCTGGTGGCCGCCGTCACCTCCGCGATCATTCTTTACAATCGTTCCGAAGACCCACCGGCCGCCCGGCACTCCCTGACGATCCATTTCACCTGCGACAGCTCCGGCCGCCTCGAGCCCTGCGGTTGTTTCACCGGCCAACACGGCGGGCTGACCCGTCTGCGGACCTGGTTGGAATCCCGCCAAGGGGCGGGACCCGTTCTCAACCTCGATGTCGGCGGAGCGGTCGCCGGCAACTCGGACTATGATCTCATTCAATACCAATACCTCGCCCGCGCATATCACTCGATGGGTTTCTCCGCGCTCAACATGGGGGGCCGCGAGGCGATGCTTCCGGCGGAAACACTCAGGTCGCTCGCGAAGGAGTCACCGGTTCCCTTGATCAGTGCCTCGCTCGTCGATGCTCTGACCCGTAAGGAAGTGCTGGAGCCCTGCCGGATCGTAGAAATCGGTGGTGTCCGCGTGGGCATACTCGGCGTGGTTTCACCCCACAGCGCTCCCAACCCCGGCTCGGGCCTTACAGTCCTCGATCTCAACGAGGCGGTGGACCGCCAACTGCCCGCGCTCGCAAAACAGACCGATCTCGTGATCCTGCTCGCGTTTGCCGATGAGAACGAGATGCGCCGCCTCGCCCGCGATTACTTCGAGTTCTCTCTCATCCTCGGCGGCGATGTGCCGGGTCCCACCCAAGATATCATTCGCGAGAACGACTCGATGATCCTCTTCACCACCAACCAGGCCCGCACCGTCGGAACCCTCACCGCCCGCACCGGCGGCGACAAACGCACCCGTCTGCTTGCTCCCAACTACGATATTCAGTTGCTGTGGGACACCATTCCCCAGCACGAGGAATTGCGGGCGATGGTCCGCGACTACCGTTCTGAAATCCGACGCACGCCGCTTGCCATTGACGATCCGAATGCCGTGGACCCGGATGCAATTCCCGGCGTGGCCGTGACGGCACGCTACGTCGGCTCCACCACTTGCGTGAAATGCCATGCGCAGGCTTATGAAATTTGGCAAAAATCCGGCCACTCACGAGCCTTCGAGACCCTTGTGAAAACCGAATCGGACGCCGACCCTCATTGCATTTCATGCCACACGACCGGCTTCGGCAGGCCCAGCGGCTACCGCCGGCCGCTCGGTGGAGAATCCCTCGTCGATGTGAGTTGTGAGTCCTGCCACGGACCTGCCAGCGAACACCTCGCTCGATATCAGGACGGCAAACCGACTTCGTTCAAATTCCGGCCGCTCGGACCCGGCGACTGCATATCCTGCCATTACGGCGAGTTTTCGAGACCCTTTGAATGGGATGTATTCTGGCCCGGCATCGCCCACGGAAAGGAGCCCGCGTTGCGGAAATGACCGGCGGCGGTTTCGCGCGGGCCAAGCATGGTTTGGCAGAAAGACTCACCACACCGCGGTTCAATCTTGGGCGGGGATCATCGTCTTGCGCGGCTTTCCGGATAGATCTGCAATTCATCCAGCACACCCACGAGCCTAAATCTCGAAACCGAAACCACAGAAGCCCCCAACATCACTAAACTTAGAGGGGAATCTTGAACCGCAGATGGACGTAGATTCACGCAGATAATCAAAGAGTTGTGTGGTTTGCCCGATTCACCCTCAGGGTTTGGGGCAAATTCCATCCAAGTCTCTTAAAATCAGCGACCATCTGAGTTCATCTGCGGTTCATTTTCCTTTCAGGGCTAAAATGAAAGAGTCGCGCCGGGAAAGCCGATCGTTTCGGCCTTGGCGGCAATGGCATCGTTGTAGATCAAATCAGTGTTGTGGAACATCCACCGCAAGATCGAGGAAGGGCCCCAACACGCCCGGGCGATGCCGTTCCATTTGCCCGATCACCGTGCCGCCCGGAGATAGCAGAAGCAGAATCAATCTCCGAACCACCCGGAACCCGCGCTCAATTCGCGGCTTGATCGGATCCCCCGCCGCGCATTCATTCCGGCATGTCCGCCGCCGCGCAACGCTCCCTGCTCGATCTCGGTTTCCCCGAGTTCGTGGCCGTTCTGGCGCGCGACGGAGTGATTCCGCACCATGCGAAAACCTTATGGCGGGCCATTCACCGCGACGGCGAACAGAATCTAGCGGGCCGGGATTTCCTGCCGCCGCTGAAACGCTGGGTGGCCGCATACGTGGGTGAGGGCAAATCGTTTTTCCTCGATGCGCCGGAAGTGGTGGATGAAGTCCGCAGCTCGGACGGGCTGACCCGCAAATTCCTTTTGCGACTCGATGACGGACAGGTGATCGAAACGGTGCTCATGGGCTACGATGGACGTAACACCGTTTGCGTGAGCACGCAGGCGGGTTGCGCGATGGGTTGCGTGTTTTGCGCGACCGGGCAGATGGGCTTCGTCCGGCATCTGCGGCCCGGCGAAATCGTCGCACAGGTCCTGCATGCACGGCGGGTCCTTAAATCGATCGATCCGCAGAAACGTCTGCGCAACATGGTGCTCATGGGCATGGGCGAACCCCTTCACAATTACGACTCGGTGATGCAGGCGCTCGAAGCCATTTCCGATGTGCGCAGCGCGGGCATCGGGCCCTCGAAGATCGCGATCAGCACCGTGGGCGTGGTGCCGGGCATCCTGCGCCTGGCGGAAGAAGGCAGGCCCTACCGACTGGCGGTCAGCCTGCATGGATCCACCGAGGAGGAACGCTCGGCGCTGGTTCCCGCAAGCAAACGCTGGTCGCTGGCGATGCTCATCGATGCCTGCCGGACATACGGCGGGATCACCGGCAAGCGGATCTTCTTCGAGTGGACGCTCATTGCTGGCAAAAACGATTCCCCCGAAACGGCGCGGCGTTTGGCGAAGCTCCTGGAGGGCATCGACGCACACATCAATCTGATCCCACTCAATCCGACCGGCGGTTTCACCGGCACCGAGAGCGCCTCCGGGCACGAGTTTCAGGAAATCCTGATCGCCGCGGGTTTTCCGTGCACCTTCCGCCAGCGCCGCGGCATCGACGTGGCCGCCGGTTGCGGAATGCTCAAGGCGGCGAAGCGGGTGAGAACGGTTTAGTCCCTTTGCCAAAACGGAATAAGTGATTGCTTTGCCGCAACCGTCCGGCATCATCCTATGCCATGCATAGAGTCGCTGCGCAGTTCCTTGGCGCCCTGCTTGCCACCGGCCTCGCGGTCGGTCGGCCTTTCACCAACACGGAAGGCAAAACGATCGAGGCCGAGATCATGGGTGCCACCACCACCACCGTTACGCTCAAGATTCCGTCGGGCCGGAATGTCAAATTGAACCTCAACACTCTTTCGGGCGCGGATCAGAAATTCGTCAAGGAGTGGCTGATCAACCGTGTTCCGCGTCTACGTGTCACACCGAATCTGGTCCGCTCCAACAAGGACGATAAGGAGTATTATTATGAAAACGAGCGCCAGGTTCAGGTCCTCAGCATGAAGGTTGAGGTACAGAACGACGACGCCAAGGCCCCTCTCAGCGAATCGGAACTCATCTATGTTCTGGTTGGCCGTTCGCTGGCAGACCGCAATGAATACAAAATCCTCGCGGCGCAGAAGGCGGGATTCAATCTCGCGCGCCAGGAAAAAAAGACCATTGGTTTCAAAACGGTCAGAAATCTCTATAGTGACGGCGATTACGACAGGAGTGGCCACAAATGCATTGGCTACATCCTGTATGTGAAGCGGAAGAGCGACGGCCAGAAAGTGTATTCTTTCGGATCCACCCCCGTCCTTGAAAAGGCGGTCTTCAATATTATCAATCTCGAATCGGGTGACATCACCGACGAGAATTTCCTTAAGCCCGCGAGTGAGGGGGAAGGAAATGGCGGTGGTGACAGCGGGATCATCGAAGTTCGTTAGATGTTCGCAGGCACAGGCTTTGGCGACCGGGATGGGCTGCGGAGAAATTGCTTTCCCGGTTCCGGCCGTTGAATGGTCCCAGGGCTCACGGATTCACATTGTTTACTCCACTCCGAATCACGGAAATTCCTTACGGCAAGTGGCTCACCCCCGCCGGCGCTCCAGCAGAATGAGCATGAGGAATGAGAGGAAGAGGTTGAGCTCCTCGCGCGGAGTGAGATCCGCGGTTTTCTCGATCTGGAAGCGGCCTTCCCAGAAGGCGGGTTGTTTGGTCAGGCGCATCGCGGGCACGCCGTCCGCCCGGCTCGCCTGATAGCTGGGATGCAGGAAATACCCACTGAACATGCCGACAATCGGCAGGTCACCAATGATCGAGTCCGCCACTTTGATCCATGGGTTTCCTTCCTGAATGGAAAAGCCGGGCCGCTCGTCGCCAGGATGGAAGGATTCGTAGTGGGCCTTCCAGAGCGAGCGCCAGCCGCGGCGACCGACGCTGCCAAGGGGCGCGCCTTGGGCATCGGTGAAGAAGTAGCGGGCGGACCAGTCGATCACCTTGTTCGCCTTGATCTCGGCGAGGCGGGTGCCTTGCGATTTGTCGGTCCAGATTTCCACGTGCTCCCTGAACTTGAGGAGCTTTTGTTTCGTGTAGAGGACGGTGTGGCCGTTGGCGTCGGTGACGGTGGCCTGACTGGCGAGCGCGAGGATTTTGAAGGAGAGCGTGAGCGGATATTGAAGCCCCTGCAGATGGCGGGAGATGTCATCAGTCGCCGGCATGGCTGGGATGACGGGCGGATCGTAGGAGTTGGAGGAATCGCGCATGAAGGTCAATAACTACGGCCCCAGAGGGCGCGGGTAGAGGTTTCCTGGCCGGTGAGGAAACACTTGCCGCCGGTGGTTTGCGGCAGCGAGACGCTTGCGAGCGGGAGGCAGCGAATCGTGATCTTATGCTGTTTGGACAAGACTTCCTCCTGCTCTGCGTCGCCAGCCCAAGGGGTGTGAAGCCAGCCGGGGTTTTCCTGCGCCCAATGGGAGTGGAAGGCCTCGAGCGAATCACAGGGCGTAATGTTCGCGTCGCGGAAGGCGGTCGAACGGTCAAGAAGCGTGTGGTGGATCTCGTCGAGCATTTCGGTGGCATGGCGGATGAAATCATCCTTTAGCGGGAAATCCTTGGCGGAGACCGGCTGGTCGCGGCGCTGGACACAGATCTTGCGGCTCTCGATATCGCGCGGGCCGATCTCGATGCGGATCGGCACGCCTTTTTTGACCCACTCCCATTTTTTGACACCGCCACTGAGATCGCGGGTATCGACGTGGACCCGGAGCGGTTCGCCGCGATAGACCTGATGCCGAAGGGTTTCCGCGAGGGCATTGCAGGAGGCGATGACAGCATCGCGCGTGTCTTCCTTCGGCGTGATCGGCATGATGACGATCTGCTGAGTTGCCACGCGGGGCGGAAGGACGAGACCGTCGTCATCCGAGTGCGCCATGATAAGCGTGCCGATGAGGCGGGTGGAAACGCCCCAAGAGGTGGTGTGAGCGTACTGCACCTGACCATCGCGGCCGGTGAACGAGATGTTCTGAGCCTTGGAAAAGTTCTGGCCGAGGTAGTGCGAGGTGCCGGCCTGGATGGCCTTTTTGTCCTGTACCATCGCCTCGACGGTGAGGGTGACATTGGCGCCCGGGAAGCGTTCGTTTTCGGTCTTCTCGCCGGGAATGACGGGGATGGCAAGATGGTCGCGGAGAAACTCTTCGTAAAGCCCGTGGATCATGCGGGTTTCCACGATGGCCTCGTCCTGCGTCTCGTGGGCGGTGTGGCCTTCCTGCCAGAGGAACTCGGCGGTGCGCAGGAACATGCGGGGCCGCATTTCCCATCGCATCACGTTGGCCCACTGGTTGATGAGCAGCGGGAGATCGCGGTAAGACTCGACCCAGCGCGCAAAGGCGGCGCCGATGATCGTCTCGGAGGTGGGGCGGATGACGTAGGGCTCGGCGAGTTCGCCGGTGGGGACCATCTTGGTTTTTCCGGTTTTCTGGTCCTTCACGGCCTCGAGCCGGTGGTGGGTGACCACGGCGCACTCGGTGGCGAAGCCCTCGGCGTGCTCGGCCTCCTTTTCCAAATAGGAAAGCGGGATGAGCAGCGGAAAGTAAGCGTTCTGGTGGCCGGTGGCTTTGAATTTCCGATCGAGCTGCTGCTGGACGAGTTCCCAAATGCCGTAGCCCCATGGCTTGATGACCATGCAGCCGCGGGTCTCCGAGTTTTCCGCGAGATCCGCGGCTTTGATGACTTGCTGATACCACTCGGGGAAATCCTGGGCGCGGGACGGGGTGATGGCGGTCTTTTCGGTGGGCATGATGACTGCGGAAATAGGAATCACGGAGCGGACCAAAGAGCATCAAAAAAAAGGAAACAATTCCTGCGCTGGGTGTTTGACAGCCGCCGGACCAGCCTTCTTACTTTCCTCGGCAAGACTCAAATCCCAGTGCGCGCATGAGCGAAAACGAAAACAAACCACCGACCCCTTCCAAGCAAACGTCGAGCGTCCCTCTTAAAAAGGAAACCGTTCGCGTGACATTGAAAGCCGCAGACGCTCCACCCGCCGTTCCCTCCGCCACTGTTCCGACCGCACCGGCAGTGCGCCCGCCGACGCCCGGTGGTCCACCTGCTGCCGCTCCGCGTCCGCCTGCGCCGGCTCCCACCATCCCGCTTCGGACCGCAGGAGCTCCCGCAGCCAGCGCCCCGCCGGCCCCGACGATTCGTCTGGCGACCTCCGCCGCTCCGATCGGCACGAGTGCCCTCAAGCCCGGTGCGGCTCCAAGCCTCCCCGGCGCAACGCCCACGCTGCCCAAGGCCACCGTCCAGCTTTCCGCCCCGACCCAGCCGCTCGGCACCTCGGTTCCGAGCGCATCGCAGGCCGCAACCCTCCAGATCGAGGAAGATGAGGAAGAAGTCGCCAATGAAGGGGTCATCAACATCCTTGCCGGTGTCGGATTCGCAGCCGCGCTGCTGATTCTCGTCTTCCAACTGATGCTTGCCAGCACTTGGATCAGTGCCGAAGACAACCCGCAGGCCGGCGACTGGTCCCAGCTCTTCGAATAACCAAACCTCAACCCTTCCAATACCATGGCCTGGCCTATCACCAACATCCTGCTTGCCGCAGTCGTCCTCTATCTGGCCTTTGCGGCTGGCGGACTGCCCACCGGACTCTGAAGCAAATCCATCTCAAAGAGCCGCCCCGCGATCACCGCAGGGCGGCTCTTGACGTTTCCGGGTTCCCGTTCCAGAGTCCGCGCATGGCTCTGAAACTTACTGACGCAAATTTCCAATCCGAAGTGATCGACTCCGATGTGCCCGTCCTCGTGGACTTCTGGGCCGAATGGTGCGGCCCTTGCAAAATGATCGGCCCGGTCATCGACCAGGTCTCCACCGAACTCGACGGCCAGGCCAAAGTCGGCAAGGTCAACGTCGATGAAGCCCGCGATCTAGCCGTGAAATACAACGTGCGCTCGATCCCGCTGCTCCTGTTCTTCAAGAACGGCGAGGTCAAGGACCAGATCGTCGGCGCCAGCGTCACCAAGGACCAACTCAAGGCTAAGCTGCAGGCGCTCGCCTGAAGTACACTCCAACCTTCACAGGCCGGTTCGGGAAATCCGGACCGGCTTTTTCGTTAGGATCCGGCTCAACCCTCGGCGGCCATGCCGAGCAACAGGAACCGCACGGCCTCATCGGGTGCATCCCCGGTGTCAACGCTTCGTATCCTGTCAGAAGGCAGTTCGCCCGGCGTCTCGAACGCGGCGTTCAGGAAATCGCGGTCCTCACACCGGGCATCGGACACCACATCGTGCCGGCCCTCGCGTTGTCGGAGCCGCTCGGCGGCGGTCGCGTCATCCACTTGGGCGAGTATCCATTTCACATTGGAATTGCCGAGCTCCGCGCGAATGCGGTCGCGGAATTCGCGCTTGGAAAACGTGGCGTCGAGAATCACACCGTGTCCGGCCGCGACACTTTCCCGCGCCTTGCGGATCATCGTCCCATAGATGCGCTCCGTCATGGCGGGCGAGTATAGAATACGACGGCTCTTGGCATCGCCGCGTTCGTGCAATGGCACGCCAGCCTGTGTTTTGCGGAGCTCGTCCGAGGAGACCACCCGCCATCCGAGTTCGCGCGAAACCGCCGCTGCCAGCGTGGATTTGCCGGACGCCACACGCCCCATGAACACCAGCGCCAGCGGGTGCGGCCCGCACACCGCGTATTGCAGCGCGAGTCGGAAATACCTCCGCGCATCATCCGCCGCCTGCGTCCTCTCGTCAGCATCGACGATCTCCGAGACCGTGCGGAAGCTCTCCACCTTACCACGCACGTAAGCCCGGTAGCATTGATAGAAATCCATCAGCGCGGCCATCTCGCCATCGCCCAACAGATTCGCCACTCGCCGCACGAAAAAGCGCGCCAGATCCGGCCGGTCGTGACGGTCGAGATCCATCGCCAGAAACGCCACGTCATTCGCGACGTCGACGTAGCGGAAGCGGTCGTTGAACTCGATGCAGTCGTAAATGTGCAACGCATCGTCCGTCACATGCACGTGATCGAGATGAAGGTCGCCGTGGCAATCGCGAATCCATCCGTCCGTCATCCGTTTCTCGAACAAGGCCCGCCGCCGTTTGTAACAGGCATCAGTGAAAACCCGGATCGCCTCGAACGCCGACCGCGAAAGAGTCTTGCCGATGAACACTTCCGTCTGCGAGAAATTCTCCTCCGTGCTCACCCGGAGTTTTCCGATCCGTCCCCACCGCACGATTTCCGGAGTCGGCCGCTGCTTCTGATAGAACTCCGCCAGCATGCGGGCCACCCGTTCCAGCTCCGCCTCACCCGCGTTTCCCGCCTTGATCCGGGCATCCAGAAATCCCTCGGGCGAAAGCCGGATCATCTTCACCGCCACCTCCACCACCGGACCGCCTCCACCGAAGGCGAAGCCATCGCCCTCCCGCGTGATGGATTCCACTCCCAGGTAGATCCCCGGAGAAAGCCGCGAGTTCAGCACCACCTCGCGCTCGCAGAAATACCGCCGTTTCTCCAACGAGGAGAAATCGAGAAATCCCAGGTTCACCGGTTTCTTGATCTTGTAAACCAAGGGTGGAACCACGAACACCAGTGATCCGTGCGTGTGCAACTCACGGATTTCCTGCGGTTGGTGCGGATACGATGCCGGATCGCATAAAAACGCGAGCAGGCGGGAATCAAAATGCTCGTCCATGGCAGTTCCTTTCGGAAACCCGGCATAATCTAGCAGCCGACCCTCCCCACCGCAAACGGCTTCTCGGGCAGGCGCCCCAAGGGCGCGCCGCTCGAGTGAGCGGATTTCCCGCCGCCAATGCGCCGCAATCATCCCGCCCCGCCCGCGTGGACTTGCCTTGCCTCCGGTTCTGTGACTTCTTCCGGCAGCAGCATGACGGCCACCATGGACACCTCCATCCCCACGATTTGCCCGGAACTCGGGCTCGAAATCCCGGTCTCCGAGATCGAAAAGGAACTCCGCAAGCTCTGGGAACAGGACGACGCGCGGACCAACGCCACCTTGATGAATCTCGTCGTCTATTCCGAGAAACCCGGCGCCCTTCTCGAAAACTCCGCCATCATCCGCAACCTCACCACCGAGCACGCCTGCCGCGCCATCCTCGTGGAGATCAACCGTGCCGACCCCCTGCCTAGCCTGCGTGCATGGATCACCGCCCACTGCCACCTCGCCCACGGCCGCAAATCCGTCTGTTGCGAACAGATCGCCTTCTACCTCACCGGCAAGGTCACCGGGCGTTTCCGCAACACGGTCTTCGCCCACCTCAACTCCGACCTGCCGCTTGTCTTCTGGTGGCAGGGAGAACTCTCCGAAATCCTCACCGAGCGCCTCGTCAGCGTGATGGACCGCCTCATCATTGACAGCTCGGCATGGGCCGATCCCGCCGCCTCGTTCCGGCTCATCGAGGAAACCTCCCAGATCAACACCGACCTCATCCTGCAGGACCACGCCTGGACCCGCACTTGGCAGTTCCGCCTTGGCGTCGCCAGCATCTTCGATGACCCCGCAGCGCAAGACGCCCTGCCCGAAATCGACACCGTGGCAATCCGCTTTCACCCCGCCCACCGGAACAGCGCGCTGCAATTGCTCGCCTGGCTCGCCGTCCAGACCGGATGGAAAAACCGGCTGGCTGCGGGAAAATTCGCCTTCGAATCCATCGCCGGTGCGGCCATTTCCGTCACTCTCCGCGAAGATGCCGCCGGGCCGCCGCTTTCCTCGCTGGTCCTGCGCGCCGGGCAAAAATCCGCGCACATCACTCAAGCCGCCGGAGCCTCGCACGTCGAACGCCGGATCGAGGCCCCCGGCTACAACGTCGCTTCACTCTCTCCGGTCGATCCCACATCGCCTGAGGAACTCGTCGCCCTGCAACTCGCCCGCGGCGGCAAAAACTCGCTGTTCCAGAAAATCCTCCCGCGTTTCCGCCAGTTGCTCGATGCGGATGCCGCGGGGTGCCCCTGAGCAACCGGCGATTCGCAACGACTGAGTGGATGCTCCGGCGGCGGGAAGTCCGTATGCACCTTGCCGACTTGTTCCTTCATCTGACACCTCTGATTTGCTTGAAACGTTCACTTGATCAAAGAACCGGTCGCCGCCGACCAAACGCATTGCTGACGCAACATCGTCCTGCGTTCCGAGCGCCAGCGCGGAGCAACTCGAAATTTGTCCCTCTTCCGGCTGATGACCAGCGCCGAACCCGTCACTGCCGGTTTTAACGATCTGAGGGACACCCCCGGAACGAGGCCACAAAAAACCCCACAACTTTTTGAGCTGTAGGGTTTTGAGAGTGGTACACCCGAAGGGATTCTAACCCCTGGCCTCCTGATTCGCAGTCACCGCAAACCCCTTATTCTTAAATCTTTGTATTTTTGTTTGTTGGTTTTTAACGGCCTCTATCGACGTTTATCGACCTTTTTTTCGACCGGAAGTACTACCAAAAAAGTATCTAAATCCGGCAAGCCGAACTTTTTTTACTTTCGTGCATTTTTTCACACGGAAGGTTTTTTCCATGATGAAGTCAGGGTAAAAACCACATCCAATTGCCCGACTCCGCCTTTAGCCTATTGTGTGCGAACTGCACCGCCTAGAGGCGAGGCGGCTCGCGGTTGTGCCGCTAGCGCATCTGACATCGCCGCCCGAAACAACGGCAACAACAGAGCTTGCGAGGCTTTTCTCGTCAGATGGTCGTTGTCGAAATAAATGGAGACCCCATCAATATCCGCACGATAGCGGTCACTGTGGGTATCCAATAACAGTGGGGCAGGATCTACAAACCTCGCAGGCAGATTCTGTTCCGCCATTTCGTATAGAATCGAATTCTTCCGGCGATGATCGGAGATAAGCCTGCGCCAAGAAGTCGTGTCACCTCCAAAAATTGCGCTCCGGGCAAGGGCCTTGGGAGCATCCAGATCCACTTCCGGCACACTTTGGAGGACCCATACCTTACAGCCCGCTTCATGGAGTGCGCGAATCGTTACTGGGAAGTTTTTTTCGAGAAGTTGTGTATCGTGCAGTTGATATTCACTCCACCGCGCAGCCAGAATTACATGGGAAACACCCCTCCACTTGATGAAATCTAAAACTGCAGCAGAGAATTCCGGTGTCTTTTTACCCAGGCCATATTCGGAAGAGCTGACCCAGTCTAGCAGTGGTGGTGTCGCATCAGCGAATACAGCAAATCCAGTGATACCCAATTCGCGGCAGAGCGCATCCACAGCAGGAACAGCGCACCGGGCGTGGCTGTCTCCCCACAATAGAATCCTTGGAGAAGTTACGAGATCTGAAGCCCCTAGGGGATTTAGCTGCCCTAGCTGGATATTCTCAATTGACATTGAAGGACTGTGATAACGATCCTGTTTCGCATCCTCGTTTTTAGCCACGCTTTCCGGCATTCTAGCTGGAAAACCGTGGAACACTGTTAGGGCAGCGCCGCAAAACAGCGTGAATATGGTGCTAGCCGCCGCGAACCGAAACGCCGCCGACCGCGTTGCGATCGTTGTTTTCCTGCGAAAAGGAGTTTCTACGTAGCGCCACGAGAGAATCCCCAGTAAACCTGCCACCAGCACCAAGCCAGCACGAAGATACCAAGGCGACCAGTTTTGGAGTAACCAGTATTTACCGAAGACCAACACCGGCCAGTGCCACAAATATAGGGAGTAGGAAATCATACCGATGAACACCACCGGACGCAGCGCCAGTAGACGGGCCACCGAAGTTATTCCCCCCTGTTCACCCTCATGCCGGGCATTGCTCCAAATGAGCAAAACCGTTCCCAAGCACGGGGGCAGAGCAGCCAAACCTGGAAAGGGCGTTTCTCTGGTATAGAGCCAGCATGGGAGCAGAATCCCGGCAAGGCCTAGCCAAGACGCACCTTCCCTCAATAGTCGGTTCTGCGGGATGCTAGCAGTGGACAACGAGGCGATCCATGCTCCGCATAACAACTCCCATGCCCGTGTGGGCAGCAAATAGAACGTGGCCTCCCCTCGAAACTTTACGCCGAAGGCGGCCAACGCCAATCCGGCGAGAAGAGCGGCCAATAACAGCAAGCTCAAGGTCCTTGGTTTTCGGAATCGCTCAAAGCGGAATAGGCATACCAGCATCAACGGAAAGAAGAGGTAAAACTGCTCCTCAACCGAGAGAGACCAAGTGTGCAACAGCGGACGCTCCTCCGAGGCGAGTCCGAAATAGCCGCCTGAAGTCGTATCCTCTCGCCAAAAATAGAGATTCGCCACGAGCAGGGCTTGTGCGATAGCGGATTTCCCGAGTTTCTCATAATCACCGGGCATAAGGAGAAGGCCACCCACAAGGAGCGTGACCAACACCATGACGATTAGTGCCGGGAGAATCCGGCGAATCCGCCGTTCCCAAAAATCCAACAGAGAGAAGGTATCTTGCCTCAATTCCTTGAGCAGCAGGCTAGTGATCAGGAATCCGGAGATGACAAAGAATACATCCACGCCGACATAGCCGCCCGGGAAACTCAGGGCAGCATGGAAGAACACCACTACCAGAACGGCAATGGCGCGAAGTCCGTCGATGTCGGGGCGATAGGCAATCTTACGCGATTCCAAAGGCATTGGGAGGTGGCAGGCTGTGGCGATGATAGTAAAACTGCAACACGAAAGTCTCACGCATGCTCGCAACCGTCACGGGTTAGGAGATGGCGAAAGGGGGGAGCTACCTGGGATTCCGCCTCGCCAAGATCCCTGAACAAAGCGCCTTGTGTTGACCATTATTGATTCTTAGCGGCCTCAACGAGGCGTCTCGCCGTAAATCGACCGAGAAAGGTATCAAAAAAGCATCAAAATCGAGGAAGGTGAAATTTTTTTCGTTTTGTCCTTTTTCTAACAACAAAAGGACAGGACAGACTTAGAATGCTGAAAAAACTGCACAAAAACGCCCGAAATCGCCATCTATCAAACCTATTGAAGAAAGTGCCCCATGGGTGCTGATCTCCAAGGCCGCCAATGACAGCGGACTGACCGAATTGCTCATCCGCAAATCCGGCATCACGCTCCGGAAGTTCGGGAACGCCGACTACATCCGCCCGACCGAACTCAACGCCTGGATCCTCAACGGTGGAAAGGAGGGATACCAGCCATGAACCTTGACGACTCCATCGCCGAGATTTCCAAGGCCGTCCGACGTCACCGCCAGCTTGCCGAGCAGGCCAAGGCTGTCATCGCCATGATCGCCGTCCGCGCTCATCTCGGCGGTGATGCCGATCCCCTCCTCAACCGGAAGGAGGGCCAACAGTCGTGAACCCGCAACCCACCGCAAACCCGGGCGGCAACCCCTCAACGGTGCCTGCCAACCCGCCTGCCGATCAGCGCCTAAATTCGGTGGCTGATACGGCATCCGTAATCCCCTCTGTCAACCAGAGCGTATTACCACCATTACAAGCAGCACAATTGGAGGGGATGAATCCCCCCAGTTCCCCCTTCAGATTTCGCCGCCAAAGGCCGCGAAAAAACCCAACGGATCCCGCCGCAAAAAACGCTGCGACAACCACATCTCCTTCCGCGCATCCAACGCGGAATCCGACATCATTGCCGAACGCATGGCACGCACCGGAGAGACGCCGTCCGCGCCATCATCCGCGAGTCGCAGGACAAGGTCGGCAACATCTACCTCGCACCCAAGACTCCGCCCGAGCCACTTGAAAAGCTGCTCGGCGAACTCCAGAAATGTCACCACCATGACCCACCGGCAAAAGTTGACCATAAGAACCCGCCGCTCCGACGAGCTGGGCAACCGCCCATTCTCGCGGCGGGTTCTTATGGACAACTTTGCCTCGTCTTCCTCCCAAATGTCAGCGGCCAGTCAACCGCAGACCAGCTAGCCGCGCCTTCATGTGATCGCTGCAAATGTGGCCGTAGGTTTTGAGGGCTAGAACCCCATTATCCGAGTGGCCCAGCAATTTTGCCACTTCCTGCACCGTAAAACCGGACAACAGGCAACGGCTGGCGAAGTAATGCCGGAACGCGTGAAAGAAGGTCAGGTCAATTTCAAAGCCCTTGGCAAATCGCTTCATCACCCGTTCCAACAGGTCAACCGCCTCCAGCAAGGGAACCGCAGGTTCCCGCGCAGAGGTCAGCGCTAACGTCCCCAATTCACGGACTTTCCGCCTAGCCTCGTTCAAACACTTCGTGCCGAGGCTTTTTCGGTTCAACTTCCCTTTTTTACGCGAAATGAAATACAAATTCCCGTTTTCATGTCGTCCAATGTTATTTTCGATGCTTTTCACCCTTATGGTATCCTTTCTCTCGGCGAAAGGAAAAGGGGGAGTATCCAAAAAATGACAAATTTGGATACCACGTGCGGCCACTCCTCACTGAGGAGGCTGCTAACTCATTGATAATGAGAGTACACCCGAAGGGATTCGAACCCCTGGCCTCCTGATTCGTAGTCAGGCGCTCTATCCAGCTGAGCTACGGGTGCATTGCGCGTTGCGCGGGGCGGAAAAAAGCCCGGTTTTGGGCCCGGTGTCAAGAAATTCGGCGTCTTTCTTGAAAACCGTGACGGCTGGGAGCGGCGGTCAGGCGGGTTCGTGGTGGGCGGTGTTCTTGAGAAACCATTGGCGGAACACCAGCAAGCCGATGGGAGAAAGAACCGCCACGCCGCCGATCCAGAGCCAGATCATGTGGTGATGCGGGTAGGAATCCATGGCCTTGCCCACCGCATTCAGCGGGGTGTAGGCATTGACCAGCATGCCGGACATCGGCCCGACGAAGAATTTGGCCACGAAATAAGGCAGCACCGAGAGGGCGATGTAGGTGCCCTCCTTGCCCTTCGGCGCGATCTCGGCGGTGAATTGCATGAGACGAGGTGACCAGATCGCCTCGCCAATGGTGAAGATGAGGATGAAAAGGATCAGCGGCCAATATTCCGGGACCGGAGGATTGGCCATCAAGGAGGGCATGTCCGGTGCCATGCCGAGCCATCTCACGAAGATCAATTCACCGAGCACGCTGCCGGTCAAGCCCACGAACCACGAGGCGGGAGAAGATCAGGAACAGCACCGAGAGGGTCATCGTTTTCCGGATGCCGATGGTGTCCACAAGCGCACCTGCGAACATGCTCATGACCGAGAGGCTGATCGACCACGCCGAGATGAACGAACCGGCGGCGACATCGCCCAAGCCGCAGTCGCTGGTGAGCCAGAGGATGACGGCGAGGTTCATGGCCGCGTAGGCCGAGTATTCCACGACCTTGTAGGCGAAGACCAGCCACAGGTCGCGCGGCGAGCTTTTCAGGCCTTTGGCGTAGCTCCAAATGATGGCGACGAGCGCCAGGCAGGCACCTGGCAGAAGGGAGTATGTGATGATGTCGGCCAGGGTCATGGGATCGGCGTTTACAGGAGGAACGGGGGTGTTTATGAAAAAGCCGGAAGCGGAAAACCATGGCGAAACGAAAATCCTCGAAAGAACTTCCCGGTGGCTGCCTCGCGCTGTTCGGCCTGCCATTCCTCGCGGCAGGGCTTTTCATGAGCGGGTTGTATTTCTCCGGCTACTCGAAATGGTGGGCTGCCCGGAGCTGGGAGGAGGTCCCGTGTTGGATCGAGTCCGCTGAGTTGGAGGTGAACCGCGGTGATGGTAGCGACACCTATCAGGCCACCGCGAGCTACCGGTATGCCTATCAGGGGCGTACCTTCCGCAACGACCGGGTTTCCTTTCACAGGGGTGGTGACAACATCGGCGGATTTCAACGGAACGCTCATCGCGAGCTGTCGGCATATCGGGAGGGCGGGCGGCTGTTCCGTTGCCATGTGAACCCGGCAGCCCCATCCGAGGCGGTGCTTTACCGGGGGCTGCGCTGGGAAATGCAGGCGTTGATGGCGATCTTCGCGCTGACGTTTCCAACAGTCGGCGTGGGCTTGGTGGCGGGTGGTGTCATGAGTGCGGTGGCGGCGAGGAAGTCGGCGGTGTTGCGCGCACGGCATCCCGGTGAGCCATGGAAGTGGCGGCCGCAGTGGGCGGCGGATTCCATCCCGGAAAACGCGGTGAAATGGCGGACTCCGCTCTATCTTTTTACCTTATGGTCGGGCCTCGTGGTGTGGGTTCTCATTGCCAGCGCGGCCATGAGCGGGGCGTTCGAGCAGGGCGGCACCGCCTGGCTGCTGCTAGTCTTCCCGGCGTCGTGGTGCATTCCCGCTTGGTTTTCCATCCGGCGTTTCCGGCACCGGTTGGCGGTGGGCATCGCGCGGTATGAGCCCCGTGAGACGCCCGTCTGGCCGGGCGGTGTGTTAGAGGGGAGCATCCTGTTACGGCGCCCGCCTCCGATGCGCCTGCCCGCGGAAGTTGAGCTGGTCTGCGAAAAGAGCGTCACGACGGGCTCGGGGAAAAACCGGAGCACCACCACCGAGAACATCTGGAGTCATCAGGAAACCGTGCCCCCGGACTCGATCACGCGCGATTTTTCGGGTTTCCGCCTGCCGGTGAAGTTCACCCTGCCCGCGGACGCTCCAGAGAGCAGCCCCGCCGCACAAAACGGCACCAAACATGTCTGGAGCCTTCGTTTCAAAGTGCCGGGCATGGCGATCCGGTCGGCCTTCGAACTGCCTGTGTTCCGCACAGAGAAGTCCCCCACCCTGCCCGCTGTCACATCCACAGCCGCGCCGTCTATCCTTGATGAAATCTCGGCGAATCTTCCGGCGATGCTCGCCGCACGGCGGATCCGGGCGGATTTTGATCAAGCGGGCGTGCCGCGTTCCTTGATCTGCCCGCCCGCACGGAACCGGTCGATCATTGCGTTTCTGATCTTCTTCGATCTGATCTGGACGACGGTTGCGGTTTTCCTGGTCAAGGAGAACGCGCCGCTGGTTTTCCGGGTCGTCTGGCCGGTGAGTGCCGCCGGCATCTGGATGCTCGTCATCTGGAACATCTTCCACCAACGCAGCGTCACCTTCGGTTCGAGTGGCGTGGAGGTGAGGAATCAACTCGGCCCGGTGATCTGGACGCAGGCGTTTGAAAAAGCGCAGATCACCAGATTCAGCCATGATTCCAATATGAGTTCCGGCAATACGAGGTTCTATCGGGTGCGGTTGGAAAGCGTGCTCGGGAAAAAGAAGACGCTGGTAGACGGCATCACTGGATCCAACACCGCCGCAGCTCTGGTGAAACGCCTGGAGGCATGGAAACAACAGTAATCCGGGGCGGCTTTCCGCTCATCCGCGGCGGCCGAAGAAGGCGCGTGGAGTGGTGGCTTTTGAGATCAGGAAGCACTCCGGGTCCAGCGAGCATCCGGCTGGCAGTGGCAATCCATGTGCGGGAGCCGCCGGGCCGTGGGCACGGAGCGTGCCGTCTGCCGCTGGTTTGAGCTGCCAGCCGGGGAGCAGTTTCCCCCAGGAATTCGGCTTGCGGCCGTTCTGCGGCTCGAAGTCATCCATGGTGGAGGCGGGCGGACGGGGCATCGACATCGCGATGACAACACCCTCAACGGCGAGGCAGGGGCAGTGGCACAATCCGGCACGTTCGACAGGTGCCAGCGCTTCAGGTCCGAAATCATAAAACACGAGACTGCGGGTGATCTGGGATGTGTGGATGCAGTTGCGCAGGAAATCGCCGCCCACCCATGCGCCATTCACGTCGCCATTGAAGAAGGGTTCGATGCGGAGTTCAGCGTGGAAGAGGCAAGGGAACGTGGCAAGAAGGCCGGGCAAGTGCTCAAGCAAGGGGTCATCGGCAAGGATGTGAAACGGCTGGCGACGCTGAAGCGCGTTGACCATGGTGATCTGGCGGCCATTCACCCACATCCGCCGACGGGTGGTTTCGTCCATCCGGCAAAACGCGAGGGTGGCGGGATTCTTGGCCTTGGGTCGCAAAGAAGCCCATTTCCGGCGGGTGAACCTTTGTTCATACGCTTCGGCTGAGGCGGCAAGCATGCCATCGCGGACGGTTTCCAGGGTCGCGTTTTCGGGATCGATTTTCTCCCCGAACGCGATAGTCATGCCGAGCTTCAGGTGATGAGGCGTCTTGCGGAAAAAGCGGTTCCGCTCGAAGGAAAAGATCGAGCCCCACGAACCGTCGCACCACATCGGGATGAGCGGGTGGCCGGCTTTTTTCGCGATGAGTTCGAAGCCGCGCTGGAGCGGGCAGAGGGTGCCGGTTCGCGTCAATTGACCTTCGGGAAACAGGCAGACGGCATCGCCCTTTTTCAGGGCCTTGATGATTTCCCGGATCGCCTCCAGCGGCTGGTCGCGACGGAGCGTCATGGTGTCGAAGATACTCGTGAAAATTCGGATCGAGCGCCGGGCCATGAAAACCTCGTCCATCACGAAGCGGATCGGCCGCGGCGAGGCGGCGGAGAGGAAAAAGGCGTCAGCATAGGTCACGTGGTTCGGCAGCATCAGGGCGCCACCCTTGGCGGGTAGGCGCTCGGGGTGACTGACCCGGATGCGGTAGATCGTCCGAATGAGCGCCACACCGACCACCCGGATGAAGTGTGAGGGAAGCAGGCGGATGATCAGAACGGTGGCGAGAAAACACGCCAACGCGATGAAGCACATCTGGAAGCGGAACCCCTCGAGCGGATCGATCCCAAGCGCTACGGCTCCGTGCTCGAACCCGAAGATGACGGCGACCGCGACGATTCCGGCGAGGCAGTCCTGAAGATTCACGGAGGACTGGAGCTCACCGCGTTTTGCCGCCGGGTAGTGGTCCTGCATCCATGCGTTGAGCGGCGCAAGAAACAGCGCGGAGGAGAATGCCAACAGCGCCAGAGCGGCTAGAAACAAGGATCCGCCGGCCGGAACGAACACGATCGCGAGAGAAAAAACGGTCATCGCAATTCCAGCCACCGGCACCCAACCGAGCTCGATGCGCTTGCGCAGCAGAAACGAGGCGAAGCCGAAGCCGGCCGCCATGCCAAGCGACGCGGCCGCCATGAACCTCGAAGACATCGTGCCGAACCCCTCGCCCCCACCAGTCAGGACTTTGGCGAGTTTGACCGACCAGAGGTTGATGAAAGCGGCGAATCCCCAGAAGAAGGCGACGCCGAAGGAGGCTTGGCGCAGCGGTGCGTCACGCCAGAGATCGGCGAGATGCGCAAAATGGCTGACCGCGGTTCCATGGCTGAATTTCGCGTCACCCTGCGCGGGAACTTTCGGAATGATCCATGCGAGGGCCAACGCGGGCAACGAACATGCAGTGAGCATCAGCAGGGGGCCGAGCGCCGCCTTCCAAGCCATGTCGGGCGTGCCGCCCAACTCGGTGAACCGGCAGTCAAACAGCCAGCCTCCGGTGATTTGCCCGACGAGGATGGCGAGCATGGCCGTCATTTGCTGGAAGCCGGTGGCGAAGCCGAGATGTTTCGAGCCCACGAGCTCCTTGTTGATACCCATTTTTGCAGGGCTAAAAAACGCCGACTGCACGGCGAGGGCGAAGAATCCGCAGAGCGCGAGCGGCAGGTTCTTGATGACGACCGCTCCACAGATCCAGAACAGCACGGCCAACTGCAGGATGGCAGCTCCAAGCATGACGTTGCGTTTCGAGAAGCGGTCGCTCGTCCAGCCAGCGATCGGGGCGAAGAGCACGAAGGGAAGGGCGATCATCAGTCCGGCTGCGGACTCGACGGAAAAGCCCACCGCACCGCCCAATGGGATCAGGATGAACTGCGCCATCTTGTCGTTAAACGCGTTCTGCGTCTGCTGGACGATCATGCTCCAGAACCCCAACCATTGGCGGCGGGTAGGCTCGATAGCGGACGGATCGTCACTCATCGACGCTGAGGCTAGACGGCGGTTCACCATCCGGCAAGAACGAGAGAGGGCCTCAGGGCGCGCTCAGATCCGCCGCTGGGTCATCATAAAATCGTTGCCTTCGGGGTCAATGCACATGGCGAGGTGAAGTGGATCCTCGGGGGGGTCATCCGGCAGCCAATGAAGCGTAAACCCATCGTAGAGCGGCGCGGGCTTGTCGTTGGAAAGCGTGATCGAGGAGTATCCAGAAGCTCCGAAGACGAGTTTGCGGCCGCCATAGCAGCTCATTTTGATTTCAGCGAGGGAGATACCGGGGCCGTTGACCTCCTTGGAGGTGACATCCACGGTTTCATCCATCGACGATCGGTAGCGGTCACCGTCAGTCCATTTGAAATCCACCCGGTCGCCCTTGACCTTCTTTTCGAACGCTTTGAGCTTCTTTTTGCCCTCTTTGTCCACACCGGAATACACGTTGGTAAGATTGACCCGGACAGTGAACCGGATTGGGTTTTTCGTGAGGGTTCCCGGATCGGTGACGCGCCCACCGATGGAGATGATGCCACGCTGTTGTTCAATAGTGGTCTCGAATGCGACATTTCCGGTGACCTTGCCGGTGATGACGGCCCTTTCGAGTTTGTCGGTTGCGGGATCGGCGGATTCAAGCGTCGTCTTTCGGATCTCCTTCATTCGGGTTTGGCCATCGGGAAGAACCTCCTCGATGCCGAAGGAAACGGAGAGCTCGTTATCCTTGGCCACCGGCTACCCTTCCTTTTTGATCGGGATGAGACTGACCTTGGCCAAGACGGTGATACCAAGGTCGAAACGCGTGCTCTCATGGACGGCAAAGTAACCGATCCATGGTTGCTTCTTGATACTTGGGAGTTGCGCGGAAACACTCGTTAGACCGACGAAGCTGAAATATAGTCAAACCATCAATCCTGCCACGCGATGCGGTGTTTTCATATCATGAAAAAACCCATCCCGCCCGCAGATGCCAGCACAAACCGGCAACGGCGGAGTCAAAGGTAAGCGGAGAAACCATCCACGGTTTCCCGATCGAGCCGCCGGACCAGCGCGATGAGCAGGGTGATCATGTGCAGGTGGTCGTTGAGATCGATGACCGCATTGTGCGAGTGGATGTAGCGCGCGGGAACCCCGAGTACGATGCTCGGGACGCCGTGGTTCGCAAGATGGAAGGAACCGGCGTCCGTGCCACCGCTGCGGCGCACGGTGACCTGGTGGGGAATGCCTTCGGCCCGCGCGACATCGATGGCGAGCGCCGCCAAGCGGGGATTCGTAATTGCGGAAGGATCAAACAAACGGATCTGCACGCCGCCGCCGAGGCGGCCCTGACAATCGGCGCGCGGTAGGCCCGGCGTGTCATCGGCGGGCGGGCCTTCGAGGATGATGGCGACGTCCGGTTTGGAAAACGCGGCGGCGGTTTTCGCGCCGCGGAGGCCGACTTCCTCCTGAACGGTGCCGCAGAAAATCAGGCGGTTCGGCAGCGTCGACTCGGCGAGAATCTGTCCGGCCTGAATCACGCCGGCCATGCCGACGCGATTGTCGAAGGCCTTGGCCATGAAGTGATCGTCCTTGGCCATCGGCGTGAACGCGGAACAGGGTGCGATCGGATCGCCGAGCGAAATCCCCATTTCCTCGGCGGCATCCCGACGGGACTCCGCACCCACGTCGATGAACATTTGGTCGATGGCCATCACCTGCCGGCGCTGGGCTTCGGGCAGCAGGTGCGGTGGGCGCGAGGAAACGACGCCGAGGATTTTCGCGCCGCTGCGGGTGAGGATTTCCACGCGCTGGGAAAGCAGGCTGTGCTCCCACCAGCCGCCGACCGGCACAAACTGAATGAAGCCGTCCTGCGTGATGTTCTGCACCATGAACCCGACCTCATCCATGTGCCCGGCCACCAGCACCCGCGGGCCGTCGCCACCGGTCTCGCAGAACACCGAACCGTTGCGATCCGTGGACAATTCGCCGCATTCCTCCAGTTCATCCACAAAGATCGCCCGGACCTCGTCTTCATGCCCTGAGACCGAATGGGCGTCCGTCAATTCCTGGAGCAAGGAGACTGCTTTCGTGCGCATGAGGCTATGTAAATCCAACGGGCCGCGGCTTCCAAGCGCCAACTTCAGGTCTTGTCCGCTTGCCTCCCGTTTGAAAAATCGATAGGCATCCCGCACTTATGAACGAATGGTTTTTCGCGAAAGGCGGCCAACAAAACGGCCCGGTGACACTTGAGCAACTTCGCCAACTCGCCCGCACCGGCGGCTTGGACCCGAAAGACCTGGTGTGGAACTCGACGATGAAGGATTGGGCGCCCGCCGGTCAAATGGAGGGGTTATTCCACGCAGCTGCCGAAACCGTCGCGCCCGTCCCGGACCCCTCGAGCCCGGACGTCGCCCTTCCTGAAATCGCCGCCGGCAGTGAACCGCTCGATCCGGCCGCCTGCATCAAACGCGGCTTCGAGCTGACGAAACGCCAGTTCGGAAACATCCTGCTCGTCGGGCTGACATGGATCGGGATCTCGATCGCGGTTGCTGTGATCATGGGCCTGATTGACAGCGCCCTCGGAATCGGAGGAACGAGCACTTATGAGACATGGATTTCGGAAAGCGAAAGAGGGTCCGCAACCGGGTTCGCCGCGAATTCAACCATGAGCCCCAGCATCCTGAACTCGATCGTCACCAACATCGTCTCGATTTTCCTCGGCCTCGGCCTGACCCGGGTCGGGCTGAATCTCGTATCCGGCAAGGCGGTCACGGTCGGCATGCTTTTTGGCGAGGGAAACAAACTGCTTCGGGCCATCGGCGCCTCCATTCTGTTCGGACTGATGGTATTCTTCGGGATCCTGTTGCTGGTGGTGCCGGGAATCTACCTCGCGCTCAGATACGGCCAATTCATGGCCGCCATCGTGGACCGCGACATGGGCGTGATGGACGCGTTTTCCTATAGCTCCTCGCTCACAATGAACAACAAACTCCAGCTTTTCGTCCTGTGGCTGCTCTCCATGCTGGTGATCCTGGCGGGCATGCTCGCCTGCGGCGTCGGGCTGATTTTCGCCAGCCCGGTCGTCTGGCTCGCCACGTTGGTCGCCTACCGCTGGATGCAATACGGCCATCGCGCCGCCATGGACCAGCCCGGCACCCAGACGCCGATGCTTGGCGGCCAGTGAGGCGAAAAATCGGGCTCCCGCGCACTCCCTAGCTTGCCCTCGCAGCGTGCTTGGATACGGTCGGCCAGCCCGATGTCCGATTCCTTCGTCCACCTCCACCTGCACACCGAATTCTCCCTGCTCGACGGCATGATCCGCACCAAGGATCTGGCCAAGCGGGTAGCGGAACTCGGCATGCCGGCGGTGGCGATGACCGACCACGGCAACCTCTATGGAGCCATCCAGTTTTTCCAAGCCTGCAAGAAGGCCGGGGTGAAACCGATCTTCGGCTGCGAAATCTACCTCGCGCCGCAATCGATGGATCACAAAAAAGACCTCGTTGGCCGCAAGCGCGCCACCCACATGACGCTGATCGCGGAAACCAACGAGGGTTGGAACAACCTCTCGAAGCTCGTTTCCAAGGGCCACCTTGAAGGTCTCTACTATGGCAAACCCCGCGTCGACCGCGACGCGCTGCGCGAGTTCTCCAAGGGCATCATCTGCCTGACCGGCTGCATCTCCGGTCCCGTCAACGAATGGCTGCGCGCCGGCGACGAGGACAAGGCCCGCGAAACAATGGCCGAACTCGTGGCCATCTACGGCCGGGAAAACGTTTACGTCGAGATCCACAACCACGGCCTCGAACCCCAGCGCGTCGTCACACCCGGCCTGCTCAAACTCGCTGCCGAATTCGGACTCAAGCCGGTCGCCGCCAATGACGTGCATTTCCTCAATCGCGAGGACCATGAGGCGCACGACGTGATGATCTGCATCGGCACCGGCCACCTCGTCATCGATGAAAACCGCATGCGCTACACCCCGGAGGCCTATTTCAAGACCGCCGGGCAGATGCGCGAACTTTTCGCCGAAATCCCCGGTGCCTGCGACGCCACACTCGAAATCGCCGAGCGCTGCAACGTCGAACTGAAACTCGATTCCACCTCGTCCGAGAAATATCCGCAGTTCGAATCGCCCGACGGCTCGCCCCGCGAGGAATACCTGATGCGCGTCTGTCAGGAAGGCCTCGTGAAACGCTACGGCGAGCAAAAGGCCGCCGACCCGGAAATCCAGGAACGGCTCAAATACGAGGTCGACACGATCAACCACCTCGGCTTCGCATCGTATTTCCTCATTACCGCGGACTTCATCCAATGGGCGCGCGACAACGACATTCCGGTCGGCCCCGGCCGTGGCTCGGCGGCAGGATCGCTCGTCGCCTACGCCATGGGCATCACAGATATTTGCCCGCTCCAGTTCGGCCTGCTGTTCGAACGCTTCCTCAATCCGGAGCGAGTCAGCCCTCCCGACGTTGATATCGACTTCTGCCAGTCCCGCCGTCCGGAGGTCATCGATTACGTGCGGAAGAAATACGGCGAGCGCAGCGTTTCCCACATCATCACCTACGGCACCATGGGTGCGAAAAGCGTCATCCGCGACGTCGCCCGCGTCATGGGTGTTTCCTACGGGGATGCGGACCGGATCGCCAAGATGATCGAGGCGAAACCCGGCGTCACCCTCAAGGGCGAGTGGGAATCCAAACCCGAGATCAAGGAGCTCATCGAAGCCTCTTCCACCTATCAGGAACTCTGGGACTACGCGCTCAAGCTCGAAGGCATCAACCGTAATGTCGGCATCCACGCCGCCGGCGTCGTGATCGGCGACCGCCCGCTCGACGAACACGTCCCGCTCACGCGCGGCAACGAAGGCGAAGTCGTAACCCAATATGACATGGGCGCCATCACCGAGGTAGGCCTGCTCAAGATGGACTTCCTCGGCCTGAAAAACCTCACCGTCATCCATGAAGCGGTGGAGCACATCCGGAAACGCAAACCGGAGTTCAGAATCGAAAAAGTCCCGCTCGACGACTACGCCACCTTCGAGATCCTCAACCGTGGCGAGACGATGGGCGTGTTCCAGCTCGAGTCCGGCGGCATGGTCGAGACCTGCCGGAAATACCAGATCGAGAAGATCGATGACATCATCGACCTTCTAGCGCTCTACCGTCCAGGCGCCATGCAGTTCATCGACCAGATGATCGAGGTGAAGAAAGGCCGCAAGAAGCCAATGTTCGAGCATCCGTTGCTCGAAGAAGTCTGCGGCAACACCTACGGCGTGATGATCTATCAGGAGCAGGTGCAGAACGCCGCCAAGCTGCTCGCTGGCTACACACTCGGCGGTGCCGACCTGCTGCGCCGTGCGATGGGCAAGAAGGACCCGAAAAAAATGGCCGAGGAGCGAGGCAAGTTCGTCGCCGGCGCGCAGATGACCAACGGCATCGGCGAAAAACTCGCCAACCAGATCTTCGAGAAGATCGAGATGTTCGCCGGTTACGGTTTCAACAAATCGCACTCCGCGTGTTACGGCCACATCTCGTATTGGACGGCCTATCTCAAGGCCAACCACCCGGTCGAGTTCATGGCCGCACTGCTTTCCAACGAGGTCCACAACACCGACAAGATCAGCGTTTTCGTTTCTGAGTGCCACCGCATGGGTATCGAGATCCTACCACCGGACCTCAACGCCTCACAACTGCGCTTCGCCCCGGAAATCACCCTCAACGGCGCGAAAGGCATCCGCTACGGCCTCGCCGCCATCAAGAACTGCGGCGAAAGCGCCATGGCCGCCGCCATCAAGGAGCGCGAGGAAAACGGCAAATTCACCTCGATCGAGGACTTCTCCACCCGCCTTGATTCCAAGGTGGTCAACAAGCGCATCCTCGAAAACCTCGTCAAGGCCGGCGCGCTCGATTGGACCGGCGAAACCCGCGCCGGCATGTTCGGCCGCCTCGAGCAGGTCGTCGCCTCCGCCTCGTCCGCGCAGCGCGACAAGGCGTCCGGCCAGGTCTCGCTGTTCGATGCCATGGAGTTCGCCGCCCCGGTGCCCGCCGCGAAAAGCCACTCCACCGACACCGCCGTCGAGGAATGGAGCAAGGACGACCGCCTCGCCCACGAGAAGGAGTTGTTAGGCTTCTACGTCACCGGCCATCCGCTCGACAAGTTCCGCAGCGTGATTGATTCCGAGAAATACAAGCGCCTCGGCCTGATCGAGGATCTGGAAATCACCAACCCGCGTGACCGTTTTCCCTTCGCGGGTATGGTCCGCTCACTGGTCCCCAAGATCACGAAAACCGGCAAGCCCTTCGGCGTGCTGGTGCTCGAGGATTTCACCGGCAGTTCCGAAATCATGTTGTGGGGGGAAACCTTCACCCCCGCCCGCGAGGCCGGCCTGATCGAACCCGGCAAGATTATCAAACTCAAGTGCGCCGTCCAGATCGACGACCGCAATGGCGGCCGCCGCCTGACCGGCTACGAACTCTCCGAGTTGAAGGTGCGACGCGCGGCGGCCAACGGCAAAGGCAAAGGTCCGCTCGAACTGATGCTCTGGACCACCAAACACTGCGAGTTCGACCTGATGGAAATCAAGAACACCCTCACCAAACACCCCGGCGAAACCCCCGTCCTCCTGCATTTCCAAAACAGCGCCGGCCGCCGCGTCACCGTCGCCGCCAACGAATCCTTCAACGTGCGGCGCTGCCAGGAACTCGACTCCGCCCTCGGCCGCTGGATCGAAGATTGATGCAGTCCGCCGGGAAACCCGTGCGGAACCCGTTCTTTATTGGCGGCCGTTTCCAGACAGACTCGGCACCCGCCGCGCGGCTCACCATACCTTCCACTTGTCCCGATACGGCTGCGGGGCGAGCATCGCGGCGGCCTCCGGATTGCCTACGACCTGTTCCTTCTTCGGGTCCCACTCGACCACCTTGCCGGTGACCGCGGCGGCGCGGCCAAGGTGGCAAATAGCATCGGAGCGGATGGCCATCTCGACGGGGCACATCGTCTCTTCGCGGGATTTGACACAATCAATAAAGTTACGGTTGTGCTCTTTGGAGTGAGGCAGTTGCTCGTCGTCGCTCTTCAGCTCCGTTTTCCAAATGCGGTTATCACTCGCGTAGAAGCCCCAGCTGATCCAGCTGATCCAGCCTTCGCTGCCGTAGAAGGCGACGGCATCACCCTGCTTATAGTTTTGGGCCTTCTTTTCGGCCGTCTGGGTGTCCATGAAGTGCATCTTGACGCCGTTCTCGTATTCACAGATCAAATCCCAGTATTCGAGGGTCCGGTAGATGCCCTCGCCGGGAATCGTGCCGGTGCCCTCGTAGCGGATGGGGCTGGTATGGTCGGCCTTGTTGGCCCACTGGGCGATGCCCAGTTGGTGAATGCCGCAGCCGGCAATGAAGCCGAGCGAGGTTTCCGGGCAGTGGTAGCCGCCCCAGTTCGTGCAACGGTCCACCGTATAAGGGACCATCGGCGAGGGGCCCTGCCAGGCATCGAAATCAAAGCCATCGGGCAAGGGTGCTTCCACGGTCGAACCGTAGGGCGGCACGTGATATTTCTTCTCGTCGCCGTGAACATTACGGCACCAGGTCTCGATGCGTTCGAGTTCGCCGATGTAGCCGTTGCGCACCAGTTCGACCATTTTGCGGAAGCGGCCCTGCGAGCGGAATTGGGTGCCGAACTGGAAGACCCGCTTGTGCTTCTTCACCTCCTCGCGCAGCAGGGGGGTCAAACTGTAATCAAGGGCGAGCGGCTTCTGGCAATAGACGTCCTTCCCGGCCCGGACGGCGGCGATGGACATAGGCGTATGCCAGTTGTCGTGCGCCGCAATGATGACCGCATCGACGGCACTGTCCGCCAATATCTCCTGGAAGTTGTCATAGACCTTGGTGACCTCGCTGCCGTAATTTTCATTGTATTTGCCGGCCAGTGTCACCGCTTTCTTACGGAAGGCATCACAGGCAGCGATCACGCGCACGTCATCCATCCGCTTGAGCTGCGAGGAGTGGAAGTAATCGGCAATTTGACCGCAGCCTATCTGGCCGACGTTGACCCGGTCGTTGGGCATTACCCGCCCCTTGCCGGCAATGACCTGGGCCGGCACGATGGTGGGGAATCCGAATGCCGCGCCGGTCATGGCCGCGCCCTTGAGAAATTCGCGTCTGCTGGTCCGTTTCATGGGAGGATGTTGATGTTGTCGAGGTATTGTTTGGCTTTGGCGACGGCGGAAGTTAATTCATCGACGGGCAAGTCGCCATGCATGAAGGGCACCATCCAGTGCGAGAAGCCCACTTCTGCGAGTGCCTGCAGCCACGGCGTGAAATCGGCCGGGCCATGGCCCGGCAGTTGGTCTTTTCCCCGGGCCAGTTGCCAGGCGTAGAAGAATAACAATTGGTCGCCGGCGGTACGGATGACGCTGGAGACATCCGCCTTGCGCTTCTGCAGGTGATGGGGAGCCACGCCGATACCGACCACATCGTGGGCAGGATTGAGCCGGGTGAAGATCTCGAACGATTCCGGAGTGTCGAGAATGGCTCTCTCGTGGTTCTCAATGGCCAGACGCACCTTGTGTTTGCGCGCCAGTTCAATCTCCGGACCGAGTTCACCGAAGAACCTGCGGAAGGATTCCTCGAGTTTGTGCTTTTCGGCCCCATCGTAGCTCGACTCGCGGACCACGATCCCGCCACCGCAGGCACCGATGAAATCCGCGAATGCCGGAAAGCCCTCTTGAAATTCGCCAACCCTGTAGGTCGTCCAAGCACCCACTTTGAGCCCGTGCCGTTTCAGCAGGTTTGCGAAAGCATCCGGCCCCATCTTGACCACCTCGGCCATGTGATGGCATTTGCCAAAAAACGGCCCCCAAAGATCAATGGCCGGAAATCCGAGCTTCGCCGCCAGCGCGCAGAACTCCTCCAGCGAAAGTTCGGAAAACATCACCGATGACAAGGCCTGCTTTGGCTTCCAAATCTCTGGGGACGCTCCAGACCCGGCAGCCCACATCACCCCCGGCAATGCCAGAGCCATGCTGCTGATGAAATCACGCCGGGAACTCTTTCTGATAATCATGGGAGCACTTGTTGGGGTATATATACGTGCTGATGTGGCGATTTTGATCATTCACCCAGCACTTTTTTGAGATATTCCAAGCTGGTGACCGCTTGGTCGATGGTGCCGCATTCGACACTCAGGAAGATTTCCCGATCGATGGGCTCCATGATCCGGATGACCCGCTCCCAGTCCACCATTCCCTCGCCGCAGGCACAGCCGACCGGCGTGCCGGTAACCTGGCCCTTTTCGCGCTGACTGTGCTCCATCGAAATGTCTTTGGCGTGAATGTGGAACACCCGCTCGCGCACCGCTTCAAGGCCTTCATAGGGATCTTCGATGCCCGCCAGATAGCTGTTGCCGGTATCCCAATTGACCTGGATCCACGGGGAATCGACCAGGTTGACGATCTCCATCAACCCGGCGCTGGTCTTGGTGTAGATGCCGTGGGGTTCGATGCAGAGGTATTTGCGATGGCGGGCACAGACCTGGGCCGCCCTCGTGAGCGTGTAGCGCATCGCATCATGAGCGAAGTCATCATCCATCCAATCCGGCTTGACCATTTCGTCGCTGTTCAGGAAGTCGCAGCCGACAAAAGACGCCAGCACGGCGGCGCGGGTCAGGCGGTCAACCGCCGCCTCCGGTTTCATCAACGGCGAGTGGGCCGAAAGGCTTGCCACCTTGACTCCGTAGCGATCGCTGATCTCCTTCATCAGCAACGGGTCCTCCTCCATCGAAAACGAGTGGAAATAATTCACCTCGCTGAGCAACTCCCAACCGGTATGCACCATCGGTTCGATCCACTGATAGCCAATTTCCGAGGCGATCTTCACTCCTGCTTCGAACGACTTGTCCGCCGAGCGGCAGAACTCCATGTTAAGGGCGATCTTGAATGTTGCCATGTGTGGAATTCAGCAGAACGGGCTGCACTTGGCGTTTGGAATTGCTCGCGACAAATATTGAACATCACGGGATCCGGCGGATTGAAGCGATTCCCGGAAACGGAGACCACTTCAGCCTGTTGTGGCGTTCGCTGCTCAGGGAGGGCCGAATCCCCCCCGAAATCAGTTTGATGAAAAGAAAGAGAAGACACCAACCACTCAGTATTTTTCGGGAAAAGGGATCGATTGGTTTGATAAGGCGGGCTGAGAACGCGAACCGCCAGCAAGTTCAAAGTTTTTGACAACAAAACCCGTATGCCACGAATGATCGCCCATGGTGAGAGGTGCCCATCAAAAGAGAACAGGAGCACCTCAAGAACATCGTCTGGAATTTCCTCGAGGAACTGAAGCATGCGCCCCGGAGCCGCCCTTCATGCACGGTGACCTGACGGTCGGGGAAAAAACCGCGGCCGCCGCCAAGGCGAGGGGTTCTCTCGAACCGATGCGATTCCAAGACCATGCGGCTGTGTGCGGCTCTACCCCCCGAAGGACGGCAGAAGGGAGGAATCACCTTCCCTCCCGGAACGCGCCTGGAGTGGTACCGAACTGGCGACGGAATCGGGTCGCAAAATACTGGCTCGAGTTGAACCCGACCGTGAAGGCCACCTCCGTGATCGAGAAATGCGCTTCATCACGCAGGAGCCGTGCCGCGTGAGCGAGCCGGATCCGGCAGAGCTGGTCGGACGGCGTGGCATTGAAGATTTCCTTACATGAGGCGGTCAGATACGTCACGCCGACCCGGCAGGCCCGGGCGATTTCAGCCACAGTCCACGGCTCGGCGGCGGTTTCCACGCTGGCCTCCAGACCGTGGAAGAAGCCGTGCACGGTCCTGTCGAACCCGTGCGGGTCGTCGTGCTGGCCGATTGCGTCGCCGGACAGGATACGGGCCACCGCAAGCAACAAATGATTGACCGTATCGGCCAGGTGGGCGGTTTCCAAGCTTCCGGGGACATCCAGCCGGTCGCTGGCACCCAGCAGGAAGGGCCTTAGCGACTGCCCGTCATCGGCCACGTGACAGAGCTGGTTCATCCGGAAGATCCGCAGCAACTCACGCCGCGACTCGGCGTCCGGCCCAATCCAGTCGGGAAACTGCCAAGCTTCCCGTCCCGCTCCGTTTTCGATATCCAGAATCACCCAAAACAACCGACACGGGCGGATTTCCGGATCGCCGAGGCGGTGACGCTGCCAGGGGCGCGTGATCGTGATGTTGCCCGGCCGCAACAGCACCGATTCATGGTCGGTCGCGAACACCAACTCACCACTGAGCAGGTAGCAGATCTCGATTCCCTCGTTGCGGTGCATCGGCAGCCCCCAGGTCTGGGGACCCACTGCGTCCCAGTAACCGATCGTCCGCAAGCCCGGCAGGCGCCCCGGCTCGAGCGGGGTTCCGGGATACTGCCCTCGCGCCCGTGCCGTCATTTGCATCTCCCCACGCACCACCGCTTGCCGCACCGGTTGGCAGTCGTCGGGGTGCAGGTGGATTCGGGCTTCGGCCATCGCTTGTCGCAAACTAAAGCGGTCTCTTTTTCGTTGCCAGTAATTTGTGAAGCGTGAAGTGGTCGCATCAACGTTGGGCTCCGCAGGCTTCCCTAGCCCGCGTTTCTCACCAAAGAGCATCGACCGCAGGTTGATGGCATTGTAAAGCATTGGTAACCAAAAGCGTGCACCACAAACCAACGGCCGATGACAAAGTGTGACCAGCAGACTTTCGGATTTCAAGCCCTCGGATCACGCGGCAAGGGAGCTCCATCCCTTGACTTCTCCGTCTCGGAATCCAACTCTTAATTCATGTTCAAACGCTTTTGGTGGGTGTTACTCGCGATGTTTCCTGTCGGGACCATGGTCGGATTTCTGGTGGCGACCCTGGCGACCTATATGATGCCGAAGGTATATCAAAGCGAGGCAACCATTGAGGTGAAGCCGAGCAACCATCGACCGGGCAATGGACCCGGCTTTCGAACTGAAATAAATCCCCAGTTCTTTGCCACGGAGTTAGAGAAACTCCAAAGCCGGAGAGCTCGGGAAAAAATCGTGGATGCGCTTGATTTGACCAATCGATGGAGCGTGGACAGGGAATCCGCAATGGGGGTTTTAATGGATGCCGTCACCACGCAAAACATCACCGGCACTGATCTGATCTCCATCCGGGCGCGCCATGCCAACAAGGTGGACGCTAGAGACATCGCGGCGGAGGCCGCCAATGCATACAAGGAATTCAGGACGGAGACCGAAAATCGCCACGCCGACCGGTATCTTCAAGAGCTCAACAAGGCGATTAGGGATCAGGAAGACAAGGTGGAGGAAAGGCGCAAAGTGCTTGTAACGATCGCGAGAACCAAGGGCATCAGCCCAAAGGAGGCGGATCTTGAACTCCATCAAGGAGCGGACGAGACACGGGAGGCCGCAATCCAGAGAGCTCTTGATGCGCAGGACCACGTCGATGCCAAAAGGGACTTCAAGACGGACCAGGAATTACTGCAGCAGTTGAAACTCAAGCAGATCGCGGAGACCATTTCCCGGAAAATTCCGGGCGAGAGTGTGATAGTCCACGAGGAATCCGTAATATCCAACATTCCGATTTCTCCGAACGTCACGCTGAATCTCGTGCTCGGCGCGGCGCTTGGATTCCTGCTATCCCCGCTAATGGCCTTGCTGGTGATGGGTATCCTGCACCACAAAACCCCTGCGAAGACTTGAGCTTCTTGGTGGCAGTATCGCCAGTCCCTCTAATCGGGCACTGACGAGGCGGCGGGCGCGGTGTCCTCGGCGGGGAGGATTTCCTGAGCAAGGCGCTTGGCTCCTTCCTCGGCGAGCTTGCTTTGAGGATGGATGCTGCGGGCCTTGAGATACCACGAGAGGGCGGAGCCGGTTTGTTTGGGCGTGCGGACCTCGAACTGGCGCGCCTTGTCGAGGGCCTTGGTGAAGTCCGCGACTTTGGGGGCGAGCAATTCGAGCTCGCGACCGAGTTTCGGGTCGTCGGGGAATTGTTCGCGAATCTCGGCGAGTTGTTCCCAGGCGGCGTAGCTTTGGCCGGCCTTGCTGAACTCGGCGGCCTTGCCGATGGCGGCCTCGATTTTCATGAGGTTGGCCATGATCTGCTTGAATGCGTCCTCGCGGGTGGCGTCGCCCTGGATGGCGGGGGCGATTTCATACTGGCGGCGGGCGATCTCGCGGAAGTTGCCCTCGCTGAGCAAACGGTCGAAATCATTGCGAATCGGAACGAGTCCGCTGGAACTGGTGATCAGGCGCCGGAACTCGCCAAGCTTCGGGTTGGTCGGCCAGATCTCGGTGGCGGCCTTGATTTTTTCCGCCGCTTTGTCGGTATCGCGCGCCATCAGGTGGGCCTTGGCTTCCTCGATGGCAAGGTCCGAGGCGAGGGTGTAGGCGGCGATGGCGCTGTCGACCTTGGAGGATGGGAAGTCCTTGGCGTTGGCCTTGAGTCTGTCGGCGAGCTCCTTGGATTTGGTGTAATCGTGGGCTTGGAGGGTGCCGTAGAGTTCGTGGAGATCGCGGACGTATTCGAGGACACGGCGTTTTTTCTCAAGTGGCAGGGTAGCGACGGGGCCGAGGTATTCACCGAGGGCGAAGGCCTCCATGAGGCGCTGCGAGGCGGAGTGGAGTTCGTCACGCGAGAGCATGAGATCGAAGGCCTCGATGTATTTGCCAGCCTCGCGGATGGCTTCGTTGGAAAGGGAATCGAGCGAGGCCACGGTGGGGCTGACGCCGACGGATTCGGAAAACAACTTGGAGACGTCGGACTTTTTATCGACGCGCAGGGCGGCATCTCCGTCTTTCCAGATGTGGTTGTAGAAGCGGGCGGCCATCAGGACGTGTTCGTAGCGGCGCTGGACGAACCACTGGATCATGCCGACCTGGTATTGCGCCTTGGTGCGCAGCGTCTGGGCTTCGGTGCGGACGATGTTGGCTTTCTTGAGCGCTTCGATTTCCGCGATGCGGCGGAGGGTGTCGGCGTATTTGAGGGAGTTGTTGCCGGTGCCGGGAGTCTGGGCATTGCCCGCCTTGCCGCCTTTGCCGCCCTTTCCTCCACCTGCAGGTTGGGTGGTGCCAAGCTCCTTGTCCCGCTCGTGGCGGGCTTTCCAATCGCCCTCCAGGATGATGGCTTTCTTCTCGGACTCCATGGTCTGGTTGAGTTTTTTCAAACCATTGACGTCCTGTTTGGCGAGCATGGCCATATAGATTGACTCGGCGAGTGAGCCACAAAGATTAGCATCGCCGGGGTAAGAGGAGGCGGACGGGAGGAGCTTGAAGGCGGCATACAAATCCGGCCCGCCCTGACGGAAGGGCGAGATGGTGGCGAGAATTTCGGCGATGGTTTCGCGATAGGTTTGCGCGGCTTCATCGCTCTCTGGCGGTTGGCTGAGGTATTTCTCGAAGCGGGCCTTGAGCAGGCGGTTGTCGCCAAGCGGGATGGCGACGCCGCCAACGGTGATGGTTTCCGCCGAGGGATCGAGCAGCGGGATTTCCTGACCGAATGGGCTGACCGCAGATTGTTTGGCGGGTGCTGCCGCGGTGTCCTGGGGAGGAGGAGTGGCTTGCGAGCGAGTTGGTGCGGGCGGCGGCGTGTAGACCTGCCCATGGGCGAAAGCGGCGAAGAACAGGGAAAGAAGAATCCGGGTTTTCATGGAGCGGAGAAGGGGGTCAAAGGCGGTTGACGCCGGTGGCGACGGCAATACCGCCTTGTCTGAACTTCACGCGGAAGGCGTATTTCTGCCTGGTGTCGATGTTGAGCTTGTTGAACTCCGCGGGGATTTCGACCCCGATGAACTCGTCGCCGCCGGGGGTTTCGACCTTCACGCTGACGAGCTGGCCACGATCGGAGGTCCACTGGAGTTTCTCGTCGATCTGGCCTTCGACGACGTATTCGTTGCCACGCAGGCTGTTGCCGTTCTCAAGGAGGTCTTCGATGCGGAGGGGCGCGACATCGCCGAAGGAGGCGGATTTTTTCCCAAGCAGGGATTTCCCGGCGAAGATCGCCACCGCGATGGCGGCGGCGGCACCGAGGATGATTCCGGGATTCGGGCGGGAACTTGCGCGGCGGGCCATAGGAGGTAAATGCTGAGATTAGAGGCGTTCGGGAACCCAAGATGGCAAGGACGCGGGAAAAATCGAGGGGAAAGCCCGACTGTGAGGATTTCAGCGTTTCAGCTTTTCCGTATTCCAGCGGTTCCCTCATCAGTCCCACTGCGGGCGACATGCTCCGACCCAAGCAGCGATGAGGGCGACGACGATGTGGGCGCTCAATGCGTAGAGGCAGGCATTCTGGGCGGAGAGTCCGGTATCGATCACGGACTTCACGGCGTCGTGGACCTGGGTTTGGAGGGCTTCGACGGAGCCGGACCACGCCCAGTAGGCGGAAATGAAGGGGCGGGTGAAGGCCTCGATGTTTTCCGGCAGGGCGAGCACCGCGCCGGAGAGCGGGAGCTGAAAACCGACCAGGTAGATCGAGAGCAGGGACGCCTGCTCGGCGGTGCGCATGAGCGCGGAGATGGCCAGGCAGATGACGGTCATCGCTGCATTCACCAGCAACAGGAAGCCGGCGTGCTGGATGAAATCTCCACGGAAAGTCCCGAAGAAGTTGACGAAAAACGCCATCCACAGCGACTGGGTGATGACCAGACAGGAGAGAAAGGCAACTTTGGACGCCAGATAGGCGGATGGCCGGAGCCCGCCGAATTTCTCCTTCTCGTAGATCGGCCGTTCGCCGGCGATCTCGCGGGCGGAGTTGTTGGAACCCATCAACGAGAGCAGGACCACCTGGAACATGATGATGCCCGAGACTGCGGAGCCGACTTTGGCCTGATCCGCGCGGACGCTCTGTTGTTCCTGAATTTCCGCAAACACATCGGTTGATCGGGTGTCGGAAAACCGGCGGATGTTTCCCGAGGCCTTGTCGCTGAAGAGGGTGACGAGGATCGGAAAACAAAGCAGGATGGCGAGCTGGAGGAAGACCTGGCCACGATCGCGGAAAAAGATCCGCCAGCGGCGGGAAAGCAGCGTGGCAAACTGGCTGAAAAAACCCGGCAAACGCAAGGTCTCACGGGCGGTTTGCCGGCAGGGGGCGGGCTGGGTGGCGGATGTGTCCAACTCCCCGGTGGGCGGCGCTTTGGCCGGCGCTTCGGCCGGGACCTGCAGACCGCCGCTCGTGATCAGGCGCTCGCGGTTGCGGACGAGCATGACCTCGTAGGATTCCCGGTGTTTCTGCCAGGAGGCATGCCAACGTTCGGCCCCCTGTGAGGCGAGGCGCGGATAGACCTCCTCGGTATCGTGAACAGAAAAGTAGTGGGTCAATTGCTCCGGCGGGCCGTGGAAAGCAACGCGGCCTTCGTGCAGGACGAGGATGGAATCGTAGAGTTCCAGATGCGAGAGCGAGTGGGTCACGGAGAGCACGATGCGGCCGTCTTTACGCGAAAGATCGTGCAGCAGCCGGACGATTTCCCGCTCCGAACGCGGGTCGAGGCCGGAGGTGACCTCGTCGCACAGCAGGATTTTCGGATCGGAAACCAGCTCCATGGCCAGTCCGAGCCGGCGTTTCTGGCCACCGGAGAGCACCTTCACCTGACGGTCGCTGATCGGGTTGAGGCCGGTTTCCTCAAGCACGTGGTCGATGCGCTGGTCGAGCTCGGTGGTGTTCCGCGAGCGGACCCGCAAGCGGGTGGCGGCCTCCACGGATTCATCGACCGTCAGCGGATCGTAAGCGATGGAAAACTGCGGCACGTATCCGATCTCGGTGGGCGAGAAATCGCCGTCTTCCGAGAGATTTCGCCCATCCCAGAAAAGCGCGCCCGCGGACTCCGGATTGAGGCCTGCGATGGTTTTCAGCAAGGTCGTCTTGCCGCAGCCCGACGGACCGACGATCGCCATGAAGTGCCCTTTCGGCACGCGCAGCGACACCCGATCAACAAGCGGGACTTCCTCTCCGTCTTTGCGGATGGTGAAACTGACTTCCTTAAGTTCTAACACGGTTACAATGGCTGCTAGGGGTCAAACGGCGCATTTCCTGCATCTCTATCGTAGGAACGGCAAATTCCCGCCCTCCGCTCAATCGATCGGGACAATGCGGACCGTTCCCGCGGGCTTGCGGTGCAGGTCCGCCGCCAGCGTGGGAGCCATGACCGGGTCAGGACCGACGGCGGGGGCGGAGTTGTCCAAGGCATTCCTCAGGGCCCCTTCCACCAACTGGCCGCAATGGATTTTCATCGGCGGCAGCGCACCGAGATCGCCGCTGAGTTCGCTGGCAGTGAGGTTTTTAGCCTCATCGGCGGTTTTTCCCCGCAGCAATTCGGTGGCCATCGAGGCCACGGCGATGGCGGTCTGACAACCGAAGGCTTGAAACGAAGCGCGGTCGATCACGCGCTTGCCGTCTTTTTCGGTGAACTTGAGCCACATCCGCAGCATATCGCCACATTCGGGCGAACCGACGGTTCCCACTGCATCGGCGTCCGTGATTTCCCCCTGGTTTTTCGGGTTGGCGAGGGCTTCCTGAACTTTGCTATCAAATGAACTCATGATCGGTGGCTGGGATGCATCGGCAGCGGGCCGGAGGCCGGAACGTAACGGGGGACACGGACCATTTCAAGCACGCGTCAAAGCGGGCGGTTCGAAAATGAATGATGCCCCTTGGAGCTGTGGTATCGGCAGTGCATGTGAAAACCACCGGCGTTCCCCAACTTGCCAGACCTCCGGCACAGGCGACACATCGTGCTCGCCAAAGCCAGCGAGGTTTTCAGAACGAATTCTCTCAGGCCGGCCGCAAGATCGCGATGCCTGTGCCGTATGAGAAGACCCGCCGGGTCGGCCAAGCGGTTCCCGGAACCCAGACACCCCAGCTTACGAAAATTGATTCCATGACTCAGATTCCCATCAACGAACGACTCGCCGTCTGCTCATGGTCGCTGCAAGCGGCCACTCCCGAGGATCTCGCGGAAAAACTGCGCGCGACGGGCATTTCCCGCGTCCAGCTGGCGCTTGATCCGTTGCGCGAGGAACCCGCCGTTTGGGGCGAAACGCAAGCGGTTCTGAAACAGGCTGGCATCACGATTGTCTCCGGCATGTTCGGCTGTGTCGGCGAGGACTACACGACGCTCGACACCATCCGCCGGACCGGCGGCATCGCGCCGGATTCGACATGGGCCCAAAACCTCGAAAACATCCGTGCAACAGTCGGGATCGCCTCCGCGCTCGGCTTGAAACTCGTGACCTTCCACGCCGGCTTCGTGCCACATGACCCGACGGATCCGGATTTTGCGAAGATGGTTGAACGGCTCAAGACCGTGGCCGGGGTTTTCGCGGAAGCAAATATAGTGATTGGCTTGGAAACCGGGCAGGAAACGGCCGACGGTCTGGCCACGCTCTTGGGAGCGCTCCAGCAGCCGAACGTGATCGTCAATTTCGACCCGGCCAACATGCTGCTCTACGGCAAGGGGGACCCGATCCAAGCCGTGCGCGTGCTGGCCCCATGGATCCGGCAGGTGCATGTCAAGGACGCCAACCCAAGCCCCGACCCCGGCACTTGGGGCGAGGAAGTCGCGGTCGGCACCGGGCAGGTTGACTGGCCGGTCTTTTTCGCAACACTCGCGGAAGTCAATTTCGTCGGTGACATCGTCATCGAGCGCGAAGCCGGCGACCAGCGTGTGGCTGACATTTGCAGCGCGCGGGAAGTTATCCTGAAATCCACTGATTGAACCAAGCCATGTCCGCTCCATCCTCTGCCGCCACCGAGAAACCCGTGAACGTCGCCGTCGTCGGACTCGGCTTCATGGGCGTCACCCATCTGCGCGCCTATCTGGCCAATCCCATGGCACGCGTGGTCGCCGTGTGCGACGCCGTTCGCGTGCCCATCAACGGAGTGTTGGCCGGTGTCTCCGGCAACATCACAAAATCCGATGACATCGATCTCGGCCCCGGCGTGAAGGTCTACCGCACAACGGAGGAATTGCTCGCCGACGCGGATGTCGAACTGGTCGACCTTTGCACGCCGACGCCGCTGCATGGCCCGCAGGTCATCGCCGCGCTGAATGCAGGCAAGCATGTCATCTGTGAAAAACCGCTGGCCCGGACCTCGGCCGAGGCCTGCGGGATTGTGGAGGTCGCGGCAAAGTCACCCGGCATCCTGATGCCGGCGATGTGCATGCGTTTTTGGCCCGGTTGGAGCTGGCTGAAACAAATGGTGGTGGAACAAACCTACGGCAAGGTGCTGGCCGCGCGATTCCGCCGCGATTCCGCGATGCCCGCATGGAGCCAAGCTGGCACTTACTCCGGCGGTCAGGATCTCGGCGGCGCGTTGTTCGACCTGCACATCCACGACACCGATTTCGTCAACCATCTCTTCGGCAAGCCGGCGGGCGTTTTCTCCTCCGGCGTGCTCGAGGATAGTAGCGCCATCAGCCACGTGGTCACCCAGTATGACTACCCCGGTGGCCCGACGGTTCACGCCGAAGGAACCTGGCTGCTGAAACAAGGCTTCAACATGTCCTACACCCTGCTCTGCGAGCGGGCCACCATCGACTTCGATCTATCACGCGGAGCCAGCGCACTGATGATCACCGAGGCCGGTCAGGAACCCCGCGTGGTGGAAACCGGTGACGGTGATGGCTACTCGAAGGAAATCGATTACATAGTGGACTGCGTTTCCAAACGCCAGGCCCCGGCCGTCGTCAGCGCACCCGACGGCGTGACGGCCCTGGAGATTTGCGAAGCCGAAGAACTATCGATCCGCAGCGGCGCGCCGGTGAAACTCTGAAACCCAAAGCCAACAGCCGATCATGAATCCATCCCCGCGCTCCACCCTCATCCGGCTCTCCGTGATGATGTTCCTCCAGTTTTTCGCATGGGGGTCTTGGTTCGCCACGCTCGCCCTCGCCATGGGAAACAACGGCTTGGCCGACTTCATCGGCGGTGCCTACGAAAGCGCGCCGATCGCAGCCATCGTCGCCCCGCTGTTCCTCGGCCTCGTCGCCGACCGCCTGTTCTCTTCCGAACGCGTGATGGGCGTGCTGATGCTGATCGGTGGCGGAATCATGTGCGCCATCGCCACCATGGCACCGCAAGGCGCGGAAAAAGGCGGGCAGATCGTCTGGTTGATGATAGCCTACATGCTCTGCTACATGCCCACCCTCGGCCTGGGCAACACGATCACCTTCACACACCTGCCGCAGGAGTTGTTCCCGAAAGCCCGCGTCTGGGGCACCATCGGCTGGATCGTCGCCGGCCTCACGCTCGGCCTCGCCGGGTGGTCCGGTTCACTCCACATCTTCTGGCTCGCCGCCGCATCGAGCATCGCGCTTGGCATCTATAGCTTCACGCTGCCCCACACACCGCCTCCCGCCAAAGGCAAGACCATCGACCTCGGATCGCTGCTCATGGTGGACGCTCTCAAACTGCTGAAGAACCCGCCGTTTCTGGTGTTTGCCATCTGCTCGATGCTGATCTGCATCCCGCTCGCCTACTACTATGGGCAAACCTCGGCCTATCTCGGCGCCGCGGGTTTCAAACAAGCCGCATCGGCGATGACCCTTGGTCAAATGTCCGAAATCATCTTCATGATTTTCATTCCGTTCTTCTTCCGCAAACTCGGCGTGAAAATGATGTTGCTGGTGGGCATGGGCTGCTGGGTGCTGCGCTACGTGCTGTTCTCCTTCGGAGCTCCCGACCAAGTGGCGTGGATGCTTCTGCTGGGCGTGGCGCTTCATGGCGTGTGCTATGATTTCTTTTTCGTCACCGGGTTCATCTACACCGACAAGAAGGCTCCCGTCGAAGTCCGCAGCCAGGCGCAGAGTCTGCTGGTGTTCCTCACCCAGGGACTGGGCATGTTCTTCGGTTTCCGCATGGCGTTTGGTGGGAACCTGCCATTCACCACCATCCCGCTCCCTAACACCCTCGGCACTTACGGTGCCGCCCCCGTAAACCACGGCGCGCTGATGGAAAATATCAAGGCCACCGTAGGCAGCCAACCCGCCCCCTCTTTCTTCGAATCCATGGCTGGCATGTTTGGCAAGGGATACCCGGAAGGCGTGAACCCGGAACTCGTCGCCAAGGCGATGACCGACTGGAAACACTACTGGCTTTTCCCAGCCGGCATGGCGGCCGTCATTGCAGTGATCTTCCTGCTGTTATTCCGCGACAAGGACACGAACACCAGCGACCGAGCTATCGATCCACATTGAGCCCTCACCTCCCCACCCCGCCGCCATGGAAAATCCATTCGCTATCGTGAAAAATCACTCCATTGCTCTGGCACTGCTATGCGCAGCCTCCATGCCGCTCCTGTCGGCAGCCCAGGCTGACACGCCGCCCAACTCCCCGCCCCAAGGCTTTTCCACACTGTTCAACGGCACGGACTTGAGTGGCTGGTGGGGGGCTAAAACCGAAAACCCCAGGAAATATCTCGCGCTGCCCGCTGAACAACTCAAAGCGAAGCAGGACGCATCACTCACCGACATCCGCGAACACTGGTCGGTCCGCGACGGCGCTCTCGTCAACGACGGTCAGGGGCTTTTCCTGACAACCGAACGATCCTACGGCGATTTTGAATTGCTCGTGGACTACAGGACGGTGCCGCTCGCCGACAGCGGGATCTATCTGCGCGGCTGCCCGCAGGTGCAAATCTGGGATTCGACCGAGAAAGGTAAGTTCGCCATCGGCGCCAACAAGGGTTCGGGCGGATTGTGGAACAACTCCCCGGGCGCACCCGGAAAAGATCCGCTCGTCAAGGCGGACAAGCCGTTCGGCGAATGGAACCATCTCCGCATCATCATGGTCGGCTCGCGGGTCTGGACCTGGTTGAACGATCTGCAGACCGTCAATGGCGCGGTTTTGGAGAATTATTACAACCGCAAGCTGCCGGTGCCGCCGCGCGGCCCTATCCAACTGCAAACCCACGGCGGGGAAATTTCGTGGCGGAATGTTTTCATCCGCGAAATCGGCAGCGACGAATCGAACCGCCTTCTGCTCGCAGCGGCCCCCGAGGGATTCAAATCCGTCTTCAATGGCAAGGACCTCACCGGATGGGCCGGCCCCCTCGACTGCTGTCGCGTGATTGATTCCGCCATCGAGTGGCTACCAGAAAAGAGCGGCACGGTTTACACGCAGGAGGAATACTCCGACTTCATCGTCCGGCTGGAGTTCAAGCTCCCGCCCGGCGGCAACAACGGACTGGCGATCCGCTACCCCGGCAAGGGCAATCCCGCCTACGACGGAATGTGCGAATGTCAGGTGCTCGACGACCATTACGAGCAGGCCACCGGCAACAAAATTGATCCCCGCCAGGCCCACGGTTCCGCTTACGGAATGGTCGCCGCGCAGCGCGGCTATCATCATCCGGTCGGCGAGTGGAACTATCAGGAAGTCACCGTCAACGGATCGACCATCAAGGTCGAACTGAACGGCACCCGGATTCTGGATACCGACTTGAGCAAGGTCACCGAATTCATGGCGGACACCGCTCACCCCGGCAAGGATCTCAAGCGAGGTCACTTCGGATTCGCCGGCCATGATGATCCCGTGATGTTCCGCAACATTTCGATCAAGCGGCTCGATTAAAGTCCCGCCAGAAACCATGGAAAACCATCTCCATTACTCACGCCGCTCGCTGCTCAAGCTGCTGGGCACCACGGCGGCAAGCGCCCCGTTCGTCACCAGCAACCTGATGGCGGAGTCTCCGGCCAACACGGTCCGCCACGCCTGCTTCGGCGCGGGCGGAATGGCTTGGGCCGACCTCACCCAGATCGCCAACCGCAGGAACGTCGAGATCGTCGCGATCTGTGATGTGGATCTCAACCAGACTGCCGAGGCCCGCAAAAAATTCCCGAACGCGCGGATCTATCAGGACTGGCGCGAGTTGCTCGACAAGGAGGAGAAGAACATCGATTCCGTCAATGTCTCCACACCCGACCACATGCACGCGGCCATCGGCATGAGCGCGATGCAACTCGGCAAACATATCTATGGGCAGAAACCACTCGCTCACGATCTCCATGAGGTGCGCCGGATGACCGAGTTGGCGGCGGAAAAGAAGCTCGTCACCCAAATGGGCATCCAGGTTCACTCCACCGCCTACTACCGGATCGCGGCGCAAGTCATGCAGGATGGCGTGATCGGAAAAATCCGGGAGGTCCACTCGTGGTGCACCAAATCATGGGGTGACATGGACCCGCAACCGGACAAGACCGACCCCGTGCCGGAGGGATTCGACTGGGACCTGTGGCTCGGCGTCTGCGCCGAGCGCCCGTTTATCGGTGAAAATCATTATCATCCAGGAAACTGGCGCAAGCGCCTCGATTTCGGCACCGGCACCCTGGGAGACATGGGCTGTCACATTTTCGACCCCCTCTTCATAGGCCTCGGCCTCGGCGCTCCGGTTTCCGCGCGTTCCGAAGGCCCGCCACCCAACCAGTGGAACTGGGCGCTGGACGGCAAGGTGATCTATCAGTTCAAAGGCACCCCGCTTACCGAGGGAGAAACGCTCGACGTCTTCTGGTACGACGGCCAAGCAAGTCCGCCGACCGGAATCATCGCGCTGATCGGTGACACCAAACTCCCCCAATCCGGCTCCATCCTCATCGGCACGGAAGGCGTGATGCTGCTGCCGCACGTCAGGCTTCCTGTGTTCTTCCCGAATGAAAAATTCAAGGATTACAAATTCCCCCGCATCAAGGGCCTCAGCCACTGGGGTCAGTTCATCGATGCCTGCCGCGGCGAGGCCAAGACCAGCGCCGATTTCGCCTACTCCGGCCCGCTCACCGAAGCCATCCTGTTAGGTTGTATCGCCTCGCGTTTCCCGCGGACCACCCTGGCGTGGAACAGCGCGGAGCTGAAATTCGACCTCGCAGAAGCCAATGCATTCGTCCGCCGTGAATACCGCGAAGGCTGGCGGATTCCGGGCTTGGGCTGATATCCCATGCCCGGAGGAGATCCGGTGGCCGCTGTCGTTGGTTATTTCCCGTGGGCCTTGATGAACTCGATGTTCGCGCGAACCTGCGGAACGCTGTCCTTCCAGTCATTCTCGTGCTCGATGGAAATGTGGCCGTTGAAGTTCTGGTTCTTGAGCTCTTCAAGGCAGGCGGCGTTGTCCACCACGCCGGTTCCAGCCACCACCACCGGGGCGTTGCCGTAATCCGCCTTGTCCTTGAAGTGCACGCTGATCACGCGGCCCTTGAGGATGCGCAGGCACTCGACGGGCTTGAGGTTCGAGGTGCACCAGTGGCCGAGATCGGCGCAGGCGCCGAGGCGGTGGTCACGGCTCTCGACCACGCCGAGAACGTAGAGAGGGTTCCAGACCTTGTATCTCGGTCGGCTCATCGAACCGCCATGCTCATGAAAGGCGACCTTGATGTCGAACTCCTTGGCGGCGGCCTCCCAAGCGGCCACCTGCTCGGTGGACTCCGTGCAGACCGCATAGAGCTTCATTTTCTTGGCGAACTCCATGATGGAACGGACGTCCTCAGGGCTATTGGCACCGACAACCCCGTAATTGACCGGATGGACGCCGAGGCGGGCGCACTCGGCCTGGAGTTCTGCCATCGCCTCCGCAGGCATCGTGTGGTGGACTTTCACCGCTGAGCCCGGCTTGAGGATCTGGCCGGGGTAGAACTCGATCATATTGCCGCCAGCCTCCTTGGTTTTGGCGATCGCTTCAAAAGCGGAGAATTCCTTAAAGGTGTATGCTTGGCAGCCGATGAACCAGCCGTTCTGGCGGAGGTTTTCCGGAATCGGATCGGCATGGACGTTCGCGGCGAAAGCCAGGGCAAGAAGGGCGATATGACGCATGGTTTTCATGGATTGTGTAGTATTGGCAACTGAGGTTGGGGTGGGTTTTACGGCGAGGGAAGCGGGATTCTTACCGCAAGGGCGGGGTTACTGCGGGCCACACCCGTTTTCTCGTTTCCATCCGGCCGTGACGGGCTCTAAATCCCCCCGCCGCGCCAATCCCGGGCGGCCAACCTTCATCAAGCACCATGTGGAAAGGCCGCTTCGCCAAAGACACCTCCTCGCTCGTCCAACAATTCGGCGAGTCCATCTCCTATGACTGGCGCCTGTTCCCGCACGACATCGCGGGTTCCATCGCCCACGCCCGCGCCCAGAAATCCGCCGGGCTGCTCACCGAGGACGAGTTTTCCCAAATCGAGACCGGCCTGCGCGAAATCGAAGCCGACATCGTCGCCGGAAACTTCGAGTTCAAGACCTCGCTCGAGGACATCCACATGAACATCGAGGCCGAGCTCACTCGCCGCATCGGCCCGGCCGGCGCGAAACTCCACACCGCCCGCTCGCGCAACGATCAGGTCGCCACCGACACCCGCCTCTATTGTCGCACGGAAATCGACGAATTACTCTGCGCTATCACCGGCCTCCAACTCGCGCTGCTCGATCGCTCGGAGAAATACGCCGCCACCGTGATCCCGGGCTACACCCACCTCCAGCGCGGGCAACCGGTCACCGCCGGCCACCATTTCCTCGCCTACGTCGAAATGCTCGAGCGCGACAAATCCCGCCTCACCGACTGCCGCAAGCGCCTCAATATCTCGCCGCTCGGCTCCGGCGCGCTCGCCGGCTCCACCATCAACCTCGACCGCCACGCAATCGCCTCCGAACTCGGCTTCGACGGCGTGACCACCAACTCGATGGACGCCATCGCCGACCGCGACTACATCGCCGAACTGTTGTTTGTCATCTCGCTCTGCGGAGCACACCTCTCGCGCCTTAGCGAGGACCTCATCCTCTGGTGCAGCGCGGAATTCGGCTTCGCCTCTCTATCAGACGCCCACACCACCGGCTCGTCGCTCATGCCGCAGAAAAAAAACCCGGACGTCTGCGAACTCACCCGCGGCAAGACCGGCCGCCTCGTCGGCAACCTGATGAACCTGCTCGTCGCCCTCAAAGGCCTGCCGCTCACCTACAACCGCGACCTCCAGGAAGACAAGCCCCCGCTTTTCGACTCCATCGACACCTTGCGCCTGATCCTCGCCGTCAACACCGAGATGATCTCCGCCATGGAGCTGCGTGAAGAAAACTGCCGCGCCGCCGCCGCCGATCCAATGCTGCTCGCCACCGACCTCGCCGACTACTTGGTAAAAAAAGGCGTGCCCTTCCGCCACGCCCACGAACTCGTCGGCAAAGCCGTCGCCGAAGCCATCGCCACCAAGACGCCGCTCGACCAGCTCGACCTCGTCGCCATCGATCCCGCCTATGGCCCGGACGCCAAAGACGTCTTTTCGCTCGAAACCGCCCTCGCCGCCCGCACCAACCCCGGCGCACCCTCAATTGAAAACGTGAGGGCCGAGATCGCCAGATGGACAACGGCGCTATCCTGAGCGTGCGGCGCTTTCAAACCCCGGGTTTCAGAACCAACACCCCGCTCCGGTCGTCACCCGACTCGCACTGAACGACAGTGCGTTCTCCACCCGCCTCGCCACGGGATCGCACAACGAGCGCAACCGGTTGGGGCGCGGGATCCGCTCGCCGGGCTGGGTTAATCCGGGACCAGCGGCTGTGAAAAACCGCCTTCGAGCGGTCGAATGGGCGGAAAATACCGGATTAAATCCCCTCCCCCATGTTCCAGCCTTGCCAAGGGCCGGAAAGGCCGTAGGTTCCGCGCCGAGCAGGTTTTCCCAACCTCCGAAGCCCAATTCCCGTCGGATGCTTCTGCATTCCCACCTGATTTTCCAGGTGCTGGATTCGACCATCGGCCACGAAAACCGGGATCACCTGCCTCACGGGCGGCGGCGCAAGCCGGTCTGATCCGACTGGTTGATGTTCCTTTCCGCAAGCCGTTGCGGAGCCTCACCCCGGCAACCATAAGCCGGTTCGTCGGATTCATACCGGTCGGCACGAGGTCCCTCCAGCAGATGCGGGCTTCGAAAAATGGAAAGCCCACCGCGCCGGGCCACCCGAAACCATGACCAAGCGACAACATGTCAAACGCAACACAACATTCCCGCCAATCGGGAGACAACAGGCGCCGCCGCTCACGCGGAGGCAAGAACCGTAATACCAACCAACAAGACAACCGCCGCGGCGGTGACCGGAGCTCCCGCGAGCGCCGCGGTTCGCAATCGAACCGCTCCGAAGAGTTCCGCCCACAAGGCCCTCGCCCTCCCCGCGGATCAAGGCCGGTGAAACTCACCTGGTGGCAGAAGCTCCTCAAGGCCGTCGGTCTCTACAAGGCTCCCGCCCCACCCACCCGCCGCCAACGCACCCCGGACGAAGCCAAATCCAAGGGCGAGGCCAGAGCGCCGAAGTCCAACACCCGCAACGCCCGCAGGAATGAGGAATCCTCTGACGAGACCTCCGAACCAAGCTCCGGCAAAAGAGCCCCGAAACGCGGTGCCCGCAGTGGTGAACGCCGCCGTGGTGGAGACCCCTCCACCGTGGAATCCCCTCGCGTCTACGTCGGCAACCTTTCCTACGATGTGACTGAACAAGACCTGCAGGAGCTCTTCAAGGGCATCGGTGGAGTCCGTAACGTCGAGATCGTATACAACCGCAGCACCCATCGTTCGAAGGGCTACGGTTTTGTAGAAATGCTCCACATGGACGAGGCCGTCCGCTCCGTGGAAGTTCTTAACGATCAACCGTTCATGGGACGGAAACTGACCGTCTCCGGGGCCAAATCCAAAGGCCAGGACGAACGCGAGGACAAAGAGGAACGCCCGGAACGGGAAACCCGCCAGGTCGAACTCGCCCCGCTCCCTCAATTTGACGCAACCGACGCCGCGCCTGAAACCGCAACCGACGCCCAAGCGGAACCGGAGATCCAAACCATCGTGGAAAACGTCGCCGAAGTCGCCGGGACCGAAGCTCCGGCCGTGACTGAAGAAGCTCCCGACCTCGTCGCCAAATACGGCTTCGACGAACCTCAGGAAGCGACCGAAAAGAAGACCGAAGAAGCTTGATTCTTCGGTTCTGAAACCGCTCATCCAGCCCCCGCCCGGATCCTCCGGTGCGGGGGTTTTTCGTGCAGGCATGATCCCACGGATCACAGGCGGGGGAAATCCTCTTGCCAACAGCGTTTCAGACCGGTACCCACTCGCCCCCGTCCGCAAGGATTTGCGGAATCCGATTTGTATTTATGAAGTTGGCGAAGTTGCTCGGCCCGGACCAGATCATCCTTGATATGAAGGCGGTGGAGCACTTGCCGGCGATCATGGAGCTCGTGGACCATCTTGTGGAAATCCAGCTCTTGCCCGAAGCGCAACGGGATGGGGTTCTGGATGCCCTCAAAGCCCGCGAGGACCAAGTCAGCACGGGAATCGGCTCCGGAGTGGCCATCCCTCATGCGTTTTCCGACGAACTGGAGGAAGTGGTGGCGGTCTTCGGCCGGTCCAAGGCGGGCATTGATTTCGAGGCCATCGACAACGCCCCGGTCCATTACATCATTCTCTTCATCGTCCCGCGCAAGGACTACCACCTCCACCTGCGGACGCTCGCCGCCATCGCGAAGATGTTCACCAACTGCGAAGTCCGCCGTCAACTCAGGGCGGCGGAAACGCGTGACGAAATCCTCGCCATTCTGGATTCCAAACCGTCCCGCAGTCCCGCTCCCGGCGCCTGACGCCGCCTGAATCCCCCCCCACTCGCCATGACGATTCTCAAGGACCTCGAAGCCCGCCTCTCAACCGCACTCACTGCCACCCTTGGCGAACCCACCTCCGCCGCGGTCACTGCCGCCGCGGACTTGCGTTTCGGCGACTACCAGACGAACGCCGCCATGGTGCTCGCCAAGCAGCGCAAGACGAATCCGCGCGCGCTGGCCCAGGAAATTATCGGCCATCTTCAGCTCGACGGCCTCGCCACCGCGGACATCGCCGGCCCGGGTTTTATCAATTTCAAGATCCTGCCGGAAGCGTATGCCGCGAAGGCCTCCACCTTGCTCAAGGATGAGAAACTCGGTGTCCCGGCAGTCGGTGAAAGCCAGACGGTCGTCATCGATTTCTCCGCGCCCAACGTGGCCAAGCCCATGCATGTCGGCCACATCCGCTCGACGATCATCGGCGACTCACTCTGCCGCATCGCACGTTTTCTCGGCTTCAAAGTCATCGCGGACAACCACATCGGCGACTGGGGCACCCAGTTCGGCATGATCCTGCACGGCTGGAAAACCCTGCTCGACTCCGCAGCGCTTGAGGCCGATCCGATTCCCGAACTGCTCCGCATTTACCGCGAGGTCAACGCCGCCGCTAAGGAAGACCCCGCCGTGCTGGAGACCTGCAAGAACGAGTTGGTCAGACTCCAGGCCGGCGACCCGGAAAACCTGGCCATCTGGCAGCAGTGCATTGATGTCTCGAAGCGCGGCCTGCAGAGGATCTACGACACGCTCGATGTGAAGTTTGATCACTGGCTCGGCGAGAGCTATTACAACGACCGCTTGGCCGGATTGGTGGAAGAATTTCTCGAAAAGGGCATCGCCCGCGAAAGCAACGGCGCGATCTGCGTCTTCTCGGACGGCACCAAAAAGCCTGAGGACGATCCGTTCATGGTCCACAAGGAGGATGGCTGGACCGACAACCCCGCCATCATCCGCAAGGCCGACGGCGGATTCCTCTACGCCACCACCGACCTCGCCACCATCCAGTTCCGCATCGACGAATGGAAGGCGGACCAGATCTGGTATGTCGTCGGAGTCCCGCAGCAACTTCATTTCCGCCAGCTTTTCGACGCCGCCGCCCGTTGGGGGAAAACCGGAGACTTCCGCCACGTCGCCTTCGGCTCGATCCTCGGCGAGGACCGCAAGCTCATGAAGACCCGCTCCGGCGACAATGTGCAACTCACCGACGTGCTCACCGAAGCCGTCGAGCGCGCCGCCAGAATCATCGCCGAGAAAAACCCGGACCTGCAGGGTGGGGAAGCTGCGGAGATCGCGAAAATCGTCGGCATTGGTGCCGTGAAATTCGCCGAACTCTCGCAAGGTCGCCTGACCGACTACGTCTTCGCTTGGGACCGCATGCTCGCCCTGCAGGGTGACACCGCGCCCTACCTGCAATACTCGACCGTTCGCATCCGCTCGATTTTCCGCAAGCTCGACGCGCCCTTCGACGCCACCGCCGCGACCATCACGCTCACCGCGCCGGAGGAAATCCACCTTGCCCGCCTGCACGCACGCTTCGGCGAACTGCTGCCGGTCATCCTCGATGACTTCCGCCCGAACCTGCTCGCGAACTATCTGCTGGAACTCGCCCGCGCCTTCCACTCGTTCTTCGAAGCCTGCCCGGTCCTGAAATCCGATGAGCCTCTCCGCTCCAGCCGTCTCGCCCTCTGCGAACTCACCGCCAGGATCCTCACCACCGGCCTCGGTCTGCTAGGCATCAAGTGCCCGGAGAGGATGTGATCTGAATCACCGCTGAAATTAAAGATTCCGTTCACGCCTGTCGCTCTTATTCTCGCGGTTCAGCACCCATCCTCCCCCATGCCTCCCTTTTACGTCATCGGCCACAAGAATCCGGACACGGATGCCATTTGCTCGGCCATCGGCTATGCGGCCCTGATGCGGGTCACCGGGGAGGAGCCCAATGCCGTGCCCGCGCGATGCGGTGAGATTTCCCAACGCACCAAATGGGTCTTGGAACGTGCCGGCCTGGAAATCCCCGCACTCGTCACGGATGTGCGCACTAACGCCGGAATGATCAGCCACACGGAGGTCATCAAGGTCACCACCAACGACACCTTCCTCACCGCCTACCGCCGCATGCTCGCCGCGGAAATCCGTTGCGTGCCCGTCGAGGATGAGAACGGGAAGCTCTGCGACATCCTCCGCTACATCGATCTGCTCAGGCTCCTGCTGCCCGAAGACACCGAAGGCATCAGCGTGCGCACCGTGCACGCCTCGCTCGCCCACCTTGCAGAAACGCTTCAAGCGGAAAGCATTGGCGAGGACGGACCGCTGCCCGCGCAGGAGGAAGACCTCATCCTGCTCGTCGGCGCCTCGTCCCAAGCCACCGTGGAAAAGCGCCTCAAACAAGCCGCGGAGGATGGGAACCTCGACCGTTTCCTTGTCATCTGTGGCGACCGCCCGATCGTCCAGCGCTATGCAATTTCCAGCGGAGCACGGGCCCTGCTCGTCACCGGCGACAACGTGGTTTCTCCTGAAATCCGCCATCTCGCAAACACCAAGGGCGTGGTTCTCCTCCGCTGTTCGCAGGACACGGCCAGCGCCAACACCCTGATCCGCTGCTCGCGCACCGTGCGTCATGTCATGGAGACGCGCTTTGAAACCATCAGCCCCACCGAGCCCGTTTCCCGCATGCGCAAACGCCTCTCCGGCTCCGAGCAGGATCTCTTCCCGGTGATCGATCCTTCCACCGGAAAAATGTCCGGCGTCATCTCGAAATCCGACCTCGTTGATCCTCCGCGCATCCGGCTCGCTCTCGTCGATCACAATGAATACGCCCAAGCCGTCAATGGCGTGGAGGAAGCGGAAGTCACCGAAGTCATCGACCACCACCGCCTCGCCGGCGACCTCGTTTCCCGCGAGCCGATCCGCTACCTCAACGAACCCGTTGGCTCGACCTGCACACTGGTGGGCCGCAAGTATTTCCACCGTGGCCTGATGCCGGCTCCCGGGGTCGCGCTGTGCCTATGCGCCGGCATTGTCTCCGACACGCTCTGCCTGACCTCGCCGACCACCACCCTTCTGGACCGCGAGATGCTTACCTGGCTCGGCGGCGTGGCCGGCGTGGATCCGAAAAAATTCACCGAGGAATTCTTTGCCGTCGGCTCGCTGATCGCCAACGGCACGCCCGACGAAATCATCGACGCAGACCGCAAGGAATTCACCGAACAAGGGCAGAGGGTGAGTATTTCCCAAGTGGAGGAGCGCGACCTACACGGCTTCGCAGCGCGCCGCGAGGAACTGGAACAGGTCCTTGAATCCCTCCACAAATCCCGGAAATACGATCTAACAATCCTCGTCGTCACCGACGTGGCGCTTCACCACAGCATGGTGATCGCCATCGGTCGGGAGGCCACGCTCGCCAAGCTCCCCTTCGAACGGGTGGACGACACCTTGTTTCACGCCCCGGGCGTCGTCAGCCGCAAGCGCCAGATCTTCCCCGCCGTCTGCGAGGCCATCCAGCATTCGCGGTAAACAGTGCCCCCCGGAATCACTTGATTGTGAATTTCCGTCCGCGGCCGGTTTCCCATGCGGTGCGCACGCTCCGGTAAAGCCCGGCAAGCTCGGACTCGGACATCACTCGGAATTCGATTTCCTTGGCATGGGTCGTTTCGGGAAATTTTTTGACCACCATGTTCTGGATGTCGGTCCCGACGCGTTCGACGTTGCCTTCCACGATTTCACGGCCGCGATCCACCAACCGGGAAGCCGCCTTCCCCGCCGCAGTACCCGTCATGCCATCCGTAATTGGGGTGATGAAATAAAACCGCACCAGCGCCTGACCGAGCGCATCGACGGTGACTTCATCCACGATCACCGCGCCATCAAGCACGTATTTGTGCCGGCTGATCGCCGAAATCCGGTCAAGCGACACCAAGTATTCCCCATCGCCGACGTTGGCCTGCCAGAAACGGTTTTTCCGCGGAACATCGTTCGGATTGTTCGGGTCCTCGGGTTGGGCGGGCTGGGCGCGAAGCGCCGTGGGGAATCCGAGAAAGACCACCGTTAGGGCGAGAACCATTTTTTTCCACATGGCCGAAAGATTACAGATCCAACGCCGCTTGACCAGCGCCTCTCACAAAGGTTCGGACAAGTTAAGGATTGTCATCTGGAGGCCGGAAGTTCAACGTGTCGGCATGGTTCGCTACCGCCCAAACGTCGCCGCCGTGGTGATCAATCCGGCTGGGAGTCTGCTGATTTGCGAGCGGGTGACCATTCCGGGAGCCTGGCAGTTTCCCCAAGGCGGGGTGGATCCGGGCGAATCCCATGAGCAAGCACTGTTCCGGGAAGTGCGGGAAGAAGTGGGCCTTGAACCGCAACACTACGAAGTGATGGCCCGTCGGGAAGGATACCGCTATCTTTACCCACAGGACGTGCGGAACAAGAAATTGCGCAAGCACGGCAGCCACGGGCAGGAACAGACGTATTTCCTCTGCCATCTCAAACCGGATGCGCCACAGGTGAATGTGAACCAGAAACCGCGGGAGTTCAGCTCTTACCGCTGGATCCCACCGCAGGAGTTCGATCTCGATTGGCTGCCCGCCTTCAAACGCGACGTCTACCGCGAGGTGATGCGGGATTTTTTCAAGATCGAGCTCTGATCCAGCCCGCCCGGGTCACGGCCGACACCGGTGAGAAGCGCGAGTACCCGCAGCGCGAAGCCAAGACGCGTCTTCCATGGGCGTTCCGGGCGCACCATCTCCCAGCCGGATTCTTCCGCAAGAGCCGCAAGCGAGCGGGACGGATTCACCACCGTGGCGGTCCCGCAGAGTTCGAGCATCGGCAGGTCCGCCCGGCTGTCGGTGTAGCCGTGACAACCGCGGAGCCGGCTGTTTTCAAACCAGGACGCGGGCAGCACCCCCCTCAGGCGACTCACCTTGGCCGCTCCCTTGTGGTTCTCCAAATCCGGAAACAGCGGGCCGATTTCCACGGGCGTCCCAAGGGTCAGGTCGAATCCCAGCTCGCGGCCGATCTCTCTGACATAGAACTCCGGACTAGCGGACGCAAGAATCAGAAAATGCCCGGCAGCGCGCTGGCATTCCAGTTCTTTCCGCAGCTCCGGATAAACCGCGGGCATCAGCGAAAAGGCGAAATCCTTGGAATACTCCGCAAGCGTCTCCTGCCGCATCCGCCACAAATAACTGAGGAACACCCGCTTCATCGTCGCCGCTCCCAGTAGCCACGCAAACGGCACGAATGCCAGAAACACCGGTAGAAAAACCCCGCGCCATGGCTCCCGCCGCAGCACAAAATGTCGGAACAGCAGCTGGCAGTCCCACGCGATCAACGTGCCATCCAAGTCAAACAAGGCGATGCCCTTCGGCACAACGGCTGGCGATGAGGTCGTTTCATTCATGCGGCTTCGCCCCAACCCTGCCACGACACCCTTCTCCCCGCACGCTAATTACACACTCCCGCACCTCCAATTACTCCCCACACTCCAAAACACCCCGCTGCCCCCTCAACAAGATATGGCCGTACTATGGCCATACTTATTTCGTTATTTCGCTAAATGCCTTTCGTTTATTCCGTCTTCCGCATCTTTCCTCGTCCTCGATGTGGGCGGGTTGCCATCGGGACGGCCCCCTTTGAAGCGCCGGGATTCCTTGGAATGGCACCGCCGTCAGTGGAGACGAGGGTGTCGCAAGTCTTCGGTCCGCAGCTCCTTTCAACACGAATGCAGGGCCAGTGGTGAACGGCACGGGATTAGGCGTGATGCGGTGAAAAACCGTGACTGGAGCGTCTCGCACCAGTCCGTCTCCCGAGCATCCTGTTCCGACTCTGAATCGACGGAATACACCTTAATCCCGTGCCATTCGGACCAGAGATAGAAGGCGTTCACGGCGGGATCCCCAGACAGTGTGAATGTCAGAACCTCGTTGCGGATACCTTCCATCGCCGTGCTGGTGCTCAGCCAATGGCCGCTGCTGCCGGAACTCCCCTCCTCGGATAGCGAACCAATCCATTTCCTTCCACCTTGACCCTGCTCGCCACGCCCGGCCAGACTCCATACGATGAAGGCCCAAATCGGCAGCCCAACCCTTTTCCCGCCCCCTGCGCCCCACCAACCCATGCTCCCAGCCGCCATCCAGCCCGGCCCGCAGAAAAGGGAATTCCCACCAATCCATGAGATGAGTAATCGGACTCCCGTTGCATGGTCCCACCTGATATGGTCCCACCTGATGAATCTTCGGCCTTCCACCAGAGCTTCGTTTGGCGCTGTGATCTCTTTCTTCCTCTGCTTTCATTCCACCGCCTTGGAGGCACGCAAGGTCTATTTCAACGGCTTCGATTATAAGGACGGCTACTATATCGTACCCGATGATCTCTCGGACCACCACGCCAAGGCATGGGTCGCCGTCGACGTCCATGGAGCCAAAGGTCTCAAGAACGACAAGCGCGGTGACGACCTCGCAGCGCTCTTGGGTCCGGAACCGATCATCGTCATCGTGCCGTCGTTCACATCAGGCTACCAATCCGGTGACGGGGAGTGGGCGAAGCAGCTGATTGAGAACTTCAAGACCGTGAGCAAAAGCCATGATGTGCATGACGGCTTGTTCGTTCACGGACACTCGGGCGGCGCCCAGTTCGCCCATCGCTTCGCTTTCACCGAGCCGAGACACGTGATCGGCGTTTCCGCAGTTTCCGCAGGATCATGGGCGTGTGACGGCGGCTATGGCAAAATTTCGGCGCGCGCGAAGGGAATTCCTTTCAGCATCGGCTGCGGGGAAAACGATACCGCCTATTCGGTTCCCGGCTATCCCCATACCCGCGTCGAATGGTATAGGCTCTTCGCCAAGCAACTCGAGAAAGCGGATTTCGTAATGGTTGGCGGCACCTTTCCGGGTGTCGGGCATGGGGTTCCTCGCAAGTTCTACGCGTCCCAGATGAGGGAGTGCTTCCTGCTCGCCACCCAGGGGATCATCCCGACCAGTGGAAAATGGACGGGCGATGTGGAGAAACTCGCAATAGACCGCCAGCGGAAATACGGCCGCCCGCCCGCAGCGGCAACCGCTCTACCAACCGCAGACCACGCGGCCCTTGTCGCCGCTACCAGCCTGATTGCCTCCGGCAAGAGCCCAGACATCGCCGCGACCCTTCGGTTTTTAGTCAAACACCCCGCTCCGAGCTGGGTCGATCACGAGGAATACGCCGCCCTGAAGGCTCACTGCAAGAGTGCTGCGGAGTCGTATCTGAAAAGAAACGCTGCCGACGGATCCCCCCTCACAGGCTTCAAGCTGGAAAACTTCAACCAGGTGACGGAAGGTCTTGGCGTCAACGCCCGGCAAACCAAACCCTGAAGCGCACCCTCATCCTCCATTTCATCCCCTGAAACGCGCGATTCGGTTCTGAGTCGCCACTGCGCGCAGGAAAAGTATCGCCGGGTTTCCGGCCATGTTCACGGCCGCCGCCATGGTGTCCTTATTTGTGAGACAACACGGCCCGCCTGCCACCTGCCGCCTGCCGCCTGCCGCTTGCCGCTTGCCGCTTGCCGCTTGCCGCTCTATTTTCTAGCCCATGCCCAACACCCCCGAATCCGATCCCAGATTCAATGAGTTCATCATCCTTCAGGCCCAGAACGCCGGCCTGTTTCTCGGACAAATCCCCAACCCTCAAACCGGCGGAAGATCCGTCAACCTCCGCGCCGCGAAATCCGTCATCGATTCCTTGGAAATGCTGGCTTCCAAAACCCGCGGAAACCTCACAGATTCCGAATCGAAACTGCTGACCGCCGCCCTTCAGAACCTGCAACCCCTCTACGAATCCGCCCAATCTCCGGAATCCTAGTCTTTATTGCGAATTTCGCGCCCCATCTTTAAGCCTTTCTCCACCCATGTCCTTTGATCCCTTCAACATCGGCAACGTGCCCGTCGGCGGCCCGGTTCCATTTTTCATCCTCGGCCCCTGCGCCTTGGAATCCGAGGCCTTCGCTTGGGAAATGGCCCGCTCACTCAAGGAAATCGCCGACCGCACCGGCATTCACTTCCTCTTCAAGGCCTCCTTCGACAAGGCCAACCGGACCTCGGTCGACTCCTTCCGCGGACCCGGAATCAAAGAGGGCTGCCGGATCCTCGGTGAAATCTCCAGGGAACTCGGCGTCCCCGTCACCACCGACATCCACACCGCCGAGCAGGCGGATATCGCCGCCGAGCACATCGACCTCCTCCAAATCCCCGCCTTCCTCTGCCGCCAGACCGACATGCTCGAAGCCGCCGCCAAAACCGGCCGCGCCGTAAACGTGAAGAAGGGCCAGTTTCTCGCCCCATGGGACACCGTGCACATCGCCAACAAAATGCGTGCCTTCGGCTGTGAGCGGTTCCTCATCACCGAACGCGGCACCACCTTCGGCTACAACAACCTCGTCGCCGACATGCGCTCGCTCTACTGGATGCGCAAGGAAGGCCTGCCCGTCATCTTCGACGCCACCCATTCGGTGCAACGCCCCGGTGGACTCGGCGGCACCACCGGCGGCGATGGCGAACTCGCCCCCGTGCTCGCCCGCGCCGCCGTCGCCACCGGCGTGGACGGACTGTTCATGGAGGTCCACTCGGACCCGCTCAACGCCCTTTCCGACGGACCGAACCAAATCCCCCTCGAATTCATCGAGGACTTGCTCGTCAAACTCATCGCCATCCACCACGCGGCGCATTGACCCACTCCCGCCCACACCCGTTGCGCGCCATCATTCCAGCCATGCTGCTCCTCGCCCCCGCCCTCCAGGCGGCGGAGGACGCACCGCCATCCGCACGCAAGAAACTCTCCGCCATTTCCTTGCTTCCCGACGGCAGCGAACTCAAAGGCGTGATGCTTCCGCGCTATGACGAAAACCAACGCCTCACAGGTGTCCTGAAAGCCGCCGCCATCACACTCGTCAACGAGGAAATGATCGCCGGCGAGTCCGTTGCCATTGGCTTCTCAAATCCGGATGGCAGCCCGCGCGGACTCATCAACCTCACCAAGGCGCTCTTCAACCAGACCAAGGGCATCCTCGAGACCGTCGAACCCGTCACCGTTCAATCCGACCGGATCAACGCCACGGGCACCGGTCTTTATTACGCTTTCGAACAAGGCGAGGGATTCCTAACGGGCCCCGCCACCACTTGGATCCAGTCCCCCACCGAGACGACCATGAACTCCAACCACTCCCCACTCCGCGCCACCGCCCTGGCCGGAATCTCCCTCATCACCCAATCGCTCGCTGTCGCCCCACCGCCCACGGTCAAGACCGACGCCCTCAAGGCCGATGCCGCCCCGTCTTCAAAGATCCATTCGGACGCCGCCCGCATCGCCAGAATGGATCTGCGGGCGGACCTTGATGCCTCCACCGCCGCCACCGCCAAGGCCAGGGCCTTTCTAGAACAAGCGGAACTCGTTTCCACCACATCGTCCGAAACCGCACCACCCCCCGCCGCGGCAAAACCTCTCGACGTGAGACCCGGTCCTAAAGACACCCTGATCTCGTGCGATGGCGGCATGTATTTCGACGCCGACGCCGGCGTCTTCGTCTACCTCAAGAACGTCAACGTCACTGATCCCCGGTTCACCCTTACCGGCGCCAACGAACTGAAAATCTTCCTCTCCAAAAAACCTGGAGACGCAAAACCAGAAGCCGGTGACAAAGAACAGCCCGGCCTCGGGATCGGCGCCAAATTCGGCGATGTCGAGCGCATCCTCGCCACCGGAGCCGTCCGCATCCTCCAGAAGGAAGTCCAAGGCGGCAAACAAGCGGTCGAAGCCAGCGGCGCGATCTTCTCCTATCACCCAGAAACCGGCGAAATCCTCCTCAGCGGCGGTTACCCGTGGGTCAAACAGGGAACCAACTTCATGCGCGCCAAAGAACCCAACCTCACCCTCCGCATCCAGAAATCCGGCAGCTTCGTCACCGAAGGAAATTGGGACATGGGCGGCACGCTCGAACAACCACGCTAAGTCTCCGCATCCCGCTTACCGCTTACCGCAAATGCACGATCCCGGATCCACCGTCTGCCACACCGAAACCGCCGTCCTCTTCGCCAACGGCCTCCGCAAGAGTTATGGCGGCCGCGCCGTCGTCGACGGTGTCTCCATGACCGTCCAACCCCGTGAAATCGTCGGCCTGTTAGGTCCTAACGGAGCAGGCAAAACCACCTCGTTCTACATGATCGCCGGTCTCGTCCCCGCGGATTCCGGCTCGGTCTTCTTCCAAGGACATGACATTTCCCGAATGCCGATGCACCGCCGCGCCCGCCTCGGCCTCGGCTATCTGCCGCAGGAGGAGTCCGTCTTCCGCAAGCTCTCGGTCCTCGACAACCTGCTCGCCATCCTCGAAACCCGGCCCCATCTCAACCGCGCCGAGCGCCATGACCGCGCCCACGACCTGATGACGCGCTTCGGCATCTCCAAACTCGCCAAATCGATCGCCATCACTCTATCAGGCGGTGAGAAGCGCCGCCTCGCCATCGCCCGCTCGCTCTGCTCGGACCCCAAGCTCCTCATGCTCGACGAACCCTTCGCCGGCATCGATCCCATCGCCGTCGAGGACATCCAGCGCATCGTCCGCGAACTGCGCGATCGCGACGGCCTCGCCATCCTCATCACCGACCACTCGGTGCGCGAAACCCTCACCATCACCGACCGCGCCTTCCTTATCCACGACGGCCGCGTCATCCTCGAAGGCGCGTCCGACGAACTCGTCAACGACCCAATCGCCCGCAAACACTACCTCGGCGATGACTTCCGAATATGACGCAACAGCCACACCCCGCCGCTTCCACAAGGATCCCGTTCAGCATTTTCCCCGCCCCCCCGCAATCGTTCAAGGCACCCCTCCCAAGCGCCTGGCCGCCCGCCTTCCCTCAGCCTACAACCATCCAAGCAGGCTCCCGGCCACTGCCACGCCTTCAGGCCAACCCCCGTCTCTCTTTGGCCATCCAGGGATCCGATTGGGGAACGGGGCGGAGTGAACCTGTATGGGTTCGTGAGGAATGATGGGGTTGGGCAGATTGATGTGCCGGGTAAAAGAAATAGCTGTTGTGTGTGTGGATCCACCGCTGTTTCTCTTGATCGGCGCGACCTTGGCCCGCATCTTCAACCCCCACCCTTGGCGGCTGAAGCCGCCTAAAAGCAAATTCCAATCAGTTCAAAAGCTCATCATGAAGATCACTTCCAGACGACTGAGTGCATCTCTTTGCACCTTAGGCAGTTTGTTGCTCATCTGGCTTTCCCATTCAGTAGCGGAAGAGGAAAAGGTTGATCCGTTTGCGGATCAACCGGGAGACCCTACACCGTTGCAGATCACCCGGAAGGTTCAATCCTCACTCGACAAGGTTCGGGGAGCTTGCGTTGCCATACGTCAACAGGCATCCGGCGCGATCATCAGTCGGGACGGCTGGGTGCTGACCGCCGGTCATATGGCAGCCCGACTGATCAAAAATCCAGAGCCATTTGCGATCCAACTGGAAGATGGACGCACCCCCTTGGCCAAATTGGTAGGCTGGAACAAGTCCTTGGATATAGCCCTCCTGAAGATCCTTGATGAATCCGTCGAGTGGCCTGCCGTTGAGGTGGCCGAAGCGGCTCCAGCGCCGGGTGCGATCTGTTTTCACTACGCCCACACCGCAGGATACAAAACGGACCGGCCCGCCCAGTTGCGACTGGGCAGAATCCGTTGCGCCGTCCAGAAAGACGGGAAAACGACATCCTTGGTTTCAGATGCCGCAGTCCAACCCGGCGATTCGGGCGGGCCGTTATTCGACATCAATGGGCGGTTGATCGGTTTGTGCACGCACGCCGGGCCAATTGGGGTGAATCGCTACTGTCCGATTGATGCCTACCACCGAGACAAAAATCGATTGGAGGGCGGCGAAGTCTGGGGTGATCCGGAAGAAGCAGTGCTGAGTGTGGCCATCAAGCAAAGTGACGAGAGAACGAGACAACTGCTGTTTGGTGAGATTCAGAAACGATTGAAAGACCGTTACCCTCCCGCCATGGACCTCCTCCTGAACAACATCCAAGGTTCCCGTGCACGACTGGACTTTGGCCAAGTTGTCCGCCACCTGGGAGGGGATGCGCTGATGATTCTGGAGAGCGCGCAAGTTGAATACGGCCTTGATGATCCTTCCTTGGTGGCCCGACTTCCCGCTTTGCCCCTTGGGGCCCCTCTCCCTCTGGCGGTTGTTGATGGCCGCGGCCTCATCACCTACGGTGTGCCGGCAACTGACAGACACATGGTCGTCAAGTGGAGTGAGATCAAGGGTGGCGAGGCCTTCACTGTCAAAACAGCCCCGGATACGGCAACGGCTTTGCGATTTGCCGGGGCGGACAAGGAATGGGATCTCGCCTTGCTTGAGATTATCGGTGAAGAGACTTTCTCACCGATGCGGTGGCCGGACAAAGAAGTCCCGATCCGGGCCGGAACAGGACTTATGTGCCCAGACACCAGAGGGCGACTTTGCTGGGGAGTGGCGAGTGACACCCGAAGACCGATAAAAGAGCCTGTATCCATAGGACCCATGGAGGACACGTCCATCATCAGTTCTTACCGGACGCCATACCCTTCCATTATTCGTCACGATCTTCCTCTCTTTGCCAAAGACGCAGGCAAACCGGTCTACGACATGGAAGGCAGACTGGTCGGATTACATATGGGGCGAATCTGCCGAACCCAGGGATTGATTGTGGACATCGAAGATGTCCACAAATCAGTCACCGCGATGCTCGCTGAAGCCCTCCCCCGCAATTCGCCCGACTAAGGCATTTTGCATGAGGTGTCGCATATGCATGCATGGGGTCGAAAACGGGCTTCAATAGCACATGAACGGGTAGCTCCGGATGCCGAGGCGTTTCTCGTGGAGGAACCGACCATTCATCGATAAAGGGCAATCAGCCCAACCAAAGTAAATGGGGTTAGGTTTCACATCGACAGGGTCAGAGAAGTCCTTGGATTTCAATGCTCATATTTGTTAGGCGTTCTTTCCAATTACCAACTCTTCGCTCGGCACCTCCAGACATCCACTGGCGTGTTGTCACGCGAACTGCTTGCCTGCGGGGCCATGTGACGTGCTCGGTGTAATGCTGCATTACCCGCCGCAGTCACAAGTCCCCTCCGGCATCGATAGGGTTCGAGCCACCGCCTCCGGGCACGACGGACGCGCATCCTCGAAGGAGCGCCCGATGAACAAGTCAACGACTCTATCGCCCGCAAACACTACCTCGGGGATGACTTCCGGATGTGAGCCATGATTGCCTCGTTTGCGATTAAATCCGGCCGCTCTCAGTGAAAGCTTGAGGCCATGGACTCACGAAATCTCACCCTGCCCGTCATCGCTTGGTCCCTTCTGGCCGTAATCCCCAGCGCCGAGGACCTCCCCTACATCAGAAGAGCTGGGTCCCCCTCGTAGGGGCCTACTGGGCCAGCATGGGCTCGATCTTCATGATCCTTCCCTAAGTTTCCCTTTGCAGACGGCACGGAAAATCCGCGCATCCTTCCAGACGGGATGCGGAGCGGGATGATGAGCAGGTGGCCACGTTCAGACTGAAACCGCTCTGCTCTCATGACCGCCTCCACTTCCATGTCCGTTTTCCATCAATGGCTCCTTGCCGATCCCACCAGCAAGACCTCCGCCTGCGCCATCATCCTGCATTGCGACGAGAAATTTCCCTACGCGAAAATGATCGAGGGAATCGCCACCTATCTCAACGAATATGACGATGATGGTGACGGCTGCTGGCTGCCAGCCACTCCGGAACTCGTCACCAAAGTCGCCCGGGATCCCAACCACCGCAGACTGCTCGGCCTCAGCGAACCGCAAAACCCCCCGGAATCCGGCCACCCGCGGACCCTCGCCGCCCTCGGCCAGCGCGGCCATGTCGTCTTCCGCTCGCCCGGCGTCTCCGTTCACGCGTTGAACCCTGCCAACACCTTCCATGCCGCCATCGGAACCCTCAACCAACTCCCGGCAACCTGCCACCTGGCCCTCAATCCCGAGTTGATGGATCAAAAATGCATTGCCCACATCATCGGAGATGTTTTCCTTGAGTGGCTCCACTGCGAGATGCGCCGCAACGCGCCCATTCACGACATCCGATAGAATACGCGCACGTTTTGAGAGAATTCGCTCAGAAGCGCGTCCGGTGCCCTGCTTCCCTCCCCGACCCCGCTCATGAACGTTCTTGCTCTCACTATCTTGGTGTCCTCCTGCCTCGCCGGCATCTTCATCGCCTGCTTCGCGGTGGAGATCCGCCGTGCCCGGCGCAGCAGCCCGGAGCGGGACTCCCTGTTGCCACTTGATCCCGAGAACCCTCCTGTCGTAAAGACTCCGGCCGACCCCGCTATCTCTCACCACCTCCCATGACCACTACCATCACCTACGACGACAAGTCGGTCCGCCATTTCATGATCGCCTCCATCTTCTGGGGCATCGTCGGAATGCTCGTCGGCGTCATCATCGCCACCCAACTCTCCCGTTGGGAAATGAACGGCCACTGGCTTGAAATGATCACCTTCGGAGCCATCAAGGCGGACGGCATCTCCTATCTGACCTTCGGCCGTCTGCGCCCACTACACACCAACGCGGTCATTTTCGCCTTCGTCGGCAACATGATGTTCGCCGGCATCTACTACTCCACCCAGAGGCTCTGCAAAGTCCGGATGGCCTCGGACCTGCTTTCGAAAATCCATTTCTGGGGCTGGCAGCTCATCATCGTCGCCGCCGCCATCACCCTGCCCATGGGCTTCACCCGCGGCAAGGAATACGCCGAGCTCATCTGGCCCATCAATATTTGCGTCGTCCTGATCTGGGTGATCTTCGCCATCAATTTCTTCTGGACCCTCGCGAAACGGAATGAACCCAGCCTCTACGTCGCACTCTGGTTCTACATCGCCACCATTGTCACCGTGGCGATGCTCTACATCGTCAACCACCTCTCGCTGCCCACCTCGTTCACCCATTCCTATCCGATCTTCGGCGGCCTTCAGGACGGCCTCGTCCAGTGGTGGTATGGTCACAACGCCGTCGCCTTCTTCCTCACCACGCCGATCCTCGGCATCATGTATTATTTCCTGCCGAAGGCCGCGAACCGCCCGGTCTACTCCTACCGGCTCTCCATCGTCCACTTCTGGTCGCTGGTCTTCATCTACATCTGGGCTGGCCCCCACCACCTGCTCAACACCGCCCTGCCACGCTGGCTGCAAATGCTCGGCATGCTCTTCTCCCTCATGCTCTGGGCCCCCTCATGGGGCGGCATGCTCAACGGCCTTCTCACCCTGCGCGGCGCATGGGACAAGCTCCGCACCGATCCAGTGATCAAGTTCCTCGCCGCCGGCGTCACCTTCTACGGCATGGCCACCTTCGAAGGCCCGCTGCTCGCCATCACCAAGGTCAACGCCCTTTCCCACTACACCGACTGGACCATCGGCCACGTCCACTCCGGCGCTCTCGGCTGGAACGGCTTCATGGCCGCCGGCATGTTCTACTGGCTCGCCCCGCGCCTGTGGAAAACCCAGCTCTGGTCCAAGGCCCTCGCCAACATGCACTTCTGGATCGGCCTTACCGGCATTTTGATCTACGTCGTCGCCATGTGGTGCGCTGGCATCATGCAGGGCCTCATGCTCAGTCAGGTCAATCCCGGCGGCACCACGCTCAAATACGAGTTCATCGAAACCCTCGAAAGCATCCAGATCTTCTACTGGCTGCGCTCCTTCGGTGGGTTCCTCTTCCTCATCGGTTTCGTCCTCTGCGCCATCAACATCTGGAAAACCGCCCGCTCCGGCCAGGCGGTCGACGAGTCAGCGGAAATCACCGTGCTCGAGACAAAACAAAAGGACAAAATGACCCTCGGCGAAGGACTCTTCAACGACCCCCTCGCCCACATCGTGCTGGCGATGTGCTTTGTCATCCTCTGGTTCTTCCTCCCGCCGCACGCGGACAAGGCCGCCCTCATCGTAGCCCTGCTCCTTTCCTACAAGGCCATCACCGCCTTCAAGGCCTCCAAGGACAAGTGGACCAACTGGCACGAACGCCTCATCGAGAACTACCTGCCCTTCACCGTGCTCGTCTTCGTCGCCGTCGCCATCGGCGGATCGGTCCAGATCATCCCCTCCCTCATCGTTAACCGTGAGAAAAACATCGAGGGTCGCCTCCAGGAGCTCTACACCCCGCTCGAACTCGCCGGCCGCGACATCTATGTTTCCGAGGGGTGTTACAACTGCCACTCGCAGATGATCCGCACGCTCGTCCCGGAAGTCATGCGTTACGGCCGCCCCGGCGTCGTCGATGACTACTCGCACCTCGGCGAGTCTCTCTTCGACCACCCCTATCAATGGGGCTCCAAGCGCACCGGCCCCGATCTCGCCCACGAGGGCGGACCACTCGCCGCCGGGGCCACCTACATGCGCGTCGGAAAACGTGGCAACGACTGGCATTTCAACCACTTCCTCAATCCCCGCCAGACCTCGCCCGGCTCCAACATGCCCGCCTACCCGTGGCTCTTCGACAAGACGACCGACGTGAAATCCCTGCCTGGAAAAATCGCCGCACAAGTCAGCCTCGGGGTCCCATGGCCCGCCATGAACCAGCACGAAATCCGCGACAGCGTCGAAACCCAGTCCCAGGAAATCGCCAGGTCGCTCGTCGACGCCAAGGTTTATCTCCCGTCCAAGCCGGACCTCAATGGAGACGCCTTGCGCAACTACCTCGCCAAATCCGAGGTCGTCGCCCTCATCGCCTACCTCCAGAAAGTCGGTGCCTATCAAGACGTCACAAGAGAGCGACCGGCCGAACCCTCGCCCCTTGACCCGGACACCCAACGTCGGGCCGAAGCCTCCAACTGACCCCCGCCGCCATGTTCAAACGCGTATTCGTCGAGGAATGGGCTCAAATCATCCCGTTCATCTCATTCTTCATCTTCTTCACCGTCTTCATCTTCGTCACCGTCCGCGCCATGCGCCTTGGCAAGTCCGAACGCACCCGTCTCGCTAACATGCCTCTCGAAGAAAACCCCGAAAATCTCCAATCCTGACACCTCCATGAGCCAAGAACCAAAACGCGGACATTTCGCGCAAGAAGAGGGCGAAATCATCCTTCGCGAACACGAATACGACGGCATCCAGGAATACGATCAAAAGCTTCCCAACTGGTGGCTCTTCACCTTCTACGGCGCCATTGTCTGGTTCATCGTCCACTGGGCCGTCTATTATTACACCGATTTCTTCAAGACCCCGCAGGAGATCGTCAAGCAGGAGATCGTCGCCGTCCAGCAAGCCAAAGCCGCCGAACTCGAGAAAACCCTCGCCACCCTCGACGACTCCACACTCGTCCACGAATGGGCCACCAAGCCCGAAGTCATCGCCGCCGGAGAAGCCTCCTTCCTCACCCACTGCACCGCCTGTCACGGCGCCGACCTCAGCGCTACCATGATCGTCGGCACCAACAAGATCCCGCTCCCTGGCCTTCCGCTCAACGATCACGAATGGAAGTTCGGTGACAAGCCGATGGACATCTTTAAAATCATCAACGATGGCTCCCCACCCGAAAGCACCGGCAACAACGGTGCCAAAATGCAGGCATGGGGGCAGCAACTCAGCCCCAAACAGATCGCTGAAGTCGTCGCCTACATCGTCGCCAAAGTCCCCGAAGACTTCGCCGGCATCCCGGCCAAATAACGGCTTCCCGACTCCCTATCCCAACTGACGCGCCGCCTGCAGCGTGTTTTTCATCAGCATCGCGATGGTCATGGGGCCGACACCGCCGGGGACGGGGGTGATGGCCGCACAACGCGGAGCGACTTCCTGAAACGCGACGTCGCCGGTGAGGCGGTAGCCGGATTTTTTCGAGGCGTCCTCGACGCGGTTGATGCCGACGTCAATGACCACGGCACCGGGTTTCACCCAGTCGGCCTTGACCATCTCCGGGCGACCGACCGCCGCAACGAGGATGTCCGCGCGGCGACAGATGGCCGGCAGGTCCTTGGAACGCGAGTGGGCGATGGTCACGGTGGCGTTGGCCTTCTTGGAAACGAGCAGTAACGCCATCGGTTTGCCAACGATCATGCTGCGCCCGATGATGACGGCTTCCGCGCCGTTGGTGTCGATGCAGGCGACTTCGAGGAGTTTCATGCAACCTGCGGGCGTGCAGGGGACGAAGCCGCTGGGGTCTTCGAGCGCGAGTTTGGCGACGTTTTCCGGATGGAATCCATCGACGTCCTTGCGCGGATCAATGGCGCGGATGACCGCTTCCTCGTCGATGTGCTTGGGCGGCGGGGACTGGACGAGGATGCCGTGAATGGCCGGGTCGGCGTTGAGATCGCGGACGACCTGCAGCAGTTCATCCTGGGTGGTTTCTGCGGGGAGTTCGATCTTGAGCGAATGGAATCCAAGCTCGCCGCAGGTGCGGGTTTTCGAGCCGACATAGACTTTCGACGCGGGATCCTCACCGACGAGCACCACGGCAAGTCCGGGCGTAATGCCTTGGGCTGCCAGAGCGGCGGCTTCGGCTCGGCACTCGTCGAGCACGCTGGCGGCGACGGCTTTACCATCAAGAATACGGGGTATGTTCATGAGATCGTTGGATGTGGGATTTTTAATCTGGAATGGCATCAGGCGTCGTCGGTGCCTTGAATCATCAGGGATTCGATTTTGAGGCGGTGGCTTTCAAAAGCATCGGCGTCCATGCCGCGGGAAACGTGGACGGGTTCGGCGAAGGTGACTTCCACCCGACTGAAGGGCTTTGGGATGACAAAGCGGTCCCATGTTTTCAAACGCCATGCGGAGGCAAAACGCACATGCACGGGGATGATCGCCGCGCCGCTGGACTCGGCGAGCTTGATGGCGCCGGGCTGAATCACGTAGCGTGGGCCTCGCGGGCCGTCAGGGGTGAGACATATGTCATTGCCCTCCTTGAGTGATTTCTTGAGGCCGACGAGCGCGGCAACGCCCCGGCGCGACGACGAACCGCGAACGGCACCCAGGCCGAAGACCGCCATGGCACGGGCGACCATGTCGCCATCATGGCTGGCGCTGGTGAGGGTGACTGCCTTGCGGTGGGAGCCACAGAGTTTTTGCCATGCGGGAGGCACGACGAAAAATCGGTTGTGCCAGAGGATGTAGATGACGGGCGGCGTGGCGGCGTCCGGCGAACCGAGACCGCAGAGGTCACGCACGTCGAGGCGGAGGGTCGCGGCGAGCAGTTTCATCATCCACCCGGCAGCGGCACCGAACAGCGCGGACTTGCGGTCGCTGCGGATTTCACTGCCTTTTTTCGAACTCATCGGATGCGGGAAACAAATGCCATCACAGGAAACCGGCGGGATGCAGGGTATCGACGAGGTATTGCTGGCGGGACATCAATTCCTGATAGAGCTCATGCGCCTGCATGTCCGGCTCGCAGCGGGACCCGGCATCGCCGGCAACGAGATAACTGGCGATTTCCTCAAACCCGAGCGACTCGCCGCATTGGTGGAAAAACCCGACGGCGGCCTGCATAGCGGCCCCGACGGCTGCCCCTTGGCGGCTGGAAACCGGAACGACCGGTGCGCCAAAGACATCGGCGATGAGTTGGCGCATCACGGGGCTGAGCGCGCCCGGACCCAGCAAGCGGATCTCGGCCGGATCGAAGCCAAGATCGCGCAGACGGCTCATGGCATACCCCATGCCGAGCGCCACTCCTTCGGCCGCCGCGCGGGCCATATGGGCGGGTGTGAAATTTTCCGCAGTCATGCCGTGGAGCACGCCGGTTCCATCCGGCAGGCGTGGAATCGATTCGCCGGTGAAATACGGCAACATCATCAGGCCATCCGCACCGGGCGAGACTCCGGCGACCATGGACTCGAATTGTTCGGCACTCCATCCGTAGTGACGGCGCAGGACCTCGGGTGCCACGGCGGCATTGATGGTGGTGGCGAGGCCGAGCCACGAGTTCGTAGCATTGCAAAGCGAGGTGATTTCGCTGCGATAGTCGATGACGGGCGCGGCCCCGACCCCGACAATCACTCCCGCGGCACCAAGTTCCACCGCAACGGTGCCATCCACCACGCATCCGGCAGCCAACGCGGAAAGCATCGGCGAGGCGCTTCCCGCACCCACCTGGACGTTTTCCGAAAGCCCCCACTCGCGGGCGAGCGCTTGGCGCAGCAATCCGCGGGGCTGATCCGCCCCACCGATGGGCGGGAGTTTCGCCGCAAGCTCGGGATCAATGAAATCAAGCAACTCCGCGGCCCACGCGCGGGTCCGGATGTCGAGTAGGCCGGTAGCCGAAGCGCTGCCAGCTTCAGTGCCGCGCTCGCCGGTGAGCCAGTAGGAAATGAAATCCTGAGCGGTGAGGATGCTCGTCGCCCGTTGGAAATGATAGGGCTCATGTTGCTTGAGCCAGAGGCATTCCGCCGCGGCGGACTCCACGCCGGGTGCTTGGCCGGCCAGCTCGATCAGGCCGGGTGCACCACCGAAGGCCCGGGCGATCTCGTCGGCTTGGCGTTTCACCGAGACATCGCCCGCCAGTTTTGCCGGGCGGATAATGCGGTTTCCCTCGTCGAGCAGGACGAGTCCGCGGCGGGGGCCGGCCACACCGATGGCGGCGACGCTGTCTTTTTGATCGCCCAATGCGGTGAGGCATTCGCGCACGGCGCGGTGCACCGCCTCGATCCATTGCGCCGGATTCTGTTCGCGATAACCGGTCGGGAGCCCCTCGATCCAATCGTGCGGAACCCATGCCTCGGCGCAAATCACCGAGGACTCAAGGTCCAGCGCCACCGCACGGGTGCCGCCATGGCCGATTTCAATCCCTAAAAAATGCATGGTTGGTTCCTCAAGTCGCAGCGCCCTCCAGCTTGGCGGAGAATGGTAGTTTCCTCAAGCACCCGGCTTTGACAAGCCCTGCGGTGAGAACAGACGCCAAAACTTCCACGACAGGCGGCGATCGAATCCATCCACATGAAATCGATGGGACACCCGCCTGCGGGAGTCCTCTCAACCGCACTGCCGCTGGAACAAGGGTTCACTGGCAGTCAGGGACTCACCTCCACCTCCGAAAAGGTCGCGGAACCGAGGCTTTCCGTGCCGCTGGCGACGACAAGTCCGATGTAGCAATTCCGCCCGATCCTCGTGGACGTCGAACCGACGCGGGACCATTTGGAACCATCCGTGCTCGTATACGCGTAGACTGTCCGGCCTGTGCGGACCAAACGCAGCCAGGTGTCTGGAGGCGATCCGGTGCCGGAGGTCGTGGAACTCGTCGATCGCCCCGTCTTGCTCCGGCGCAACCAGCGGAACCCACCGCGACCGTCCATCCCGATGAAACAATGTCGGGAATTCGAGGCGAGGGAATCGCGGATCATCACGCCCGCCATCGAATCGCTGCCGCCATCTCCCGGAGAAATCAAACGGGCGGTGATCGATCCATCTCCGCTGAATGACTGCCAGACATAACATCCGGAATCCGAGGATCCCGCGAGATTTCCGGACCCTGTGAGCGTGAAACTTCCGGACGCATAGGCCGCCCGGCTTGGCTGGCCGGTGCTCCCGAGGTCCGCCAATTCCCATGGCAGCGGCAAATCCGGGGAACTGATGGAAATCCGGAGAATCGATTCGCCGAAGGCTCCGGCCTTGTCGGTGGCTCGGACGGTGAAGAGGTTCAAGCCCGAACTGCCGGCGGGAGGCATGCCCGACAACGCACCATCCGCTGAGATTTCCAACCACTCCGGACCGGAAACCTTCGCATAGGCGATGGAGTCTCCGGCATCCACATCGACGGCGGTGCCGGCAATGGTTTCCCCCTCATACGCCACCTCCTCCCCGCCCTCTGGGCAGGTGATCGGATTGAGGATGAAAACGGGTGCGTCGTTGGTGTTGGCCACCGTGACGACCAGACTCGCACTCGCGCTCGCGCCCCATGAGTCCGCAGCTTGGACGGTGAACGCATTGACTCCCACATCCTCGTTCGATGGCGTGCCACCTAGCGCCCCGCTCGGGGAAACCGTCAGCCAAGTCGGACCGGAAACCTTCGAAAATACCAGAGTGCCGCCTTCATCAGGATCGGACGCATCAAGTCGGCCGGCGAGCGCCGTGTCTTCGACGGCCGGAATGACGATCGGATCCGCCGCAAACACAGGCCGGATGTTAGGCGGCGGTGGAGGAGGAAGAACGCCTGCATCCACCGAGATCGAGACGGTGGCGACGTCCGAATCCGCCTCTCCATCGTTGGCGCGGAAAGAGAACGAATCGTTGCCGCTGGAATCCGCGTTCGGCAGGTAACTGACATTCGGCGGACTTCCAGTGATCGAGCCCTTGGAAGGTCCGCTCACAATCGAGAATTTAAGCGACGGGCTGTCCTTGTCGAAGGCGGAAAGCACCACGGAGACCGGCTCACCCACCACCGTGGCCGCGGACCCGGCGAGCGCGACCGGCCGATCATTCACCGGGGTGATGGTGATGGAAACGGTCGCCGTGTTCGAATTCACGCTGCCGTCATTAGCGCTAAACGTGAAGGAATCCGCGCCACTGACATCCACATCCGGCACATACGTGAAATCCGGCGCGGCCCCCGTCAGCGTGCCTTTCAAAGGCGGATCGATCACGGTATAAGTCAGCGAATCCCCATCGACGTCGGTCGCGGATAGATGGATGGAAACCGAGGTGTCCTCGGCAGTGGTCGCCGAGGTCGAGACCGCCACCGGCGCGTCATTGATAGCATGCACCGTGATGAAAACCGTCGCCGTGCTCGAATTCGCGCTGCCGTCGTTCGCGCGGAAGGTGAACGAATCCGAACCGCTGAACCCCGCATCCGGCGAGTAGCTCAAGTTCGGTGCGGTCCCGGAAAGCGAGCCATGGACCGGCCCCTCCACAATCATGTAATCCAGCAGATCACCGTCCTTGTCGCTGGCGGCAAGCACGATGGCGACCGGCACATCCTCGTCGGTGGTCACCGACTTCGAAACGGCAACCGGAGCATCGTTTACCGCGGTGACGGTGATGGAGACCGTCGCAGTGTTTGAATTCAGACTTCCATCGTTCGAACGGAACGTGAACGAATCCGAGCCGTTGAAATCCGCGCCCGGCGAGTAGGTCAGATTCGGCGCGGTGCCGCTTAATGTGCCTCCGCTCGGTGGGCTCATGACGGTGTAGGTCAGTGGATCTCCTTCCACATCGCTGGCCGACAGATGGATCGAGACCGGCGTGTCTTCGAGGGTGGCGAACGACGCCGACTCCGCCATCGGCGCATCATTGATCGAATTCACCGTGATGGAAACCGTCGCAGTGTTCGAATTCACCAACCCATCACTGGCCCGGAACGTGAACGAATCCGAGCCGCTGAATCCGGCGGTCGGCACATACGTGAGGAATGGAGCGGTGCCCGAGAGCGCGCCGTTCGATGGGCCGCTGACGATGATATAACTCAGGCTGCCGCTGTCCTTGTCGCTGGCGGGCAGCACGATGGCGACAGGAACATCCTCGTCGGTGGTCACGGACTTCGATGACGCGAGCGGTGGATCGTTCACCGGGGCCACCGTGATCGAAACCGTGGCCGTGTTGGACACCGCCAAACCGTCGTCCACCTCGAAGGTGAACGAATCCGAGCCGTTGAAATCCGCGGCAGGAGTGTAAGTCAACTCTGGCGCGGTGCCGGAGAGTGTGCCTGTCGCCGGACCGCTCACGATCGAGTAGGTCAGAGGATCACCATCCGGATCACCGGCGGACAGGAGGATTGGCACAGTATCGTCCTCAAGAGCCCCGATCGATTGCGCGACAGCCACCGGCGCTTCGTTTTCCGGCGGGGGAATGTCTCCGCCTTGCAGCAGGTTCAATTCAGCCACACAGGCCAGGATGCTGCCATCCAGAGAGGTGATGGCCCTGAATTGCACGTAGCGCCCGGTTTTCGAAGCAAACAGCACTTCCTTTTCGGAATTTGTATCGGTGAAAACACCTTTGGCGACCGGCGAGCCCCAGTCCAAGCCATCCATGCTCACATAGAATTCATATTGTCCGACGCTCCCGAAATCGAGTTCATCCTGCCGCGGAAGATAACGGAATCCCTGAATGGATTGCGCCGTTCCAAGGTCGATCTGGAGGGTGTGGGGTGGCCGTTGGTAATTCGTGGACCAACGGGACATCCAGTAGGTGTCGGGATCGCCGTCAATCGCATTAACGGCCCTGCCGTCCTCCTCCTGGGTCTCCTCACTGCTCGCGTATTTCACTGTCCAACCGGTGGAGGGAATCTCGGAACCGGGGGAAGCCGGTGGATCTACCGGACCGTCCGGTTCCTGATAGGAAATCTCGTCCGATGGCGCGCTCTGCAGGCCCGCTTCATTGGTGGCGGTCACCGCGAAGTAATAAGTCGTTCCCGCAGCAAGCCCGGAGACCGAGATCGAGGTGTTCAGTCCGGCGTCAAGGATCTCGGTGCGGACGCCAGGGCTGGTACCGTAGCTCAACTGATACCCGGTGATGTCGGGTTCCGGATTCGGATTCCAAGATAGGTTCACCGCGAACGCGGATGCGGAAAGCACGGCGGGCGCAAGGAACGCGGTGGCGACCCGGCGAAGCGGGCTTCCAAGGCGGAATACGGGCGCAAAGGCACGTCGGAGCGAGCCTGCGCGCGGGTTGGCCGGGACGGCCAAGCGGCTGGTTTTCATGGCGGTTGTAAGGGTCAGCGGTGAACACAAAACCTCCGTCTTGCACCTCGGGAATGGGACGTTCCCGAGAGACGGACAACCCGGGCGGAAATCATGACGCGGACCGCCGGTGGGTGAACCGGTGGGCTTTGCCAGTTAGGGACGAATCCCGATCCGGGCTGCCTGAAACGCGAAAGGGACTCACGCTTCAGGCGAATTGTGGGATGATCCAATCGGGGCGAACCCCGCTTGGATCTGGTTGGTGTTGGACAGCAGTTGATTCAGTTTGGGTCAAAACTCTCATGCAGCTTTGACTTTTTTAGAAATATGAAATTACAGGTCTCCTTACAAGAAAGTTTTTGAATTATTTTTGAACGGTTTGAGATTTAATCTGTCGTTACCACTTGGCAAGGGCCCCCTTTCAACGATTCAAAAAATCCCAATCCACTTATCTGCAGGGATTTACGCCGATCTCCGCCGACGTGACCGCGAGGCGCCGGAATGGGCGGCTTTTAAAAAAACGCGTGCAATGAACCAGAGACGTCTCGGCCTCAGGAAAAACTGAGCGCGTCCATGTCGAACACGACGGTGACGTCCTCCGGCAGCGAGGTTTTCGCTAACACGGACTGCACATGACGCGTCAGCGGCCGGGCGCGCAGCGAGCGCAGCGTGATTTGAAAGCGGAACTGGCCGTGGGAGCGGATCAGCGGCGAGGGCAGAACTTCGCCAAGCGTGATCCCGGCGGGAAGATTTTCGGCAAGCCGAAGATACAGGGTTTGCAGAGTGAACTCGGCGCGCCGTTCATGATTCGAACGCGCCGTTAGAACCGCGCAGTGCGCGAAAGGCGGAAACGAAAACTGCTGCCGGAATTCCATTTCCTGTTCGGAAAACCCGTCGAAATCATGTTTCCGCGCATACTGGATGGACGGTGAATGCGGCGTGAAGGTCTGCACGATCACCTCGCCCTCCAGATCGCCGCGGCCGGCACGACCGGCGACTTGCGTGACGAGTTGGAAGGTCCGCTCGCCCGCCCGGAAATCCGGCACGTGAAGACCGAGGTCCGCATTGAGGATGCCCACCAGCGTGACGTTCGGAAAATGCAGCCCCTTGGCGATCATCTGGGTGCCGATCAGAATATCGATCTTGTGGGACTTGAAGGCGTTGAGGATATCGCGCAGCGCGTGCTTCCGGCGCATCGCGTCGGCATCGATACGGGCGATCTTCGCCTTGGGCAACACCTTGGCCATGACCTCCTCGACCTTCTGCGTGCCATAGCCCTGCAGGATGATGGCAGGGTCCTTGCACTCCGGGCACTTGCGCGGAACGATCGCCTGGTGCCCGCACACATGACAGACGAGCCGCTCGTCGGTGCGGTGATAGGTCAACGCCACCGAACAATGCGGGCACTCGCAGACATAGCCGCATTGCGGACACTGGAGCGAGCGGGCGAAACCACGGCGGTTGAGGAACAGGATGGCCTGTTCGCCCTTTTCCAAGCGCTGCTCGAGCGCCGTCCGCAACTTGTCGGATAGGATCGCGGGCCCGCCCTTGTGTTTCCCTTTTTCCAGCCGCATGTCCACGATGCGCACCAGCGGCATGGATTGGCCGTCGGCACGTTTGTCGAGACGCAGAAGTTCGTATTTTCCAAGCCGGGTGTTATGCCATGACTCCAACGAAGGGGTCGCGGATCCTAGCACAATCGCGCAGCGCTCGAAGGCCGCCCGCAGCACCGCGACATCGCGCCCGTGATAACGCGGCACGTTTTCCTGTTTGTAGGTGTTTTCGTGCTCCTCATCCACGAGGATCAGACCGAGATCCGGCAGCGGGGCGAACACCGCCGAACGCGCGCCGATCACGATGCGCGCCACGCCTTTGCGGATGCGGTGCCACTCGTCGAAACGCTCGCCTTGGGAGAGGTTCGAATGCAGCACGGCCACTTGGTCCTGCATGGCAGCGAAGCGGGATTTGAACCGCCTGACCGTCTGCGGCGTCAGGGAAATCTCCGGGACAAGCACGAGCACGGTTTTCCCGAGGTCCAGCACGTGGCGCGCCGCCTGAAGATAGACTTCGGTTTTGCCGGAACCCGTCACACCTAACAAAAGCACCGGCTTCGGCACGGGGGATTCGAGACCGGCGAGGATGGCGTCCAGCGCGCGCCGCTGGTCCTCATTGAGCTCGAGCGGCTTGGATTCAAGCACCTCGTCCACGCCATCCGCCTCCGGATCGCGGCGGACTTCCTCCTGCTCAAGGCGCAGCAGGCCGGACTTCTCCATCGCCTTCAGCGCCGCCGCCGAGCCATCTCCGAGATCGGACACCGGCAGACGCATGCCCGGCGCGTGGGCCAACAGGGAAAGAACCGCATGTTGCCGGGGAGCCCGCTTGACCAACTTCTCCAACACCTCCGGCGAAGGAGTGACATCCATGACGGCGACGCGCCGGGTTTTCGCCGAATTTTCCTCAGACCTGACCGACTCCGGCAGCAACGAGCGGATCACGGTCTCGATTCCGCAACCGTAATAATCCGCGATCCATTCCCCCGCCCGGAGCAGGACCGGCGTGATCAAAGGTTCCGGATCGATCAATGAATCCAACTCGCGCAGCGCGAAGTCCATCTGCTCGCCCTCCACGATGGAAAGCACCGTCCCAGTCGCCGCCTTCCGGCGCAGAGGAACGCGCACCCGGCAACCCGGACGCACGTCCAAGCCGATCGGCACTGCATAGTCAAAAACCAGCTCCGAAGGACCATCGATCAATACCCGGACGTTCACCGCGCACAACCTGAGCCTCGAATTCCATCCGGCCAAGATTCATTTTCGTAAAAATGTTCACTTGAACACTTTTTACTTGCAGCCATGCCATGAGCGCGCCAGATTGCATCCGAATTCCATCCCCCAATCCCATGAAAGACACCGTCATTGATCCATCCCCCGCCCCATCCGCCACCACCGCCGAGCGCTCTTCGGACTACGCCATTTACAAACCAAACTCCCGCGGCAGCGGCGGGGTCGTCCGCTTCAGCATCAATCGCGCAAAAGCCTCCGTGTTCGTCGATGCCACCAACCAGGTGGGCGAAAAACGGTTCGACTGGGAACACAAAATCACCATGAAATGGGGGCTTTCGGATCTTGGAATGGTGCTCGCCACCCTGCAGGGCCAGCTGCCTCAAGCCAAACTCTTCCACCAATCCGAGAAAGCCAACAGTGCATTCGAACTCACTCCACGCGAGGATCCGGAGCGCGCGCCCTATCTCATGACCGTTTCACGTCAGGATTCCACCGACAAATCACTACGGAAAGTGACCATCCCCCTCACCCACGGCGAAGCCGCAGTGCTGGAAACCGCCATACGAGCCGCTGTCAGCCGACTCCTCCGTTGGTGAAAAAACCCGCAGCAGTAAGCGTGATTCGAGATCCCGGTGCCGCAGATCTCCGGGTGGGTCAGCGATCCGTCGCAGCTGTCCTATCGCCGGTTTCTTCGGCGAGCTTTCTGATCAACCGATCATATTGGGATTTCAGATTGGCCCTAGCGGATTGTATGCCCTCATCGACCAAGTAGCTCTCGGCCCGTGAACGTGACGCCCGGTCCAGATTCCGGACGGCACTCACAATTTCCCACGCCGCCTCCATCAAGTCCCGGTCGTCTTTGTCCGCATATCGAGCGAGACCATCCACCATCGTACGACAACTCTCATGAACATCACCGACATTGGCAACATCCGTGACCTCCATCGAGCCCGTCCAACTATCTGATTGCGTCCGAATCGTTGGCACCAAATCGAGCGCAAGGCGGAGTTCCGCCGCAAGAACCTTTCGGGAAACCCAGACCGGACGATCCCCGGATGCCTGAATCAGCCCCCCTTTGGGAAGAGCTCCGTGTTGTTTCGTGAGGAGAGCCTTCAGCGATTCAGCCAGTTGGAAGAACGCTTCCGGATGCCTGGAACCGCCAAACACGATGGAAAACCCCGCCTCTTCCTGCGGCCTGCTTTTCCCGTTACCGCCGTCATGTGGAGGGGCGTTGGTGCCAGATTCCACGGTCCTGTGCCGGACTCGACGGAAATCTGCCAGAGTGGAGCTTTGACTTCCGCCCTCGCAAGCAGGATTCCGGTGTCCTCGGGCGGCTCAACATCGGCGCAGCGCCACGCAGCTTGGCCGGGGTCTCCGCATCCAATTCCCGAGCCAATAATTCAAGCTTCCGGAAAAGTTCCGCCAGCTCCTCTACTTCCAGAGGAATCCTGTCGCGCCGGAAAGCCACCCCCCCTCGGCAGGCAACGCGAATTCTCTAGTCGAAAGCTCGCAGACGAGACTGACCGACAATCCGGCGAGCAAAATCCATGATTTCCCGTTCGTCAGCGTCATTTTTCCCTTAACCTGAACCGAGCGCGACTTCTCTCAAGCCAACATTGCGGTTTTCATCCGATTCCCTCAGATTTCCCCCATGCAAAGCACCGCACCCCGCCTTGAAACCCGCGAGGAAGTCATGTTTTTCGACACGGACTGCGGCGGAGTCGTCCACAACATCGCCTACCTGCGGATGATCGAAACCTGCCGCACCCGTCTCGCCGCAGCGATGGGCATGGACCTCCGGACCATGACCGAATCCCGCATTTTCCCGGTCGTCGCCCGCACCGAGATCGACTACAGGCGCCCCGCGAAACTCGGCGACTGGATCACCATCCGCGGCCGCCTCGACGAACTCTCCAAGGCACGCTTCTGGTGCGCCTTCGAGATGATCCGCGAATCCGACGGCACGCTCCTCGTGACCGCACGCCAGTCGCTCGCACTTGTCTTGATGCCCGAGGGGAAACCCATCCGACTGCCCGCCGATTGGGCCAAAACATGGGGATGACCGCGTTTCGATTTCCTTGCCAAGCCCCCGCCAGTCCCTTTCACTCCCGGAGCTCAACCCATGGCTCTCATCGTTCAAAAATACGGCGGCACCTCCGTCGGCACGCTCGATCGCATCCGCAACGTCGCCACACGGATGAAACGCACCCGCGACGAGGGCAACCAGGTCGTCGCCGTGGTTTCCGCCATGTCCGGCGTCACCGACGGCCTCATCAAGATGGCTAGGGAGCTCTCCGAAAACCCCAGCGAGCGCGAGCTCGACGTGCTGCTGGCCACCGGCGAACAACAATCCATCGCCCTCGTTTCGATGGCCCTTCAGGAACTCGGCGTGGACGCCACCTCCATCACCGGCCGCCAGGCGGGCATCCACACCACCGGCTCCCACACCCGCGGCCGCATCCTCAACATGGACCCCTCGCTCATGCGTGGTTTCCTCGATGAGGGCAAAACCCTTGTCGTCGCCGGTTTCCAGGGCGTCACCCCGGACGGCATGATCCACACCCTCGGCCGCGGCGGATCCGATCTCACCGCCATCGCCGTCGCCGCTTCCCTCAAGGCGGACCTCTGCCAGATCCTCACCGATGTGGACGGCGTTTACACCTGCGACCCGCGCATCGTCAAAAACGCCCGCAAACTCCCCGAAATCTCCTATGATGAAATGTTGGAAATGGCCTCGTCCGGCTCCAAAGTCATGCAGTCCCGCTCCGTTGAGTTCGCCAAGAAATTTGGCGTCGTCTTCGAAGTCCGCTCCTCCCTCAACGACAACCCAGGCACCCTCGTGTTAGAAGAACATCCCAACATGGAAAACGTCGTCATCCGCGGCGTATCGATCGAGCGTTCACAGGCACGCATCACCCTCACCGGCATCCCCGACGAGCCCGGCATGTCCGGCAACATCCTCGGCACCCTCGCCGATGCGGAGATCAACCTCGACATGATCATCTCCAACATCGCCCACGACGGCTGCGCCCGCCATTCGTTCACGATGCACTCCAGCGATCTCGGCAAAGCCCAGGCCGCGCTCAAGCCGCTGCTCGGTTCGATGGCAAACTCGAAGATCGAGACCGAGGCCGGCATCGCCAAGCTCTCCGCCGTTGGCATCGGCATGCGCTCGCACTCCGGCGTGGCCGCCACCATGTTCAAGGCGCTCGGCGAGGCCGGCATCAACATCGGCATGATCTCCACCTCGGAAATCAAGATCGCCGTCACTGTGGACGAGACCCGCATCGAGGATGCCGCCCGCGCCGTGCACGACGCTTTCAGCCTCGACAAGGCACCCGCGTAGTGGCCACCGGCCGCCACGATCTGATCATGAAACGCCTGCTCGTCGTCAAGCCGTCATCGCTCGGTGACATCGTGCACGGATTGCAGATTCTGCAAACGGTGACCCGCCAACTACCGGACTGTCACGTCACTTGGGTCGCCCGCGACCGCTTCGCGCCGCTGGTCGAAGCCGCTCCCTTTATCCATGAAGTGATTCATTTTCGCCGCAAGGAAGGCGTTGGAGGGCTCTGGCACCTGCTGAAAACCCTGCACGGCCGCAGCTTCGACGCCGTCTGGGACATGCAGGGCCTGTTCCGCTCCGGCCTCATGGCCGCCGCCGCGAACGCCCCCGTCAAATGGGGCCGCCGTGACAACCGCGAAGGCGCCGGGTTCTTCTATACCAGCCGCATCGAGCTGCCGGACGAAGACGGCCCGCACCATGCCATCCGCGTCCTTCAGGGCTTCCCGTTAGGCGCGGACCTCGACCCCGAAGTCACCTTTCCGCTCGAACTGAATCCCGGCCCAACCTTCGAATGGTCGTCGTTTTTCGATGGCGAGCCCGACAAGCAATTCGTCATCTTCACCGACAGTCGCGGCGTGGACAAGGAATGGAAGGGATTCAACGAACTCACCCGTCTGATCTGGGAGAAAATCCCCAACAGCCGCATCGCCTGGTGCGCCGGCCAGCCAACAACTCCGCAAACCACCCCGCCCGACGGACGTTTCCTGAATCTCACCGGCTGCCCGCTTGATGAAATGATCGAGCTCTGCCGCCAGCCTTCCATCTTCATCGGCAACGACAGCGGCCCGATGCACCTGTCCGCCGCCGTCGGCAACAAGGTGCTCGCCATCTTCGGCCCCACTTCCCCCCTGCGCTTCGGCCCGTGGCCGATCGACTCGCCACGCACCCGGTCCGTCCGGGCGCCGGCAGGCATCCTCTCCGACCTAACAGCAGAAGCGGTCATGGAAAAACTGGTGGAAATGTAGACCACGGCTATTCGGCATCATCCGGCAAGCGCCTGCGCCACCACGCGGCGAGCACGCTGCCGATGAGACAGTGATAGACCGCGGAGATCGCCGCCGGCACCGGCGCGAGCGCGAGATGCGGGAAATGTTTGGTGGCGAGCGCCGCACCGAGTCCGCTGTTCTGCATGCCTACCTCGATGGAAATCGTGCGCCGCAACGCTTCGCGACAGCCCGCCAGACGCGCGAACCCATACCCGACGCCAAACCCGAACAAATGCAGCAGGAACACCGACACAAACAACTGCAGCGCCGCATCCGCAATCGCCTCTTTCTTCAAGGCCACGATGCAGGAAACAATCAACACGATCACTGCCACGCTCAACAGCGGCCCGATGACATCGATCCACTCCCGCACCCGCGCCGATCTCTTCATTTTACCTAACAACGTGTTCACCGTCACGCCGCAGACCAGCGGCAGGAGCACCACGACAATCATCGAGCGGAACAAAGCCCAGGCATCCACCGGCAGCCACGCACCCGCCAGCCACCGCGTCAGCCATGGCGTCGCGAAAATCGCCACCACCGTCGAACACATCGTCAGCAACACGCTGAGCGGCACGTTCGCCCGCGCGAGGTAGCAGATCACGTTGGACGCCGTGCCGCCCGGGCAACAGGAAACGAGAATCAATCCGATCGCCAAGCCAGTCTCCAAACGGAACGCACTGGCGATCCCCCATCCCGCCAACGGCATGATGAGAAACTGCGCCGCCACTCCCAGCGCCACGTGTTTCGGTTCCTTCGCGACTGCCGCGAAATCCGCAAACCGCAGGGTCAGCCCCATCCCCAACATGATCACCCCGAGGCCCGGCTCGATATGCGGCCGGAACCACGTCCACGCGCTCGGTTGAAACCACGCCCACACACAACCCAGCATGATCCATAACGGAAAAGCGTTCGAGAGTCGGGCGAGCAGACGTTTCACCCGGCGGAGCATTCGGACTGAAAACCCATGCGTCAATCGAATGGAGGGCCGGCCTCTTGGGTTTCCGTGTCCTGGTTCGGGAAGGGGGGCCTGACATTGGTGAAATTTGTTCCGGAGATTGCCATTTCGCAGGGAGTGTATGAATTCGCAAGCGGGCTCAAGCCGGCACAGCAAGATCATGGCCTGATGGGGGCATGTCGCTTCCTGATCGGAGCAATGCCGTTGAAAAAGCGGGGGATTCCTTCTTGAACAAGGAGGGTTCAGCCAGTAGTCCCGCGGGACGCACCCGGTGCCAAGGGTCCCCGCCGGGACCGCCACGCGAATGAATCGCCCCGGGCGCGGATTGATCAAAATGAAATTGAAGAACTCCTCTTCATCCATCGGCGCTGCCTTGTTGGTGGCGGGTCTTGTGAACCACTCGCCCGCGGGAACGACCGACGCGGGCCCACCCACCCCGCCAGCTTCCAACGAAAGCTGGGAGGTGACGGGCGCGGCGGGCCTGTCGGTGGCGGACGGGAATGCGCAGAGTGTCTCCTATGGCATGCAGGTGCTGGGGTCACGCCTGACGGCCGAGGATGAAATCTATCTGGGCGCTGACTACTTCTACTCGAAGGACGGCGGAGTGGCGACGACGGACTCGCTGCAGATGAACGGCCAGTACAACCGGTTCGTCGCAGAGCACTTCTACTATGGCGGAAAGGCGGGATTTCTAACGGACGACGTGGCGGATATCGGCTACCGCTTCAGTCTGGACGCGCTGCTCGGCTACTATCTACTCAAGCGCGAACGCGCGAGCCTGGCCTTTGAAGCCGGGCCGGGATACACGTGGGAGAAGCAGTCGGGGCTGGCCTCGGGTTACGCGAATCTGCGGCTGGCGGAGAAGTTCGAATACAAATTCGGCACCCGGTCGAAGCTCTGGCAATCGCTGGCGTTCTCCCCGGAAATCGGGGATTTCGAGAACCACACAATCACCGCGGAGGCGGGGATCGACACCTTGATCACCGACCGTTGGTCCCTGCGGATATTCGTGCGGCACCAACTGGACAACACCCCGGCGGCGGGCCGCGAAAAAGGCGACACCACCGCGATCGTCGGGCTGGCCTACGCGCTGGGCGGCATCCCGAAACCGGCGGAAACAACACGCCGGACGCTCAAGCCCGACACCCCCGCGAAAGCCGCTGCGGCACCGGGATGGACGACGACCGCCGCACTCGGCTTCTCGTCCGCCACTGGAAACTCGGACACCAGCAGCATCACCGCGGGATTCGACACGGCACATCGCTCGCCGCGAAACGAGTTCTTCTTCAACGCCGCATCGGCATCTACCGAAAATGATGGAACAAAGTCAGTGGACACGATCCGCGCGGATGTCCGCTACAACTGGCTGCTGCCTGCCAGCCGCTGGTTCTTGGGAGCGAACACGGGCTACCTGCGCGACTCGATCGCGGAGGTGGACTACCGGCTGACACCGGGACTGGTGGCAGGCTGTTATTTCGTCAAACGCGACGACCTGACACTAAGCTTGGAAGCCGGCCCGGGATACACCTTGGAGGAAGTCGGCGGAAAGGATGACAATTTCGCCTCGCTGCAAGCGGCGGAACGTCTGGTATGGACGATCAGCCCGCGCTGCACACTCAACCAATCCACCGTCTTCAACGGCGAAGCGGCCGATCCGGAGAATTTCACCGTCACCAGCTCGGCGGCTCTGGACACCCACATTACGGGCAACATCGCCTTCCGCGTGGCGGCCGTTTACCACTATGACAACAGGCCAGCCTTCAATCGCCAGCACCATGACACGAGTCTAACCAGCGGCATCGCGGTGAAATTCTGAGGCGGCTCCCAAGACCGCCGCTTCGTCTCTCATTCCCCGCGCTCCACCACCGCCGTACCGTCCTTCACCGTGTCCGGCGGATGCAGCAGCACCTTGTCTCCCGCCTTGAGGCCGGAGAGGACTTCCGTGCAACGACCGTCCGAGTGGCCGGCCTCGATGGCGGTAAGAACGGCCTCTCCATCCTGATAGACATACGTTTTCCAAACATTCCCCTCGCGGAAAAGCGCACCTGCCGGGACGACGAGCACATCGTCCGAATGCCAGACCGCCACGCGGACCTCGACTCGGAAACGATCGCCAAGCGCCGTGGCGGCTTCCGGCGGATCGATGAGGTCGCTGAGCACATGGACGCGCTGTTCCTCCACGCCGAGGGCGGAGATCTTGGTGAAAGCAGCGGGCTCAATGCGGCGAACACGGCCGTTGAGGGTGGTTTCGCCGCCCCATTGCTCGATCTCCACGGAGTCGCCGGGCTCGATGGTCACTGCGTCGCGCGAAAGGATCTCCGCCTCGATCTCAATGTCCGTGGGATCGCCGATTTCAAGAATGGGCGTGCCGGGCGAGACAACGGTCTCGCTTTCCTGCATCACCTTGAGTACGAGCCCGGAAACCGGAGACTTCACTTCGACGAGATTACCGACAGCGCTGCCGTCCGGGCGCTCGAGCACGGCACGGGCTTGGGTGATTTCGTAATCGATCACCCGCAGGGCGAACTCCGCGGCACGCACTTCGGCCGCCTTGATCAACGCTTCGGTTTCCACGCGGTCGCGGTCGGATTCCGAAAGTGTGCCATCTCGTTTCACCGAGCGCACACGGTCACGTTCCGCCTCGGCGAGTTTGAGGGCGGAACCCGTGGCTTCGAGCGATTCGGCGGCTTGTTGGCGCGCTGCCTCGTGCATGGAAACGGCCGCCTCCGCCTGCACCCGCGCGCGCGGATCGAGCAAGGGCGCGACGACCGGCTCGATGGTGGTGATGGCGGTTGTCCCCGCTTCCACGGGATCGCCGGGCTTGAGCGGGACGCGTTGCATTTTCCCGGCGACGGGGGCGGCGACGACGTAGCGGTTCCTGACACGGGTTTTCCCCTCCTCGGAAACCCTTACCGTCAGCGGCGCGCGGGCCACCACACCGGTCTCGACGAGCACCGGCTTCGGCCACAAGCCCCAGGTGATCAGGGCGACGAGCATCAGCAGGCCGAGCCATGGCAGCAGGCTGCGGATGAGGTTTCTGCCGGAATGCGGACGCTTCACCTCCCATGGCGCGTCGCCGGTGGTGGATGCTGGGGATTGGTTCGTCATGGTTTCGCAAGGAGAGGATGGCCTATCAATCGCACGCTTTCAAGACGCCGACGAGGTCGAGTTTCGCCAGCATCCGGCTGACGACGGCGAACGAGGAGGCCGCCGCGGTGAGCACCACCACCACGGCGATGGCATACGTGGACGGATTGATGACAATGGGCAGGCGGACGGTCTCGGTGCTGAACGACGCCATGATCAGCAGCGCCAGACCGCGGCCAAACAGCAAACCGATCGGCAGGGCCACCAGCACCAGCACCGCCAGTTCGCCGACAAGCACGCTGCGGACCTCCCGCAAGCGGAAACCAACGACCCGCAGGGTGGCCAGCTCGCGGCTACGCTCCGAGAGCGCGATGCGTGCGCTGTTATACACCACGCCGAAGGCGACGATGGTCGCCAGCACGAAATACAACTTCCGGATGATGCCGATGCTGCGTCCGGTGGTTTTCCGAAAAGCGGCGAGCTGGTCACGCTTGACCATTACGAAGGCGGCGCGCGGCGTGTCCTTCACCTCACGCATGAAGCGGTCCCAGTGTTTGTGATCCAACGCAAGGTAGGCGCCGTTGACCGTATCGCCCTCCTTGAGGATGCGCCGCAGCGCGCCGATGTCCATGTAGGCCCCCACCCCGGCGAAATCCGTGACCAACCCGCGGATCGGCACGTTCACCACCGGGCGGTGGCCTTCCAACACCTCCACCGTCACTTCGTCACCGATGCGCGCACCAAGCACTTCCGCGAGTTTCTCGGACATCAGCAGACCGTCCGCGGGCATCAGGATCGGCTCGCCCTGATCGTCGAGCAGGCGGTTGAGGTCCGCTCCCTGCGGAATGCCGGTGACCGAGAGCTTGCGGTCGCGGTGGCCGTATCTCAGGCGCGCGCCGACACTGCGGATCGGCTCCGCGCGGATCACGCCCGGCAAGTGTTCCAGATCGTGGAATCCCTTGCCGGACGCCGGCTCGGTTAGAAAAACCGCGGCATCCTGGCGTTGCTGGCTGTTCCACTGGAAGGTGAGCAGGTAGTCGATGCTGTCGCTCATCGCGCCGGGCAACACCATCAATCCGGTGGCCAGCGCCAGTCCGCAAGCGGTGAACACCGCCTGCCACGGACGGCGTTCGATGTTTCGCAAGGCCATCCGGAACGTCGGACTGAAAAGCCGCGTGAGCCCGATGCGTTCGAAGACCGACGGCTTGAAATCCGCGGGCGGTTCCGGCCGCATCGCCTCGGCGGGTGGCAGCTTCACCGCCTGCCTAACGACGGTTAGAACGCCGAGGACCGAGGCCCCCAGACTGACGACGAGCGCCAGCACGAGCGCGCGGTAGTCCATATGGAAAACGAGTTCAGGAAAGCGGAAGAACTCGGTGTAGAGGCCGACCAGACTTTCACCGAGAAAACGCCCGGCAATGCCACCGATCACCGTGCCGAGGACACCAATCACCAGCACGAACTTCAGATAGTGCACGCCGACCTGCCGCGACGAATAGCCGAGCGCCTTCATCTGCGCGATCTGCTCGCGCTGCAGCCGCACGATGCGCGCGAGCACCGCATTCACCATGAAGGCCGCCACACT
>JBFEQB010000002.1:0-96926 GCA_041549835.1 Luteolibacter sp. | reverse complement strand
TTCGTGGCCGGCACCCCATGAATCCGAGAAGAGGATCTCGTTGGTCTTGTCATTGTAGCCGATGATCATGCGCATGTGGCCGCCAGCGGTTTGGGGGTTGAGTTGCGGCTTTTCGGGGTAGCGACCGAGCTCCAGTGCCCACAGCAGTGGCAGCCCGTCATCAATGTAGCCGTGAACCGCCTTGAGGAAGTCGCTTTGGTCCACCGGATTGCCGACATAGTATTCGCCGCGCCTCTTCTTCACCTTGGCCATCGGTTTGCCGAGGCCGATGATGTCGAGACGGGTCTTGAAGCGGTAGTCGATTTTGTCGAGCTCCTTGGCCATCACCAGCGTGTTGGTGCCCTGCCGGGGGTCGGATCCGGCGATTTCGGCGATCTGGTGCATGTCCGCGCCGATGCCATAGTATTCGAAGAGCCGCTGGACGGAGGCGGCCACGCAGTAGCCTTTGGCTCCTTGGTCCACCATCGGCAACTTGTCGATGTAAACATCGTCCGCCGCGTTTTTGACCACATGAGCGTGCAGATCGCTGAGCCGTGTGGCGGCCCCCGCGCGGCGGTGGAGCATCGAAGCGGCCAGCGCGCCGCTGGCATTCGGTCTGGCGATGCGCAGCCGGAGAAACTCCGGTGCTTCGCCGGTCAAGGCGCCCTCGTTGTGTTCGAGCAACGCCATGGCCGACTTCCGTGAATACCAGCTGTAGCCCTCGGTCAGCAGGCCGTTGCTGGAATTCGCCTCCCGCCGCTGCGGCTTGGCCTGCAGGGTTTCGCCCATGCCTTTGCCAATGGCGGTGAAGCGCTCCTTCAAGGTGTCGGCATCGATCGCGCCGTTGTCACCCCGGTTGTAAAAGGAGACCGAGACGAGGTTAAGCCGGCCGTCGGCGAAATCCACGATCACCTCCTGCACGGGCACCTTGCCGTCGAAGGCGGTGAGGTCGGTGGTCGCGTTGTGATAGAGCTGGCGGCTGATCTTGGCGCGGGTTTTGTCTTTGGTCAGCCAGACGTAGAGTTTGTTGCCCTCGCGGGAGAAGCTTTGCTCGAATTGATCGGGCGTCAGCTGCCAATTCTCCGGGGCCTTGAGCAAGGGGTCAAGCGGACATGGGACAGAGGCGGCGACCAAGGGGACGGCCATGACGAATGAGAGAAGGCAAAGACGAAACGAGATCACGGGGCATGCTATCCCGCGGGCGCGGCGACGACAAGGGCACGATTGAGGCGGGCAGTGAATCAGTCCGGTTCGCCACGATGTCGAAGATCTTGCCGGGGATGGCGATGAACCTGCGGAGGCTCGATGAGGAGTCAATGAGTGATGGCGGAGCGCTTTTCATGCTCGCGGGCGATTCGGAGATCGCCCCTCCTTGGTGCGCGCCCGGTCTTTGCCCGGTTCGCCGTGGGGCTCAGACGATGGGCGCTAGCAGGTGGGAGAGGGTTTCCGGATTGATGCGGAGGCTGGTGGTTTCCTCGGAGAGCAGAGCTTTGACGAGGGCGGACTTGTGTTTCTGGAGGTCGAGGATGCGGTCCTCGATGCTGCCGCGGCAGACGAGCTTGTGGACGAAGACGGGCTTGTTCTGGCCGATGCGGTGGGCGCGGTCGGTGGCTTGGTTTTCGGCGGCGGGATTCCACCATGGATCGTAGTGGATGACGGTGTCGGCGGCGGTTAGATTGAGGCCGGTGCCGCCGGCCTTGAGCGAGATGAGGAAGACGGGGACCTCCCCAGATTGGAATTTTTTGACGAGCGAGGCGCGGTCCTTGGTCTGGCCGGTGAGTTTGAGAAACGGGATGTTTTCCTTTTCGAGATGGGCCTCGATGAGCGCGAGCATGGAGGTGAACTGGGAGAAGAGCAGGATGCGGCGGCCTTCCTCCAACAACTGGGGCAGCAGTTCGCTGGTTAGATAGTGGAGCTTGGCGGACTCGGTGATGTTTTTGGAGGTCGGGGTCTTGAGCAGCGAGGGGTGGCAGCAGATCTGGCGGAGCTTGAGCAGGGCGTCGAGCACGATGATGTGGGATTTGGCGAGGCCCTTGGCGGCGATGGCGTCGCGCACGCGCTTGTCCATGGTGGCGCGGACGGATTCGTAGAGGCCGATCTGTTTTTTGGTGAGTTCGACGTGGTGGATGAGTTCGGTTTTGGGCGGGAGGTCGGTGGCGACCTGGTCCTTGGTGCGGCGGAGGATGAGCGGAGAAACGCGGCGGTTGAGTGCGAGTTGGGCGTCGCTGGAGCGGTCGCGCTCGATGGGTTTGCGGATGCGGGAGTTGAAGGTTTTTTCGTCGGGCAGGAAGCCGGGCATGAGGAAGCGCATGAGGCTCCAGAGCTCGCCGAGGTGGTTTTCCATCGGGGTGCCCGAGAGGCACAGGCGGTGGCCGGCCTGGAGGGTGCAGGCGGCTTGGGCGGTGACGGACTTGGGGTTCTTGATGTGCTGCGCCTCGTCGAGGATCACGCAGTGCCACGGGTGTTCGGTTAGAAGGTCGATGTCACGGTGGAGCAGCGGGAAGGAGGTGATGACGAGGTCAGCGGCAGGGATGTCCTTGAAAGCGGAGAGGCGCTCCGGTCCGTGGAGGACGAGGGTCTTGAGCGAGGGGGTGAATTTTTCCGCCTCGGCGGCCCAGTTGTGGACGACGGAGGTGGGAGCGACGACGAGCGAGGGGCGGCCGGGATTGACACCATGTTCGGCGGCGAGGTGGGTGAGGGTTTGCAGGGTTTTGCCGAGGCCCATGTCATCGGCGAGGATGCCATGGAGGCCGTGTTTCGCGAGGAAGCGCAGCCAGCGGAAGCCCTCGTGCTGATAGGGACGCAGGGTAGCGTGGACGGTCTTGGGGATGTCCTCTTGTGGGAGTTCGCGGATGTCCTTGAGTCCGCGGCCGAGGATGGCGAGCGCGCGGGTGGTGGCGGAGGTGTCGAGGGCGAGCGAATCGGCGACGTTGGCGGCGGACAGGCGGTCGAGCTTGAGCGGGCCGTCGGGGAGATCGCGGCCGTGGAAGAGGTGGCGGACTTGATCGACGATTGCGAGGAAGCGCCGGGCGGGCAGGCGGATGAAGCCGTCCTCGGGATTTTCGCAGGGGATGGTGATCCATTCGGGCAGGTCCGGCGTGTCGGCGGGCGGGAAGTTTTTGGCGATGGCCTGCGCGATGAGCGGGATCAGGGAGCGGGTGGTGCCGTCGGTTTCAAAGGAGACATCGAAGCGGAACCAGTCGATGCCGTGATCGGTCTCCGCCTCGATGGCAGGGAGGAAATCGCTGACGTCATGGGCGGTGAGGCCGGCCTTGGGGTCGGCGGTGATGGTCCAGCCGTCCTCGCGGAGGCTGGCGGACTCCGGGCCTTCCAACCAGCGCAGCCATGCCATTTCGGGTGTGGGATTCGGTGATTCCGTGACGAAGGCGGCATCGAATTGTCGTGGTTGCGTGCCGGGGCCGAGCAGATTGGCGAGCCGGATCAGGCCGCTCTCTTCCAGAGCGAACAGCAGCTCGCTTTCGGCGGCGGGATCGCGTTTCCAGATGATGCGTTTTCCGTCCTTGAGAAGCGTATGCTGGGGCGTTGTGGACGGATGGGTGGTGAGGGGGAGCGGCGGGCTATCGCCGTATTGGAAGGTGAGCTTCGCGTGGATCAGGTCGATGGGATCATGGTCGATGACGATGGACTTGCGGAAGACATGCAGGTGCGCGGCGGGTCTGACAGCGGGGCGGATTTCCGTTTCGATCCGGACGGGTGCGGGCAGTGGCGCATGGGTGATTGAGCCGATGCGCTCGGAGAGGAGTTGGACGGCTTCGGCCGGTATTTCGGGTCCGGTCTGCCAGAGGTCCAGCAAGTTGTCGGGCAGTTCGCTGGCAACCGTCCCGACTTTCGAACCGGCGACATCGATATAGCGGGGCGGGGACGTCCGGATTAACAGGAAACCCTCGGGGAGACCTTTGAGAACCGGGCGGGCGGAGCCGGTGGCGAGGGTGCGCCATGCAGGATGGAGGTGGATGGGCTCACCGGGCGAAAGCGGTTGGTAATCAATGGAGGGTCGGTAGTTCTGCGACTCGCGGCCGAAGAACAGCCGGCCGGTGGCGAGCGCGAGATCCACGAGGCGCGCCGCCTCCGGCCCTTCGAGGCTGATTTTCCCCCAGCCGTGATGTTTGCGGACCAGTTGGTGGTAGAGAAGGGTGACCGGGATGTCTTCGTCGCACATGTATTTCGCAGGCCGCAGTGGATCGGCTTGGGCGGATGAGGACTCGATGCTGATCTCGCCGGACTTCAGGCGGGTGGCTGGATGGAGGATGAAATAGGGCGTTTCGTCGCTGTAGCGTGAGACTTCGATGCAATAGGCGAGGAACCTCGGATTCGGCTTGGGTGATTTCGCGGGTTTTGCATCGGCTGGGGTGGCGGCGGTCTCGACGGCGGCCAGCCAGGTGCGGATTTTTTTCGGCAGGAGCGGCTCGCCCAGAACCCGTGCGTTCGGTGATTCGGCGACGAGGGCGGCGAGGCGCATCATCATGGCGGCACCGTGTTTGCAGCGATAGCCGACCGGACAGGAACAGACGGCATCGAAGGCCCACTCGTCCGAATCGTCGGCGTAAAACTCGATGGAGACCTTGTAAGGCGCTCGGCGGCTGCCTTGGACCTGGGCATCGACGGTGATGTCGCCACCGCTGCGGGCCTTGGCTTTGAGATTGGTGATGACGCGGGGCGAGGCGTAGGGGATCCCGCGGCGGACGGATGCCTGGGGAAAATGATCGTGGAGATCGGATGAAGCGATCGAAACCGCCAGCGACGGATCTTCGAAGAGGGCCGCGAGCGACTTGTTCATGGCTTCAGCTCGCGACGATGTTGAAGATCTTGCCGGGGATGAAGATGATCTTGCGGATGGTCTTGCCGTCGGTGTGCTCCTTGACCTTCGGGCTGGCGAGGGCGGTGGCCTTGACGGTTTCCTCGTCGGCGTCCTTGGAGATCATGAGGCGGTCGCGGAGTTTGCCGTTCACCTGGACGACGAGTTCGATCTCGGTGCGGACGAGGGCTTCCGGATTGTAGGCGGGCCACTCGGTTTCCGAGAGCATGGGCACCGTAGATCCCTGCGGCAGGGATGCCGCGGCCACGCGCTCGTTGATTTCCTCCGCGAGATGCGGGGCGAACGGGTTGAGCACGGTGAGGAACTGGATGAACTCCCTCAACGGCACCACGTCGGCCTGGGTGAAGGCGTTGGTACAGATCATCATCTGAGAGATGGCGGTGTTGAAACTGAGTTTTTCGATGTCCTCGCCGACTTTCTTGAGGGTCTCGTGCACGACACGCAGGAGCTCCTTGTTGGAGCATTCGACATCCTGGACTTTCGGGGAAACCGCGAAAGAGCCGTCCGGTTGTTCGTCGAAGGCGACGCGCCAGACCCGGGCGAGGAAACGGGAGACGCCCTCGACGCCCTTCATCTGCCAGGGTTTCACCTGCTCGAGCGGGCCCATGAACATTTCATAGAGGCGCAGTGCGTCGGCCCCGTATTCGGAAACGACGTCGTCCGGGTTGACCACGTTGCCGCGGGACTTGGACATCTTCTGACCGTCCTCGCCGAGGATGAGGCCTTGGTTGACGAGCTTCTGGAACGGCTCGGGCGTGGTGAGGTGACCGAGATCGAAGAGCACCTTGTGCCAGAAACGCGCGTAGAGCAGGTGGAGCACGGCGTGCTCGGTGCCGCCGACGTAGAGGTCGACCATGCCGGGTTTGTCGCTGGTCCAGTAGGCTTCGGCTTCTTTCGATATGAAGCGTCCGATGTTGTTAGGATCACAGTAGCGGAGATAATACCAGCAGGACCCGGCCCATTGTGGCATGGTGTTGGTTTCTCTAACGGATCCGTCGGGGAGCTGCACCCAGTCAGTGGCTTTGGTGAGAATGGGCTCGGGAGAACCGCTCGGTTTGTAGTCGTCGAGCGGCGGGGCGAGCAGCGGCAGCTCGGACTCGGGCAGCGCGTGGTGTTTTCCGTCTTTCCAAATGATGGGAAACGGCTCGCCCCAGTAGCGCTGGCGGGAGAACAGCCAGTCGCGGAGTTTGTATTGGATGCGACGCTTGCCGAGATTGTTAGACTCCAGCCAGTCGATCATTTTGGCCTTGGCCTCGGCGGTGAGCAGGCCGTCGAGGAAGCCGGAGTTGATGGCGGTGCCGGGATCGGTGTAGCCCTGCCAATCAGCCTCTGTGGTCGGTTGAACGACCTGAAGAATGGGTAGGCTGAACTTGTTAGCAAACTCGAAGTCGCGTTCGTCATGCGCGGGCACGGCCATGATCGCGCCGGTGCCGTAGCCCATCATGACGTAATCGGCGATCCAGACGGGGATTTGTTCGCCGTTGACGGGGTTGGTGGCGAAGGCACCGGTGGGAACGCCGGACTTGTCCTTGTTGAGGTCGCCGCGGTCCATGTCGGACTTGGAGGAGATCGCTTTCTGATAGGCTTCGACGGCGGCCTTTTGTTCGGCGGTGGTGATTTCCGCGACGAGCGGGTGCTCGGGGGCGAGCACCATGTAGGTGGCGCCGAAGAGGGTGTCCGGGCGGGTGGTGAAAACGGATACGAACTCTGAACGTCCAACTTCAAACATCGAACTTTGAAGTTGGAATTGCACCTCCGCACCTTCACTGCGGCCGATCCAGTTTTTCTGGAGCAGCTTGATGCCTTCCGGCCAGTCGAGCGTGTCGAGTTCGTCGATCAGGCGCTGGGCGTATTTCGTGATACGCAGCATCCACTGGCGGAGCGGGCGGCGTTCGACGGTGTGGCCTTTGGATTTCCACTCTTCGACTTCCTCGTTGGCGAGCACGGTGCCGAGGTCGGGCGACCACCAGACGGGCGTGTCGGCGACGTAGGCGAGGCGGACTTCGTCGATCTGCTCGCGGGTCCAGCCTTTGGCTTCGAGCTCACTAACAGGCCGGGCGGTGTTGGTTTCCTCGCAGAAATACGAACCGTAGATTTGGAGGAAGATCCACTGCGTCCAGCGGACGTATTCGGGATCGGTGGTGGCGATTTCGCGGTCCCAATCGTAGCCGAAGCCGAGCGATTTCAACTGGCGGCGGAAGGTCTCGATGTTGGCGGCGGTGGTGATCGCCGGGTGCTGGCCGGTCTTGATGGCGTATTGCTCGGCGGGCAGGCCGAACGAGTCGTAGCCCATGGGATGCAAGACGTTGTGGCCGGTCATGCGCTTGTAGCGGCCGATGATGTCGGTGGCGGTGTAGCCTTCCGGGTGGCCGACGTGCAGACCGGCACCGCTCGGGTAGGGAAACATGTCGAGCACGTAGTATTTCGGCTTGGCGGGATCGAAGTGGGTATCGCCCGGGCCGGGAGTGCGGAAGGTCTTTTCGGTGTCCCAGCGGGCCTGCCATTTGGGCTCGAACTCGCGGAAGGGGAATGGCTTGCGTGCGTCTGACATGGTCGTGAAAGGGCGCGGACTGTGGCCACGGGTGCCTGATTTGAAAAGAAAAACCCGGTCACGGTGCGGCGGACCGCCGGGCCGTGTCAGTGGGCCAAGCCGATGGCAGGTCTTTGGAAACAGGGTGCCGCGTTGCGAAATAATCGATCACCGGAACCCGCGGGCGAGTTTGGGTTCTCATGAATGTCGCAACACTGACAGACGGCTGCCCGCCCAGCCCCGCCGGTATTTCATAGCGGCTTGGGACCTCAATCCACGGCCGCAGTGAGAACCTCGGGAGCGGCCGCCATGAAACGAGTGACTGACAGGTGTTCCATCCCCCCACCCGCTGAAGTGGCGGATCAAGCGCACCGCGTCCTCCTCCGGACGGTTCCATGGCAGGTCGCGCACTTCTTCGTCGAAATCATCGTAGCCCCGCGGTCGGTGTTGCCGCGGTTGGATATCGAGAAGCACCGCGCCGATCAATGGATCCGCCCACTTCAGAAATGCACCACCAGAATTCCCGGAGCCTCCTCCAGCAATGGGGGCAGCGGCATTCGGAATCCCCGGCGATCCGAGTGAGTGACTTCCTCATACACCCGGGCGGTGGTCCCATCCAGGTCCCAGAGATTCAGGAATGCGAACTCGGAACCCAAGTCCCCGGAGAACACATAATATGCATCGACCCGCCCGGCCGCCTCTCCGTCGAATTCGACCCCCCTCGATTTGCAACAGGCCTTCTTCGAAAGGCTCCAAGTCTTCATCCAGTCGCCCGCTCTTCCAAGACAACTTCAGCCCAGCCATGGATGAATGCCACTGCAAAGCGGTCGACGGTTCAAGCTCCGACCTGCGCCATGACCCGATCAACCGCCCGCAACGGAATCCACCACGAAACGGCCGGCGGCAGGGAGGGGAGACCTATCCATGGTCCGAGGATCGACGCGGAAATTGGCCGCAAAGCCAAGGCCGAGAAACGTGGGCGCATTCTTGCGAATGCGATCCTCACATCCCCCCGCGTTCTCACGAACGCGTCTGACGGGGCCTACAATGAGCAATCCATCTTACGACTATGATTTTCCACCGATGAGGGCCTGAATCAGGGGCCATCCGGCCCTGTCTCCATTTGGCCATCAGTTCACCGCCTTGAGGGTGAAATCCTTGACCGTGACCCCGCGACTGCCTTGTTTGAGTTCGAAGTTGAGGATATTTTTACCCCTTTTCAATGTGACCTCGATCGGCTGGGTCTGCTGCCACATGCCCAAGGTGTAGGGCACTGCGGTTTCGACCGGCTGTTTGGTGTGGTTGGCGGCGAACAGGAATTTCTGCCCCTCCTGCACCGTCGCCACCCGGGCGGTCAGCGCATACTTGCCGGCTTGCGGGGCATCAAACGCATACCGGGTCTTGAAACCACCGAGGCAGTGCAACTGCATGCCGCCTGCGAAGCTCTTCATGGCGATGGGCTTCCCGGTTGCTTTGCCGTGGGCCACCGCCGGAATGGTAATGATCCCGTCCTTCGCGACCACCTTCTGTTCCGCTGCGGTGACTGCCGCCGTCTCGACCTTCTGTTTCTCCTGCGGCTCATTTGCCTCGGCAAGCTCCTGCCCTAGCGGGCCCAATGTCACCGACTTGGATGTAAGGGCAGCGGTTTGGAATCTCGCCAAGCGGCTCCAGAGGCCGCCGGCAATTTTTCTGCGGTCATTGTAGGCTTCCTCGCCCAGAATGCGGCTGATCCAGTGCGCCCGCAGCACCTGCAGGTATTCTTCGGGATGTTCGCGCGCCTGGGCATCCAGCAGGAACTGAGTCCCGCTGAGCGGCACCCCATTCTTGTCCCACCAACTGGCCTGGAAGCCGGCCCCGAGATTGACTACCCAGCCTTTCGGCGTCCAGTGACTCAGCGCGGCGTGCTTGTATTGGGTCACCCCCCAGGTCGGGATGCCGAAACAGCGCAGGATGAAGCGGCCAAAGAACGCGCGTCGGCCGCACACTCCGCCATTCTTGATGATGTTCTGATATTTGTGCAAGGACGGCAGGTCATACTTCACGTTTTGTGAACCATAAGGGACTTCCGTTTTGACGGATGAAACATAGCGCCAGCCGTAGTTGGGATTGTAAATGTGGTCGGGCCGATAGTTCCGGAGCATTTCACGTCCCCAGGTCAGGATCTCATCAGGCGCATCGCAGTTGACGACCAAGCGATATTCCCAGGTGCTCAGGTTCTTGAAAGCGGGATCCAGCTCACCCTCAAGATAGGCTTTCTCATAGTGCAGGTAACGTTTGACCGGATCCACAGTCGCCGGCGCATCGGTTTGGGTTTGGGTGTTGATCTGCGTGATCGGCAGGGCGTGTTCCAAACTGGTGGCAAGGGCCAAACGCCGCAGGTTGCCGGCATTGGCTTTCGGGCTGGCCTTCTGGATCGCGGTGTAAATCTCCATCGCCCGCCCATACTTGCCCTGATGGGCGCCGCCAGCGATGAGCATGTCCTTCATCAACTTGTCATCGGCCAGGAGGTTTTCGACCAAGGCCTCCTTGTCCTGGCCCTGTTGCGCAAACTCCGCCAATCCGCTTGGAGTCGCCAAGGTCAGCACCGTGCAACGGACAAGCTTCGAGTCCAGCCTGTCGCTGGACAGGATTGGGGCCAGTTCCGCCTGAAGCGCCCTGGCTGCGGCCAGTTCGTCGGCTTGCGCCTTGGCCAACGCCGCCTGGGCCGCTTTATCCGCCTTGCGCAACTTCGGTTCCTCCCGTTTCGCTGACTTATAGGCGGCTTGGCGCTCCTTGAGGGCTTTAAGTCCATCTTCCTTGTTCGCCTGCCACTTGGCCAACTCCTTCTTCGCGGATTCGCGTTCGGCGCTGGTGCTTGCTTTCTTGAGTGCCGCCGTCGCCGAGGCGATGCCTTTCTCGGCGCCGCCGATCCATTTGCCCTTCGCGTGATCCACCAAGCCTCTCGCACGATTGAGCTTGCCCAGGTTTTTCTGAGTCTCATCGGCCTGTGCCTTCGCCATCTTGACGGCTTCACCGGCCTGCTGGAGAGCGGCCTCCTTCCGTGCGCTCACGGGTGGCAGGGATTTGGCGATTTCCGCCTTCAAGGATTCCAGCGAGGCGGCGTATTGCGCCTCGAGTTTCTTGCCGGTGCTGGTCAAAGACACGACGGGTTTCGTCGGCTTTGGCTTGGCTGACACAGCACCCATTCCAAGGATAAGCCCCCCCGACAACAAAAGAAGCAGTGATGAATTTCTCGTTCGCATGCTCATGAAAACGCTGGATTGCACGGATTATTGCATCGAGGGGCCGATAATTTTGATTTTCTGTCAGGTATTCTGGGGTGATTGAACTCTCACCTTGAGGAAGTGAGGGTCGGGATTGGTGATTTCGCAGGATCAGCGGACGAGTCTGGTGATCGGGGTGATGAACGCCCCGATGGGGAAGGTGATACGGCGATGGCTGCTAAATCGTCCGTCTGGCGGGACGTTTGCTCATGATTTCCTGCAATCAATCGAGATCCTTTTTTTCGAGCGCGTCATCGAGATGCTTGAGGAAATCGCCGGTGTTCGGGAATTCGGAGGCGAAGAAGCGGGTGAATTCCTTTCCTTCAGAATCGAAGAGAATGACCGTGGGGAAGCCTTCGATCCGGTATTTGTCGGCCAGAGGTTGGTTTCTCTCCTTCAGTTCCTTGTCGCCTTTTGGGAAATCCAACTCGACGAGGATGAAGTTTTTCGAAGCCGCATCGACGAACGCCTTCTTGGAAAAGACGTTCTTCCGCATGGCGATGCAGGGCGGGCACCAATCGGATCCGGTGAACTCGACGAGCACCGATTTGTTCTCGGTTCTGGCCTTTTCAAAGGCTTTTTCGAGATTGGTGGACCAGCCTTCGGGCGCATTGGCGAAGGCGGGTGCGGAGAGGGCGGCGACACCGACGGTGACCGAGGCGAGCCAGGTAATTGCTTTCATCGTGGGCTTAAGCGTCCCGCAGCGCCGGTTTATTCGAAAAACTTGGCCGCGCGGAGGAAATCCCGCTAACCCGTGGGCATGCAGCCCCTGCCGAGACTGATCATCGCCACCCGCAACGCCCACAAGACCGCGGAAATCCGCGACATGATCGGCAAGCGATTTGAAGTGCTCGATGTGACCGCGTTTCCCGAGTGCCCGGAAATCAAGGAAACCGGAACGACTTTTTTGGAAAACGCCCGCCTCAAGGCGGAGGGGATCAGCCGGCTGCTCGATGGCTGGGTGCTTTCCGATGATTCTGGGCTGGAGGTGGATGCGCTCGGTGGAGCCCCCGGCGTTTGGTCGTCGAGCTTCGGTGGGGAGGAAGGCAATCATGTTAGGAATAACGCCCGGTTGCTTCAGGAAATGGCAGGCAAAACAGAGCGCGGAGGCCGTTTCCGCTGCACGATGGTGCTGGCGCGTGAGGGGCGCGAACAGGCGCATTTCACCGGTTCGGTGGAAGGGCGGATCATTCAAGAACCGCGCGGAGAAGGCGGCTTCGGTTACGATCCATTGTTTATTCCTGCAGGCTATGAGAAAACCTTCAGCGAATTGGGAGGCGAGGTGAAAAGCGCCCTCAGCCACCGGTCACGTGCGCTGGCCCAAGCCGTGGATTTCCTCGAAGCCCTTGAGAACCAAGATTGAGCGGCATTCATTCATCCTGTCAGGGCCTCTTCAGGGGTGGTGGTGGGGTTGCCCATACCCGCCCAAAACCGGCCTCCCGGGTGCGGGTTATCCAGATAGTTTTTTAAAGTCCCCGAAATTTGGGATTGCGGAGGCGGTTACGGACTTCCTAGTCTCGCGCCACACGACTTTCAAAGCCTCACTTTTCCACACCCATGGCCAACGTCTTCGGAATCCTCACCACCATCGTCCTGCTCATCGCCGGATTCGTCGCCTACAAGAACCAAGCCGCCTACCAAACGGAGATTGAGAACACCGCAACGCAGAAAAGCAATCTTGCGGCAAGCCAAGCCCGCTTCAAAGAGGCGCAGGATACCCTCGCCGACACCGTCGCCGAGCGCACCGAAGTGGATGCTGACGTCGTCAGGCTGACCGACGACGAAAGCGCTCAGAAGCAGGCCAACGTGGACCTGAAATCCCAGATCGAGGCAAAGACCTCCGAGAAGGACTCCAACCAGGTGAAACTCGACGAAATCCGCGAGAAGACCGCGAAGGTCGGTGACATTCAGGAACTCGCCTCCAGAATGCGCGCCACCAATGCCGAGCTCGAGGAGCTCAGCCAGAGCATCAGCGCCACCGAAGCCAAGCTTGCCAATCTCACGGCCTTGAACACCCGGTCCGAAACCGAGGTCAACTCGATGAAGAAAAAGTTCGAGACGATCAGCAGCGGCCAGTCCCTCCCAACTCTGAACACGCGCATCCGTTCGTTGTATCCAACTTGGGGGTTCGTGACCCTCGGCACCGGCAACTCGGGTGGCGTCGTCGCCAACTCCAAACTCGATGTCGTGCGTGACGGTTCGGTGATTGCCAAGCTTCTGGTGGCCGCCGTGGAAAGGAATTCCGCGTCCGCCAGCATCATTCCGGATTCGATCGCTCAAGACGTCACCCTGATGGTCGGTGACCGTGTCGTCCCGGCACAGGCCTCGACTCAAAACTGATGCTTGGAAAACTTTTCATCGCTTGACTCAAGAAACTTCATGAAAGCCATTCTCTACGTTGTTGCCATCCTCGTCGCAGGCGGTGCCGCCTACTTCACCCTAGAACATTCCAGGAAGTTCGAGGAATTGCAGACCGTCCGTCTCAAGACCATTTCGGACAACAAAGCGGTTTCCGCCAATGCGGATGTGAAGGAAAAGGAACTCAAGGATGAGCAGTCTGTGCTGTCCGCCGCCAAAGACCAGCAAGAGGTTCTGAAGCAAAGCATCTCCGCGCTTCAATCCACGGCCTCCGGTCTGGATCGCGACGTGGCTGAACTCGACAATAGCTTGGCGGGTCAGAAGGAGGAGTTCGCCGAACTCGAAAGAACGCTCCAAGAGGTCAACAACATCCTCAAGGATCTTGGCGGCGATGTGGACCTCGACAACCTGCCCGAGAAGATCGAAGAAATCGAAGATGACAAGAAAGCCCGCGTGGCGAAATTGGACGAACTTGAAGTCCTCGTCGAAAGCGCCGAAAAGTCGCTTGCCAAATTCCGCGCCGAATTCGATCGCCTTGTGAAGCGTGACATCGAGCGCAATTCGCGGATCAGCCGCAACTCGATGGAGTCGGTGGTCACCGCCGTTAATCAGGACTGGGGATTCCTCGTCATCGGAGCGGGCTCCAATTCAGGCTTCACCCCGCAAACCAGCCTCATCGTCCAGCGTGACGGCCGCTTGGTCGGCCGCGTCCGCCCCTCGTCGATCGAGCCCACTCAAACGATCGCCGAGATTGATTTTAACAGCCTTGCCCCCGGTGTGCGTCTGCAACCGGGCGACCGTGTGATGCTTGAGAACCCGCTCACAAACTGAAGCGCTTCGAATTCCGCTTTCCCAGGCTCCGCGGGCTTGCATGCCCCGGAGCCTGTTTTATGCTCGGCCCATGAAACGCAACGTTTCCCTCATGCTGATGGCTCTCTTCACGGGCTTTGTTTTTTCCTCCTGCGCCGATGAACCGGAAAAGAAGCCCGTGGGCCCGGTCACGGATACCAGCCGGATTCCATGGAACAGTCCGGTTGCCGGACAAGGTCAGGGTCAGTTCGGCATGATGCCCCAGAATCAATACCGCAGGTAGGCTTCTCCGCCGGGCTCAGTCCCTGTGATAGGGCGAACCGGTTTTCAGCGAGGCCACCCGGTAGAGTTGTTCCAGCAGAACCAGCAGCGCGAGTTCGTGCTGGAGCGTGAACGGCGAAAGCGTGAGCAAAAGGTCGGCGGCCGTACGGAGGGCGTCGTTGTGACCGTCCGCCGCACCGATCAGGAAGGCGACGGTTTTCACATCGCCCCGCAACTCAAGGGCTTCAAGCCTGCCAGCGAAGGCGCGGGTGGTCAGGCGCTCGCCGCGCTCATCCAGGGCGACGCGGTAACAACCCTGCGAGCGCTCTAACAAACGCGCTGAAACTTCGTCGCGCGTGCCGGCTTTCACCGTGACCAGCTCATAGCCGCCGAGGCGAGACAGGCGTTTCAGATATTCCTCCACGCCCGCCCTGGCATAGGCGAGCGCGGGTTTTCCGGCGACGATCAGGCGGACATGCATATGGTGCTTCAGAGCTTGCTCGATCTCCGGAGCTCCGCCAACTTCAATCCCAGATGAAGATTCGAATCCTGTTATCCGCAGCCCTTTGCAGTGCCTGCAGCCCGGGTGCCGGTCCGGTGGTCCCGAAAACCCCGGTGGAGCGGCAAATGATCGGTTTGATGCAGAAGTTCGACCTTTGGGACGAGGATGGCAGCGGTGAGCTTGATGAAGCGGAGATCTCCGCCGGGCTCAAAGGTAAGAGCGTCCCATACACCGCCCGACAGGTGATCGAATTCTACGATAGCTCCGGCAACGGGAAGGTCTCCTTGCGGGAGGCTCAAGCCGGATACGGGCGGGTCGGTGAGTTTGAACCCCAAGGCCAGTCCTGATGCCCTCCATCTACGAAACCGACAAGCTCCTCTCGGAATATCTGCTTTTCCACTTTGGCGCTGAGGACGAGATCCTGCCGCCGGGCCGCACATGGCCGGCTGGCATGCGGGAGGCCCTGGGGTTTCCGGTTAGAACCGTGGCGCGCTTTGCTGCGGGCAATGTCGCGAGCGGGCTCGACCTCGGTTGTGCGGTCGGACGGTCCGCGTTCGAAATGTCCCGTAGCTGCGATCAAGTGACGGGAATCGATTTTTCCCACGGATTCATCGCGGCGGCCGAGGCACTGCGAAGCGGCGGGACGCTCGCGTATGAGCGGTTGGAAGAAGCCGCGCTGCGCACCCGTTTGTCCGCCCGGCTGCCGGTCGGAGTGGAAGGGGCTAAACTCCGGTTTTTCCAAGGCGATGCGATGAACCTGCCGACCGACCTCGGTGGGTTTGACCGCGTGCATGCTGCGAACCTTCTCTGCCGCCTCCCGCAACCAAAGCGCCTGCTGGAGCGGCTCCCCGGGCTGGTGAAGTCCGGCGGGGAGCTGGTGCTGGCCACCCCCTGCACGTGGCTCGAGGAATTCACTCCTCCGGAAAACTGGCCGCCGTCCGGAACGCTTGAGTGGCTCATGCAAACGCTTGCGCCGGATTTCACGCTCACCTGTCAGGCGGAGGAGCCGTTTCTCATCCGTGAAACTGCGCGAAAGTTCCAGTGGACCACCTCGCTGGTGACCGTTTGGCGGCGAAACTAAGACCGCAACAAGGGGGGCCGCTTGGCCGGAGTGATGTGGGGTGGTTTCAGGTAAATCGGTTGGGGAATTCCCGTGCGCCACGCGCCGCGGGTTTCTGCGTCCGTTAGAGACCACGCCTGCCACAAACGTGCGGCGCCAGGGACCTCCACGGCCACCCTTGCGCGGAGTTCCTCCGGGAGCTGGAAACGTGCGGGTTCCTCAAAGGAAAACACCGTGATTCCATCCGATACCGCTTGCGAAACTAACGACGCCAAGTCCTGCGCGTCGCAGAGTTCCGGCTCACTCACGAGCCGGCAATGTTCCATCTTCGAGCTCCAGTAGCTGCCTCTCCGTGCATCTCCGATTGCGAGACAGGGCGCCCCTCCTTCCGCGCACGGAACGGCAAGAATCGATGGCACCGCGACTGCCGGACAACCCAGCGCAATCGCCACGCCTTGCGCGGCGGCGATGCCAACCCGGGTGCCGCTGTAACTCCCCGGTCCGCTGCCGACCAGCACGAGCCCGATCTCCCGCCGATTGGCGCCGGACAGCAACTCGTGCAAGGGTTCGAACAACATCGCGTTGTGATTCCGGTCGCTGCAAAACTCGCGCTGCTCAAGGCTCCCGTCCGGTCCCACGAGGGCAAGGGAGGCATGAGGAGTGGAGGTTTCGAAAACGAGCGAGAACGCGCCTGACATGCGCGTATCCTAGCGTTCGATCCCACGACCCGCCAGCCCGGTTTGCGAGTCATGCGAGTCAGCCCGCGCTCTCCCACCACTCCGGCTCGTTGCCCTGCTTCCACTTGATATTGCAGCCGCTGCTCGGATAGGGCCGGGCCAGAGGCTGCTCTCCGGCAAGCATGCGCCGCACGGCCTCGTGGAGATCTCCTCCGTGAGCGGCCTGCCCGCTGCGCGGGCGGGAGTCATCGAACTGGCCGGCATAGAACAAGCGGCCATCGGCATCGATCAGGAAGAAATCAGGTGTGCATGCCGCGGCGTAGGCCCTCGCCACCGTTTGAGATTCATCCACCAGATAGGGGAAATCCCAGCGGTGTTGCGCGGCGAATGCCGCCATCAATGCTGGCGCATCCTCAGGATACCGTTCCGAATCATTTGAATTGATCGCTACCGTGCGGACACCCTGCGGTAACACCTCCCGGGCAAGATCGCCCAATGCGTCCGCAAGATGAATCACGAACGGGCAATGGTTGCAGGCGAATACGACCAGCAGTCCAGCAGGGCCCGCGGCATCGGAGTGGGAAACGATCCGGCCATTCGCATCGGGCAGCGAGAAATCCGGGGCGGGGTCTCCGGGATGAAGACGGAAGGTGGAAAGGACTTCTGACATGCTCGCAGTCTATCATTATTTTCGCGGCTGCAAAATGGTTTTACACCTTGGACATAGGGCGTTTTAGCCGCATCGTCTCCCCGCAATGTCCGGCACCCTCACTCCGGCGGAACTCCTCCGATACTCGCGGCACCTGCTGATTCCTTCGGTCGGTGAGGCCGGGCAGCTGCGCCTTAAGAGCTCCTCCGTCCTGCTCATTGGCAGCGGCGCGCTCGGGTCTCCTGCCGCTCTTTATCTGGCTGCCGCGGGCGTCGGTCGCCTCGGTCTCGTGGATGCGGATACCGTGGATGTTTCCAATCTCCAACGGCAAATCCTTCATGGCGAGTCATGGCTTGGAAAACCAAAACTCGAAAGCGCCGCCGCCCGCCTCCGCGAGGTGAATCCGCATGTGCGTCTTGAGCTTCACCCCGTAAGATTCACGCCGGAAAATGCCATGGAAATCGCCGCCGACCATGACATCATCATCGACGGTTCTGATAATTTCCCCACCCGCTTTCTGAGCAACGACACCGCGTTTTTTCAACGCAAACCGCTCGTTTATGGTGCCATCCACCGTTTCGAGGGTCAGGCCACCGTCTTTGCGCCGCACCTCGGTGGTCCTTGTTATCGTTGCCTGCTGCCGAACATGCCCGCGCCCGGCAGTGTGCCATCCTGCCAGGAAGCCGGGGTGCTCGGCGTTCTGCCCGGCATCATCGGCTCCATTCAGGCGATGGAGACCCTCAAGATCATCCTCGGCATCGGCACCGTGCCGCTGGGCAAACTCACCGTGTATGATGCCCTTCAAAGCGGCTTTCGCACCCTGAAACTCCACCGCGATCCGCATTGCCGCCTGTGTGGAGCCTCCCCGGAAATCACCGGCGTTTCCAACCCCGAAACCACCGCCCGAACCACCTGCGATACTCCTCCTGAAGATATGGAATCCATCACCACCCACGAGCTCCGCGCGCTTCTCGCCGGGGATTTTCACGGAATTCTCATCGATGTCCGTGAGCCGCACGAACACGCCGTCGCCCACATTCCCGGGGCCCGGCTCGTTCCGTTAGGCACGCTTTCCGATGAGTTGGAAAGTCTGCCCGCCGACCGCGAAATCTACATTCACTGCAAATCCGGCGGCCGCTCCGCCAGAGCCGTCCGATTGCTCCGCGAGCATGGGTTCACCCGTGTCAAAAACATCGCTGGCGGCATCGACGCCTGGCATGCGGAGCGTTGAACTGGCGGGGACCATCCCACGCGGCAGATCGTCAGCGTCGGGGAACCACCAGCGATTGGCCGGGATGGATAAGGGAACCTGAAATGCCGTTGGCCCGGCGGATTCCCGCCACGGAGGAACGATACCGGCTCGCAATCCCTGAAAGCGTGTCGCCCTTTTTGACGATGTAGCGTGTCGTCGTCGGCTTGGGCTTGGGTTTTGGGGGGGGGGGGGGGGGGTTTGGGTGTGGACGCCCTGCCCGGAGCCAGCGGGTTGGCATTGGGTGGCGGCTCCTCGTTTTTCGCGATGACGGGCAAGTCATCGGCTTGTTGGCGGCGGCCAGGCTTGGTCCATTTGGAAGGATCATCGACCCAGTCTTCGCGGTAGTTTCCCCTGCTGTCGAAGGGGCCCGTGCCGAGCGGGTCGTTGGCGAAACGAGAGTGGCTGTTGGTGCATCCGGTGAGAATGAGAACGAGCGCACAAAAAGTGGAGAGCCAGATGGCTGAATTCATGGACGAATGATGAAGCGTTTGTCGAATTTGGCAACGCTTCGTTGAGGAGGGTAAACCATTATTTCCAAAATCCTCCGCGGCGAACGTCTTAGAACTTCGTTCTTGCGCGGTGGATCTGGAGATGGCAGTGATTCGCCACCCGGAAGGTTAGGGGGCATTAGCTCAGTTGGTAGAGCGCTTCGTTCGCAATGAAGAGGTCAGGAGTTCGAATCTCCTATGCTCCACCACCGTTCCGCACTGGTGAAGGTCCCGCCGTTGATGCCACAGACTCGGCCTGCGAAGTGGTGGAAATCCTCGCCGTCTTTCGACCGCAATTAGTTGCATGCGTCACCTGTGGGCATGGGCCGCAATGAAAATGCGGGGATTCGCATAGTGCGTGGGGAGGGTTTGTTCGAATCTGGAGTTTATGGACGTCAATCATGATCTGAGGGTGTCCCGTGAGGCGAAACTGAAACCCATCACTGAGATCGGGGCGGGACTGGGAATCCCGGAGCAACAGCTGGAGTGCTATGGCCGCCACAAGGCGAAGATTTCCAATGCGTTCATCGACGGGCTGGAGCAACGCCCCGACGGCAAGCTGATTCTGGTGACGGCGATGAGCCCGCCGCCCGCCGGCGGTGGCAAGACGACCACGAGCGTGGGGTTGCATGATGCCTTGTGCCTGCTGGGCAAGCGTTCGCTCGTTTGCCTGCGCGAGCCCTCGCTGGGGCCATGTTTCGGGATGAAAGGCGGGGCGGCTGGAGGCGGGCGCGCGCAAGTGGTACCGATGGAGGACATCAACCTGCATTTCACCGGGGATTTCCACGCGATTGCCACGGCCAACAACCTGCTGGCGGCGGTGATCGACAACTACATCCACCACAGCAACGAGTTACGGTTGGATCTCCGGCGGGTGACCTGGCGGCGGGTGATGGACATGAACGACCGGGCCTTGCGCTCGCTGACGATCGCACTGGGCGGGGCCGCAAACGGGTTCCCGCGGGAATCCGGATTCGACATCGTGCCGGCGAGCGAGGTGATGGCGGTGTTCTGCCTGGCAAAGTCGATGACTGATTTGAAGGAACGGTTCAACCGGATGGTGGTGGGGCAGAGCCGGGCCGGAGCGATGATCCGCGCGGAGGAATTCGGGGTGTCCGGCGCGATGTCGGTTCTGCTCAAGGATGCGTTTCTGCCGAATCTGGTGCAGACGGTGGAGAACAATCCGGCGCTGATTCACGGTGGCCCCTTTGGCAACATTGCTCACGGATGCAACTCGATCCGGGCGACCCGGGCGGCGCTCAAGATGGCGGATTATGTGGTCACCGAGGCGGGCTTTGGCGCGGACCTTGGAGCGGAGAAGTTTTTTGACATCAAGTGCCGCCAGAGCGGATTGACGCCTGCGGTGGCGGTGGTCGTGGCGACCCTGCCGGCCCTGCGCTATCAGGGAGGTGTTCCGGCGAAGCAGTTGCATCAGGCGAATCTGGATGCGGTCCGAAGGGGCTTGGGAAACCTGCGGCGGCACCTTGAGAACCTGCGGGATCAGTTCGGTGTGCCGTGTGTGGTGGCGTTCAATCGCTACGAATCGGACACGGAGGAAGAAGTGGCGCTGGTGATGCGGGCGGGCGAGGAACTCGGCGTTCAAATCGCTTCGGCAACCCACTGGGCCAATGGCGGCGCGGGAGCGGTGCCGCTGGCGGAAGCGGTGCTGCGCGAGATCGAGGCCGGAGCGGCGGATTTCCGGCTCCTTTACCCGGATGACATGCCGCTGATGGACAAGGCGGAGGTCATCGCGCGCAAGATTTATGGGGCGGGAGCGGTTTCGACAAATGTGGCGATTGACCGGCAGGTGGCGAAACTCGAGGAACAGGGATACGGCAAACTGCCGGTGTGCATCGCCAAGACGCAGTATTCCTTTTCGACCGATCCGGCTGCGGTAGGGATTGCCGACGGGCACACCCTCAAGGTGCGCGAGGTGCGGCTCAGTGCGGGAGCCGGGTTCGTGGTGGTGATTTGCGGTGACATCATGACGATGCCGGGTTTGCCAAAAGTACCCTCGGCGGTGAGCATGGATTTGGATCAATCCGGGCGGATCGTCGGGCTTTCCTGAGCGGGCAAGCCCTCAATACGCCGATCACCGCCGCCGTTTCCTCGCGGTGGAAACCACCGATCATCAACGTAAGTGCCGGGAACAGGACTCGAACCTGCACAGGATAACCTACTTGATCCTAAGTCAAGCGCGTCTACCAATTCCGCCATCCCGGCATGCGCGGGCAGCTTTAGCGGGCTGCGGGCGGGGGGCAAGAACGCAATCAGGCCGGGCCGGCAGAAATTTCCGGAGCGCGGCCGAACAGGCGATGGGCAAGGGCCGCGGGATCTTGTGGCGAGGCCCCGCGGCTCCATGAGAGTTCCAGGATCTGGAAGCTGCCGCCGAGGTGGGCGGGATGGATGAGGGTTTGGAACTGGCGCAGAAGTGCGGGTTGCGGGTTTCCATCGAGTTCAAGCAGCCATTCGCGGGCGGTCTCGGTGAGCCATGCGCCTTGATTGCGGAATTCCGTGGCATGCCCGCCGAGAGAGGCCGCGGCCTCGGCGACGGCGGTGAAATCCACGTGGGCGGTGATGTCGGTTTCACCGGGAGTTTTCAGCGGATCTTCACCGGCGCGGTGATTCGAAAAGGTGCGGAGGGTGCCTGAACTGCGGGCGGGATGGTAATAATCCGGCCGAGCGAAGCCGTAATCCAGCCAAAGCATCAGACCGGATTGGAGGCTGCGGACGAGGGGCTCGAGGAATGAGCGGTAACCGGTGCGGACTTCGCTGCGATAGCCTTCCGGGAAAGCCCCGCCCAAGGGGGCGAGGGCTGAAGTCAGGCAGGGGTCATCGATTTCCCCGACTTCCCAGGTCAGGCGGTCATCATTGGAAACCGCCACCCGGCATTCCAACCAGCGGCCACCGCGCCACTCGACGATGTGGCAGGGCAGCGCGTCGAGCAATTCGTTGCCGAAGGCGATGCCCGGCAGCGGGGCGGTAGTGAGTTCGAGTGGATCCGGGAGGAAACGCACGGTTTCCGGGAAGGAGTGGAGCGTTTTGCGCTGCGCCTCCTGAAGTTGGGCGAGGGGTTCGGGGATTGCGTATTCCAGAGCCCGGAAAGCGCAGGCATTGAGAGTGGAGAGCGCGGCTAGGACATCGGCGGCGAGCGTGCCGTCGTGGGCTCCGCACTCGATGATCCGCCAGCGTCGTGGGCTGCCGGCCTTGCGCCATTCCCTTAGAAAGCGGCGTGCGAGCAACTCGCCGAACAGTGGTCCCACGCTCACGCTGGTGAAGAAGTCGCCGCCGCGTCCGACCTGCCGGGTTCCGCGGGCGTAGTAACCGAGCCCGGGCTCGTAAAGTGCGGCTGCCATGAATTCCGGAAATGGCAGCGGGCCAGCGCGAGCGATCCGGTCTCGCAGGATCCGCCCCAACGAAGGAGTTGCGGCGGGCGTTCCGATGGGATACTGCTTTGCACGCTTTTCCGCTGACGAGAGCGACGATGGATCCGGATCAGGCATGGCGACCATTCATAAAACAAATCGCAGAAAGGCCCCCAGGGGCTGGTTCTACAAGCACAAAGGCTTTTGGCTCAGCCTGGTTTTGTTGGGTCTTGTGGCGGCTGCCTTGGCAGGGCTCTTTTTGGAAGACTACACGCGGGAATACCGCGAACGGGCGGATTCCTATGACATGGAGCGTATCAATGATCTGGAAATCCCCAGCGTGATCGTGGACCGGAACCGCAAGGAGATCGGCCGGGTTTTCGTCCAAAACCGCAGTGTGATGCCGATTGCCGACGTGCCGAAGGTTTTCATCGACGCGCTCCGGGCCGGGGAAGACCAGCGCTTTGATCGTCATGATGGCGTGGACTATATTGGCGTGCTGCGGGCGGTTTACCTGAACTGGCGGGCGGGCGAGACCACCCAAGGGGCGAGCACGATCACCCAGCAACTGGCGCGCAACGCCTACGATCTTGAGGGCGAGCGGCGCAAACGCATGGAGTCCGGTATTCAGCGCAAGATCGTCGAAGCGTTTCTGGCCCGCCGGATCGAGCAGCATTACACGAAGTCGGAGATTCTGGAGTTTTACCTCAACCGGATTTATTTCGGCAGCGGCTTTTATGGGATCCGCTCCGCGGCGCTCGGGTATTTTGGCAAGGAACCGCGGGATCTAACGGCTTTGGAGAGCGCGGCGATTGTCGGCTGCATCAAGAACCCCACCAACCTGTCGCCGCTCAATCATCCGGAGGCCAACCGCCGTTCGCGCAACCTCGTGCTGGGCCGGATGGTGGATCTGAACGCGCTGACCCGCAAGGAGGCGAAGCGGCTTTTCGAAACTCCGCTGCGGTTGGATCCCAAGCCGCTGCGGCGAGGCACTTCCCATCTCTACGAGCGCATCGCCGAGTCCGTGGGCCGAGCTCTGGGCGAGGACGCCTTGGCGTCCGGCGGATTCACGGTGCACACCACGATCCTGGCGGAGGCGCAAACGGCGGCGGAGAAGGCTCTGCAGGAAAGTCTGGCCCGGGCCGAAGCGCGCCCGGGATACCAGCGGCAGAAATATGCTGACTATCAGAAATCCAGCGGAAAGCCGGCGGAATATCTGCAGGGTGCCTGCCTGATGGCAGATCATGAGACCGGCGAGGTGCTCGCCCACGTGGGTGGCCGCGATTACGCGCAAGTTCCCTATGATTTCATCGAGGCGGGAAAACGTCCGTTAGGCACGGCGTTTTTTCCGTTCATCTACGCCACGGCTTTGGAGGCCGGCCTGACGCCAGCCACGCTGGTGGAGGACGAGCCGATGGACAACCGGTCGGTGATGGTGGGAGGTCGCGAGGGGATTCTCGGCGAGTGGGGCATGGAGGTTTCCTCACCAGTCTATGAAGGGAGGATTCCGCTGCGGACCGCTTTGGAAAAGGGTAAGATCGCGGCCACGGTGAGGCTGACGGATGAGACCGGGCTCAAGCGGGTGGTCGATACGGCTTGCGCGTTTGGGTTCTCGCTGCAAAAGGCCGAACTCCTGCGGCGTCTGGCGGTGGGATTCGAGGAAGTTTCCATGAAGGAAGCGGTGCGGGCCATGGCGGTGTTTCCGCAGGGCGGGAGAATGGGGCCGGAGGAGCTGGTGTATGTGGACTACGTCGAAGATGCCGACGGGCGGGTGGTTTACCGGCGGCCGCGATCGACCCGCCGGACGAGTGAAGTGATCGACAGCGCAACGGCATGGCAGGTTCACGACATGATGGCGGGCTCGCTTGAGCGGGGCAGCTCCGCAGGCGCGCTCGAGGGCTTGCTCGAGCGGCCTTTCAACGGTGCGGGAAAGAGCGGCACCACTCATGATTTTGGAGATTGTTGGTTTCTGGGTTACAACAAGCGCGTGACCTGCGGCGTGTGGACGGGGTTTCTCACAGACAATGGCCAGCCCATCTATCCGGGAGCGTTTGGTCGTGATCTGGCGATGCCCGTCTGGAAGGCGGCGATGAACGCGGTGGCGCCCTCCTTTGGCGGAGGCAAGCTCTCACCGCCGGGAAACGTGGTGGTTGTCCCGGTTTGTTCGGTATCCGGCCAGCGTGCGACCCGGTTTTGTCAGGAATACTCGGAAGAGCCCGGCTCGAATGTGGTGAAGTCCCGCTCCACTGCGGTGAACGAGTATTTTCGGGCGGGAACCGAGAATCCGCCATTTTGCACCATCCACTCGGGGGTGAATGGCGAGGCTGTCTCTGCGGATATGGCGCTTCTCAATCTGCCGGCACTTGATGCGGTTCCGGTGCGACCGAAGTCCCCTGTTTTGTTAGGAGACGATCCGTATCATGTTGAGCTTCCGAGTTTCGCCGCGACCTCGACAGAGCCCGGGCTGGTCCGCCGCCGGACCAATGTGCTGGACAGCCTTGATTTGGGAGATGTCGAGGAGGTCATTCCGTTGAGGCGGCCCAAGCGGCTTGAAATCCTGGACGAGTGAAGCTGCAGCTTCAGCGGCGAGTTACGGCTCAAACCTCTTGATGACAGACGGACAAGCCGTCACAGGCCCCGGATGTGGCGTCCTTATTCGGCCGGCGAGTCGGTCGTTGATGGGTTGGTTTCGGAGGCTTCCTCAGAACCGTCGGATTCGTCTCCCGGCGCATCCTCGCCATCCGGGATGACGAGCGAGACGTCCTGGAGGTTCTCGCCGGTTTTGAGTGTGAGGAGTTTTACGCCTTGGGCGTTGCGGCCCGTTTCGCGGATCTCGTTGACGCGGATGCGGATGCTCTGGCCGGTGGAGGTCATGAGCATGAGCTCGTCTTCATCGGTCACGGTGACGGCGCCGACGACCGGGCCGGTCTTATCGGTGACCTTCATGGTGATGATGCCTTTGCCACCGCGGGTCTGCTTGCGGTAGTCGTCGAAGGGCGTGCGTTTTCCGAGGCCGTTTTCCGAGGCAACCAACAAGGTGCTGCCCTCGGTGACGCGGGCGAGGCCGATGACGAAGTCCTCGTCGCGCGGGCGGATGCCCATGACGCCCATGGAATTGCGCCCCATCGAGCGGGTGTCGTCCTCGTGGAAACGCAGGCTGAGTCCGCCGTGGGTGACGAGGATGATTTCGTCGGAGCCGGAGGTGAGACGGACGCCGATGAGTTCGTTTTCCTCCTCAAGGTTGATGGCGATGATGCCGTCCTTGCGGTAATTACGGAAATCGTTGAGGGCGGTTTTCTTGACCTTGCCCGAGCGGGTGGCGAAAAACACGAAGCCGGCGTCCTCGCGGAAAGTGATGTCGTTTCCGTCATCATCGGTGGCGCGCTCAAGGCGGAGCAGGGCGGCGATCTTTTCCTCGGGTTTCAGGTTGAGCACGTTGCGGATGCTGCGGCCCATGGCGGTGCGCGAGCCTTCCGGAAGTTCATAGACCCGCTCGACATAGACTCGGCCGGTGTTGGTGAAGAACATCAGGTAGTCGTGCGCTTGGACGGAGAACAGGTGTTCGATGAAATCATCGGGTTCGTCTTTGCCGGAGGCGCGCCTTTCCATGCCTTTGAGACCCTTGCCGCCGCGGCCTTGGAGGCGGTATTCGCTGGATGGGGTGCGCTTGATGTATCCGCGGTGCGAGAGAGTGACGATCATCGCGTCGTTGGCGATGAGGTCTTCCATGGCCACTTCGCCGGCGTCGGCGAGGATCGGGCACTTGCGCGGGGTGGCGTGCTTGTCACGGATGACACGCAGTTCGTCCTTGATGATGGTGAGCACTCGGATCTCGCGGGCAAGGATGTCCATGAAGTCCTTGATATCGACGAGGATGCCGTCGTATTCGCCCTTCACCTTGTCGCGCTCCATGCCGGTGAGTTGATAGAGGCGGAGTTCGAGGATGGCGTTGACCTGGCGCTCGGAGAACACGTAGCGCTCGCCCTGGATGGCGGCCTGCGAGCGGATGAGGATGCCAAGGCCTTCGGCGGTGGCGGTGGAGAACTGATACGAGGCGAGGCGCGCGCGGGCTTCGTCGCGGTTCTTCGAGTCGCGGATGATCTTGATGAAGTCGTCGAGGTGACCGAGCGCGAGCAGGAAGGCTTCGAGCAGTTCGGCGCGTTCCTCAGCCTTGTCTAACAGGTAGCGGGTGCGGCGGATGATGACATCGCGGCGGTGCTCGATGTAGGCGTCGATGGCTTCCTTGAGAGAGAGTTGTTTCGGACGGTTCTCATGGATCGCCAGCATGTTCACGCTGAACGAGGTTTCCATGGTGGTGAGCTTGAAGAGCTGGTTGACGACCACCTGCGGGCGGGCGTCGCGCTTGAGCTCGATCTCGATGCAGGTTTCCTCGTCCGAGAGGTCCCGCATGCCGGATATGCCGGTGAGGGTCTTTTCGTTGACGAGCTCGGCGATGCGTTCCTGGAGGGTGGCGCGGTTCACGCCGTAGGGGACCTCGCGGATGACGATGAGCGATTTGCCGCTTTCGTTTTCCTCGATTTCCATTTTACCGCGGAGGCGCATCGAGCCGCGGCCGGTGGCGAAGTAACTCTCGATGCCGCGGATACCGCGGATCTCGGTGGGGACCGGGAAATCCGGGCCTTTGATATATTGCATCAACTCGGGCAGCGTGATCGCCGGATTGTCGATCTGGGCGCAGATGCCGTCGATGACTTCACCGAGGTTGTGCGGCGCGAGGTTGGTGGCCATGCCGACGGCGATGCCGGTGCCGCCGTTGACGAGGAAGTTCGGGAACGCGGAGGGAAGGACGGAGGGCTCTTCCTGCGAACCGTCGTAGTTCGGCTGGAAATCGACGGTGTTTTTGTCGAGATCGTCCATCATGGCCATGCCGAGGTGATGGAGGCGGGCCTCGGTGTAACGCATGGAGGCGGCGGCGTCCCCTTCCACCGAGCCGAAGTTGCCCTGGCCCTCGACGAGCATTTCGCGCATCGACCATGGCTGGCCCATGTTGACGAGCGTCGAGTAGATCGACGAGTCGCCGTGGGGGTGGAAGTTACCCATGGTTTCACCGACGATTTTGGCGCACTTGACGTGGGCTTTGCCAGGGGTGACGCCGAGTTGGCGCATGGCGTAAAGCACGCGGCGCTGGGAGGGTTTGAGGCCGTCGCGAACGTCCGGCAATGCGCGCGAAATGATGACCGACATCGAATACTCGAGGAACGAGTTGGAAAGCTCCTCGGCGACGTTGATCGGTTTGATGGAATCGTGAGACATGGGGAAAATAGGTGAGTCTTGAATCGCTGGTTAGGACTCCGGGTCAGACATCGAGGTTGCGGACATTCAGCGCGTTGTCTTCGATGAAGCGTTTTCGCGGCTCGACGATGTCGCCCATGAGGACGTCGAACATCTTGTCGGCTTCGACGGCGTTGTCCTCATCGAGGCGGACGCGGAGGAACTGGCGGGAGCCGGGGTCCATGGTGGTTTCGAAGAGTTGCTTGGCGTTCATTTCGCCGAGGCCCTTGAAGCGCTTGATCTGGACGCCTTTGCTGGAGATTTCGAGCACGCGGGAGAGAATTTCTGGAATGGTAAAGAGTGGGGTGGCGTGTTGTTTGTCGCCTTCGCCTTCTACGAGTTCGTAGAGCGGGGTGTCCTCCGAGTGGAAGGTGGAGACATCGATTCCGGCCTCCGTGAGCCGGGCGAAGAGTTTGGCGATGGCGTGGGACTCGTGGAGCTCGTGAAGCACGGCGCGGCGAGAGGGGCCGGAGGTGGTGGCGAGCTCTTCGTCGGTCAGAATCTCGTCGAAGAGCTGGAGGTCGCGGTTTTCATCCGCGTATTCGCGGAGGGCGTTTTCGTCGGCGAAGTAGAGCACGCTTTCGTCATTGCCCTCGCGGATGCGAACCATGAATTCCGGCAGGTGTCCGCTTGTGGGGCGGGCAGCGAGGTAGTCACGGAAATCGCCGCCGTTGCCCTCGATCGAGCGGGTATAGCGGGAGAGCGACGAGAGGGTTTCAAGGATGCCCTTGAGTTCCTCCGCGGAGAAAACGCGGGACTGGTCATGGGTGCGCAGGATGGCTTCTCCGGCACCGAGTTCGATGAGGATGTTGTTGAGTTCGTCATTGTCCTGGACGTATTCCGAGCGCTTCTTGCGGGTGACCAGATAGAGGGGAGGCTGGGCGATGTAGAGGAAGCCGCGTTTGACGAGATCCGGCATATGGCGGCAGAAAAACGTCAACAACAGCGTGCGGATGTGGGAGCCGTCCACATCGGCATCGGTCATGATGACGACTTTGTGATAACGGACTTTTTCGATGTTGAATGAACCTTCCTGATCGCCGTCGCCGATGCCTGCGCCGATGGCGGTGATGAGGTTCTGGATTTCCTTGTTCTGGAGCGCGCGGTGGAGGCGTGCCTTCTCGACGTTGAGGAGTTTTCCGCGCAGCGGGAGGATCGCCTGAGTCCGCCGGTCGCGGCCTTGTTTGGCGGAACCACCGGCGGAGTCTCCTTCGACAATATAGAGCTCGGATTTAGCGGGATCGCGCTCGGAGCAGTCGGCGAGCTTGCCGGGCAGGCCACCGCCCGAAAGGGCGGATTTGCGGACCGTTTCACGGGCTTTGCGGGCGGCGTCGCGGGCGCGGGCGGCGTTGACGGATTTCTCGATGACCTTGCGGGCGAGCGCCGGGTTTTCATCGAAATACTGCATGATGCCCTCGAAAACGATGGACATAACCACGCCTTCGATCTCGGTGTTGACGAGCTTGTCCTTGGTCTGCGAGGAGAAGCGCGGGTTCGGCATCTTGACCGAGATCACGCAGACGAGGCCCTCGCGGACGTCATCACCGGTGAGCGCCGGGTCCTTGTCCTTGAGAATCTTGTTGGCCTTGGCGTATTGGTTGATGCCGCGCGTGAGCGCGGTGCGGAAGCCGGTGAGGTGGGTGCCGCCGTCGCCATTGGGGATGGAATTGGCGAAGCAGAGGATCTGGTCGTTGTAGGAATCGTTGTATTGGAAAACCACGTCGGCGAAGACATCGTCGGTGGTTTGCTTGCCATCGTAATCGAGTTCGATCTGGCGCTTGCCGTGGAGGATGACCGGTTCGTCGTGAATCACGGTTTTGTTTTCGCCGAGCTGGACGACGAATTCCTCGATGCCCTTGGCGTAGAAAAACGAGCCCTTTTTGGCAGACTCGGGGCGTTCGTCCTCGAGGTCGATGGTGAGGCCGGGGTTGAGGAAGGCGAGCTCGCGGAGGCGGGTGGCGAGGCGGTCGAACTTGAACTCGATGGTATCGACAAAGATCGTGGCATCCGGGAAGAAAGTGATGGTGGTGCCGGTTTTGTGCGGGTCCACTTCGCCGACGACATGGAGTTGTTCGGTGGTTTTGCCGCGCTCGAAGGCGATGCGGTGGACCTTGCCGTTGCGCATGATGTCGGCGCGGAACCAGTCGGAGAGGGCGTTGACGCACTTGGCGCCGACGCCGTGGAGGCCGCCGGAGTATTTGTAGGCCCCTTGGCCGAACTTGCCGCCAGCGTGGAGGTTGGTGAGCACGAGCTCGACGGCGGGCATGCCGAATTTCGGGTGCATGTCCACCGGAATGCCGCGGCCGTTGTCGGCAATGGAAACCGAGCCATCGACATGGATGGACACCTTGATGCGGTTGCAGTAGCCGGCGAGGTGCTCGTCGATCGAGTTGTCCAGCACCTCGAAGACGCAGTGGTGGAGACCGCGTTCATCGGGATCTCCGATATACATTCCGGGCCGCTTGCGGACGGCCTCGAGACCTTCGAGTTTGTCGATTTGGGCGGCGTCGTATTGCTGCTCTGTGGCGACCTTGGTGGGGGCCTGTTGGGGCTCGTTTGGAGTCTCGGACATAAGGCGGGGAAAGCCTCTGAAATCCGGTTCTTGGAGACAAGGAACTTCTTTGCGAAATGGTGGCTTTTTCAGGGCGGTTTCGAAACCGAAAAAGCCATTGATTCACAATGACTTGTGGTCTCGAAACCAAGCCGTTCGGTCATTCGGAAACGAAGCGGTGCCAGATGGCCGCTTAATCTTCGAGCCCGAGGCATTCGCGCTGCCATTTGAGCAGCATGTCCGAGGGCTTGGCGTCCCCGGCAGCGAGACTTTCCAGAACGGCCCGTGGGGCGACCAATGAGCCTTCGATATCGAGTTTCTTGGCAGCTTGTTCCCGCGCTTTGATCAATTCGTCGACCTTGCGTTCGAAATCCCGGTCGCGTTTCCTGCGTTTTCCGGTCGGCCGCTCCGGCCAATCCGCTTCGGTCAGGACTTCCATTTTGGCGAGGGCCGTGCGGAACCGCTTGACGCGATCCGGGCGGAAGTGACGGGGCAGGTCGATTTTTCTTCCGGCGGAGAGATCAATGCTCCATTCGAGAAGCTGGCGGTTGGTGACCACCATGAACGACGGGCGGTCCCATGCCTTGGCCTCGGCGTCCCGCCAATGCCAGAGCGCTTTGAGGCAGGCGAGACCGCGGCGTTCGAGTTTTCCCGAACCTCGGACGCGCCAGGTTTCCTCTTTGGTGTCATCGCGGTCCAAGACCTTCTGGCGGGCCGCGGTGCAGCTTTCCTCAAACCAGTCATAACGTCCGAGTTCCTTGAGTTTGGCGACGATCATATCGCCCATTTCGAGCAGGTAATCGACATCGTTGAGGGCGTATTCGATCATTTTGGGCGAGAGCGGACGTTTCCCCCAATCTGCCTTTTGCGAGGATTTGGACAGTTCGATGCCGAAATACTGGTTGACGAGGTCGCCCAAGCCGAAACGGCGAGCGCCCAGCAATCTCGCTCCAATCTGGGTGTCATAGACCACCGCTGGCAATTTGCCGAACTGCCGCTTGAACATGGTCATGTCATAATCCGCGCCGTGCATCCAGACGGTGGCCTCCGTAAGATAGGAGCCCAAGGGGGCCAAATCCTCGATCGCCAGCGGATCAATCAGGATGGACTCGCCCCTCACGGCGAATTGAACCAAGCACAGCGACTCCCGGTAGCGATGGAGGCTGTCCGCCTCTGTATCGATTGCACAGATCGGAGAATCAACGCCCTGCCTGCTTTTTTCAAGATGCAGAATCAGGTGCTCTGTGGTTTGAATCATATCAGGATTTCCAAGTGTTGATGCGCCGGAAGATTGCTTTGCAGATAAGGTGAAATCAAGTCACATCTAGGGACGCCGCCTGTTCCCGAGTCAACTCGACGACTTTCCATGGCAATCCATGACAGTTAAGATCTTCCATGAAGGCATCCGGATCATGCTGTTCGATGTTCCAGACCCCCGGTTTGCGCCAGGCACCGGCGAGCATTTGTTTGGCCCCGATCATGGCCGGCACGCCGGTGGTGTAGGAGATCGCCTGCGAGCCGACTTCGGCGAAACAAGCCTCATGGTCGCAGATATTATAGATATAGACCGCCTTGAAATCTCCGTCCTTGATGCCGGTGATGACGTTGCCGATACAGGTGCGGCCCTTGGTGGATTTCCCGAGGTCTCCAGGATCGGGGAGCACGGCCTTGAGAAACTGCAGCGGGATGATTTCCACGCCGTTGTAGGTGACAGGATCAATGCGGGTCATGCCGACGTTTCCGAGCACTTCAAGGTGCTTCAAGTAGTTGGGCGAGAACGACATCCAGAACTGGGCGCGCTTGATGGTGGGGATGTGCTTCACCAACGATTCGAGCTCCTCATGATACATCCGGTAGATCTCATAAGTGCCCACTTCGTCTGGGCAGGTGAAAGCTTGATGCAATGACATCGGCGCGGTTTCCACGAAGTCGCCATTCTCGAAATGGCGGCACTCTGCGGTGACCTCGCGGATGTTGATTTCGGGGTTGAAATTGGTGGCGAAGGCCTTGCCGTGCTGGCCGCCATTCACGTCGATGATGTCAAGCGTGTGGATTTCATCGAAGTGGTGTTTCAGCGCCCAAGCGGTGAAAACGTTGGTCACGCCGGGGTCGAAACCGGAGCCGAGCAGGGCGGAGAGGCCCGCTTTTTCGAAGCGTTCCTGATATTGCCATTGCCAGGAATATTCGAACTTGGCGACGTCCTTCGGTTCGTAGTTTGCGGTGTCCATGTAATCGCACCCGGCGGCGAGGCAGGCTTCCATGAGATGGAGATCCTGATAAGGCAGAGCGACGTTGATGAGGAGTTTGGCACCGGTTTGGCGGATGAGATCGGCGGTTTCCGTGGGGTTGTCCGCGTCCACCTGGGCGGTGGCGATGTCACGGCCGGTCCGTTCTTTCACGGCGGCGGCAATGGCATCGCATTTCGAGACGGTGCGGGAGGCGAGGGTGATTTTCCCGAAAACTTCGGGAACCATGGCGCATTTGTGGACGACGACATTGCCGACTCCGCCGGCTCCGATGATTAAGACGTTGTTCATGATGGTGGCAGGCGCGAGGCTTGGGTGAAACGGGCCGGGCTGGCAAGAAGGAAGCGATGAAGCCCGTGGTTGCAAATCGATTTGATATTTAAATGTGAAATATTAGGCGGGGGTGGGGAGAAACGGGTGGGGACGAGCGGGTGTGACAAAATTCCCGACAACTTTTGCATCGCGCGGTGTTCTCTTCCCTGCGAGTCTGTCGCCGGACAGCAACCTTCCATTTTTTCATGAGAATCCACCCAACTTCCGCAAAAATCCGCCGTCAGGGCGGCTTCACCCTTCTTGAAATGGTCATCGTGCTTGGCATCATCGCCATGATTCTCGGTGGCGCGATTTTCGCCATGCGCGGGATTGGCGATGCGGCCAAGCTCCGGCAGGTGGAATCCGATTTCAAGAGTTTCGAAAGCGCGCTGGCGATGTACAAGTTGAACGCCGGAAGTTTTCCGACCACGCAGCAGGGACTCAAAGCCTTGGTGGAAAAGCCGTCGAGCACCCCCGTGCCGCGGCGCTGGGTGCAGGTGATGAGCAAGCTGCCGACGGACCCTTGGGACAGCCCTTACATCTACAAGTTCCCCGGGAAAAAGCGGGCCAATGATTTTGAAATGATCAGTAAAGGCCCTGACGGCTTGGAAAACACCGCAGATGATCTCAGCAGTCAAGACGACTAGGCGATCGCAAGGCTTTACGCTCATTGAGATCGTCATGGTATTGGCCATTGCGGCGGTGATCATGGGTGGCGCGGTTGGCATGATGGTCTATTCGTCCGACGAACGCCTGCTGCGCGATGCCTCCGGTGAGATTGAAATGCTGGCCAAGCGGGCCCGCACGACCGCGATCCTCCAGCAGACACCCTACGCGTTGGAGTTCCGCGAGGGAATCGTCCGGCTGATGCCGCTGGCACAGGCCGGACGGGTCGAAAAAAGAACCGTCGGTGGCCACCGGATCGGCGGGGAACCGGTGGAATACGAAGGCGGGGGAAACCGCTGGGAGTTGCCGCTTGAGGGCGGCATCAGCGTGTTCATCCGCCGCTGGAATTCCGCGCAATGGCTGGCGACCGTCAAGGACACGGTTCACGTTTGGCGCTTCGATCCGAACGGACTTTGCGAACCGATTTCCGTGAAACTCGTCGTTGACGGGAAAAGTTGGTCGGCTGACACCTACCATCCGCTGACCGCCACCATTCGTGAAAGCCAGCTCGAAGCCCGATGAAACGATCCACCTATTCCGGCAGACGCGGATTCCTTCTCCTTGAGATGGTTCTCGCGCTGGCGGTTTTCGGCATCGCCGCCACCGGCTTCGCGGTCGCGCTGCATCGGATGTCGGATGTCGCCGCCCTCGCCCAGAGTGAACTTCGGATCACCCGGATCCTCGAAAGCGCGCTGGATGAGACGCTTTCACTGCCGCTGCTTGAAGAGGGGGAAACCGACACCCAAGTCGGGGAGACCGGCATCGAACTCCACACCATCATCGAGCCGATCGAGGATTTGGAGACCGAGGAGGGCCAACTGTTGCAGGAGATGTTCCGCATCAAAATCAACGCCCGCTGGTATGCGAACGCAGGTTGGCAGGAGCGCGAAATCGAAACCTGGCGTTACGGCCGCATGTATCAACCGTGAACCGGCCTCCCGTCAGACCCCACTCTTCCGGCTTCACGTTGCTTGAGCTCGTGATTTCCATGCTGTTGCTCACGATTATCGTCGGGATGGTGTTCGGTGTGGCCCGCACCTCGTTGGCATTGGGAAACACGATCGTGCAGACCCAGAACGAGGAAATGGAGCATCAGGCGTTCTTCGATTTGCTCGGCCAGCGGTTCTCCGCGCTGCCGGGAAACACCCGACTGGACCTCAAAGTGGAGGACTCCGGAGCCCACTATCTCTCCGATCTCACGCTCCAGAATGTCCCGATGAGCTTCACTTGGGGCGGCCAGGAACGCATCGCAAAGGCCGTCCAACTTTCCACCGTGAAAAAGCGCAGCGGTTATCTCGACATCGTGCTCCGCTATTACGAAAACGAAATCCTGGAGGGTTCCGAGTCCACCTTCGGCAGCAGCGCGCTCGACAAGGAGCCGTTTGCCGAGATCGTGCTCCTTGAGGACGTCGCGTATTTCGAGTGGCGTGTTCTTGAGGCCCGTCTGATGGAATGGCAATACGACTGGGAAATCCAAGGCCGGTTGCCATTGCAACTCGAACTCACCATGTCCATCGGTGCCAAAGGCGAGGAAATACGCCAGATCTTCTGGCTGCCACCCAAACAGAATCCCGAGATCGCCATGCGCCAGCTTGGGCAGGGTGGCAATGCCGCGACGGGAGCCGGCGGCCCTCCCGGCGGCCCCCCCGGCGGCGACGGCCCAATCAATATTCCGGTCGGTGGCATCCCCGGCCGCCCTCCCGGTGGAAACGTGGGTTTACCGCCTGGCTTGGACGGGGGATCCCGATAATCACTGAAGAATTCCATGCGTTTCACCCATCCTAATTCGAGTGGATCTCACCGCGGCGCCGCGCTCATGGCGGTGCTCTGGTTGATTGCGGTTCTGGCGATGGCCTGTATGACGGCCCTGCGGGTGATTTCCTTCGATATGGAACTCGCCACCGCCAAAATCCATGGCTCGCGCGCCCGCCAGATCGCCGAAATGGGCATCGCCGTCGGTTCGAATCCCGTGGTGAAACGCTGGGACCCGATCTTACGCCAATTCGATGACGGATCCGGTGAGGGCTTTCAGGTGAAGGTGGTGTCCGAAGGTGGACGTTTCAACATCAACGCGATTCTGCTCCAGAACGACACGGATCTGCTGACTACGATGTTCCTCAATTGGGGGCTTGAACTTGAAGAGGCGCAAGAAGTGATCGACGCCCTCAGCGACTGGGTGGACGCCGATGACGAATCCTCCCTCAATGGCGCGGAGAAGGACGAATATGAAGCCGCGGGCCGCATGAACCAACCCTTCAACCGGCCGTTTTATGATCTCAGCGAAGTCCGTCTGGTGCGCGGCATGGATCTCGTCGAAGCACTGCGGCCTGACTGGCGCAACTGGTTCACCATCTGGAGTGGTGGCGCGCTGGATCTTAACGACGCCACCGCCGAACTGATCGCCACCGCAGCCGATTGTCCGATCGAGCAGGCGGGAATCATCCCGGAGACCGTCCGTGGTCCGGACGGCATGCGCGATACCGAAGACGATGCCCCGTTTCAAAATGCCGCCGCCGCGCTTGATCTTTTGGGCGTGGATGTGAATGGTCGCCCTGATCTCGCCAAGCGCTTTACCGTGAACGACCCGACCACACGGATCGAAAGCGTGGGCCAAGCGGAGGGAGCCAAACGCAAAATCACCGTCATCGTCCGCAACCGCACCGGTAAGCCGGCTCTCCTCGAACGCACTGAAGAAATCATCCCGTGAGCAAATCCACCGAACATGTGTTGATCGTCCCCGGCGAATCCGGATGGGAAATCTGGACCCGCCAGGCGGATGGCGCGTTCACACCGCACAGCACCACCGATCTCGCCCGCGCGGCGGACCTAACGGAAATCCCCGCGGGGGATCTGACGATGTTGTTTCCGGTGAAATCCCTGACCGCCGTGCCGCTGCGGGTGACCAGCGATGACGAGGCGCTGTTTCCTGACCTCGCCGCACTTCATGCCGAGCGGCTAGGACTCCGGCCGGATCCGCTGGCCGGCCAACTCACCGATGTTTTCATCGTCGCCCGGGAGGCGCAAAACACCGCGCTGCTCTCCGTTTTCCTGCGCGCCCCCGTCGAGGGTGAGCTGCCCCCGCGCGGTCCGAAGTGTTTCGATCTCTCCGCCCGTGCCTTCCCGGTGACGGGGGACGCCCTCACGCTGTGGAAGGAATTCGGCCGTTGGGTGTTCGCCGTCTTCCATCAGGGCACGCTCGTCTATTGTCAGGCGACCGCCGTGGATGCCATGCAACCGGATGACTCGCTGGCGCGTGAAATCCGCCTCGCGCTCATCCAGTTGGCGATGCAGGGCCTGAACGTCGAGCCCGCCCGCGTCGTGGTCTGGAGTTCCCGTGAGAACCTCGACCCCAGAGCCATGCGCTCGGCGTTCCGGGCCTCGGTCGAAGTGAAGCCGCGCCCGGCTCCGGTTCTCCCGGACCCTCTTAGCAAGTTGCTGCCTGCCGATGTTCGTGCGGCCCGTCGCTCCGCACTCCGCCGCCGCAACATCATCCTTGGAGTCGCCGCCGTCGCTCTCATCTACCTCGGCCTCCTCGGCTCGTTCGGATTCGGTTTGTGGAAAGCTTCGACGGAAACCAAATCCCTGCTCGCCCAAGCGCAGGAGGCCGCACCCGAAGGCGAGGCCTACTCCCAGCACATCGGGAAATGGGACGAACTCGCCAGCGCCATTGATCTCAACAACTCGCCGGTCGACATCCTCAGCCGGATCGCCGCCTGCATTCCGCCTAACAGCGGCTTGCGCCTCAAAACCGCCGATATCAGTGTGTCGTCCATCACACTCAGGGGCGAGGCACCCCAACTTCAGGCCGTGAACACCTTCAGCCTCAGACTCTCGAAAAGCAGCGACCTCGCGCGCTTTGCCTGGCAGACTCCCGAGCCGAATCAGTCGACCCGGGGTTGGGAATTCACCTTTACCGGTGAGATTCCCCTCGTCGAATCACAACCTTGACCGACAAAATTCGTCTCCGCCGGCCTTTCATCACCAAAACCCTCGATTTCAAATTCCCGTCCTTCCATGTCACCCCGCGAAAAAAAACTCCTGACCTTCTTTGCCGTCGCGGGCTTCCTCGTGCTCAATTTCCTGATCATCGGGTTTTTCAAAAGCAAGCGGCTCGAAGTGGACCGTCTGCGTGATCAAGCCCGCCAGAAGCTCGATACCGCCGAGATGTTCCGCGCCAGCCGCGAGCAGGTTGTCGATGAGATGGAGTGGCTTACCAAACACGAACCCGCGCCAGCCGCCAATCAGGATGTCCAGACCAAGCTTCAGCAACTTTGTGAACGTGAGGCCAAGTCCGCCGGCCTCACCATCAAGACCCAGAAGCCTCTGCCCACCGATGCCACGGAGGGCCGTTATTTCCACCGCGCCAAAATCCAACTCGTTGTCAACGGCTCCGAGCAGTCGCTTTACCGCTGGTTCGACCGCCTCAACATTCCCGAGCAGCTCCGCATCGCCACCAGAGTCCTGATTTCCCCGAACAAGGAGGACGACACCAAGATCGACTGCACCGCCACCATCGAGCAATGGTTCGTGCCCCTTCCGCCGTCTGCCTGAGAAATCACTTCCGGCTTCGTCTTTACCGCCATTTACGCCATCGTCCGCCCATGCACGCCTTGCCTCGCATTTTCCTGATCACCCTCGCCCTCACCGGCTGGGCCGTGGCGGATTTGCCGAAAAAGGCGCCGATCACCAAATACACCCGCTTGTGGACGGACTCGCCCTTTACCTCCAAGCCGCCGCCGCCCACGCCGGGCGAAGTCGCCAACCCTCTTGAAGACTACACTCTCGCCGGTGTCTCGCCGGTATCCGGCGGCTATCGCGTCACTTTGCTCAACAAGAAAAAGCCCGATGAGCGCATCATCGTCGAATCGGACCGGCCGGCCGGAGGATTCAAAATCCTCGAAGTGATCCGTAAGGCCGGCAATCCCCTCGGCACCGTGGTGCGGATGGTGTCCGGTTCGGTCACCGGCACCGTCGCCTTCGATGAAAAACACCTGACTCTGGCGCCGCCGCCCGCCGCCAAGCCGCAGCTCCCACCGGGCATCAGGCCCGGCCAGCTCCCACCGGGCATCAGACCCGGCCAGCCGCCCCAGCGCCAACCGCGCCCGCGCGTGGTTGCTCCGCCCATCCCGAAGCCCCCCCAAACCCAACCCTCCACAAACTCCCCGCGGCCCCAGCGCCGCGGCCAGCGTTAGACCGCTCTTTCACCCACGTTTTCCATGTCATTTCAACGCACCATCTTCCTGTTCCTCCTTGGTGGGGTGACGGCCACGGCCCAGCCACCCGCCGAAGCTCCCCCCGGCATGCCCGTTCCCGGCGTGGTGCCGCCGCCCGCTGCCGGCACCCCTGCGGTCGCCCCCAAAGGCGATGCCCGGGGTGACACGAAGATCGTCGAGGACATCATTGAGAAGAAACTCAGTGGTGACGCGCTCGCCGGTCTTTACCGCCGTTACATCGGCCGCCGGGTGATCGTGACCACCGGAGCCGCCACCGCCGAGTTCGCCTTCGTGCAGGAAGCCAGCCCGGAAGACCCGCTCACCTACGCCGAGGCTGCGGAATTGCTTCGCAAGGCCGCCGTGCTTGAGGGCTTCGTGTTTACCCAGCACCCTCAAGATCCGTCATTGGACATTCTTACCCTGGCCACCGGCGGCCCTCGCCCCACCAACGTGAATGTGGATGTTTACAATGAAAACTCCACCCTGCCGGATACCGACGTCGTCATCACCTACGTCATGTCGCTCAGCTACATCAAGCCGGACCAGGCGGTGAACATCTTCACCCAGATCATCGGTCAGTTCGGTGCCTACGGCTCGATCTCCGCCATCCCGAATGCCTCCGCCGTGGTCATCACCGAAAAGGCCTCCCTCATCAAGAGCCTCATCAATCTCCAGAAAACCATCGATGTTCCCGGTTCCGTCCAAGCCACCCGTTTCATCAAGGTGCAATACGCGGATGTGACTGAAATCGCCGCCGTGCTCACCGAGTTGCTCACCGCCCAGCAGAGCACCCAGACGACCGCCGGCGTGAAGCGGGCGGATGCCGCAACTCCTCCCGGCATCCCCGGTCAAGCCGCTGCCGCTGCGGGTGGCTCCAGTTCCGCCGGCGAGGATACCCCTGTCCAAATCATCCCTGAGCCGCGGACCAACCGGATCTTCGCCATGGGCCGCCCGGTCGATCTGATTTTCGTCGAAAACCTCGTCCGCGAGTTCGATATTCCCACCAGCGAGAAAACCTTTCTGCGTCGCAAACTCCGCTTCCTCACCGTGTCCGAATTCCTGCCGATCGCCGGCGATGCCCTCACCCGCGCCTTCACCGGCACCGGCGAAGGTGGGACGAGCGGTGGGGCATCCACAGGCAGCCAGGCCCCCCGCAGCCAGGCCAGCGCCCGCCAGACCTCCCGCGGCAGTTCCCGCAACTCCTCCTCCGGCTTCGGTGGTTCTTCGTCCGGCTTCGGCGGCTCCTCGTCCGGCTTCGGCGGCTCGTCCGGTTCCGGCGGCGGCAGTTCTCTCAGCGATCCTTCGGTCAGCTCCGCTCCGGAATCCCTGCTTGTCGGCCGCACCCTGCTCGTCGCCGATAACATCACCAACTCGGTGGTCGCTCAAGGCCCGCCCTCCGCGCTCGAAATCATCGAGCGCTTGCTCGACCAGATCGATGTCAAACCCGACCAGGTCATGATCTCCACGGTGATCGGACAGCTCACGTTGAATGATGATAGAGAATTCGGCATGGATTATCTGGTGCGCGGCGGGGATGTCGTCGGTCGTGGTGGTGGCGGTTTTGGCGGGCTCCTTCCGATCCTCCCGACTCCCGAAAATCCATTTGAGCCCGGCTCGCTTTCGGGCGGTGGTTTGAGGGTCTATGGAAAAATCGGAGATCTGAGCATCTACCTGAAAGCCCTTCAGTCGAAATCCGATTTCACCGTGCTGTCCCGGCCCAGCATCTTCACTTCCAACAACCAGAAGGGTGTCATATCGAGTGGCGAACGCATTGCCATCCCGACTGAGGGTGGCACGAGCACCGGGAGCTTCAGCAGCGGAACAAGAATCCAATACCAAGACGTCGTTCTAAAACTGGAAGTCATTCCGCTGGTGAATTCCAACAACGAAATCACCATGCAGATTGCCCTGCTCAGCGACGAACAGAACGGAGAGCAGGTCATCGAAGGAGCAGGCACCAACGGCGGCCCGCTCACCGTGCCGCGCATCACCACCCGCGAAATCCTCACCACCGCCACCGTTCCCAATAACGACACGATCGTCTTGGGTGGCTTGATCGTCGGCAAGGACAACCAAACGAAGAGCGGTATTCCGATTCTGAGCAACATTCCCTATCTCGGAAGCCTATTCTCCACCACCACCGACACGACGGATCGTTCGGAGTTGATGGTCTTCATCCAGCCCTCGATCGTCAGCAACGACCGCTCGCTCACCGCCGTGCAGAACGACATGGATTTCCGCTACAAGGTTTCGCCGGAGGTCCACAATTTCGCGGACGGCGACAGCGTGTTGCCGGGCGTGAACGAAATCACACAGGTCGATGATAAGGGCAAGGGAGGCTCCCGGAAAGCGGCGATACCTGCATCGGCTCCCAGACCGGCGTCATCGTCCATTCTGAAGCCTTCCATCCGTCCGATGCACCGCCGTTGATGCAATGTTGCTGGCAGGGATTTCCGGCATCCGGGGGATTTTAACGATTTTTGAACGACGCTAGTTCCCGGGAGTCGAACTCCTTGAAGACCGGACGCAAGTTCGCGTTTTCATGTAAGGGTGAACAGCAGTTGTCAGCCTCATGTGCATAGCGGGTAAAACCGCTGGTGTGTTGAAGTTGTTCAGCTTGGCCGTCGGGGTGGGTGCCCCGGCGGCCTCTTTTTTTTCGAAGCGGAGGGGATTCCGTCGCTCAGTGGAAAACAGCTCAGCGTGTCATCCCGCGCCCCGAGCTTTCGATGAACTGGATCAAATACGCTACCTGCGGGGTGTCCGCGGTATGGGTGGCCTTGAGGGAGCTGAGCGAATTGGCAAGATTCCCGTCCTTTTTGAGGAACAGTTTTTTGTAGGCACTCTTGAGTGCACGAATGTCCTCTTCGGCAAATCCCCGGCGTTGAAGGCCCACCAGGTTCAGGCCGCGGGTGGAGGCGGGGTTGCCATCCACAATCATGAACGGCGGCACGTCCTGCACGATCTTCGACAAGCCGCCGATGATCGCGTGTTTGCCGATCCGGCAGAATTGGTGGACTGCGGCAAAACCGGAGATGATCGCGTGGTCCTCGACGGTGATGTGGCCGGCCAGGCCCACGGAATTCGAAAGGATGATGTGATCGCCAAGCTGGCAGTCATGGGCGACGTGCGAGTAGCAGAGCAGCAGATTGTGCGAACCGATTCTCGTCGGCAGACTCTCATGGGTCCCGCGATGTACCGTGGTGTTTTCCCGAAATACATTGAAATCACCTACCTCAAGGGCGGTCGGTTCGCCGACATATTTGAGGTCCTGGGTTTTGCCGCCAATCACGGCGAAGGGGAAGAACTCATTGCCGCGCCCGAATTTCGAGTGCCCTTCCAGCACCACGTGGGAGTGCAGAACACAATCGTCGCCCAGTTCGACGTTCGCCCCCACCACGCAAAAGGGGCCGATCCGGACATGGTTCCCAATTTTGGCCTGCGGAGAAACGACAGCGGATGGATGGATCACGGGCGGAATTTCGTCGGAACCATGGGCGCATGACGAGCATATTTTGCGGTCTTCTTCTACCTTCACATTCAGACAACCAAGGCGCGTTCCTGAGAACGCGGGGGATGACCATCGACTCGCGCCGATACCGGTGCGTCGGCAGAAAACGCAAATGGCTTGCAATTATACGTCTTGTGCATCAGTTTTCCGGGCGTGAAGACATCGATCCTTTCATGGCTGATTCTCCTGCTAGGAGCAGGGTTAGCCGGAGCCGCACCCTTGCAAGTCTCCGCCTTGCATCCGCTGATGGCGGATTTGGCGAGGCAGGTGGGTGGCGACCGAGTGCGGGTGTTCGATTTGGTGGGCGAAGGGGGGGATCCCCACCGATTTGAGCCGCGCCCGGCGGACATGGCGACCCTGCGGAAGTCCGCGCTCGTGCTGGCCGCCGGCAAGAATCTCGAATCCTATCTCGGGCGCCTGCGGGATACGTTGGGCGGCGTGACAATCCTGGAAGTGGGCCGGACCATCCCATCACTGACGACCGGCCGCGATGAGGTATATCACGATTGCACGGACCACGGTTCCAATCTGGTGGACCCGCATTGGTGGCATGGCATTTCCAACATGTCTCGCGCCGCAAAAATCGTGGCGCTGGCGCTGGCGGAAGAAGATCCGGCGGGAAAGGAAATCTATCAGGCGAATGCCAGCACCTACCGGAAGCGGCTTGAGGAGCTGAAACGCTGGGCGAAATCCGAGCTGGCCAAGGTGCCGCGCGGCCAGCGAAAGCTGGTGACCGCCCACAACGCCTTCGCCTATTTCGCCCGTGAATTCGGGTTTCAGGTGATCGCCGTGGCGGGACTCAATCAAGAGCAGAGCACTGCGCCCAAGCAACTGGCCGCGACCATCGAGGCCGTCCGCAAGGCTGGCGTGAAGGCGGTTTTCCCGGAACAAAAGGCAAGCCGCAAATCGCTGGAGACGATCTCCAAGGACACCGGGGCTAAAATCGCCGCGCCCTTGATTGCGGACGGAAACGGCATGGGTCGCAGCGCGGGATTCGAGGGAATGATCCGCCACAACGTGACCACCATCACCCAAGCCCTCGCCGATCCGTGAAACCGCCGCGTTTTCTCACCTCGCCGCTCGCCGCGACGGTCGGTGTGTTGGCCGGCCTTGGGATGATGGTCATTCCCTTGCGGCAACTCACGTCGGCACCGCCGATGCCTACGGTGAAACCGCCCGCCGTGTCCGCCACCACCGTGGTCCCCGCGTGGCTGACGTTGAAACTGCTGGCCCCGGCCAAGTCGGTGATGCTGAAGACCGCGGCCGGCCAGGTGCTCTGGGCGCTCGCGGAAACTCCGGTCGGCGATGTGGAATCCCAAGCCGGTCTGCCGCTCGACCAAGGCGGGCTCGATCTCATGCTGACGGTTGTGTTTCACGAAGCATCGTCCGAAACCGCGGTATTCCTGACGCTTGCTCCGGACGGCCTTGAAGAACAAACCCGCCATGCCATCGGCAGCGGCCGCATCGAGGAGCCGTTGCGCTTCACCTGGTCCACCCACTGAAGATTTTCCCATGGCTTCTTCCTCCCACCCCTGTTGCGCCCATCACCTGCACCACCACGAACTGCGGGTCGAGGGCCTGCGGGTCGGCTATCGCGACGTGCTCGCTCTTGATGGTGTTTCCTTCGCCACGTCCTGCGGGTCCTGCGTCGCGCTTGTCGGCCCGAATGGTGCGGGCAAGAGCACGTTGCTCAAGGCGATTGCCGGCTTGTTGCCGCTGGAGGATGGCCGCATTTTCTGGCGTGGCACCCGCGTCAGCCGGTGGAGCCGGGAAATCGCCTACCTGCCTCAGCGCGAGGATGTGGACTGGCAGTTCCCGATCACCGTGCGCGGAGTGGTTGCCATGGGTCGCTACCCGCAGGCCGGATGGTGGCGGCCGTTTTCCAAGACCGATGACGCCGCGATCACCCGCGCGCTGGAGGCGATGGATCTTGGAGCCCTGCAAGACCGCCAGATCAGCGAGTTGAGCGGCGGCCAGCAACAGCGGGTTTTCCTCGCCCGTGCGCTGGCACAGGAAGCTCACGCCCTTTTGTTGGACGAGCCGTTCAGCGGCTTGGACCGCCCATCAAAGGCGGCGCTCGCCGCATTGCTGCGCACCTTGGCCGCCGAGGGCCGGTTGGTGGTCGCCTCCCACCACGAACTCGAAACGGTGCGCGATATTTTTGATGAGGTTCTGCTGCTCAAGCGCCGCGCGGTTGCCTTCGGTCCGGTGGACGAGGCCTTCACCGAGCGCAACATCAAGGCCACCTACGGCACGGCGGAAACCTTCGGCGGAAAGGGGGCCGCATGATCGACTGGCTATTGGAGCCCCTTGAGCATTCCTTCAACCAGCGCGCGCTACTTGCGGCGGTGCTCATCGGAGTGACCAACGGCTATGCCAGTGCTTTCGTGGTGTTGAAAAAGTCCGCGCTCAAAGTGGGTTCGCTGTCCCACGCGCTGCTGCCCGGCATCGCGGTGGCCATCATGTTCGTCGGCCTGCACGATTGGAGCGCATTTCTCGGGGCCTTGATCGCCGCGCTGCTGATCGGGCTTGGCTCGCTCGCGGTCTCGCGCGGGTCCCGGCTCGATCAGGAATCCGCCCTCGCCATTCTTTACACAGCGGCCTTCAGCGGAGGGATCATTCTGCTCCGGCGGCTTAATGTAAGCCAACAAATGGAGGAGTGGCTCTTCGGAAACATCATGGGTCTGCGCGATCAGGACTTGTGGACGAATTACTGGATTTCCCTCGGGGCACTCGGGATCCTGACCGCCCTGCACCGGCCCTTGTTGATGACGCTCTTCGATGCCGAGGTGGCGGCCACGCTCGGCGTGCCGGTCCGCACGCTCAACTATCTGTTGCTCGCGGTGTTGATTGTCGTCCTGATTTCCTCGCTCCAAGCGGTCGGCTGCATGCTGGCGGTGGGGTTGCTGGTCACCCCGGCAGCGACGGTTTACCTGCTCACGGATTCCACCGGCAAACTGTTCTGGGGCGGTGCTTTGTTAGGAGGGCTGGCCTCGGCCTTCGCGGTGCTGGCCGGCTGGTGGCTCAATATCGAGCAGGGTCCCGCCATCGTGCTGGTTCTGGGCGCGGTCTTCCTGCTGGCCTTCCTGTTCGGCCCGAAGTACGGGCTGTTGCGCAGATTGCGGAAGCCGAGGCATGCCCCCGATGATTATGAGAACTGACAGAATTATCCTTCTTGCCCTTGTTCCGTGCCTCGCCTCCGCGGCGGAGGACGGCTGGGAACGTTTCAACGACTGGAGCATTGGCGGCGTCTTGTTTCCGAATCTTCATCTCCACGGCGCGGGTGGGTTTTCCACCGGCGATGCGGAGGAGCTGGCGACGGGTGCCCATGATCCGCGGCGAGGCGCGCTTTCAGCCCAAGCAGTGGACCCCGGGGTTTCGTTGCGAACGGAGTATCTGGAGGGCTTCGCGAACTATCTTTTTTTCCAAGACGCGGTGGGCGATTGGGACGGCGAGCTGGAGGAGGCTTTCGGAAACATCGTCAACATTCCGGGCGGTTTCGAACTCAGGGGCGGGCAGTATTTGCCGCATTTCGGGCCACTGAACGACACGCATGTCCACGATTGGGATTTCGTGGATTCCGAGGTGGTGCTCAGCCGGTTTCTGGGTGAAGACGGGCTGCTTCTGCAGGGCGGCGAGCTCAATTGGAAACTGCCTCTCGGGATGGAGCCTGTGTTTGCTGGCGTGGCCTCCCTGGGGTTCGGAAACGCACAGGCGCACGCCCACGGTGATGCCCATGAACATGGTGGTGAGGAGACGCCGCATGACGGTGACGAGGCGGCATTGGCGGACGATGTCTGGACGGCGCGCCTTGCGGGGCGTTACCGCTTCAGTGATTTTCACCAGATCACCGGCGGCGCGTCATACGCAGGCGGGACGAATGGCTTCGGGCGCAGGAGTGAGGTGTTCGGCATCGACGCCGAATATCTTTGGCGTGAAAATGGCCTTGAACACGGTGGCCGCGCCTTCCGTTGGCGCAGCGAGTTCCTATGGCGGATGGTGGAGGCCCATACCGTGCATGAAGACGAGGACGAAGTGTTCCACGGGAGTTATGATGACCGCGGGTTTTATTCACACGTCATCTATACCTGGAATCCTCGCCTCGATACCGGCCTGAGGCTCGGCTGGGTGGAGGGCGTGGATGATCTCGGTCAGGACGAGCGGTTCCGGGTCTCGCCCGTGGTCGCATGGTGGTTCGACGAGGATCGGCGGATCGGTCTTCGCGTTCAATACAACTTTGATTCCATCGCAGGTGATGACGACGTGCATTCGCTCTGGTTCCAGCTGAACATCGCTCTGGGAGGCCGCAACGAAGCGCACTGAGGCCACACTCGACATCTGGGAGCGACACGTTTTCAATCGGTTCGCGTGAAACGATTTTTCCAGTCCGAGATCGGTGCGGCGGTCATGTGGGTGTTTGGATCCATATTGATGGCCGCAGTGATCGCGCCATGGCTTTATCAGGCGGGGAAGGACCTCGCCGCTTCGGCGGAAACGGGAGATCTTCCGGCATTGCTGGAATGGTTGGGCGCGGCCTGCGGGCGGGCGAAGTTCGGGCGTTTTTACGATCGCGCCCTGTTGTTGTCCGCCTTGTGTTTCATGCCGCTCCTGTGGCGTCGCATCAAGACACTGAAGGCGGCGGGTGAACCGGAATCCGCGGTGAAGCCGCGCATTTCCCGGCGCTCCGTGGGAATCCAGATCGCGGTGGCCTGCGTCATTTCCGGCAGCTTGTTGTGGACAACGGGCTGGTTGTTGGCTTTGACGGGTGCCTACGAGCTGAAAGCCAGCGCTCCAAGCGTGGCGAAATTTGTTTCGAAGGCTCTACTCCCTGCGGTGGGGGCCTCCTTGTTGGAGGAGTGGCTGTTCCGCGGCGTGCTGCTTGGATTGTGGCTGCGCTTCGCCCGTCCGACGGCGGCATGCATCGGTGCCTCGCTGCTGTTCGCCTTCCTGCATTTTCTGGATCCGCCGGGGCCTTCCGCCATTCAGAATCCCGGCCATGCGCTGGCTGGATTCGAACTCCTCGGGAAAATCCTCCTGCATTTCACCGATCTGCGGTTTTTCGTGGCGGATTTCGCCACACTCACAGTGGTCGGCCTGATTCTCGGATGGGCACGCGTCCGGACCGGCGCACTGTGGTTTTCCATCGGCCTTCACTCCGGGTGGATTCTGGCCTTCAAGGCGTTCGGACTTTTCTATCGGGAGGTTCCCGGCCATCCGCTGCATCCATGGGGGGTCGGCGGCAGCTTGCGTTCCGGCATCGTGCCGCTGATCGCGCTCGGGCTGACTACCGTGGTCTGCCATTTCGTGCTGAACCGGATTTCTTCCGCCGGTCTAACCGCGCATCACGGTGACCACGAAGACCTTTTTGAAACCCGCGCGGCGAAGGGTTCCGGCGCACTCGTGGACGGTGGAGCCCGTCGTGAGAACGTCGTCGACGAGTATCGCGCCGGCGGCTGAGGTTCCGATGCAGCGCCGCCCACGAGCGCTGATGGAGAAGGCGCCGCGGAGGTTTTCCATGCGTTGCTTACGGTTGAGATGGGTCTGGGTTTCCGTCTGGCGGTTTCTGCGCAGGGCTTTGACAGCCGGCAATCCGGTGTGCAAAGAGAGGGCGCGTGCGATTTCCTCGGCTTGATTGAAATGTCGCTCACACAGGCGTTTCCGGTGCAGTGGCACGGGCACCAACGGCCAGCCCGCATTTAGAGCCGATGCTAGGCGTCGATCGCTGAAAGCCTCGCTGGCAAGCCGTCCCAACTCGCTGGCGAGATGGAGTTCGTGGCCGTATTTCAGGCGGTGGATCAGGTCGAGTGTGCGCTCGTCCCTCACCATGGCCGGCCGGGCGAACTCAAAGGCGAACGTGAGTTTGCTGCAATTCGGACACGCGAAAGGCCCTTCGATTCGCCCCTCGAACATCTCGCCGCACGATTTGCAGAATGGTTCGGCCAGCCGCGGTAGATCCCGGCGGCAATCGGCGCAGAGCGCCTCGCCGTGAGTGAGCCCTTTCGCACAAATCGCACAGTATGCCGGATACAACAAATCCAACGCCCGGGCGGCGGCTCGTTTCCAAGCCGGGATTTCAGAAACGGATGGCGTCCTCATCCTCATGGTTGACTGTCAGATAATGCGCCATGACGCCGGCGAGAACGATACCGATGATCGGGACGAACCCTTGTTGGAACAACCCGTCTGATAGAAGTGGCGCGCTGGCGGTGGCGCCCAGCTTGGCCAGCATGCCTTTGGAAAAAAGCCAACCGGTGTGCAGACCGATCGGCAGCCACAACGATTGCGTCCGCCAGCGGGCGTAGGCGAGTACGCCGCCGAGGGCGAGCAACGGCGCGAAGTTTCCCAAGATTTTCCGCCAATTGGCGAATTCCGCCGCCATCCGGGCGAACAACTCGAAGCCGGTTCCCGAAGCATCCGGATCCAACACATTCACGCCTGCGGGCGGTATCACCGAAAGCACCAGCGCGAAAAACATGGCGGACAATCCGAGCGCCGCTGCCGGGCGCATTGCCCGCAGGAAAATCCCCATTGCGATTCCACGGAAAAAAATCTCCATCACCACACCCAGCATGAACGCCCCCGCCAAGGTCTTCATGGCGAGCAAGGCCATGCTGTCGGTGGGATTCCGCAGGGTGGAAAATCCGGCCGGGACCAAGGCCACACCCGTCGCTAGCAGCAGTCCGGCCATCAGGAGGAACCCCGCGCAGGCGTGCCAGGGGCCTCTCGGACAGTTCCTCAGAGGCTGGCCTCTCGAAGACATGCGCGCCCCGTCCGGTAGCCGCACTTGCCATGGTCCGGCACCTTTCACCCGGTCGCCACGCCGGGCATGAATCCACTCCATCCATGGCAAAAACAAAACCCCCGCCGCCAACCATAATGCCGCCTCGTAAAACCGCGGGAAATCCGCCTCGCGGCAAATGTCCGCCAACCACTTTAGGAAACCATTCGTCGTCTTGGCTGAGGAGATTTCCGCCAGTGCCTTGCCCGCATTGTAGAGCAGCGGGGAAATCCACGCTCCAAGCGCCACGGAAGCCGCGGCATAGAGCCACACCTTCCAGACATCGCCACGAGCCTCGTTCCGCATGAGATCCATCCTGCCAAGCCCACGGGCGCTTGGAAAGCTCCGGATTGGCGATTGTTTTCGGTTGGTGCCCGCCAGCCGGACCCGCTAGAACTCCGGCCATGATCCTCACCGAACCGGTCGGACACATCCGTTGCCAATGGGGGGAAGGCCCGGTCTGGTGGCGCGATGCTCTCTATTTCGTCGATATCGAGGGGCACTGCGTTCACCGCTATGACCCTGCGGACGGCAGCGAACAAACCTGGAACGTCGGCCAGCGCGTCGGCACCGTCGTCCCGCGCGAGAGCGGCGGACTTGTGATCGCCGGAGACCACGGATTCCTCTTTCTCGATGAGGAAACCGGTGCACTAACCTCGATCGCCGATCCCGAGCACGACAAACCGGACAATCGTTTCAACGATGGCAAGTGCGCGCCCGACGGCCGCTTTTTCGCCGGGACCATCAGCCTCGCGAAAAAAACCGGCACGGCGAAACTCTACCGTCTCGATCCGGACCTCACCGTCCACGAAGCCTTCGGCCCGGTCACCAATTCCAACGGCATCGCTTGGTCCGCCAATGGCAAGACCGTCTATTACATCGACACTCCGCGCAAGGAGGTGCTCGCCTTCGACTATGACGAGGGCCATCTGCGTAATCTTCGCAGCGTCATTCCCACCGGCCACATCGATGGCTCGCCCGACGGCATGACCGTCGATGCCGATGGCAACCTCTGGATCGCCTTCTGCCATGGCGGCTGCGTTTCCTGCTTCAATCCGGATACCGGAGACGAACTCCGCCGCGTTACCCTGCCCTGTTTGGAAACCACCGCCTGCGCCTTCGGCGGCCCGGATTTAAAGGATCTCTACGTCACCACTGGCGTCCACAAGACCGTGAAGGAGCAACACGCCGGCCGCCTCTTCGTCATCCGTGATCTCAAAATCAAAGGTGTGTCCGCCAACGCCTTCAAGGGATGAGGAAGAGGTGGCTGCGAGTTTGCAATCCGCCCTGCCGAAAGCAGGGCCAACACGTTGACACGGGAGTCGGGGCGGATTAAGGGAAGGCCATGTTTCTTGCGCGTTGGATTCTGGCCCTCGGAGCGGCGTTTCTGTCGGCCGGATGTGTGGCGATGCGTTCTGAAAACGCCTGGCAGGGTGCGGTGGACCGGCAGGCGGCGCAGCTCGGGTATCGGAACTGGATTGTGATCGCCGAGGCGTCGTTTCCCGCGCACAGCCGCACCGGGGTGCGCCAGATCTCCGCGCCCGTCGAGGTGGCCGAGGCGCTCGATTACGTGCTCCAAGCGCTGGAACAAACCGAAAACGTCCGCCCGCAAGTGTATCTGACGCGCGAATTGCGCGCGGTGGAAAACGACTTTGCTCCGGGAATCGACAACCTGCGCACCCAGATCCAAGGCGCGCTTCACGGCCACGAAACCACGGAGCTCGACCAGCAGTCGCTGCTGACCTTGCTGGAGGACGCGAACCGCAGTTTCGATGTTCTGGTGATCCGCACGCAGACGGCGTTGCCGTATTCCTCGGTGTTTTTGGAACTGCGGCCGGGTTATTGGGATGCGAACTCCGAGTCCCGCCTGCGCGAACGCATCGAGCAGGAGCGTATGCAAAGACTTGTGCGACCGATGCCGTGATGCTCATGTTTCCCGCGTGAGCCGAAAAGACGAAGAACTCCGCCAGGAACGGGAAGCAGCATGGGTCGGCGATGCCGTGCTGGCCTTGTTCGCCCGCCAATATGTGCTGCGCGAGCGCAATGTGATGGACGGCGAGTGGTTCACCCGGCTGACCTCGAATGATTTCCTGAGCGCCTTCGGGAATCCGACACGGGTCGAGGCTTCGATCGGGAAGCTCTATCTGAGCGGCGGTTTGGAAGCGGCCTTCGCCTGGATGGATGCGGAGCTCATTCCGGTGTTCCGGAAACAGACGCTCAACAAGCGCTGAAACGGCAGGAGGTTCCCGCATTGTCATCCGTGGCGATATCCGCTGGAATCCATCCCATGGCGAAGGGCGTGGAGCAGTGGACTTTGGAGGATCTGATCGATCTCGAGAGTGAAATCGCGGCCACCACCGCCACGCCGCCCGAACTGCGGGATCTGGTGGTTTCCCGCGTCCACGGACTCGCTGGCGCGGCCGCTCGGCGCGTTGGATTGCGGGTCTGGCTGGAGGGTGTCCGCACCACGTCCGTGGGCGCGAAATTCACTTCAGCCCTCGGGTTGGTGGGCTCGGTACTCGCGTTCGCGGCGTTTCTAGCCGGTGTCTCGGGGGTGCTCGGGATGGTGGACCAAGAGCGGGTCGGCGTGCAGGTCACCTTGTTCCTCGCCATCCTGATCGGCGGCCAGTGGCTGGTGCTGGTGCTCGCGGCGATGGGATGGCTCGCCCGGCGGCGGACGGCGGAGGGCTTCAGCACCGTGCAGGCGCTCGCAGGGAAAATTGCGCGCCGGATCGCCGGCGAAAAGGAGGCGCCGTGGTGGGACCGGCTCATGCACGCCGAAGGCCCGGCCCGCTCCGTGTTGCTCTGGCGGTTCGCCCGCATGGCGCAGGCGGCCGGGATTTGCTTCAATCTCGGTATCCTCTCTGGTCTGGCAGGACTGGTGCTGGTGAAACACGTCGGCTTCTTCTGGGAAACGACTACCGAAGTGGCGATGCATGCGTTGCTGGAACGACTCGCTGCTTTTCTATCAGCCCCGTGGGCCGCATGGTGGCCTGGCGCCTTGCCGGACGCCGCCGTGATCGAGGCCTCACGCTGGATGCCGGACCGCGAACTGCCACCCGGCCCCGCCGCGTGGTGGGAATTCCTGCTGATGACCACGCTCGTCTGGGGGCTACTGCCGCGCTTCATGCTGTGGTTTCTCACGTGGAAATCCGGACGCCGCGCGCTTGCTCGGCTCGAGTTCCAGGCGCGCGGCCACCGTGCCCTGTGGCGGGATCTCACTGGCGCTGCCCGTGCTGAAGCCGACGACCGGCCGCTGGATGGCGCGCTGGTGCTTGATGTCGGCGGCAGCGGCCTCACAGCGGAGGCCTTGCGCCCGTATTTGCTCCGCCGCCTGCGCGTCCATCCGGTGGCGTGGCACTCGGTGGCCGTTCTGGATTCCGGGGCGGAAGCCGAGGCGGCCCGCGCGCTGGCAAACGCGCCTGCCGGCGTGGTCCTGTTGGTGGAAGGCTGGGCGCTTTCGCCTGCTAGAATGAGCGTCCTTCTCGCGAAGATCCGGTCTGCGGCGGGAGTCGAAACGCCCGTGAAATTCCTCGTCGCCGGTCTGGGCCCCGACCGCTTGCCGGAGGCTCCCGATCCTGACGAACGCCACGAATGGGAACGCTTCGTCGATTCATTGCACGATCCCGCGGCGGAGGTTTTCTTTTTCGAAAACCTTCAGGCCGCCGAGTAAAGCTCGCCGAAAACCATCGTCCCGCTGGACGTTTGCAGCGTGCTCACCACGATCACCTCCGAAGTCGTGCCGATTTTCGCCACCGCGTGATTGACCACGATCATCGTGCCATCCGGCAGATACCCCACCGCTTGGTGGTCCTCCTTGCCAGTGCGGACGAGAGGAATGCGGACCCGCTGCCCCAACGCCACCGTCGGCTTGAGGGCTTCATCCAGCTCATGGATGCTGAGCACGTCCACTCCTTGGAGTTTCGCGACTTTCGTTAGATTGTCGTCGGCGGTCATCAGGCGCGCGCCGAGCAGCCGGGCGGTTTCGATCAGCCGCGAGTTCAGGTTTTCTCCATCCTTCGGGCTCGGAGTGTCATGCACGGATACCTGGATGTCGGGCGATTTCTGCATGCGCTCCAGACAATCCAGTCCGCGCTGGCCGCGGTGCCGGTGGCCGTTGGAGTCCGAATCCGCCATCGACTGCAAGTCGCCAAGCACGAATCTCGGGACGATCAACCGTCCGTGGAGGAAGCCCGAATCCATGATGCCGATCACCCTGCCGTCGATCACCGCATCGGAATCAAGAACGATCGGCTGCCCGGACGAGGCATCCTGGCGGAAACGCACGTAAGGGATGATGAAGGCGAAATCATCGCGGTTTCCCCGCAGTGAGAGCACGGCACCGAGAAATCCAAGGCTGGCGAACAACGTCACGTCGACCGCCAACCGCAGGGTGTCGATGACCACTTCACTGTTTTCACCAGACTCCAGTCGGTCACGGAACGCCAGTTCCAACAACGAGGAAATCTGCACTCGGGTGAGCAGCCATGCGCACAGAAGGCCGACGGACAGGCCGAATGTCGCGGTGGAAAACCCCCGCAGCGTGAAGCCTTTCATCAACGACTCGATCCAGATGAACAAGGCCGCCACGCCCAAACCGCCCAGGATGCCGGTGGACATCGGCACCTCGAACATCGTCCCCTTGGTGCTCAGCGCGATGGCCACACCCGCTGCCTCGCAAACCAACAGATAGGTGAGACGCGCGACATTGATGGAAGGAGGAGAACCCATGGCGATGACTACGCCGCATCCTCCCTTATGTTCCGGACTTCCGGCAAGGCGAAACCCATGGGGCGGCCCGCGCCCTCAATCCTGATCGTCCGCCGTCGCCTTGATGTCGGTGAGTGCGGCGATGAAGTCGCCGAGGATCTCCGCGGGCACCATGATCGTGTCTCGGTTGCCTCCGACGTCTTCAGTGATCTTCACCACCATGCCACGGGCATTACTTTTCAGATCGAGAAAGAACACTTTCCGGTCCGCCAGAATTTTTTCGGTATGCAACAAATCGCTTTCCACGTTTTCCTCCGGTGTTGTTGGTTAACAAAACGAAAGCAACGCGCGCAGGGATTGGATGTCAACGGAATTTCTGAAATGATGACCGCCTGAACCGATGCGCGACCTGCTTCCAAACACCCGCCCCGCCCTTGTTCTCGCGCCGATGCAGGATGTGACGGACCTGCCTTTCATGCGGGTGATTGCCCGCCGTGGCGCGCCGGACTGGTTCGTGACAGAGTATTTCCGGGTCCACCCGGATTCCTGCCTGAACGCGTACATTCTGCGTTCCATCATGGAAAACGAGACTGGCAGGCCGGTGTTCGCACAGATGATCGGACGCGATCCGGAACACCTTGTCCGCACCGCGCAGCACCTCGCGGAACTGCCGGTGGCGGGCATTGATCTAAACCTCGGCTGCCCCGCGCCCATCGTCTGCCGCAAGAACGCGGGCGGCGGATTGTTGCGCGAGCCAAAGGAAGCGGACCGCTTGTTAGGCGCGCTGCGCGAGGCCATTCCCGGGCGTTTCACCGTGAAGACACGGGTCGGCTACGCGGACGAGAACGAGTTTCCCGCGTTGCTGGAGATTTTCCGCCGGCACGGCATCGACGGGCTCACCATCCACGGCCGGACGGTCAACGAGCGTTATCAGACGCCGGTGCACCCCGACTGCGTGCGGATGGCGGTGGAAACGATGGCCTGCCCGGTGATTGCCAACGGCAACATCGTGGATGTTTCCACCGGCCTCGCCTACTTGGAAATGACCGCGGCCGCCGGCCTGATGATCGGCCGCGGCGCGATCCGGAACCCGTGGTTGTTCTCCCAACTCGCCGCCGTTTTCGAAGGTGCTTCGCCGCCCGCGCCCACGCACCGGGATCTTCTCGAATACGTCATCGAGTTATATGAAGAACTCGCCCGCGAAACCCGGAAATTCCTGCCCAACGCCCATGTCCAACGGATGAAGAAAACGCTCGCCTACATCAGCCACGGGTTGGACGGCGGCTTCGAGCACGACATGCGCCGTGCCGTCACGCCCGAGGACTTTTTCCGCATTTGCCGCTGCCATCTGGATCACGCCGCGCCGCTGCCCGCGCGGCCGCCCGCGGATTCGAAATTGTTCTGTGGCTTCGAGAGCCTGCTCGGTTGAGAGACTTCAGTAATCGCCGGCCTCCGCGCGCCGGAGCACCACCTGACAGGAACCGCGTCGGAAAACGACGCCGTCGGAGATGCCGGTCATTTTCCAGGCACCCATGGCCACCGCTTTTCCCGATCCTTTGGCGAACGGATTCCCGAGCACGATTTTCCCCTGCTCGGGGAAATACTGCCATGCGAACATGCGGACTTTCACCTTTGGATTCATGCGCATCGAGACGGCCACACTGCCGCTGAGTTTGTTCGCCTGAATGCCTCGTCCGAAATCGAGAAAGAACTCACACGCCGGCGTTGTGGGAAAGATCGGGTCGGTGCTGGAGGTGACTTTGTAGATGCCTCCGAATCGCGTCGAAGTGGGCTCGGAAAATTCGGCCGGGCTTGCCGCCACGGCGAAGCCCATGACGGCACCAACCAGCGCGGCGAAACCTCGCAAACAATTCGTCTTCATGTGGCGCCTCCTGCTCCAACAAATACCCCTAGCACGGATCGGCGCGGGAGCAATGAATCATCTGCGGCGCCTCTGCATTTCCTGCGGGACTTTGCTTGTCCTTGCGGCCTTGGATTTGCTAAGCCTCCGGGCATGAAATTCGGCTACACGATGCTCTACGTGAAAGACGTCCCCCGGACCGTTGCCTTTTATGAAGACGCATTCGGGCTGAGCCGCCGCTTCGTGCACGAGGCCGGCCTGTATGCCGAGATGGACACCGGCGAAACCACGCTCTCGTTCGCGGCCAATGGCCTGGCGAAATCCAACCTGGCCTGCGGATTTCAGGAAAACAAACCGTCCGGCACGCCCGCAGGCTTCGAGGTGGCATTCGTCACCGACGACGTGCAGGCGGCCTATGACCGTGCGCTTGCCGCAGGGGCGGCGGCCGTCTCTGCTCCCGCCGCCAAACCGTGGGGCCAGATCGTCGCGTTCGTCCGGGACAAGGACGGCATCGTCGTCGAGCTCTGCACGCCCTCCACCCAGTCGTGAGCACTGGCGGGCTTGATGCGGCGAGCTTTTTGCGCGATTCCCGCTGGAAGAACCGGTTTGAGGACGAGATCCTTGTGGCGGCGAAATCCTTCGTTTCCAAGGCCCGCGACCTGCGGCTTGAGGAACCGGCCGCCGGATCGTTCTCGCTGGTGGGAAACGTGGCCGGCGAGGAAGCCGAAGTCGGTTTCTGGCCGGCTGATGGCGGGTGGGATTTCGAGACCTTCTGCTCCTGCGAACTCGGCGGCTTCTGTCATCACGCGGCGGCGCTTTTGATGAAGGTGGAGAAAGTGCGCGACCCTTCGAGCCTGAGCGGGCACAGCGTGAAGGCAGCCGTCGCGGCGGCGTTGCCGAAAGCACCGGAAGTGAAACCAGCGTCACCGCCCGAATTGCCGCGGATCTCACCCGAGCCGATGTTCGAGCTGCATGTCACGCGCGAGCCGGTGGACCGGGCCTCGAAGCTGTTGCTCCAATCGCTTGGTCAGCCAGACCCCGAGGTCTGGATCTTCGCCGAGGCCATTGTGAACTATGGTGGGCATCGGTTTCCGCTGCGCGGGTCGATGCCGGAGTGGACCAGTCGCGCCACGCTTCCGGATGGCAGCGTGGAGATTCTCGAACACCGGATGGCCGCCGAAAACGCCGCCGCCCGCCAGCTTGCGGACACCGGGCTGTCCTCGCTGCAATCCAACTCCGCGTGGCGATTTCTACTCAACCTGAAATCCCGCGAAACCAAAAGCGCGACGCCCCGCGATTGCTGGTTTCCCGATCCCAGCCGCATCCCGGTCGATCTGTTCTGGCACCAGTTCCGCGGCGAATGGATCGCCCGCCTCGAAGAATCCGGCTGGACCGTCACCGTTGATGACAACGTCGGCCACCGCGTCTTCGAGGCCGATCCCGCCCAGTGGGAAAGCAAACTCACCCCCCGCGACGGCGGCTGGTTCAGCCTCTCGGTCGGCTTCGACGTCGCCGGTGAACGCCACGACCTGCTGCCGATCCTCGCCGAATTGTTAGAAGCCGACATCCTGGAGGAAACGCTCGACCGCCCGGACCACGGCTTCATCTACGCGCCGCTGCCGAATGGCGACGCGCTGAAACTCCCGATCGGGCGTGTGCGCCGGATCCTCCAGCACCTCGCGTCGCTCATCGACCCGAAGTTTCCAGACCGCACCAAGCTCCACGCGCTGGACGCGGCCACACTCGCCGGGCTGGAAGGCATGGGGCTCGAGCCGCCGCCGGACCTCGCGGAGCTTTCCGCAAAACTCAAGGACTTCTCCGGCATCGAGCCCGTCAAGCCGCCCGTCGGAGTCAATGCCACGCTGCGCGACTATCAGCTCGCTGGTTTCCACTGGATGCAGTTCCTCGCCCGCCACGGCCTGCACGGCATCCTCGCCGATGATATGGGCCTCGGCAAAACCCTGCAAACCCTCACCCATATACTAACTGAGAAAGTTTCCGGCCACTCGCGCGGCCAGCCGGTGCTCGTGGTTGCGCCCACCTCGGTCGTCCCGAACTGGCTCGCTGAGGCCCGCAAGTTCACGCCGGACCTCCGCGTGCTCGTGCTCAACGGCCCGGAGCGCAAAAAATACCACCGCTCCATCCCGCACGCCGACCTCGTCCTCACCTCGTTCGCCCTGCTCCACCGCGACATCGAAAAACTCCGCGTCCACACCTATCACATGGTCGTGCTCGACGAGGCACAGAACATCAAGAACCCGCGTGCCAAGGTTGCGCAGGCCGCCTGCAAGCTCGATGCACGCCAGCGCCTCTGCCTGTCGGGCACGCCCGTCGAGAATCACCTCGGCGAGCTCTGGAGCTTGATGAAATTCCTCGTCCCCGGATTCCTCGGCAGTGAGGAGGCCTTCAACACCCGCTTCCGCAAACCCATCGAAAACGACGGCGACGAGGACCGCAACGAGGACCTGAAAAAACGCGTCGCGCCGCTCATCCTGCGCCGCACCAAAGACCAGGTGGCCAAGGAACTCCCACCAAAAACCGAGATCGTCCACCTCATCGAGCTCCACACCGCGCAGAAGGACCTCTATGAAACCGTTAGGGCCACCATGAACAAGCGCGTCCGCGAGGCCATGGCCGCACGCGGCGGCAACGACTATCAGATCGTCTTTCTCGACGCCCTACTCAAGCTCCGCCAGATCTGTTGCGACCCGCGCCTGTTGCCGGATGAATATTCCAACGCCATTCACAATTCCGCGAAACTCGACTTCCTCACCGAGTTGTTAGCCGTGCTCATCGAGGAAGGCCGCCGCATCCTTGTCTTCTCGCAGTTCACCACCATGCTCGCCCTCATTGAGGCGCATCTGGCTGGAGAGAAAATCCCGTATTTAAAACTCACCGGAGCCTCCAAGAACCGCGGCAAACTCGTCGAGGACTTTCAATCCGGAAAGATCGCGGTCTTCCTCATTTCCCTCAAGGCCGGAGGCACCGGACTCAATCTAACCGCCGCCGACACCGTCATCCACTTCGACCCATGGTGGAACCCCGCCGCCGAGGCCCAGGCCACCGACCGCGCCTACCGCATCGGCCAGGACAAGCCGGTCTTCGTTCACAAGCTGCTCTGCCAGGACACCGTCGAAGAGCGCATCCACAAGCTCCAACAGGACAAAGCCAAACTCGCCGCCGGCCTGCTCGCCGACGCCGACATCACGAACAAGCTTGATACAGCCATGGTCCGGGCGCTGTTGGAGGATTAGGCGCGTTGGTGACAAGGCGTTCGCCGCAGGGGAGTCCATCCCGGCATTCTCGCGAATGCGCCCACGCCAGTCATAGTCCACCCGAAACGCGGCTGATCCGCGTTCCCCCCGCTGGTCGACTCATCAGATGGGCGGAAGACTGGAACTCGGTTATTGATCGGCGAACGGCACTTTTTGAGAATTGCTTAAGAAACATTGAATACAATAGAGCGTCAATCTCGCTGTCTAACAGGTGTTGTCAGGTTGTCCTGAAGGTGACGGAACACGTTGAGGGAAAGGGGATTATGGGTTCGGGTTCAGAGGGTGGAGCCCCCTTCCGATATCCCACGCGATCACGTAGTCTACGCCGGAATCATTGACCTTCTCCCAAATTACAAAATAAGGTTCCGACGTCGCCGGGCAACCCGCGACATTCACCCCCCAAACAAATGAAACATCCCCACTCCCCCCGTGGCGGACGCTTGATCACCGGAGTTCTTGCCCTTGTCGGCTTGGCTTCGCCAGCGTTTGCCGATCCTAAAATCCCTCGCGGCACGCTTGATGTCGACCGTGACTTCGTTCGTGTCGGTGCTCAGTCCCAACTCCGATGGGAAATCCAGTATCCATCCCGGATTACCGATTCCATTGAAGTCCTCGAACCCCACGTCCTGAAACCTCAAAAGGATCTGAAGATGCGGGTCCGCGTGTTGGGTTCTTCGTTCCAAAAAGTGAAGAACAACAACGGCCACGGCAACAATGTGGACGGCGTGGACTCGTCAAATCCCGGCCAAGATGGCGCCTTGGAAGCCGATCTCTCCGCGGGAGTCGACGATGAAATCAGCGGCACCGTCGAGGGCACGGCTCAGATGGATGTTCCGGTGGAACTGGTCTGGAGCAAAAACGGCTCCGCGTGGAGCCGGATCTTCTATGGTTTCCAGAGCAAAATCGTGCCGACTGCGGTCGTCCTGAACACCCAACTCGCCAAGGACGACTCCATTAGCTTCGGAGGCCGCGCCTATGTGGATGGCTGGCTGCCGCTCTACACCACGTCCGCCTACACGCCGAACATCGTGATTCTCAAGGACGGGGATCCCGTTCCCGAATTCGTCGCCACCTACAAGATGGGACTGATCAGGAGCTATCTGAAACCGTATCTCTCTTCGGATCTCAAAACCCTGAAGCTGGGAGAAAGCGATTTCATCATCCTCATGGAACTCGACGAGAGCAATGTCCAAAAAGCGGATTTCGATCTTCAGGACATGGCGGTGCTCGTCACCTTCGAGTGAGCTCAACCTCTCCCCGCGATGAAGATCACAATCATTCTGGCCTTTCTGGCCGGACCCTCGCTTGCGGCACAACCGTTGCTTCCCCGCGTGACCGCCAAAACGCTCGCCGGCCTCCAGTCCCTGGATCCGATGGTCACACTGGTGACGCCTCCCGCAGGCGAGGCCGAAGTTGTCCGACCTGACAAGCAGTCGATCATCAAGCAATCGACGATTCTTCATCATGGCACGAACTGGACCATCGTTCCCAAAGGCGCGGTGGTCTTTCTGCCCGAGGAGATGAAATCACGCGTTGATGGGGTTCCCGCCGGCACCCTGCTGTCGTGGTTGGAGTTCCTGACGATGAACCGCGGTTGGATCACCACCTGTGAGGTCACCGTCGCTCAAGCCACCGGAAAGGACCCGGTTCCCACCGAACGCTCCGCCTTCTGGGAGAAGCAGAATAAAGTGGTCGTTGCCGTTCACCAAGGCGGCCCGATCACACTCCGCATGAACGATCCAGCCCCCCCCACCCTCACCAAACGATGAAACAAATCATTCCATTCATTCTCATCGGCGCGCTTCAGGCAGGCGCCCAGACCGAGAGTTATGTCAACTTCATCCGCCAGACACAACAGTCGTCCGGAGTCATCTGGGACATGCCCGTCGTTTCGGCGGGAGAAGCCCCATCCGCGCTTTCGATCGAAAGCGGTGGCTCCCTGTTCCAGTTATGGACCGTCCAACAGACCACAGTGAAGGATCATTTGCTCGATCAGAAGCTCGTCGGCGCCTACCTGCCGACGGCTGACATCAAAGTGACGACTCTCGATCCCTACCTCCCCGTGGCACGGACACGGGTGGACCAGCCGTTCACGGTGGAAATCAACGTCGCCGGACTGCTGACCGGAGAGGGTTTGCCGGTGTCCGCCACCAGCGTGTTGTTCGAGCGACATCTCGCCTCATACTCCGATGAAGTGACGTCCCTGGATCCCGCCGCCATCCTGGCCGGAGCTCCATTCAACAGCGCCTATATCAACTCGAACGGCGGCACGATCCTGAAATTCCAGGCATCGGCGCTGGCCGCGGCGGATCCCACCAAGGCATCCGGCGAGGAGCACTTCGTGATTCACGCACTGTCCGACGGCACCCTGAGTCAGACCCAGCTAGCGTCGGATTTCGTTCAGATCTGGCCGATCGCCTCCGGCGCCATCAAAGGCATATCGAATGGCGACGCCCTCAGATTCCAGTCACCTCAGGTCGAGCTTCTGCTCAACGACCTCTACCCGAGAAGCGACACCTATCTGATGTTGTTCGAGGGCACCCAGATTACCGGGGTGGAAGGGAAGATCATCAAGGCGTTTCCGATGGACCGTGAAACCACTGAAAGCCACGTCCTCCGTCTAACGGACTTCGATTCCCATATCACCGTGGATGGAGAATACACCCTCGTGTTGCTCAGCGATACCATCTACGGCCGCGAAATGCTGTGCGATCCGGTGACCTTTTCGATCAACCGCACTCTGCACGTGAACGCCTCCCAAGTGACGTTCGGCAATCAATAGTCTGAAGATTCCCCCCGCACAGGGCCGGTCGGTGAGACCGGAAGCCGCCTTCCCCCCAGGCGAGCTTTCGGCCACAGGCCGGCTCCTTTTCGTCATCGCGAGTGGACGGCCGCTCAGTTTGGCGGGCTTTCCGGCCGCACGGTGGCGATCGTGGGGGTGACGGAGAAGATGCGGGACGCGGTTTCGCGAACCTGCCGCGGGGTGAGGGCCTGATAGGTGGCGGCGAGGCGGCGGTGTTCGTCCGCAGGGTGGCCGAAGAGCAGGTCGAGCGCGGCGTGGCGGGCCACGGTGGAGAGCGACTGCTGCTGGATGGCGAGGCCGCTGAGCACGGTGGAGCGGACGCGGGCGAAAGCGTCGTCCGGGATGCCGGCCGCGGCGATCTTCCGGATCTCGGCGAGCAGTTCGAGCCGCGCGAAGTCCGCTTGCTCGGGCGAAGTGGCGAGGTAGAAGGTGAACAGTCCGGCATCGTAGCCGACGAACTGGGTGGCACCGACCTGATAGGCGAGGCCGAGTTCCTCGCGGATGCGGATGAAGAGCGGGCCGGCCATGTCCGTAGCGTATTCCTGAATGAAGGCGAGGGCATGGCGTTCCGGACCGCTGACGGACGCGCCGGGGAATCCGATGGCGAGCACGGCCTGTTTTTTAGGCAGGTGGAGGGTGAGGTCCTCACCGCTGCCGGGCGTGCCGGCGGGGACGGGCCACGGGTTTCCGGCGGGCAGGGCGGTGAGATGGGCGGAAAGCAGATCGAGCGCGGCGCTGGAGTCGAAATCCCCGGCGATGGCGAGGGTGATGTTGGCGGCGTTGAAATGGCGGGTGTGGTGGGCGGTGAGCGCGGCACGGTCGAGAGCACTGAGGCTGGAGGGCGTGCCGAGCGAATCGAGGCCGTATCCGTTGCCACCGAAAGCGGCGTGGCGCAGGGCGCGGAATCCGGCGTGCAACGGATCCTGCAGCGCTTCTTCGAGCGCGGCCAACTGGCTGGCCTTTTCCCGGACGATGGCGTCTTCCGGCAGGCGGGGGGCGGCGATGATTTCGGAAAACACTGAGGCAATGGTGGCGATGTCGGGGGCGAGGCCGGCGGCTTGCACCAGCAGAGCGTTGTTGCCGGTGCCGGCGCTGATCTGGGCGCCGAGTGATTCGAGGGCGATGGCAATTTCCCGGGCGCTGCGGGTGGCGGTGCCCTTGGGCAGGGTGGAGGCGAGCAGTTGGTTGAGACCGTTGGTTTCGGGCGTCTCGGAAGGCAGCCCGGCGCGAACGGCGGCTTGCAGGTGGACGAGTGGAACCCGCCGGTCCGGGATGAGTGCGATTTGAAGTCCGCTCGGCAAGGTATGGACTGCGATCTCCTCCCGGCTATGGCGGATTTTCCCAGCACGTGCGGGAACAGGCGCGTCCAGTGGATCGACGATGGTGAGTGTGAGGCGCTCGTCGGTGAGGTGTGAGGCCGCCCGGCGGACATCGTCCGCGGTGACCGCCTGAATGGCGGCGACGTGGCGGCGGGTGAAATCGAGGTCGCGCGCTTCATGCCAGTTCGAGGCAAGGTCGGAGGCGCGACCGGACGCCGTGGTGAGGCTGCGGAACTGGCTCGCCGCAATCTGGCGCTTGGCCTTTTCCATGTCGCCGTCCAACTGATCGGTATGTATGGCGGAGAGTTCCAGGTAGATGGCCTCGAGGAGTTCGTCGCGCTTGCTGGGGTCGGCATCGGCGGAGATGCCAAAGATGCCTTCACGGTCGGCGGTGCTCCATGAGAAGGCGGAGATTTCGAGGGCGAGGCCGCGTTCCTCACGGAGCGTACGGTGGAGGCGGGACGCGCGGCCGCGGCCGAGCATGGCGGCGAGCACGTCGAAGGCCGGAGCGTCCGGGTGATCGAGCGCGGGAGTTTTCCATGCGAGTGAGATCCGGCTGGCCGGGATGGCGAAGGTTTCGCGGGCACGGCGTGGGCCGAGCTGTGGCGGATCGATGGCGACGAGTGGTTCGCGGCCGCAACCGGGCAGGCATTCGGCGGTGAGGGTGGAAATGAGGGCGCGGGCCTCGTCGGCATCAAAGTCGCCTGAGATCACGGCGAAACAGCGGTCGGTGGTGTAGCGCTCCCTCTGATAGCGGACGAGGTCTTCGTATTGGATGGCATCAAAGCGATGGCGGTGGCCGATGACCGGGTGGCGGCGGGGGTCGCGCTGGAAGGCGGTGGAGAGCAGCAAGCGGGTGGCGGCATTGTCCGGATCGTCGAGGCCCATATCAATCTCGCGGCGGATCACGTCTTTTTCTTTCTCAAACTCGGACTCGGGGATGACGGGGAAAAACACAATGCCGGTCAGGCATTTCAAGAACACCGGCAGCGAATCCGCGGGGCCGTCGATGTAGTAGACGGTGCGCTCGAAGGTGGTGTAGGCGTTCCAGTGACCGCCAGCGGCCTGGACGGTATCGGCGAGTTCGTCGGCATCGTAGTCGCGGGTGCCCTTGAAGACCATGTGTTCGAGGAAATGCGAGACTCCGGCACCGAGGTGGCGGTCCTCATGCATGCTGCCGGTTTCCATCCAGATCTGGGTGCTTACCACGGGTGCTGTGGGATCGGGATCGAGAATCAGGGTGAGGCCGTTGGGAAGTGTCTCAACGGTGGCGGTGGTGGCGGGGTATTCCATGAAATTTCCAGCTTGGATCGGGAGTTGGATGACGTATAAAGAGCGATCATGCAACGATGGATCGTGGGAGGATTGGTGACGGTATCCCTGCTGTTTGGCGGGCTGCTCGGTTACTACAAGCTGATCTATCAACCTAACCTTCCCGCGCCGGTATGGGTTCCCCTGCCGATCCGGGTGGATCTGGAAACCGCCAGGCGCGACGAGGTCATTGCCAGTCTCAAGAAAGAACTCGCGGATGAGGAACTTCTGCTCAAGGTCGGCCGGGACGTCGGCCTCGCGCGAAAATGGAATCTCTCATCCGACATGGAGGCTGCTCGCGAAATCGGCAGCCGCCTGTTTGTGAGGGCTGGCGAGGCGGACACGCCGATTGGCAAGGTGCCGGCCATCCACATCGGCGTGACGGGCAAGCGCAAGGAGCGGGAGGTTTCCGGGGAAATCGCGATGCGCTTGATGGAAGATGTTTGGAGGATCCTCGGGATCGAACCGCCGAAGAAGGGGCCCTGAGGGGCTCAGACGTGACGGATCACCTTTGAGCGCTCGAAGCGGGCCTTGGGAGTGGTCGCGTATTTGTCGGTCTCCGAGCGGTAGCCGAGGGCACAGGCCACGACCGTGGCGTAGCCGGAGCCCTCAAGACCGAGGATGCGATCATAGGCGGAAGCGCTGATGCCCTCCATCGGGCAGGCGTCAATACCTAGCACTGCGGCGCTGGTCATCAATTGCCCGAGGGCGATGTAACTCTGGCGGACGTTCCATGCCTGGCGGTCCTCATGGCTCATGCGCTCGGCGAACCCGGCGATCATTCCCTTGAGCGGGGCGACCTCTTCAGGGGTTTTGTCCTGCACCTCCGCCATGCGCGCAATCCAAGCGTCGATATCGGTGGCGGCGAGGTCGGCGCGGGCGGTCAGCACGACGAAATGTGAGGCGTCGGTGACTTGCGGCTGGTTCCAGGATTCCGCGAGCAGTTTCGTGCGGATCGCCGGATCTTCCACGACGAGGAATTTCCACGGCTGGAGGCCGAATGACGATGGAGTGAGAACGATCGACTCCTCGATGGCGTCCCAGACGGCTTCCGGGATCTTGCGGGAGGTGTCGAATTGTTTGGTGGCGTAGCGCCAGCGGAGGGCGGCGAGGAGTTGATCGGGTGTGAGGTTCATGGTTGGGCGGCACTATTCCCCACTATACTCGAAAGGCAAGGAGGCCGATGGAAAATCCTTGAGAGTGAGGCTGAAAATGACGCCGTATTCGTCTTTGAGACGGTTGTTGCGGGCGCTGATCCCCATTCCGGCGACCCAATTCCCAAAGTCCCGGTGGAGTGTGTAGTGCTGGAATTCCAAGGTGCCGTCGTCGAGTTCCAGCGAATGGAGTGTCCCGAACCCCCAGTTCTCCATCAGGCGGGTGTAGGTCCGGAAATCAACCTTGGAGGAATCCGGGAGCACCGGATGTCCCTCGAGCCAGCGGTAGCCGAGGGAAAACTCAAAGTTGTCGGTGGGGAGGAACCTCATGCGGCCGTTAAACTCACTGAAACCCGAGCCTCCGTCGGCGATCGGGAACTGGGTTTCAAGATCAGCGCTCATCCACGGCACCGGATGCCAGCGGAGATCGTTGTAGAGGTTCGAAAAATCCCGGCTGCCCTCCGGGTCTTCGACAAAGGCGTCCAGATAGGTGTCCAGATAGAGCCACTCGAAACTCTGGCCATCGCGTTTCGTCAGCAGGCGGTTGCGCGTGCCCAAGCGCAGCACGTTCCAGCTTTGCATTTGATCCACGGCGGTGAAGCGGACCGGGTCGAGTGGGCGCGGTCGGGTGGTGGGGGTGAGGCGGTCCACCGCCGGATCTCCGGGTTCGAAATCATTCGTCGAGACCACCGACCAGCTGCCATAGGGCTGGAAGATGTGCATCAGCCCGTCCAGCCCCCAGTCGTGGTTTCGATAGGTGCCGAGTTCCTTTGAGAATTTCAGCGAGGTTTCCGCGCCAATGTGAAGGTGGGTCCGGTCCAGCCCGTTCTCAGGTCCCTTCACCGCGCCGTAGGTGGAGTAGCCCACCCCCGCCTGCGGCGTGAAACTCAGGAAACCACCGATCAACATTGGCATCGAGACTTCCTGATAGGTGCGGAAGCGGACATAACTCGAATCCAGCAACTGGGTGCGGATGGCGTCCCGTTGCGGATCTCCGAGAGGCAGGGCAAGCATGCTTTCGGCGAGCCGGCGTTCGTAGCCGGAAAGCTGATCCAGCAGCGGCCCGGCGGCGGCGTCCGCGAGTGTGAGATTCATCAACGGGTTGATGACCGCGCCGCTGACCGGATCCGCCGCCTCCTCGCCAATGAAGCCGAGCGAAGTGGCCCCCTCATGCAGCACAGGCAGGCCGAAAATCGGCGCGCGCGCGCGGTCGTAGGCTATTTCCGGCAGGCGGGTGTCCGCCCGATAGAAATCATTGATTTGAAACCTCATGTAGAGCGAGAGCAGCGATTCCTCAGTGCGCCGATAGATGCCCAGCGTGTTGTCGGGCGCGGGATCGGTGCGGTAGCGGTCCGGTTCGAAGTCCTCGAGGTAGTAGGGGTCGCTGAGCCAGGTGAGGTTGGCATCGATCCTCCAATCCGCGTCATCGGGGAAGTCTGGTGTGATCCGGTGTTTGAGTTCGATCTGGTAGCGGTCAGAACCGATGGATTCCCGAGGCACGCCGGAGCGGGAATATTCGGGATCGAGATCGTGGAGATAGTAGAGAGTCAGGCCGCTGATTTCATCGGGATTCTCGATGCGGGTGTCCACGAAGTCGACGCCGGCGGCGATCCCGCGCCGGCTACGGAGGTCGAGGTGCCAGCGCGAGAGCAACCATGCGTCATGATTGTCACCGGTGACCGGATCCTTCTCGCCGCCCAGCATGATACCATAGGTGTTGAGCAGGAACGGGCCCCAGTTGGAGCGGCCGCCGGGCAGGAAATGATAACCGATTTCCGCATCGAGCGGCTGGCTCAGGTAGGGCAGCCAGAAGATCGGCGTGCCGCACGCGAAGACCCGCAGGTCCTTGAAGACGATCTTCTCCCCCGGATAGATACGGGTTTCCTTGGCGCGGATCCAATAGTTGGGGTCCTCGACGTCGTGGGTGGTGAGGCCCGCGTCGTAGCCCACCACCATCTGCCGGCCTCCTTCTTGTTCCACGGTGAACTTGCCCGCTTCCAGCAGGATCGGGTCCATCGAGGCGCGCAGTCCGCTGGTGTCGAGAAACTTCCGCTCGTAGTGATAGACGGCCCGTTCGCCGCGTTGCATGACGTTTCCCTGATAGATCGTCACGTCGCCTTCAAGGGTCACGGTTTTCGTCTTCAAATCGAGCACCGCGGTCCGCGCAAACATCTCCAACCCGTTGTCACCCTCGATTTTGACGGGCCCGCCGAAGCTCAGACCGGTTTCAATATTGCCTTCGATTTTGCCGCCGCCGTTGCTGATTTTGAGCTCCTTGGGCATCACCGGCTCCATGGCTCCCATGGCCCCATAGGGGATTTCCGGAGCCGGCACCGGCGTGATGGTGTCAACGACGGGGGGCTCGGCGGCATCCGGCGGCACCTGTGCGTTCAGGCCGCCGGGCGGAAACAAAAGCAGCGGCGAAAGAAGCCAGGCACCGGATTTCAACATCCCCGGGATGAGACGGTGGACGGCCGCCGAAGTAAAGGGCGAAAGCCTGGAGGAAAATAGCGTTTTGCGCGCCGCGAATCCACGCCATGATATCCAATATGGACGATGCACCACGGGCGGCAATCATCGGAGTGACCGGATTCATCGGCAGCGAGTTGCCCGCGCGGCTCGCGGAAAAAGGCATGGCCACCACCGGCGTCAGTCGAACCGGAGGAGGCTCCGTCCGGAACGTTGGCCACTGGCAGACGCCCGACCGGCTTGAGCTCGCGAACCACCATGCGGTGATCAATCTGGCCGGCGCGCCGATCAGCCGCCGTTGGACCGCTGACAACAAGCGCGTGTTTCACGAGAGCCGGGTGGGAGTGACGCGCCGGGTGGTGGACGCCATCCGCCTGCTGCCTGCGGAAGCGCGGCCGAAGGTCCTCGTCAACGGCTCGGCGGTCGGAATTTACGGCGACCGCGGCGACGAGGTGCTCACCGAATCCTCCGCGCCGGGCGAGGGCTATCTGGCCGAGCTCTGCCGCGAATGGGAGGATGCCGCCGCCGAGGCGGAATCCCTCGGAGTCCGCGTGATCCTGCTGCGCACCGGGGTGGTGCTCGGCCACAACGGCGAGGCTTTTGAAAAACTCGTCCGTGTTTTCAGATCCGGCATCGGCGGCAGGCTTGGTGATGGTCGCCAGTGGATGCCGTGGATTCACGCCGACGATCTCCGTGCGGCGATCGTCCACGCGGTGTTTTCGGAATCCCTCTCAGGTCCGGTCAATGGCAGCGCGCCGGTTGCGGAGCGCAACGCGGGCTTCACCCGCAAACTCGCGTCCGCGCTCCACCGTCCGGCACTTTTTCCGGTGCCGGGCTTCGCCCTGAAACTAGCGCTCGGTGGTTTCGGCGGAGCCTTGTTGGCCAGCCAGCATGCGCGTCCGGCGGCCTTGGAGGCGGATGGATTCAAGTTCCGGTTTCCGACGCTGGAATCCGCGCTGGCGGAGTTGGTTGGTTAGAGCCGGCGGGATGCGGTGCGCACGGCGGACTTGTGCGCGGCCACGCGAGCGGCAAGCGCCGCGTGACTGGGAGTTTCGAACGTGAATGAAAGCGGACAGCCGTTTTTTGCGAGGAAGATCGCCTCCGGCCAGCCGTCCGGCAGGTCCGCCTCCGCGGCATGGAAGATCCATCCCGGCTTGCGGGGCGAGTGGCCGTCGATCTCATGTCCCGGATCCGGTGGAAACCATGGTCTCACCGCAGCGATGAGTTCCTCCGCCCGGCAGGGTTCGTCCACGCCGAGGTTGATTTCATAGAAATAGAATCCGCTCGCCTCCCAGTCCTCGTGCAGCGAGAGGAAAAGCGCGGGTGAGCCCATCGATTCAAGCCAAGCGGCATGGGCGGCGACCTCCATCGTTTTCCGGAGCAGGTAGTCGCGGTTCAAATCGATTCCATCGGTATTCTCACGGCGCCCCTCTGCCAAGCCTGTTGGATTCAGGGCCGGACAGATCATCCAATCGATCTGCGGAATGAAAAACCCCTCCTGCATCAACTCCAGTAATGCCAGCGGTCCGGCGGCTTCGTCGCCATGAATGCCGGCGGAAAGATAGACCCGGCGGCCTGCGGCCGATCGATGCCACGCCGTGAGCGGGCCTGCGGGGGTTTCCGCAAGCAGCATGTCTGAAAAACCGGCATTTTCCGCCGCGCGCCGGAACGCGGGCAGAAAATCCGGCCAGCAAAAGACTTCGCTCATTCGCGTCAGCATGCACCGGCACTGCGCCGAGGGGAAGCGTCAGGTTACAGCGGCAACAGGGGGGGATGGAAAAACCCCAATGGTAAATTCGCTTGGAATCCCTCAGGGCTTTCCGTATTGCTCCCACCCCCATGGCGAAACAGGCACTCGGAAAAGGACTCGGAGCACTCATCAAGAAGAGCACGGCCACGCCGGCGTTTGATGCCACGCTGGCCCCGGATGATTTCAAGCGCGTGCGCGACGTGCCGCTTGAAATGGTCGTGCCCAGTCCGTTGCAACCGCGCACCACCTTCATCGATTCCCCGCTCGATGACCTCATGGAATCGATCCGCCAACACGGCATCATCCAGCCGCTCATCGTTCGGGCGGTCAACGGCAAGCTCGAACTCATCGCCGGTGAGCGCCGGTGGCGCGCCTCCGGCAAACTCGGACTCACCACCGTCCCCGTCATCGAACGCGAAGCCACCGACCGCGATGTGCTCGAGATGGCCCTCATCGAGAACCTCCAGCGCGAGGACCTCAACCCCATGGAAGAAGCGAAAGGCTATGTTCGCCTCGCCAAGGAATTCACCATGAAACAGGAGGACATCGCCTCCCGCGTCGGCAAATCCCGCGCCAGCGTCGCCAATGCGATGCGCCTGCTCGATCTCCACGGTGATGTGCAGATGCTCGTCGCCCAAGGCCGCATCACCGTCGGCCACGCCAAGGCTATCCTCTCGATCAAGGACCAGGACAACCAGCTGCTGGCCTCCGATCAGATCATCCGCCGTCAGCTCACCGTCCGCGCCGCGGAAAAACTCGCCCAGTCCTTCGCCAATGGATCCTCCGACAAACCCGGCGAACCGACAAAAACCGGCGTTTCCCGCGAAGTCGACGTCCACATTCGCGCCATCACCAACCGCCTCCGCGAGCACCTCGCCACCCACGTCGCCGTCCAACACTCCGCCAAGAAGGGGAAAATCGAAATCGAATACTACGGCGACGATGACCTCCAGCGCCTGCTCGAACTCATCGGTCTCGGCACCTCCGAGTGATTCCGCCGGAGGGAAGCTCTTGCCCAAGCAGCCGGCACAGGTTAGCTAACGCCATCAAACGACGCTCCTTCAGCTTCCTTCTCGCCCGGCGCTACCTCAATCCGCGCCGCTCGATGGTTTCCTCCTTCACCCTGATCTCGCTCATCGGAGTCATGCTCGGGGTGCTGGTCCTTGTTGTCGTGATGGCCGTTTACGCCGGCCTTGAGCGGGAAGTGAAGAAACGTTTCCTCGGCTTCTCTCCGCACATCCAGCTGAGCCACCTGCCGGCGAACTTCGGCGTGACTCCCGCCTTGCTCGACTGGCAGGACATCGCCGCGAAGGCAAAGACACTGCCGCACGTGCAGACCGCCACCGCCTATGTAGCGGACAATGTCATCATCGACGTCGATGACTGGCAGAATCCGGTGACCTTTCTCGGCGTCGACACTTCGGACCCGGCCCAGATCGACGGCATCGCAAAGATGCTCGATCTGGGAAACCATCCGGATTCCTCCGCGGATTTCGGCTTGGATGACCGGGTGGTCGTTTCCTCCAGAGTGGCTGACAGCTTCATGATCGGCGTGGGTGATTTCATCCGCCTCTACTCGACCCGGAACTTCAAGGAGGTCATGCGCGTTTACAAAGCCAACGACAAGCCTCCCCTTCGCGAGGCCTTCGCGGATGCGTGGAGCGGTACTTCCAAGCTCGCGGACGCATGGAAAAAGGACGGCGAAAACTCCACCATCACCATCGCGGCGCTTTTCGGGATCTATGAACCGCTTGCCGCGATCCTTGAGGAAAACCTGCGGCAACCCGAGCGCGAACTGCTGGAAGAACTCCTCGTCGGCCTGGAGTCCGGGGTAAAGGACGAAGCCGTCGGCATCTACGAGTTCGACGCGGGAACCCGGGCGGCCATCGAAAAGGCGATCGACGAACTCAACCACGCCGACCGCGACAAGATGAACGCCGAGACCTACAAGAACCTTGAAAAATTCGTTCTGCCCAAGGATGTCCGGGTGATCGGGGTCTATCAGGCATCGATGATGGCCGTGACCCCGGACGTCTTCGTGCCGTTGCCGCTCGCCCAGGATCTTGCCGGTCTGGAGGACGGTGCCGTTCAGAGCATCTCCCTGCGCTTGGATGACGCATACGCCGCTTCCACGGCCGCCGCCGAAGTCCGGAAATCCCTCGGTCCGGATTGGTCGGTTCTTCCATGGAACGAACAACCGCAGTTCGTGAACTTCTCGATGCTCATCAGCCAACAGCGGGTGATGATGTATTTCTCGCTCTCCTTCATCATGCTTGTCGCCGCATTCTCCATGATGGCCAACATCTTCACCGTCACCATCCAGAAACGCCGCGAGATCGGTGTGATGAAGGCGCTCGGAGCCGCACCCGGCCAGATCGTCCGGGTCTTCATCTATCAGGGAATGCTGTTAGGCCTGATTGGCGGAGGTCTCGGCATTGCGCTGGGTCGCCTGGTCATCCATTTCCGCGGGCCGATCCAGCAGGTTTTCCGGTCCTTCGGCTTCGACCCCTTCTCCGCCCAAATGGTCGGATTCGACGTGATCCCCGCCCACAACAATCCCGTTGAACAAACTCTTATCGGTGTGATGGCGTTCGTCCTCTGCACCCTCGCCGCCCTCGTTCCCGCGTTTCTCGCCGCTCGCAGCGATGCCGCCAAATCCCTGCGCAATCTCTGAACCATGGACATCTGGATCATTCGGAACGGTGAAAAAACCGGCCCCATCCACGACTTCGAAATCCGCCGGAAAATCGAAAACGGCGATCTCCCCGCCACCACCCCCGCGTGGCACGAGGGGCTCACCTCCTGGAAACCCCTTGTCGAGATCGACCTCTTCCAGCGCGAGTTCACCAATCCGGCACCCGCCTCCGACACGGCACACGCCCCGCCGGAGCAGGAACCCGAGCCGTCAGCCCCGCCGCCATTGCCGGACCAGCCCCATCTGGTCCGACGCTTCTGGGCGCGTTGGCTTGACCTCTATCTCTACGCCGGCATCTGGTGGTTCGCCATGTGGGCCGCCGGACGCGACATCGGCATGATCCTCCAACATCAATGGATCATCCTCTTCCACTACATTCCCTGGTTCGTGTTCGAGACGTTTCTCATCCACCGCTTCGGCACCACTCCCGGCAAGTGGTTGTTAGGCATCACGGTCGTCAACAACGACGGAACCCGCCTCAGCCTCGCGGAAGCCACTCGGCGTTCGTCCCGCGTCCTGCTTATCGGCCTCGGCCTCGGCTGGGGGATTCTCGCATTAATCTGCCAGCTCATGTCATGGATCACCACCAAGCGCCTCGGCCGTCCGCTGTGGGATCACGCCGGCGGGCACCGTCTTGAAACCGCTCCGATCCATCCGTTCCGCCTCCTCGCCTACGTCTTCGTCCTCGTCGCCGCCCTCCAGCTGCAGATGATCGTCATCGCCCCATACGTCATGGAAACGGCCGTGAAAACATTCCCGGCACTCAAGGAACAGTTCGAGAAAAACCCGCCCTGGCATCTGCCGCAGCGCAATTGACCGTCAGTCATTCTCCGCGCCGCCACCGCCGGACTTCGAACGCCTCATGCGTTTCCAGCAACTCCGATTCCGGAAACGCGCTCTCAAACTCCGGAAACCGCGTGTCGCCCTCGTGCTTTGCGAACACATGGCTGACTAACAATTCATCGAGCTGTGCCATGAACGCCGCGTAAATCTCCGAGCCGCCGATGATGAATACCCGCCCTTGCAGATCTGTCAGATCCGGCAGTTCCTCCGGACGGTGAATGACCTCCACTCCAGGCGCGGACCAAGTCTTGTCCCTCGTCAACACGATGTTCCGGCGCTTCGGCAGCGGCCGGCCGATCGATTCGTAGGTCTTGCGCCCCATCACGATCGGATGTCCCGACGTCACCCGTTTGAAAAACGCCAGATCCTCCGGCAGGTGCCATGGCAGGGTTCCTGCCTGACCGATCACCCGGTCGGGAGTCATGGCAACGATGGCGGTGAGTTGAAGTTTCAATGTGCCGGACTTGTAACGGCGGTCTGTGACCGTCGCAAGCCTCAGGGTCCTCACAGCACAGGGAATTGAAAATCGAACCAGGGATCCCTGGGAAAAATGATTCGATGGATTCCATGTCCGCTTGACCGGGCGCGATCGCGCCCCAGATTCCCCCATGCCCCGCAACATCCTGCTCATCGGTGGAAACTCGGGAATCGGTCTCGCCACCGCGCGTCTGCTGGTCTCACACGGGGAATCCGTCACCGCCGCCGCGCGGACTCCCGGTCCTCTCGCGGATCTCGGGATTCCGGTTCAGCCCTTCAGTGCCACCGACCCCTCACCCATCGAATTACCGCCCAGGCTCGATGGCTTGGTCTATTTCCCGGGCAGCATCACGCTGAAACCGTTCCACCGTCTCACTCCTGAGGATTTCCTGCACGACTTCCGCGTCAACTGCCTCGGAGCCGCCGCCGCGATTCAAGCCGCCCTGCCCTCGCTGAAAGCCGCGCCTGCCGCTTCCGCCGTCCTGTTTTCAACCGTCGCCGTCGCGCAGGGGCTGCCGTTTCATGCGTCGATTTCCGCTGCAAAGGGTGCGGTGGAAGGATTGGCTCGCTCGCTCGCCGCCGAGTTAGCACCGAAGATCCGCGTCAACGTGATCGCCCCCTCCCTCACCGACACACCGCTGGCCGGAACACTCCTGAATTCCGACGCAAAACGCGAAGCTTCCGCGAAACGCCATCCGCTCCAACAGGTCGGCGATCCGGAGGACGTGGCGAGACTGGTGGCCTTCCTTCTATCCGACGCCGCGAAGTTCATGACCGGCCAGATCCTCCGGCCCGATGGCGGGCTGTCATCGGTGCGCACCTTCTGAGCCGGGCATGGAAGTCTCGCTGGTTTATCCCCATCAATTGTTCGCGAATCATCCGGCGCTCGCGGTGGAGCGGAATGTCTGGCTGATCGAGGATCCGCTGTTTTTCGGCAATGACCCCCACTGGCCGGCGGCGATGCACTGCCAGAAGCTCGTCCTGCACCGTGCGTCGATGAAAGCCTTCTCCGCCGAACTCCAGACCGCGGGCCACCGGGTGCACTACGTGGACGCCTCGGACGGCCGGTCACTCGACAGCAGCGGCCTGCTGGAGCGCGAGCTGCCGGAATCGCTCGCCGCGATCCACCTCGCCGATCCCACGGACGATCTCCTGATGCGGCGCGTGAAACGTTTGGCGGCAAAACGGGGTGCGAAACTCGTGCTTTATGAATCGCCGAATTTCATCAGCCCGCCGGATTTTCTGGAATCCCAAATCGCCGCGAGGAAAAAGCCGTTCATGGCGAGGTTTTACGAAGCCCAGCGCAAGCGGACGGGCCTATTGTTAGAGAAGAACGGTTCGCCCTCGGGCGGCAAATGGTCCTTCGATTCCGAAAACCGGGCGAAGCTCCCGAAACACCACGTCCCGCCGCGCGAGCCACGCGTCCGGCCCAACGCCTTCGTCAGGGAAGCCGTGCGGCGTGTCGCGGAGAAATTCCCGGGGAATCCCGGTTCACTGGAGCATTTCCGCTGGCCCGTCACCCGCGGCGACGCGGAGGCGTGGCTGGACCAGTTCATCGACGAACGCCTCGAACACTTCGGCCTCTATGAGGACGCCATCTCCACCGCGCACCTCATCCTTTATCACTCCGCCATCACGCCCGTGCTCAACATCGGCCTGCTGGATCCACGGGACGTGATCGACCGCGTGATCGCACGTCCCAAAGGGGTTCCGCTCAACTCGCTGGAAGGATTCGTCCGCCAGCTCATCGGCTGGCGCGAGTTCATGCGCGGAATCTATCAGCACCGCGGCTTGGAACTCCGCAACGGCAATTTCTGGAATTTCGAGCGCCCGATGCCACACGCGTTCTACGACGGCACCACGGGCATCCCGCCGGTGGATCGCGTCATCCGGCAGGTGCTGGCAGACGGCTACTGCCACCACATCGAGCGGCTCATGATCCTTGGAAACTTCATGTTGCTCTGCCGGATACGGCCGAATGACGTTTACCGTTGGTTCATGGAAATGTTCGTCGATTCGTATGACTGGGTAATGGTTCCGAACGTTTATGGCATGTCCCAGTTCGCCGACGGCGGAACCTTCACCACCAAGCCCTATCTATCAGGCTCCAACTACGTTCTAAAAATGTCTGACGAAACGAAGGGTCCGTGGTGCGGCGTCTGGGACGGCCTGTTCTGGACCTTTATCGGCGACCACCTGCCGTTTTTCCTCAAAAACCCGCGGCTCTCGATGATGGCGCGGAGCTGGGAAAAACAATCGCCCGAAAAGAAATCCGCCCACCGTCAGGCCGCGGAGACCTTCCTCGCGTCGATCTAACACAAGACTCATGGAACTGCCGAAGAAACTCGAAATCCTCGCGGACGCCGCAAAATACGACGCCTCGTGCGCCAGCAGCGGCGCCGCGCGCAAGGACTCGCGCGGCGGCCCCGGCGTGGGCTCCACCGGCGGCATGGGCATCTGCCATTCCTACACACCGGACGGGCGCTGCGTTTCCCTGCTCAAGCTGCTGCTCACCAACAACTGCATCTACGACTGCCACTACTGCATCAACCGCCGGTCCAGCAACGTCCGGCGCGCCCGCTTCACGCCAGACGAGGTGGTGCGCCTCACACTGGATTTCTACAAGCGAAACTATATCGAAGGGCTCTTCCTGAGCAGCGGCATCATCCGCAGCGCGGACCACACGATGGAACTCGTCATCGAGGTCGCCCGCAAGCTGCGCGAGGAGCACCACTTCCGTGGCTACATCCATCTCAAGACCATTCCCGAAGCCTCGCCCGCGCTCATCGAGATGGCGGGACGCTACGCGGACCGCATCAGCATCAACATCGAGCTACCCAGCGAACAGAGCATCGCCCGGCTCGCACCGGAGAAAAACCTCGCGCGCACGCAGGACGCGATGGCCCACATCCGCGCCAAGATCGACGAACGTTTTGAAGCGAAACCCATACCCGGCGGTGCCAAACCACCACCCTTCGCCACCGGGCAAAGCACCCAGATGATCGTCGGCGCGGATGATTCCACCGACGCCGTCATCCTCAACCGCGCGAACACGCTCTACACCGGCTACAAGCTGCGCCGCGTCTATTATTCGGGTTTCAGCCCGATCCCCGAGCCGTCGTCGTTGCTACCAATCAAGGCACCTCCACTGGTCCGCGAACACCGTCTCTATCAGGCGGACTGGCTGCTGCGTTTTTATGGCTTCAAGGTCGATGAGATCGCCAACGGGAAAACCCCGAACCTCGATCTCGCGCTCGATCCAAAACTCTCCTGGGCCTTGCGGAACCGCGAATGGTTTCCGGTGGACGTGAACAAGGCGGCCCGTGAGGCCTTGCTGCGCGTGCCGGGACTCGGCGTGAGAAACGCCGACCGCATTCTTCAGGCGCGCCGCTTCACCCGTCTGCGCCTCGCCGATCTGGCGCGACTTCGCCTGGCCATGAAAAAGATCATGCCTTTCATCATCGCCGCCGACCACACGCCTACGTTACTCGGTCTCGACAGCGACTCACTGCGCACCCGCTTCCTCCCGCCGGCCGAGCAATTGGAACTGAACTTCGACGCCCCGAAACCCGCCGCCGAGGATTTCCAGTCCGTGCGTTCCGGGGAAATCTAACCATGCGGACGATCGTCATCGAGCCCACCTTCGAATCGTGGCGGGATGCCGCGCGCGGAGCGCTGCGCAACGAGCTCCCGCCCGATCAAGTCTTGTGGGCGGAGGAGGGAGGCGAGGGATCGCTGTTCGGCACGAGCCCGGATGAAACCGGAGGTGGCCCGGTGCCCAAGGTGCCGTCCGCGTTTCTCGGAATCACACGCCGCGCCGCGGCACACCGCGACCCGCGGCGCTGGGCGCTGCTCTATCAGGTCTTGTGGCGGCTCACCCATGGCGGGGAAAAACACTTGCTATCCGACCCCGCCGACCCGGATGTCCGTCTGGTTCAGCAGTGGTGCAAGGCGGTGGGCCGGGACATTCACAAGATGCATGCGTTTGTTCGGTTCCGCCGCGTGGGAGTGGACGGGGAAACGGGACGCGAGCAATTCGTCGCGTGGTTTGAGCCGGAGCATCGGATCGTGCGTCTGGCGTCGCCGTTTTTCGAAAAACGCTTTGTGGGGATGGACTGGAGTATCCTGACTCCGGATGAATGCGCGCACTGGGATGGAAACTCGCTCACATTCACGCCGGGTGTTGCCCGCGATACCGCGCCGGACGGCGACGCGCTCGACGAGCTGTGGCGGGTATACTACCGCAATATTTTCAATCCCGCCCGGCTGAAGGTGAAGGCGATGCAATCCGAGATGCCGAAAAAGTATTGGAAAAACCTGCCGGAAGCGCCGCTGATCGGCGAACTGATTTCCGGAAGCCGGAAGCGCGTGCGTGAGATGTTGGAAACTGAGGAACTCCCGGTGAAACCCGTGCCGAACAACGCCTATCTGTATTCATTGAAGCGGATGAACGAAAAGGCCGCGGATGATGGCGAGCTATCGAATCCCGACTGAGTGGGTTTTTGGGCAGGGCTCGCTGGACAAGAACCGGAACGAAGTGGAGATAGCCGGCGGCAGGGTCCACCCTTCTTATCCCAGAAATCCGGTAAGCGGGCTGGTGGCGCTGGCGTGGTCAAGGACTTCGGGCAGGCCGAGCTCGTGGGCTTCGCGGCCGGCTTCCACGGCTTTCCTGAAGGCGACGGCCATTCGAACGGGATCCGAGGCGATGGCGATGGCAGTATTGATGAGCACGGCGTCGGCGCCGAGTTCCATGGCCTCGGCGGCGTGGCTGGGGGCACCAAGGCCGGCGTCGACGACGACGGGCACGATCGCCTGCTCGATGATGATGCGGATCTGGTCGCGGGTGACGAGTCCTTTGTTAGAGCCGATGGGTGCGCCGAGCGGCATGACGGTGGCGGTGCCGGCTTCCTGCAGGCGTTTGGCGAGCACGGGGTCGGCGTTGATGTAGGGCAGGACGGTGAATCCTTCCTTCACGAGGATTTCGGCGGCTTTGAGGGTTTCGATGGGATCAGGAAGAAGATAGGTGGGATCGGGATGGATTTCGAGTTTCACCCATTTCGGCAGTCCGGCGGCGGCGGCGAGGCGGGCGAGGCGCACGGCTTCCCCGGCGTTCATGGCGCCGCTGGTATTGGGGAGAAGCAGGTATTTTTCGGGATCGATGAATTCAAGGATGTTGGCGTAGGGGTCGTGGCCGCCGGTTAGATCAGCACGGCGCAGGGCGACAGTGACGATCCGGGTGCCGCTGGCGGCAAGGGCGTCGCGCATGGATTCATTGGACGGGAACTTCCCGGTGCCGAGGAAGAGGCGGGAGTCGAAGCTACGGCCGGCGATGGTGAGGGTGGACATTGACGATTTGGTTTTAGATTTGAGAGTCAAGATTTTCAGAAAGCCACTCTTCAAAGGCGGCGTGGTTGTGGAGGTCGTATTGCCAGGTGCGGAAGCCAAGGGCCCGGCCGGTGGCGGCATTTTCCGGCAGGTCGTCGATGTAGAAGGTTTCCCCGGGAACGATGCCGTGCGCCTTGATGGCGTGGTGATATATTTCCGGATGGGGTTTGATGAAACCGGCGCGGAAGGACATGACGGCGTCGTCGAAAAGATGAAACTCGGGGAACTCGTCATAGATCCATGGGACATGGATGCCGTTGATGTTGGAGAAGAGGATGAGGCGGTGGCCATGCGCCTTGAGTTGGCGGACGCGCCGCCACATCGGCTCGTTGGGAGTGAAGATGTTCCGCCAGGCGTGGTGGAATTCGTCGTGGGTGGCGTCGGTTTCGAGGACCCCCAGCGCCCATTCGGTGTAGGTGTCGACGTCGATTTTTCCGGCTTCAAATTCGTCCTTGCGGGCGAGCAGGCGTTTGAGGCGAGCGGAGGTATCCGGAGTGCCGGAAGGAAAGAGGCGGGCGAGCGAGGATTCAAAATCGAAATCCAACAGAACGCGGCCGATGTCGAAGAGGAAGGTCATGGGAGGAAATACAGGATTTGAAACTTCAGATTTGAGATTGATTCAGAATGAACCTTGCGGCGGCGATGGCTCCGGAATCCCGACTGTGCCGGCCGAGGGCGTGTTTCATCGAACGCCAGCCGGCGGCATCATCGGCGAGAAGCTCTGAGAGGGTGCGGGTGAGTGCTGCAGGCGAGGCCGCGAGGCCACCGGCACCGATGGCTTCAAGCAGACGAAGGTTTCCCTCTTCCTGGCCAGGGACGAGATGATGGATGAGCATCGGGCAGCGGGCGGCGATGGCCTCGTGCACGGTGGCTCCACCGGCTTTGCCGACGACGAGGTGGTGGCGGTTGAGGAGTTGCGGGACCCTGCGCGTCCAGCCGATGAGGCGGACGCGGCCGGGATAGGCCTCCTTGAGTTGTTTGGCACCGGCATACAGTCGGCGGACGTTTCTGCCGAGCACGATGGTCAGGCGCACGGATGGCGAGGCGTCCAGAAGCGCGCGTCCGTGGGCCCCGACCAAGGAGCGTTGGGCGGTCGGGAAATAAAGAATGTTGAAGGGCGCGCAGGAGTCCCCGGCATCGACGGGGGTGAGCCCGCAGAAGACGGGGTTCACGGGAAACCCGGTATCAATGATCTTCCCGGCGGGCAGGTCTTTGCGGACCATCGCCTCGCGGGTGAGAGGATCGGTGACGAGCCACCAATCCGATGGCGCGCGCAACCAAGCGGCGTTGATTTCGATGGAATCCGTGACCACGGTGAAGACCGGCAGCTTTCCGCCGATGCCTTGCGGGATGCGTTTGAGAAAATACGGATAGAGCGGGTAGGTGGAAACGAGGGCCACCGGTTTGAACTCGTCGATCAGGGTGCCGAGCGCTCGTTCGGGCAAACGCATCACGGGCGCACGGCGGCTGAAATCGCAACGATCCGTCGATTTGTAGATCCACGCCCAGATCCGTGGAAAGCGGGTGGTCACCATGCGATAGCCGCGGCTGAGGATTTCCGTGAGGCCCGGAGCGCCGAGCAGGCAGGGATCACTGACGCGGGTGATGGCCCCAGCGGCATCGAGCGCGAGGCCGAGATTGCGGGCGGCGCTGTTGTGTCCCTCGCCGAAAGCGGCGGTGACGATGAGGATGCGGGGTGGAACGGGCATGATGGCTGCGGCAGAGATTTAGAACGAGACTTGCGTTGCGTCGATGGGCTTTTGCGTCTTTCCTTCCAGCAGAAATGGCCCGTAAGGACAAACCATTGCAGCTCAGAACGGTCGATGATTCCGCGGTGGAACCAGCGCCCGCAGTGCGCCTTGATAATCGCGAAACCGCGTGGAAGGCGAAAGAGCCCAAGCCCGTGCGCCTCGGGCCTCTCGATGAGGAGGCCGGAGCCAGCAGGCGTTTAAGCCTGCCCAACCGTGATGAAGCCCACCTGCGCACCCACCAGCCGGGAATCGATCATTTGATCGATCCCGAACCGACGGCTTCGGAACTGGTGGAGGACAACTGGGGCGAGACGACTCTCCATCGCCACCCCATCCCGTGGGGATGGTTCGCCCTGATCGGATTGATGATCCTCGGAGCCGTGCTGTGGTCTTTGAGCCGCATGGACGACGCGGACGAGCAAGCGGTCTGGATCCGCTCCACGACCACCACCGCACTCGTCGACGAGGAGCAAGAGAAACTGGAGGCCGCCCAATTGATTGACCGGATGGACAAGGCGTTGCGAGCCTTCGCCAATGCCATGTCCATCGAGTCGCTTTCCCACCTAGTGCGTCACCCCGAGCGGGTCACGCCGCTGATGCGTCGATATTACGCGGATCATCCGGTGTATTGCGGCCCCTTGAAAAGCATCAAGAACCTGCAGCCCGTCACCTTGGGCAACCGGGGAAACTTCTGGTGGGCCTCCGTAACTCTGGGCAACAGCGAGGTGCGCGGCCTGCTGCTCGAAATCGGGGAGCATGGCGAACCTCGCATCGATTGGGAAACCTTTGTCTGCTATCAGCCGATGAAATGGGATGATTTCGCCCGGCAGCGACCCACCGGGATATCGATGGATTTCCGGGTCGATCTTGAAAAGGACAGTTTTTACAGCCACGAATTCTCGGATTCCGACCAATGGGTGAGTTTCCGTCTCACCGCCCCGGACAGCGAGGAAACGCTTTTTGGCTACAGCCGTGCAGGAACAGCCGGCACGCGGGAACTGCTCCGGCAATGGGGCCAGAATGGCGGCGGAAGGGTCAGTTTGATCCTGCGACTCGGGATTCCGGAAGGACTCCGGTCCCGCAACGGGGTGGTGATTGAAAAACTGGTCTGTGAGCGCTGGATCTATCTCGACCCGCCTGATTCCGGCTCTTGATACCCGGGCCATGCGCTGCAAGAGTCCCGCCGTTGAACAGCCCTGATCCAAACCCGATGCGCACGAACGCGCCGATTTTTCCGGTTTTGGCCGGAGTGGCCGCCTTTCTGGCCATCCAGTATGTCAGTGCCGTGTGGCGGCTCAGTCAGACCTCGGGCGGCATGAGGAACAAATTCAGTGCGCTCGCTCGCGATGAATACCTTGGATTCCTGATCCGCCAGAACCTTCTGATGCTCGTCGCCTACGGACTGCTGGCCGTCGCCGCGGTGATCCTCGCCCAGCCGGTGGTCACGCTTTGGACCCGTCGTTCGAAGCATCGGAAGCCGCTCGTCATCGGTCTCCGTGGATTTGCCGTTGCAGCCGTTCTGCACGGGTATTGCACGCTGCGTCTGGTGGAAACCCGGCCCTATTTCCTCAACGAGGCGGAGTTCGGCCATTGGTATTACAAGGCACTCGAATTGATTCCGGAACCGATGAAACCCGCCGGGCTGTTCACCCTGTTCACCCTGCTCCCGGTGGCGTTCATCGGCCTCTCCCTCGCATGGCACGTCCACCGCCACGGCCGCCGCGGCTGGTTGGCGGTGACCTTTGTTTCCCTGGTGATCGCATCGTGCCTCGGCATCCAGCAATCCGTCAGCCGGCCGGAGACCGCCGCCACGCCCGCCGGCAAGTCTCCCAACATCCTCATCATCGGCTCGGACTCGCTGCGCGGGGACCGCCTCGGCTGTGCCGGCTACCAACCGGCGCGGACCGACGGCCTTGCCGCCGGCGGAGTGTCACCCACCATCGACGCCCTCGCCGCCAAGTCCGTTCGCTTCGAGCATTGTTACACTTCCATCGCCTCCACTCTGGAATCCGGGGTCCAGCTGATGTCATCGCAATACCCGCAGAGTCATGGCATCCGCCAGATGTATCCCGACCGCGCAACCGTGGAAGCGGCGAAGAAACGGACGGTTCCCATCGCCGGCCTGCTCCGTGAACGTGGCTACGACACCGCCGCCATCGGCGATTGGTGCGCCGGTTACTACGAAATCATGCCACTGGGATTCGAACATCTGTCGGTTTCGAGTTTCGACAACTTTAAGATCTACATGAGCCAGGCCGTCGTCATGGCGCACTTCGTCGTTCCCCTGTATTTCGACAACCCCTTGGGCTATCGCATCTTTCCGCAGCTTGAGGCCTTCGCGCAGTTCGTGACACCCAAGGTCGTGACCGAGCGTGTCGAGCGGCGCCTGCAAGCCGTCGCAAGCGAGCGCAAGCCGTTCTTCTGGCATGTGTTCTTTTCCTGCAACCACCTGCCCTACCGAACCCCGGAACCTTACAACACGATGTTCGCGGATCCCGCCTATCAGGGGCGCAACCGCCATGGCGTGGACTTCGACATCGATTCCTTCATCGGCGGGACCGACCTCGAATCGAAGTGGAAGGCGCTGCCGCCCGCCGAGGTCACCCAGATCCGCGCGCTCTATGATGGCTCCACCCGCGAGTTCGACGATTGCGTCGGCAGAATCCTCGCCGCCCTCGAGCGCAACGGTCTCACGGAAAACACCATCGTCATCATCACCGCGGATCATGGCGACGATCTCTACGAACCCGGCGTCACCCTTGGCCACGGCCTCACTTTCAACGGCGGTCTCCAGGCCAACCGCGTGCCCATGATCGTGCATGTTCCCGGCGTGCCACCCAAGGTCGTTCCGGAAACCGTGCGCCTGATTGACGTGGTGCCCACGCTCGCGGATTTCACCGGCGTCGAAAAATCCCCCACCTGGCAGGGACTGAGCTTTGCCAGCTGGATCCGCGGCACCGGGACGCCGGAACACCGGCCGTTTTATGGTGAGACCGGATTTCCCTTCATCCAGTTCACCGTCCCCGGCGTCGAGCGCCCCAAGCTCCCGCCGATGGACGAATGCACTTGGATCGACAAAAACTATAACTATCAATTCGTCGTCAAACCCGAATTCCAGGACCGCATCGTCCAAGCCAAGCAACGCTGTCTCAAAACCCGCGACTGGAAACTCGTCTGCACTCCGACCGCCGCCGGCTCCCGTCACTTCGGGCTCTTCCACCTCGCCAACGATCCGGACGCCGAAACCAACGTCGCAGCCTCCCGCCCCGAAGTCCTCGCCCCGATGAAGGCCGCTCTTGAACGCTGGATGGATGAGCAGATCGAAACGCCGGTCAAAGGCATCTTCCCCGAAGGCGAACCGTAAGAGAGAGCTTGCGCCAGCCTTCCGTCGCTCAACATTTGAGCGCATACGACCCCACCAGCGAGGGCGATCTCTGGACGCGAAGGTGAGGTTGTAGTTACGGGAGATCATCAAAGGGGTCGATCTAGCACAGGCACGCTCCGCGAATCGCCGCTTGAGTTTCGCCCGGTCCGCAGTCAGCCTCTGCTCGTTCCCGCCCATGAAACTCCACGCACCGCTCATTGCCGTTTCCCTGATCGCATCCGCCATCGCCGCCGAGGAGGTTCCCAAGGTGTTTGCGGGGCTTTTCGAAAAAGATGTTCCGGTGAAGGGCCAGATCGGCATGGTGCTGCCGCCGCCGGAAATCGATAAATACGTGGCCAAGGTGGAGACCGCGGCCCGCAAGGATCCGCAGTGGTTCCGCGAGTTTTCCACCACGGCGAAACCCGGCATTCCACTGCCGTATGACGAACGTCTCGGCCTGACCAAGGAGGAATATGCCGAATACATCGCGCTCTGGAACAAGCGCGAATTCAAGTCCATGGAGGAGGTCATGCTCCTGTTGCGCCAGAGCGCCGGCGGCACTTGGACCGTCACCTCGACCGGTGGCGCCAGCACGCTTGCCACCCTCCGCTACGCCCCCGAAGACGATGTGTTCCGCTCCCCCAATGGCGAACTGAAACGCATCGAGGACATCAATGCGGATCCCTCCAGCGTCCTCGGTGAATGGGTCGGCTACGAATGGAAATTCGAAGAGGAAACCAGCCTCGGCAAGACCAAGGAAAACGTCGCCGTCGGGCGCTTCGTGAACAACCCGTTCGGCCTTATCGTCTACCGCGCACAGGAACTCTCGACCAAGGGCACCCGTCTGCTCGACAAAAGCCTCGTCGTTCGTTTCCCCCTCGGCAAAGCGGCATCCGTCAAGACTCCCAAAAAATAGGCCATGACCCCGGAAGCCCCCATGCGCGGAAACCGCCGGGGCGTCCGCCGTTGGTTCTGGATCGCTCCCCTCGCGCTGCCGGCAGCCACGCTTCTGTTAGCAAACCTCTGGCTTGCATGCTCTCCCGGCCGCCACTGGATCGCCGGAAAAATCCAACAGCGCACGGGTCTTGAGGCACGCGTCGGCCGTTCGTCACTCTGGCCATGGAGCGGCGTGACTCTTCGCGGAGTGGAGCTTCTGCAGCCTCCCGCGCTGCGCCCGGCGGTGAGGGAACCGTTTGCCCGCAGCGCCACGATCCGGCTTTCCCCCGTCTGGCGATCATGGCTGCGGGGGAATCGTGATCTGCGCGCGGTTGAGCTGGAGTCCCCGCAATTCGTCATTCCGGTCGAATTACTCGCGGATCTCGCCAAATCCCAAATCCCGCCGGTCACCGCCACGCCGCCGGCAGCTCCGCCAGTCGCCTCCGTCACCCTGCCGTTCGTCGGGCCGCCCGCACCCGTCCCTGCGCCACCGGCCGCCACTTCGGCGGCCCCGCCCATGAAAGCCCCCGCCATCGCTCTCCCGCCGACCGCTTGGCTGCATCTGAAAAACGCTTCATTCACTGTGTTCTCCGCCACTTCCGGCAAGCCATGGGTTGGGGTCTCCGGCCTCAGTGGATCGATTCCCGTCGCGGGGATGCCTGCGGAGTCCGCCCTGCGCATCCGAACCATCGAGGCGGACGGCACGGAAGTTGTCACCGGGCTGAACGCCGCGCTGGACTGGAAATTCCCGCTGCTTTCGCTCAAGCCGCTCGCAACGGAAATCCACGGCCTCAAACTCACCTTCGCCGGCAAGCTCGGCATGCTCCGCGGGCTGCCGGTTCAAATCGAGGCTCAACTCCCCCGCCAAGCGCTCGCCTCAAGGCCGCTGCCCGGGCAGGGCCACGCCGAGGCCGAAGCCATCACCGCCATCGCCCGCTTGCGCGGACTGCTGCTCGCTCCCGGCACTTGGCAAGGCGATCTCTTCGCCGAAGCCCAATCCCCTACCGCCACCATCGCCGGGCATGACGCGAAGTTCGACTCTGGCCGCGCCCTCACCGTGCTCCGCGGAGGCATGCTTTCTTGCATCGATGCCCGCCTCATCGGCGACGAGCTCTCGTTCCTCGGAAACGCCACTCTGCTCGCCGACGGACGCGCTGCCGCGGCGTTACGGATGGTCGCCGCTCCGGAAAGCGCCAACGCCATCGCCAGGCGCATCTTTCCCGTCATCCGGCAGGCACCCTCGCTCACGCCACTCTCCACCCCGCAACGTGCCGCCTTTGATCTGGAAGCCTTCGGAAACATCCGCCAGATTTTCCTCCGCCTCGGCAGGGATGGACCGGTCGTCGAACTCAAACGCTGAAATTTCCCCATGAGAATCATCGCCGGAAAAGCCGGACGCATCGCCATCAAGGTGCCTTCGGCCGTCGCCCGTCCCACCACCGACTTCGTTCGTCAGGCGGTCTTTTCAATCCTCGGTGAGCGCGTCGAAAACGCCCGCGTGCTCGATCTCTTCGCGGGCTCCGGCGCGATCGGCCTCGAAGCCCTCAGCCGTGGCGCCACCTCCTGCCTGTTCGTGGACGAACACCGCCAGGCCTGCTCCGTCATTACCGAAAATCTCACCAAAGCCCGGCTTGATGGCGGGCGCGTCGTCAAGGCCGACGCCATCACCCACCTCAAGCGCGATACCGCCACCTACGACCTCATCTTCGCGGATCCTCCCTATTGGAAACATTACGGCGACAAGGACCACATCGGCGATCTCCTGAAAAGCGGACTTTTGGCTCCGCGGCTCGCGCCTGGCGACTGGTTTATCGCCGAGGTTTCCGCCAACCAGCAGTCTCCGGAGGCGGAGGGCTTCCTGCTCACCGACCGCCGTGAATACGGCAGCAGCGCGATCTTGCTCTATGCGGCGGAAGCCTGAGGCGTAGCAGACCCTCGGGACGTCAAAAAACCTTGGCACGAAGCAGTCGTAGGCTATCTTGGACAACCTACACCCCTCGAAATCCATGCCTGAACGCCTTAGCAAGCGTAGTTTCCGAGGAAGCCGTCCGCCACCCCTTCCCCGCCGTCCGCCACCCCTTCCCCCCCCAATTCCCCATCCCGCTCCGATCTCCGGCAACGGCGGCCTGTTTGCCGGTCAAAACGAGAGCGCATCCCAAGCAGCCCGAATTTCGAATGAAGGCAACACGAATCAGCTGCAATAAAGACCATCTTACGCTCCTGTGGCGTTCCGTGGGCGGGGAGAACGATGTTCTTGAAGTAGAGGCGCTTCAGATCGAAAAGCAACGCTCCGTGCTCCGACTCCACCTGGATCGGGAACACCCTCCTGTCATCGCCAAGTATTGCCCCACGGTGGATGCGGAAAGGGAGTTCGGCATCTACCGCGAAATGCTACCCGCTTCTGGAATCAGGGCTCCGAAAGCCTACGGTTTCAGTCATGACAATGGCAGCCGGCGGAGCTGGCTCTTCATGGAGAACATCAGCGGGCGCCCATACGACCTCTCCGACAAGGCTGATCAGGAACTTGCGGGAACCTGGCTTGCCGCATTGCACACACAGGCACATCGGGCAAACCACGCGTTTCACCTCGGAGACCGATCCTCGGAATATTACCAGCCTTACGTCGGAAAAAGCATCGAACTTCTGGAGCCTCATTGCGAGAGCGACGAACTAACGGAAGCCGAGCGGGATCTTCTCAAGCGCATTCGTGACTTCTGCATGGTTCTTGAAAGCCATTGGCCGGCGATTGAATCGTTCTGCAAATCGATGCCGCAGACGTTGATCCACGGGGACTTCAAGGAGGACAACATGAGGGTGGTCGATGCCGGGGAAGGGCCGCGGATCGTCGCCTTCGACTGGGCCAACTCCGGATGGGGCGCTCCCGGCCTCGATCTGGCAAAATTCACCGGCTATTCCGTGGCACCTGATTTGGACCGCTACCTCGCCATGTGCCGGTCACAATGGCCGGATTTGGACAAGGCCTCGCTCGTCAGGCTCGGATATATCGGCGAGATCTTCCGGTGGGCGGAAACCGTCCGCTGGCATGTCGACGAACTCAACTATGGGCGAAAACTTTCCGTGATGGTCAGCATGCCTGTTTACGCCATGTGGATGGACGAAATCAACCGCATGGCCCCATGGATGGAACCCGATCTCGTAACGTCAGGCCGGTGGAATCCTCTCAAAAAGCACTGGCACTGAAATCCACCTAATAAGCCAACATGTCCGCCCCACTGAAGATCGCCCAAATCGCCCCCCTCTGGACCAACGTTCCACCCGATACCTACGGAGGCGCGGAACTCATGGTGCACTGGCTTGCTGAAGATCTCGTGAAACAGGGGCATGACGTGACCCTCTTCGCCAGCGGCGATTCGGCCACCTCCGCCCGGCTCGTGAGTTGCTGTAAAACGAATGTGCTCGACATGATGTCGCAATCGCGCGCCTACAATTACGCCGGCTATGCGGCCGCGAATCTCGCGGATTGCCTCCGGCACTCTGATGATTTCGACATCATCCATTGCCACCTCGGCGCGGCGACCATTCCCTACTCGGTGTTGAGCAGGACTCCCGTGATCCACACCGTTCACGAGGGACTCGATTCCCCGGATGAACACTGGCTTCTGCAACGCTATCCGGAGGTTTCCATCGCGGCCATCAGCCATTCCCAAGTATCTTCCGTTCCCAAGGGGGCCAAGAACAACATGTCCGTGATCTATCACAGTTGCGACTTGGAGACCTACAAGCCCGGCCCTCCCGTTTGCAACTACCTCGCGTTCATCGGCCGCATGGGACCCCAGAAAAACCCCGGCGATGCGATCCGCGCCGCCAAGGTGCTCAACATGCCCATCCGTCTGGCAGGAACTCCCCAAAGCAAATCCGAAAAACAATACTTCAACGACACCATCAAACCGCAGATTGACGGCAAGGATGTCGTGTATCTCGGAAGCATCAGTCAGGAGGAAAAGGTCGACTTCCTAAGCCGCGCCGCGGTGGTCCTCTTCCCGATCCAATGGGAAGAGCACTTCGGCCTGGTGATGATTGAATCCATGGCGTGTGGAACTCCGGTCGTCGCGATCAAACGGGGTTCGGTTCCGGAAGTGATCGATCCCGGCATCACCGGATATTACTGCGACGATCCGGACGAATTGCCGGAACTCGTCCAAAAAGCGCTTCTCCTGGACCGTAAAAAAGTCAGGAAGCAGGCCGAGCTGCGGTTCTCCATCTCACGCATGACCCACGATTATCTCGTTTTTTACTCCAGAATCATGGCTGCCTCCACGGCCGCCACTTGATCGATTCGCCACCCCCCATGAGCCATTCGTCCAGATTCAAGTCGCAGTCCCGTTTGACCAATGAGTCCTACCCGCCGGCCACGCGGGGAACCGTCATCGTCTGGGGAATGCTCGCCTGCTTGCCGTTTGGCGGCATGGTCTGGCAGGTGTATCACTACCTGCTTCCGCTGCGGCGGCTGGGCTTCGACGTCTGGTATGTGGAGGAGTCGGACCGCAATCTGTTCGACGCGGCCAGCAATTTCAGCGAAGCGGAGGACTACACCGCCAACGTGGCATGCCTCAACGAGTTCATGAAAATGATAGGGCTTGCCGACCGCTGGGTCTATGGATGCCCCGGTAGAAACGAGCCGTATGTGGGAGCGCTGGACCGTCGCGGGCTTGAGGATCTTTACCGCCGCGCGGATGCCGCGATCAATCTCTGCGGGGCGCATGACCTCATCGCAAACTCCAATGAGTTCAAACGCCTCATCTACATCGACACTGATCCAGTGGAGACACAGGTAAGGGTCGCGAAGGGCGATGAGAAGCAGATCCAAAAGCTCGATCCCTATCACTATCACTTCACCTATGGCGAGAACCTCGGCGCGGATGACTGCGCGGTTCCGGTCACACGTTATCAATGGCGGCCCACTCGCCCGCCTGTATGCCTCGATTTGTGGCGCACCGACGCTCCCCCCCCGGAACCGGGCCGGATGACCACGGTCGCCAACCTCAAAAGCAACTACAAGACGGTGGAGTGGCACGGCGAAACATGGCATTGGAGCAAACATTATGAGTTCGCCAAGATCATCGAGACACCCCGCCGGACGTCGTTAGCACTTGAGTTGGCGTTGGGCGCGGGGCTTTCGGACAGCGAAATGGAGAACATCCGCCAGCACGGATGGCATACCGTCAGCTCGCGACCGCTGGACGACCCGCTCGAATACCGGAACCACATCCAAGGATCGCTGGGGGAGTTTTCCGTCGCCAGAGAGCAATATGTGAAACCCCGGAGTGGTTGGTTCAGCGACCGTAGTGTCTGCTATCTCGCAGCCGGCAGGCCGGTGGTGATGCAGGACACCGCGTTTGACAAATCCATCCCCGCTGGAAAGGGCCTGTTGTCCTATGCGAACATTGACGAGGCGAAAACGGCTTTGGAAGCCGTCGCTTCGGACTATGCGGGGCAATCAAAAGCCGCGGTCGAGATTGCCGAAACCTATTTCGATGCCGACAAGGTTGTCGGCGACATCCTTTCACAAGCCGGCCTGTTATGAAAACAGAATTCAGCGAGATCACAGGTGCATGGGATTACAAAATCCTGCCTTCTAACATTAAGATTGGCGCGGACTGCATCCTTGAGCGGAAGGGCAGCTTTCAATTGTTCCGAAGCCAGCGGGAAACCGGCTTGTCTCTCGGAGACCGGGTCCGGGTTTACACATGGACCCAGTTCAACGTCGAACCGGATGGCAGAATCGAAGTCGGTGACGACTCCATATTGGTCGGAGCGGTTTTTATGTGTTCGGACCGGATCACGATCGGCAAGCGGGTGGTCGTGTCGTATCACGTGACCATCGCCGACAGCGACTTCCACCCGATGAGGGTTGAGGACCGCAAGCTCGACGCGATTGCGAACGCCCCCGGGGGGGACCGGAGGATGCGGCCGCCCGTGAGGACCGCCCCGGTGAGGATCGACGACAATGTCTGGATCGGAATCGGAGCGATCATTCTCAAGGGCGTTCATATCGGTGCGGGGGCCAGGATTGCCGCCGGATCGGTCGTGGTCAGGGATGTGCCTAGGGGTGCGAGCGTGGCAGGAAATCCCGCCAAAATCACCAATGACGGGGAGTAAGCAGCCATGGCAGCGCGCGCGACACTCGAACACGATTGGTTTCCCGAACCGGTGCCCGACAATGTGGTAATCGGGGAGAACAGCTGGGTTTATAGCTCCTTTGCCTTTCTGCACTTCGAAAGCCGGAGGAAAGTTGCGGTCGAGATAGGGAACTCGTGCGGCATCTACAACGGCACCTTTTTCGAACTTGGCCCGGATGGTCATGTTTCCGTGGGTGACTTCAGCGCACTGGTCGGTGTGATTTTCTCGACGAACGGACGCGTTGCAATCGGCGAGTATTGTTTCATGGCGCACGAGGTGGTGATCGGGGACCACCATGCGATGTGCCCGCCCTCGGGGCGAGACGCAGCAGGAGGTTCAGGTCATATTGCCATCGGCGACCATGTTTGGATCGGCGCGGGTGCGATCATCCTTGGCGGGGCCATCATTGGCGACGGCGCGGTGATCGGTGCCGGCGCGGTGATTGATTTCGAGGTTCCCGCGATGTCGATCGCCGCAGGAAATCCGGCGCGGGTTGTTGGAACCGTGCCGGAATGAGTTCACGACCCGACCGTGCCGAACTCTCCGGAGTCCGCCACGGTTTTTAATTCGGCCGCGTGTTTGGTAACGGTGAACATCGGCCCCTCCACCCAATCGTAGGCCAGTCTGGGCACGATCCATCGAAGATGTTCGAGCGCGCGGAACAACCGGCCGAGGGCAACGAGCCGTGAGCCGTCCCGGGAGTTCAAACCGCAACGCATGCAGTAGGCGGCCAGGTCCCCGCGGATTCCGTTCGACTCCAGCCTGGCGACATCGCGTGCAGGAATGCCCCAGCCTGCGGCGCCCCAGTCGAATGCATACAGGGTGCTGCCGGCTCCCGTCCCGGAAACCCGCAGATTCCTCGGCCCAAAGCTGCCGTGGACCAGCGTGGGAGCAAAGCTTGAGGAGAGTTGTTCAATTCGGCCCCACGCCTCCGTGAACTCGGCCAGAAGTTTTCGCACCGACTCCAACCCGGTTGTGTCGGCGCGGCTGAACGCGGGATTCCCGCGAACCTCTTCGAGCGTTTGCGCGACGGAATCGAGCATCGGGTGGTAGTAGCCGGGCCCTACATAGGGAAGCGAAACCGCGGCCCGGCTGCTCCTCAGGGCGGCGTGAATATGCCCCAGCCATGCACCCGGCAGCCTGCGATGCTCCGGGTTGGCGGCCGAGTAATCCACACCTTCGATGTATTCAAGAAGGTTCCATGCGGTCGACCCGTCTTTTGAGGGAATGAGCCCGAAGTAATTCGGGGCCGACACGAGCGCGGCGGGAAACACATCACGGTAAATGAGTTCTTCCAAACGGGCTTCACCGATGGGGGATTGTTTCGCGACGACAGAGCGCACCGGGCCGGATTGCAACTCCAGACGCCAGACCGCGGGCTTACCTTTTTTCGCTTGGAGGGTCTCGATGCCCGAGACCGTGCCTCCGCCCGGGCGGACAGCATTCCATGCCTCAATGGCACCCGCCGTCTGATCGGCAACGGTAAAATTCGGGGCGCTCATGATTGACGGTGCTGGGTGGTATTTTGAACCCGGAAACAACGATGCCGCCGGATCGCATGGCGGGACGAGCCTTCAGGGGGCTCCGCAGAGGGCTGGCACCGACTTGGTTTCACCCACTACGAGCTCGCCATCCTGAAGAGTGACCGTGAGGTTGCAGTTTTCCAAGGTGGTCAAACGATGCGCGATCATGAACGTGGTGCGGCCTTTCATCAGCCGATCGAGGGCGTCCATGATCAAATCCTCTGTTTTGATATCCACCGAACTGGTGGGTTCGTCGAGGATCAGAATCGGCGCGTCGGTAAGGAAGGCGCGGGCCAGGGAGATCCGCTGGCGTTCGCCGCCGGAAAGACGCATCCCGCGTTCGCCCACCCGCGTGTCGTAGCCATCCTTCAACTTGACGATGAAGTCATGGGCGTTGGCGGCCTTGGCGGCGGCGATGATTTCCTCGTCGCCCGCCTCGGGTCGACCGTAGGCGATGTTTTCGCTGATCGTCGTCGAAAATAACACCGGATCCTGCAGGACGATCGAGAACTGGCGCCGCAAGTCCGCCACCCGGTAATCCCGCAAATCGCGCCCGTCCAGATGGATGGCTCCGTCGGAGACATCGTAAAACCGCATCAGGAGGCTGATCATCGTCGTCTTGCCGGCTCCGGTGCGTCCGGCGATGCCGACCCGGGTTCCCGGCTTGATGTCCACACTGACGTCCGAGAGCACCTCCGTGCCGTCGGGATAGCTGAAGGAAACGTTTTCAAACCGCACTTGTCCTCGGGCCCGGTCGATCGGCGACGCATTGGGTTTCTCCGGCACGTCGAACGGCTCATCTAACAACGACAACGCGCGTTCGGCGCTGGCCAGTTGCGACTGCATGGTCGCTGCCTTATTGCTGAGCGCTTTCAGCGGTCCGTAAAGTTGTCCGATGTAACTCATCACCAGAATCAGTTCTCCGATGGTGATGTTCCCCACGAGCACCTGCCAAGCTCCGACATAGAGCACCACTGCGGTGCCGGCAGCGATCGTCGTTCCGATCAGTATGCCCATGCCGCATTCGGTGATCATATATCGGATCTTCGCCTGAAGAGACGCCCGCGACCGCCCGACGAAGCGTTCCTGCTCCTGGTCTTCCTGGCCGAATGCTTTGACAACCCGCAACGCTCCCAGTGTTTCCGGGATCACGGAAAAAGCAGCGCTTTCGAGTTTTTTCATATCCTTCGCGCGGCGGCGAAGCTTGGGGCGGAAGAAGAGCGCAAGGCCGACCAGAAGGGGGGACACTGCCAAGGCCACAAGTCCAAGACGCCAGTTCACGGCGAACGTGACATAGATCATCGAGCCCAGCGTCACGACCGACGAGACAAGCGGAATCAACCCGTCGATGGTGATGTATTGAATCGACGCGGCGTCCCATAGGATCCTGTAGGTCGAATCGGAACTGCCCCTCCGATCATGGAAGGCGAAGGAGAGGCGTTGCACATGGCGAAACAACTTGGCCCGAAAATCGAGAACCATCCGCTCACTGAGGACCGTCCGCACTAGGGAACTCGCAGCCGATTGCACCTGGGTCAACAGCCGGATCATTACCACGAGGATCGCCGAAAGCAGGATGACATTCAGTGGAGTGGCGGTCAGTGATCCGGGCAACATCTCTCTCAGGATCGAGGGCAGTGGTGTGTCGCCAAGGCCGGAATCCACCGCGATTTTCAGCGGGACGGGCGTTAGCAACGCCACCGGGGCGGCCATGACCGATATCAGGAAGAACAGGAACATCCCCCTGTAGTAGGGACGCGCCTGATGTAGCAGACGCCTGCAGAGCACGAGGTCCCCCATGCTTCGTGCATTGTCTGGTTTTCTGGAATCACGCCGACGGGCCATAAACGAGAATAGAGGTTTAGCGACGAATGGCGGCTACCGGACCGCGTGCGGACATGGCTTCGGGCGGCACGCCTTTCCGCAGGTTGGCAAACGCCGGACTCCGCAGAGGCGAACCGGATGCTTCGGATTCAACTTTCCGGACTCTGGCAGACACCGACTCCTCTGGTTCGTCTTTCGCCGGAAACCCTCCCTTGAGGCTCGCCCCGGCAACGAGGCGCGCCGCGGCTTGCAGGCAGGATCGGCGGCTAAGCGGAATCCGGATCAGCAGATACAGACACATCGCGAGACCAAGCCCGATCGCCCAAAGTTGCCATGTGGCCAACGATGCCACACACCAAACCGCAACTCCGCACATCGTCACTCTATTGAGCAAGGTTCCCCGAGTCTTGCAGCGCGCCCGCGTGAAGCGGCGCGGCCAACCGAGTTCTTCGGTGGCGGCGCGGATGGTCAGATCATGCCATGCATCGCCGACCAGTTTGACGTCCCACGCGGCCCACGCGTTGCCGAAGTCTCCGGCCCACCGCGACGATTTGGCGGTTTCGACCACGTGCGGAAGCAGGTCGTAGCGTCCCTTGCCTGTGTCACTGTCCCAATAGAGGTCCAGCACCGAGGAGGAGATGCGCCTGACCTCGGCCTCGTGCCTCACCTCATCGAGACGGGCGAAGCGCTTGTGGCGAATGAAATAGGTGAGCCGATACCATCCCCGCCAAATCGGCTGCATCAGATACAAATACGCCGCCAAGGGGCGGCACCAACGGGGAGCCTTGCGGGGTAATGGAGCCTTCATCGCGGACCGGATTGCCAATCCCGCCGTGGTACCCCACATCACGATGCTGATGACCGCCAGCGGCCAATAGAGTGTGGCGAGCATCAGGAAGAAGAGGGCCGCGAAATGCCATTCCAAGCACATGCCCATCCACCAGTGGCCGTAATGATTATGGCGGTAGATCGTTTGGAACAGACTGCCGCCGAACTCGCCGTGGTAAATTCGGTCCGGCATCAATGGCAGACCGACCGCGCCGTCGCCGTAGATGATCCCGTGCCAATGACTGCATCCGCCCGCGCCGAACCGTTGGGGATGCTTGAAGCGCACCATCGCTTCGCTCCGGCCATAACCCTTTTGTTGCTTGCCATAGGCTCTGACGGTGGCACGGCGATGATGCCAGACCATTGCTCCCGGCGCGTAGCCGAGCGACATGCCGGAGTCGATAAGCCGCCAACAAACGTCCACGTCATCGCCCGCGACCCGGAACTGCGGATCGAAGCCGCCGATACCCAGCAGGGTGCTACGGCGGAAGGCCATGTTACAACCGGGCACGTGTTCGGCGTGCTGGTCATCAAGCATCACGTGGCTCGGGTTGCCCGGGCTCGCTGCCACACACTTGGCCACCCAGTTGTCGAAATCAGGCGTGATGTTGGGGCCTCCGATTCCTTCGACCTTCTGGTCCATCATGGCTTGCACCAGATAGTGCAGCCAATGTTCATCCACCACGCAGTCGTCATCGGTGTAGGCCACGATCTCACCGGTGGCCATCTCGGCCCCGACGTTCCGTGCCACGCTCAGACCCCGGTTCTCTTGGCGAAAATAAGTCACTTCCGGGAACCCGGCGGCTATCTCGCCGACACCGTCGGTCGATCCGTCGTCCACAAGGATCACTTCGCAGTCGGGATAGTCCAAACACCTCAAGGATTCCAAGCATTCCTTCAACGTCCTGGAGCCATTGTATGAACAAACCACCACCGAGACACGGGGGAGATCCACTCCTTGGTGAATAATTCCGGGAAGCTGGCTCCATATTTCCTTCAGAGCGACGGCCGCCGGCTTTTCACTGCGGTCAACGCGTGTCACCCCGAAGAACCAATCGGTGATCTGGTGCCCTCCCGTGAACCAATCATCAGTGTAGGCGAACACCACCGAGCCTGCCAGCCCGTGACGGAAGACGCGCTTCAGGTGCTTCGTCAGCATGTCGGCCTGTCCTGCTTCCGACTCCCGCACGGAGTCGATCCCGTATTCGCCTAGCACCAACGGTTTGTTCCCGGCGATATGCTGCAGGCGGTCGAGGTATTCGCCGAGTTTCACCTCGTCGTGCAGATATACGTTAAAACAGACGAAGTCGCATCCTTGGACTTCCAGAAACTCGGTCGTGGGAAAGCTGACGAAGGTCACCAGACAATCCGGCGCCTCGTCCTTGGCGATCATCAACAGCTCTTCGATAAAACGCTCAACCCGTTTGCGCCCTTGGAAGCGCACCACGTCCACCGGGAACTCATTGACCACGCTGATAGCCAGCACGGCGGGATGGTTGCCCAATACACGGGCGGTTTGGCGAACCCGGTCGCGGGCTCGCTCCATCGCTCCCCAATCCTCGAAGAAACAGCGGTGCTTCTCCCAAGGGACATCAATCATAACGAACAGCCCACGACTCTGTGCTTCATCCAGAAGCCACATCGGAGGCGGGAAATAAACACGGATGGTGTTACCGCCCAATTCCCGGATGTGGGTGAAATCCTTACGGACCTGATCCAACTCGGGAAGCGCCTCTCCGGCGCAATTGGGGGCAAACGGGCCATACGAGAATCCTTTGACATGGAACCTATCGGGGCCGCAACGGAGGTATTTTCCGGCCACACGCGGCCGGTCGGGGAGGGCAAGCGGCTTCTCAAGCGCGGCAGGCGCCGCGGACCACTCTTCATCGAGAGGACTGGCGAGGATCATC
>JBFEQB010000001.1:0-116127 GCA_041549835.1 Luteolibacter sp. | reverse complement strand
TCCCTCATAGGCGTAGCGAAGTGGCATGACGAGCGCAGGGACGGGAACGCCACCGCGTTCGCGGATGCCCGTCGAGCGCTCAAACAGGCCGTGGTTCATTTCCCGGTAGGGCACCAAGGCCCCCGCCAGCAACATTTGTGGGACCAGCAGGAGAGGCACCGCTGTCAGGGCGGCGCGCTCGGACTTGACGGTCGAAGACACCACCAGCGCCATTGCTGTGCCTGTCCACGCGGTGAGCGTCATCCACGCCCAGTGGTTCATCAGCATGCCCTCGATTTCCAAGAAATGGTTTCCCACAATCAGATAGATAAGGCACTGGACGGCGGCCACCAACCCGAGGGCGAGGAATTTCGCCGTGACATACGAGAACGCCCCCGGCTGGCAGTTGCGTTCGCGCCGCAGGATGGGGCGGTCGCGCAGGACCTCCGTCGCCGAGTTGGTCAGACCCAGGAACATCGCCACCGTCGTGCTGAGAAACAGATAGGCGGGGATGTGAAGGGCCGTCGAAAAATCATAGCCGCCCTCGGGTGAGGAGCGCAAGGTGATGGCGATCAGTGCCGCTAGCAGCGGGGCTTCGAGGCAGGAACTGTAAATCGTTCCGCGGTTGCGGAACTTGGACAGCAATGCGCGCAGGAAGTGCGTGGCGAATCCGCCGATGAGTGCGTGCAAGCGCCGCGCGGGTCGCGGCGGCAACGGCATGAGCTCGTCGGTTTTGGGTTCCCCCAGGCGGGAGATGGGGCCGCCTGCGGTTTGCAGCGCGTTGATCAGGGCCACACTTTCGAAGCGCTCCTGCCAGAATGACGAGGGGAAGCGCCTCGCCGCGCCCGTATTGGAGCCGCCGCCGATCGTGCTGAGCGGGGTTTCAAGCACATCAAAGACGAAGTCCGCGCCCAACGGCGTGGCTGCGGCCACCGAGGGATGGACAATGCCCAGCTCGTCGCAGGCCTCGCGGAAATAGCCAACCATCCCGGCGGGCGACCCGAAATAGGCGAGGCGTCCGCCGCTGTCTAACAACAGAACCTTGTCGAACAGGCGGAGCACCGGAGCGCCGGGCCGGTGCAGCGAGGCGATGACGATCTTTTCGCGGGCCAGTGAGCGAAGGGTTTCCGCCACGTGTTCGGAATCCTTCGAGGACAGTCCCGAGATGGGTTCGTCGAACAAGAAAACCTCCGCCCGGCTGCCGAGGTCCAGCCCGAGGTTGAGTCGGCTGCGTTCTCCGCCGGAGAGCGTTTTCTCACCTGGAGCACCGACTTTCCGGCGGGCGATCGATTGCAGGCCGAGCTCGGCGAGGATGCTGTCCACGCGGCGCTCGTGCTCGGCGAGGGAAAGCGCGGGGCGGCGGATGGTGATCGCGTGGCGCAGGTGTTCGCGCACGGTGAGCTGCGGGTTGAGTGCCTCCTCCTGCGGCATGTGGGCGATGAAGGGCACGAGGTGCTCGCGGCGTTCATAGACTGAAATCCCGTTAAGTTTCACCTTGCCGCGGGTCGGTTCCCGTTGGCCGGAGAGGATGGCCAGCAAGGTGCTCTTTCCGCTGCCGCTGGGGCCGATGATGCAGAGCATCTCGCCGCGCGCCACTTCGAATTCGATGTGATCCAAGGCGCGTGATCCGGTGCCGAAATCATGGGTCAAATCTTCGACCCGCAGGGACTCGATCAAGGTCCGTTCCTCATCAAGGAATCCTTCATTGAACCGGCAGCGCACCGCTTGGCTACCGGACAGGCGGATCAGCGAGCCATCCCGCAGGGTGGCTGAGAGGCGGACCGGCACGCCGTCCACTTGGATCGGGCCGTTGCTTTCACGAACCTTCACCTCGCCCTCCGCCCGCTGCGAGTCGTAGCGGATGTACAATACGGTCTTGGGTGAAAGTTTCTGGCCTAACAGCAGGTCGCCGCGGCCCAGCGCCGCAGGGTCGTTGGAAACCAGATATTCCTGGCGGTCTCCGGTCAAACGGAACCGCCGTCCCGACTGGATGGCTTTGAGCCGCAGGTCGTTGATCGAGAGGCTGAAGCCGGAGTCGTCGCCCAGCCGCTCATGGTTCCGGCAGATGACGCTGTCGCCCTGTTTGAGAGATCCGCGGCTGCCTGCGTGGAGTTCGGTGTCACGCAGTGCCTCCACTTCCGCCTCGAGTCCGAAGCGAATTCTCAGCGAACTCATGCGTCCGCGGGTCCGTTCAGCCGTCAGTCCGCCGTCGCGGGTTTCCAGATAGATCGCCGGGGCGTTGCCCGTGCGCTTCACATCAAGGAAGAAGACGAGGTCTTCGTAGCTCAGTTTCCATCCGGGCACGACGATCGGTTGGCGCTCCCGAATCCGCAGGAAGGAACCGGTTTCCACCGATCTGCCGCGGATCCAAATCGGTGCCTGTCCGGTGTTTCTCAGCAAAATCAAATCCCCGGCGCGATAGGCTCGGAATTCGTGGTCGGCCGCCGCTGGCGGTAGCAGCACGTCCGCGCCGTCCCTGCCGAAAATCAGCTTCTCGAATGGCACGGTGCCGTGGTCGGACCCAGCGGGTTCCCCGCGCATTTCGCGCTGGATCGCCGAGCCGAAATCCGGCCGTCCCAAGCGCCGCATGAAGACCTCGAAACTCGCCCGGTTCCGCTCGGAGCGCCCGGCCGCATCCACCAGCGTGAACAATTGCAGGCCCAGTGCGAGTTTGCCGGAATCGCTGTAAGAGTTTTTAAGCTCCACGGCCAGGCTTTGCAGCGGCCGTGGGTTCCTCACCGCGCGTTGCATCCGCCGGTTCAGCCACCCGTGGTCCACCTCGGGAAACGCGCTTCGCAGCAGATCGAGGATCAGGTCCGCCTCAAGCGGGCTCAAGTCACCGTCGAGCATAGCAAATGCCACGAAGGCATCCACCAGCACCCCCACCTGGGCGTCCGCTCCGGGCCGCAGCGCACGCAACCTGCCGACCCCCGGAATCAGCCTGAGCCAACGCCGGAAACGCACCCGCCCACGCAACAATGAGCGTAGGTTTCCGTGGGTCTGAGGAGGTTCCACGCCGGTGTTCTAGGCAGACCCGCCGTCCGGCGGCAAGACCCACGCAAAAAAGGGGTTTGCTTTTCATCGGCTTCGGCTATCATTTCTTGCTCCCGGACGCGCTGGCGGGCGTGGCATTTGTGCCGCTCCGACCGCCGCCGCCCGGTTTTTTTACGCTGCCATGTCTGACTCACCGAATCCCACACCTCCCCAAAACAATCCGAACCGCTCGCCCGGAGATGCGAACGGCTTCAACTGGCGGATGCTTGCCTTGTTCGCCGTGGCTTCGGTGATCCTCGGTCTGGCATTTTTCGGCCCGGCCATGAACAAGTCGGCGAAGACCCTCACTTACTCGCAATTCCGCCAGGCTTGGGATCAGGGCCGTATCGTCACCGACGACCCAAACCGTGCCCTCAAGGTCATTACCAGCGACACCGCCTACGATGCCACCATCGTCGGCTATGAAATGCCGGCCCCCGTGGTACCAAAGGACCCGCAGGTGGAACGCAGCGATTTCCGCGTGCTCGTCGATCTCGATCTGCAAGGTGAAATGATCCGCGATGTGCTCGGTGACGATGTCCAGATGCAGCAGATCGCCACCACGACCGAGAGCCCGCTTGAGGGCGATGTGGAGACCATTTCCCTGCCGGAGCTCCGCAAAGCGTATGCGTTGGGGCAGATCAAGACCTCCGATCCGGTGAACCCTCTCCGCGTCCTTGCGACCCCTGGTTCCCGCAACGCGGTGATCGTAGGCAGCCGTGAAGTCATCACCAACCTCGAGACCCCGAAGGACTCGAAAGGCAACCCCATGGAAGCCGCCCCCTTCCGTGTCGAGGTTTCCACCGTTATTCAGGGCGAAGAACTTCGCGAACTCGTCAAGGACAAGGCGGTTTACGAGCGGACCACGGATTACCTCAAAAACGCGCTGTTCACTTTCCTGCCATTCCTTCTGATCATCGGGATCCTGTTTTTCCTGTTCCGCCAGCAAATGAAATCCGCCGGCCGCGGTGCGATGTCCTTCGGCAAGAGCAAGGCCCGGCTTCTAACGATGGACCGCAACAAGGTGACTTTCAAGGACGTCGCCGGTATCCAGGAGGCCAAGGAAGAGCTGTTTGAAATCGTTGATTTCCTCCGTGATCCGCGCAAGTTCCAGAAACTGGGCGGCTCGATTCCCAAGGGCGTGCTTATGGTCGGTGCACCCGGCACCGGCAAGACGCTGCTCGCCCGCGCCATCGCCGGCGAGGCGGATGTCCCGTTCTTCTCGATCTCCGGTTCGGACTTCGTCGAGATGTTTGTTGGCGTGGGTGCTTCCCGCGTGCGCGACATGTTCGAACAGGGGAAAAAACACGCGCCGTGCCTTATTTTCATCGATGAAATCGACGCCGTCGGACGCCACCGCGGCCATGGCATGGGCGGCGGTCACGACGAGCGCGAGCAGACACTCAACCAATTGCTCGTCGAAATGGACGGCTTCGATACCCAGGAAGGCGTCATCATCATCGCTGCCACCAACCGCCCGGACGTGCTCGACCCCGCATTGCTCCGTCCCGGCCGTTTCGACCGTCAGGTCACCATCAACCTGCCCGATGTGAACGGCCGCGAGGAAATCCTCCGCGTCCACGTCAAGAAGATCAAGCTCGCCGCCGGTGTGGACCTCGCCCAGATCGCCCGTGGCACGCCTGGCTTCTCCGGTGCCGAGCTCGCCAACCTGGTCAATGAATCCGCCCTGTTAGCCGCCCGTCGCGGACTCACCGCCGTAACCCTCGAAGAAATGGAAGAGGCACGCGACAAGGTCCGCTGGGGCCGTGAGCGCCGCAGCCTCGCCATGTCCGACAAGGAAAAGGTTGGCACTGCCTGGCACGAGGCCGGTCACGCTTATCTCAACATGGTGCTGCCGCACACCAACCCGCTCCACAAGGTCACCATCATTCCGCGCGGTCCCTACCTCGGCGCCACGATGTATCTGCCGGAAGGCGACAAATACTCGACCCAGAAGAAGGAAGCACTCGCCAACCTCGTCGTCACCATGGGTGGCCGGATCGCCGAAGCCTTCCACAGCGACGATGTTTCCAATGGCGCATCGGGCGACATCCGCCAAGCCACATCACTTGCCCGCCACATGGTGTGCGAATGGGGCATGAGCGACCAACTCGGCATGGTCGAATACGGCGAAGGGGATTCACCGGTCTTCCTTGCGCGGGATATGACCAACAAGTCCCGCAACTATTCGGAGGAGACCGCCCGCGTCATCGACTCGGAAATCAAGCGCTTCATTGATGACGCCTACGAGACCGCGACCCGGATTCTCACCGAGGGACGCGACAAGGTGGAACTCATTGCGAAGGCCTTACTGGAATTTGAAACCCTCGATGCCAAGCACCTACGCGACCTCATCGAATTCGGGGAAATGAAAGATCCGCCATCGGCTCCCAAGCCGCCACCCGTTCCCGAGGAGTTCCAGAAAAAGCCGGCTCCCAAAGCCTCGGAAGAAGACCGCCCAGACGATGACGGCCCGATTCCCGGAGCCGTCGGTGCCACCGCTTGAGGAGAGGCATTCGGGTGCCGAATGCCGCGCGGTGAGATTCGGAATGGAGCTCCCGCTGCCGGGAGTTTTTCAGCTAGATTCCCTTGTAACGGACCTTCTTTCCATCGGGCCCGATGGGTCGGTCATCCGTCTGGCTTTTGGGAACCCTCATTGAGACCCACTTCTGCCGGTCCGCCGGATGACTTGAGCGCCGTTCCTCGGCTTCGTTGGCCCGCAGTTCGCGACCGTCCAGCTTGATTTGGTTGAGGATTTCGAGCGCCTTCTCGCCGCTTTCGCGGTCTGCCATCGTCACGAACGCGAAGCCCCGCGGATTGCCGGTCGTGAAATCGCTCGGGCGGTGGTAATTCAGGATGGGGCCGACCTCAGCGAGCACTTCGCCGAGTTGTTGTTCCGTGGTGTCGTGGGACAAGTTGCTGATAAACAGTTTCATGATGTCGTGTTTCTTGTGGTGTGAAGCCCCGGGTTCATCAGGACACAGCGCTTCAACTCACAACGACCAAAAGGATTCCAACCGCCAGGCAAACGACCCGTGCCCGTATGTCGGGCGCAACGCGGAGAAGCCTCGCACGGTTTGACCGTGGTTCCAAGCCTACTCTTCGAGAAGGGCCCACCACGCTTTCGATCCGCCCCCGTTGCGTTGGGTATCGTTGCCCCGGATGGCTCCGCCACCACTAACAGTCTTTGACTTCCTGCGCTTGGGTCGGGGCTGATGCCACACGGATTCCGGGCATGGAAAGCGGATTCTTTTTTTTCTTTTCGGTTGCGGCGAGCGGGCATGGAGATACTCTCAATTCGACTGCTGTGTACGACAGTTTTGGTAGCTGGCCCGAACCGATATGATTGAATCGGGGTCATCTTCCGGAGTCCTATGTCATGCCCTTCACGGGAAGACAGAAAGTCTTTGGACGACCCCACTTATTGAGTTTACGGAACGTGGCTCACAGCGCCAATGACGGCACAGCGGTTTTCTTTTGTACGCGAGGCACGGTGTTTCAGAGCGCCTTGGGACCGAGATCCCCGCACCACGGTGTCATGAGTCCAGAACGGGATGACTGGCATCCTGTTTGTTGGGCTCCGCGATGCGGGGAAATGGTTTCGGGGGGAATCTTTCAGCGCGGTTTGTCCTGCTCCTCGTCGCGCAGGGTTTCCAACGGGGCCGCGGCATCGTTGAGCGTGGCGGCATCCCGGAGGCCTTGCTTCATCTGTCGGATGGCTCGCATTTTGCGATTGAGCGCGTCTTTCGCCGCGCCGTAGGAATGGGAGTCCATCGCGAAATTCGACGAATCCTCGGCATAAATGTTCATTCGACCCGCGGTTGCGATGGCGTCCTGATTCGCGCCGAGAAACAGGAACTTCCATTGGTAGGCGTCGGTCTGGTGGCGGATGCGTGCGGAAATTTCCTGCCAAGTGAACCGGGTTGAGGCGTTTTCCATGCCGTCCGTGAGGATCGCTACGATCACCTGCCCGGGACGCTCGGCTTCGGGAAGGGCGGCGAGGTTGGTGCCGAGTTCGTCGATGCTTCGGCCGATGGCGTCCAGCAGGGCGGTCGACCCGCGGGGGACATAGGTGGTTGTGTCGAGTTCCACGACCTCCGCGATCGGGAGTGACTGGACCGGAGTTTCGTATTGATCGTCGAAGAGCACCAGCGTGAAGCGGGCGCTGCCGGGGACTTGTTGTTGTTCGCGGAGCAGGCGGTTGAATCCACTGATGGCGGGCTCGATCATCGATTCCATGGAACCGGAACGGTCGGGAATGAAGGCGATTTCAGTGAGTTGGTCGTTCATGACGCCAAGATCGTGCCAACCGGGGTGGGACAAATAGGGGGGTAGCCCGAAGAATCTTTGAAAAAAAATCCAATCGGGGTCGGGTGGCAGACCTGCCGGATTGTGATTGGTGTGGGCGGAATGTTTCGGGTAGATACTTGGTATGCCCGCACGGGAATCACTCCGCATCGCATTTTTCGCGCATGAGCGTGGAGATGCCCGTGTGCGCAAACGGATCGCCGCGCTGGGCGATCAGGGCTGCTCGGTCTTGGGATTCACGTTTCATCGGAAGCGGGACAAACCGGATGTGCCGCCGGACTGGGAAAACATCCATCTCGGGACGACCTACAACCGCCGCTATGTCCAACGCCTGTGGGCTTTTGTGAAAAGCGTGGGGGTGTTGTGGCGGTATCGGGACCGTCTCGCGGAATGCGGTGTGATCCATGCCGTCAACACGGACAACGCGCTGCTCGCCTTGCTGGGCCGTTTTTTCGCCGGAAGCACCGCGCCTCTGGTGCTCGAGATCGCGGACATCCAGCCTGCGATGATCGGGAGAGGTTTCGTTTCAAGGACCTTTCGTGCGATCGAGCGTTTCGTCCTGCGGCGGACGGTCTTGTTGGTGACGACATCGCCGGGATTCGTGCGTGGGTATTTCCATCCGGTGCAGGGCTATGGAGGGAAGATCTTCCTGTTGGAAAACAAGGTCTATCCGGGCGACGGGCTGCCAGCGGTTCGTGGAAACACCGGACCTGTGGCGGGTGGGAGGCCATGGGTCATCGGTTGTTTTGGCGCGTTTCGCTGCCGCCGGAGTCTGGAGTTGATGCGGGATCTCGCGGCGTGTCTCGACGGGAAAGCGCGCTTCGTATTGCGGGGCTACCCTGCGGGGACGATTGCAGACGATTTCGCATCCCTTTTGGGAAACCCGCCCAACGTCATGTTCGGCGGTCCCTATGCCTATCCGGATGATCTGGCCGTGATGTATGGCGGGGTCGATTTCAACTGGGCTTTCGACGAGTCCGATCCGGCGGGAAACTCCGCCTGGCTACTTCCTAACAGAATCTATGAAGGTGGGTGTTTCGGGGTTCCTGCGATCGCCGGGGCTCGCACGGAGACCGGGCGCTGGATTGAAACGAACGGACTCGGTTGGACCTTTGGCGAACCGTTGGGAGAGACATTGGGGGGCTTTTTCGAATCACTGGAAATTTCCGAATGGGAACCGGTGAAGCGCCGTTGTAGTTCACATCCGCGTGGTGAGTTCACCGGGGAAGCCGATTATGCGAGGTTTGCGGAGACGTTGCGTTCGTTAGACCGATGCCAGTAATTCTCCCAGAATCCTGTCCAATCGGTCCAGTGAGTGGTCCTCACGGTATTCAGCGAAACGAGGCGCGAGCGGCTGGCTGTTGCGATCGATTCCGGCGATGAGGCATTGGATGGCGGCGACGGCATGTTCCGGAGTGGCTTCCGGAATCGTGAGTCCGAGAGGGTAGGTTTCGACGCGCATCCCGACACATTCGCCGGCAGTGGCAAGGCATGGGATTTCAAACAAGGCAGCCTTGCTGAGCGTGCCGCTGCTGCCTTGGAAACCTTCATAGGCCGCCCAAGCGACGTCGAAACAGGAGAACAACGAGTTGTAATCCGCTTCGTCATGGATGCGTCCGGCAGAAGGATCAAAATGAAGGTTCTGGATGTCTCCGGAGGAGATGCCGCGGAGGATGGCGTCGATTTCCGCCCGCTCGGATTCCGGATACTCCCCCAGGTGGATGGCACCAGCGCAGACGAAGTAACAGGGAATGTCCTTGCGGTGTGCGAGCACGGCGCTGCGGAGAAGTGTGAGGAGTCCCTTGCGGCGCTCGAGACCGATCATGCCAATGATTTTTCTTCCCGCGGCTTTGCGTTGGATTTCGAGCGCGAGGGGAAACGGGATTTCCGAGAGGCCTCCCTGTGTGACGTCGGGATAGGCGGTGACGGGTTTACCACTGTGGCTCTCCATGGCGGGGATGAAGCGATCGTCGAGCACGCCCACGCTCCGGCAGAGATCGCTGCGGAGGAGGGCGTCCCCCTTGGCGAGCATGCGCAGGGATTTCATCAAGGAAGGGGCTTCACCGTGGTGGTGGTTCCGCAGGTAGAGACCGCTCCATGGCCGGCCAAGCAGAATGTCCGGCACGGCGGAGCACGGGAGAAAGCGCAGGTAGCTGTCGAGATACGGGAAATAGACGAGATCGGCCTCCATGCCGGTGGCGGCCTCCGCCTCGGTGAGCGCTGTGGCGGCCCGCCTCCAACGGCAAAAGGTGCGCGCAGGATCGCCCTCGAAACGGCCGTTGAGGAAGCTGCGGGTGCCGACGGGTAGCTTCGCGAAATGCACAAGGCCGCCGGACTTGGCGACGGTTTCCGGACCGACGGTGCGGGACAGGTCTTCAAGCGCCGATTCCGGTTGGGGGCACAAGCCGATCACCCGCGCGCTCAAGCGCAGGAAGGATGCGGTGAACTGGCTGAAATACATCGGGTGGTGACCGATCCACAAGGGGTCGATCAGGGCCACGGTTTTGATGCGCGGAGACTTCATGATGGATCGGATGCGGGAGACCGTGGCGCGGTGTGGATCCATGAGGCGCGGACCATGAATGCCTGTGAGAGGCCGGCCATCATTCCGAACAGAATGCCGGTGAGTCGCTCCTGAAACGGGTTGGCGGTCAGCGTCTCGCTGATGAGGCAACAGGTCGCGACGAAGGGCAGGAATGCAAGCCATTGGTCGGGCCCCGGGTCGGAGGCGTTCGCCCGTGCGGCGATCAGGCTGAAGGTGGCGGTAGTCCCGAAAAGAACCAGCCAGGCCGCCACGCCGATGACGCCACCTGAGAGAAGCGCGTAAGTCCAAACCGAATGTCCGGCGAACCAGATGTCGTCCACTATGGTTGCCTTCTTGGGCAGGACCTTCCAGATTTCCGGCAGATAGGCGGGATGCCAGTAATAGGACGAGCCGATGCCCCGGCCGCTGATGAAGTGGACGGGGCTCTTGCTGAGGATGGTCCACATCGCGTCCGCCTCCGCCTTGCGGGTGAGGTAGGAAATGTCAGCCCCCAGATTCCGTTCGGAGGCGTTGTGAAACAGGCGCTCGTTCCAGCGCTCGATCATGACCGGTTCGACCATGGCGACCGCCCCGAGTGCGAAGGCTGCCAGCAAGGCGACGGCTCCCACGGGTAGCAGGCGGATCCGGAGCGCTGACCATTGGAACTGGCGCCACCAGACGCCGAGGACGAAACAGAATCCGCCGGCCACCGCCGCGGCGATCACCGGGAGGATCAGGGATCTTGTCACGGTGATGAATATGCCAGCGAAGAGCACCCCGCAGGCGGCGATGACGCTCCAGCGGAAACGTCCCCGCAGGAGGATGGCACAGCCGATCCACGCGGCGATCCAACTGTTTGCCGGGCTCTGCACCTCGAATCGCACGGTTTCCAGCGATGTGCCCAGAAAGAGGAATCCGTAGATGATGCGCCAGAGAACATTGATGCAGGCGGCAGCCAGCACCGGAGTGACGATGCGTGACGGGCGGATGCCCATGCAGCCTGCGATGTGGGCGTTGGCCATGCCGAAGAAGCAGAAAACTATGGGCAACGCCACCCGGATCATGCGGCCGGTGGATACTCCCTGCAGCATCGAGTTGAGCGCCATGTAGCCCAGAAATATGACCCAGAAGGCGAGCAACCAGGCACCGGGCCTGACCGTTAGAAACCGCCGCCCCAGCCAGAGGATGGCGAGTGAGGACGAGATGCAAAGACCGAGGAACAGAAACTGGTCGAGGCCAACGCCGGTGCCGCTCTCACGTGAGACGGATGCCCGGTAGTCCAGCGCGAAGGACATCAGGAAGACCCAAAGCAACCGCTCCACAAGGGCGGCGTTCCCAGCGCGGGGGATGTCGATGGGGTCGGGAGGATCTGCGGCGGGGGAAAACACGGGCGCTATTTCGTGAGGATTTCATCGAACACGGCTGCGGTCTTTTCGATCGGAAAGGTTTTCTCGGCGTAGGCACGGGCACTGTCTGCCATTTCAGCACGCAGGTCCGGCGAGTTGTGGAGCAGGGCCGCCGCCGTGATGAACCCGTTGGTGTCTGCGGGTGGCACGATCAGTCCGGCATTGTTATCCCGGACGATTCGGGCGGCCAGGTTCTGCGGAGGTATCGCGAGCAGCAAGGGGCGTCCGGCACACAGATAGCTCAGCGTCTTCGAGGGCACCGAGAAGGCGCCGGCCTCTTCTTCCAGAATGCCAACCAGGACATCGCCGGAAGCCAGCACGGAAGGCAGATCAGAGAAAGGCTGATAGGGGAGAACCAGCAGATTGGCGAGGTTCGCGGTCCTCGCCTCGGTCCGGAGCCATTCTGCTCCGATACCTTCGGAAACTACCACCACGCGGATGTCCGGATTGCCGGCATTTTTCCGGGCCAGCTCTAACAAGAGCGACGGATTGTGTTTCATGCCGATGGTGCCGGAGTAGAGGTAAACAAACTTGTCGTGAAGCGCGTGGATGCGAGCCCACGGATTCTCCTTCGGCAGGTTCGGGAGTTCCTCGATCGTGGCCCAGTTTGGCACCACGGAAACACGGGACTCCTCCACTCCGAATTCGTGGGACAGGATGGGTGCGAAATCTCCGGTGATCGCGATGATTTGCGAGCTGCGCCGGAATTGGCGACGGTCGAGATGGCGATACCATGCTCCGATGCAGGCTCCGGCGACCGGTAGTCTTCGGCGCAGGATGCGGTCGACGGCGAGGCTGTAGAAATCCTGCACCCAGTAGTAGAAGCGGCCGTTTCCAGCGGTGGTTGCGCGACTGATCGGTTCCTGCGTCTCGGTGGGAGTGTTGCCGGAGAGCACGGCGTCGGGTTTCCATGCGGTGATGAAATCCGCCACCGCCTCGCCATAGCGGACTTCCATGTTGCGGCGCCGACGGAAGGAATACTTGTATTTGGCATAGTCCGCGTGCATCGCAATCTCGCGGAACGAGAGCGTGGGGGAATCGCCGGGCTTCGAGGTCAGATCCCCGCGTGGCGTTTGCAGCGAACTGGCAAACGCATGCACGACCTCGTGTCCGCGCGCCGCCAGGGCGCGACTGAGGGAGATCGGAAACGCATGGCCGGCGTAGTCGTGAACGACGATTCTCATGGGGGAGGACCTGACCTGCCCCGGTTGAAAATGCCCGGGAGAAGGTCAAGTGAGTTTAAATTCCCACCCGGCCGAGTCAACCGCCCGGCACCACGCGAACGCGTGGGTTGGACCGACTGCCTGCGACGGTCCGTGGCTCACGCCTCGCGGCCGCAGCAGTTCTTGAACTTCTTGCCGGAGCCGCAGGGGCACGGGGCATTTCGGCCGGTGGTCTCTATGGAGAAACTCGGTTTGCGCTTGGGTAGGTTGAGCTTGAGTTTGGTGCCCTCGGGGGAGGGGGCCATCGATGGATCAATGTTGCCGGAACTGCCGGAGGTGGCGACGTTGTCGCGGGTCAGCGCTTCCTCGCCGCCTTGAAGTTGTTTGGGCGCGTTGTGCAATTGTTTGAGGAACGCTTCGAGGTTGGATGCGGAACGGAAGAGGTTTTGCAGGGCCTCCTGTTTGATTGCATCCATCAGGGTGACGAACAGGTTGTAGGCCTCGTTCTTGTATTCGATGAGCGGGTCCTTCTGGCCTTGGGCACGGAGGCCGACGCCTTCGCGCAGGGCGTCCATGTTGTAAAGGTGCTCCTGCCATTGTTTGTCGATGGCGACGAGCACCATGCGGCGCTCCTCCTGGTCGAGCACTTCCATCGGCAGGTTTCCGACGCGGAGCTCGTAGGCTTCCTTCACTTTGCCGACCAGCGTGGCGGAAATGGCCTCTTCGTTCTGGCCTTCGATGACGTCTTGTTCCGTGACGCTGATCGGAAGCGTGGAGTTCACCCAGTGAAGGAGTTCCTTGTAGTCCGGGACGTCGTTGTCCCGCTCGGCAAGGTATTCGTGCACCTTGGCGGGGATGGTTTCCTCGATGATCTCGGTGACCAAGTTGCGCGGATCCTCGGTGGTGAGAACTTCATTGCGGTAGCCGTAAACGACCTCGCGCTGCATGTTCATCACGTCGTCGAAATCGAGCACGCGTTTGCGCCATGTGTAATTGCGTTGCTCGACGCGCTTCTGAGCGGTCTCGACGGATTTGTTGAGCCACGAGTGCTCGAGCGCTTCGCCTTCCTTCATGCCGAACTTCTCCATCATGGAAGTCATCCGGTCGGCGGCGGCGAAGTTCCGCATCAGGTCGTCTTCGAACGAGATGAAGAACTGCGAGCGGCCGGGGTCGCCCTGGCGTGCGCAACGGCCGCGCAGCTGGCGGTCGGTGCGGCGGGACTCGTGGCGCTCGGTGCCGATGACGAACAAGCCGCCGAGTTCGGGGACTCCGGGAGCGAGTTTGATATCGGTTCCACGGCCGGCCATGTTGGTGGAAACGGTGACCGCACCTAACTGACCAGCCTGGGAAACGATTTCCGCTTCCTGCTCGTGGAACTTCGCGTTGAGGACCGAGTGGGGGATTTTGGCCCGCTTGAGCATGCGGGAGAGTGTTTCCGAGGATTCGACGGAGGCGGTGCCGCAGAGGCAGGGCTGGCCCTTTTCGTGGGCGGTCTGGATGGTGTTGATGACCGCGTTGAACTTCTCACGGCGGGTCTTGAAGACCTGGTCGTTCTCATCGACGCGCTGGTTCGGGCGGTTGGTGGGAATGGGTAGCACGTCGAGCCGGTAGATGTCATGGAACTCGGCGGCTTCGGTTTCGGCGGTGCCTGTCATGCCCGCCAGCTTCTGATAGAGGCGGAAGTAGTTCTGGATGGTGATGGTGGCGAAGGTCTGGGTTTCCTTCTCGATCTCGACGCCTTCCTTGGCTTCGACCGCCTGATGGAGGCCGTCCGACCAGCGGCGGCCGGCCATTTCGCGGCCGGTGTTTTCATCGACGATGATGACCTTGCTGTCCTTGACGACGTATTGCACGTCCTTCTCGAAGACGCAGTAGGCCTTGAGGAGCTGGGAGATGTTATGGATTTTCTCGGCCTGCGAATCCATGCGGACCTGGAGTTGTTCCTTGGCTTCGGCTTTCTGCTCGGGCGTGAGCGCCGGGTCGGTGTCGATGTCCGCGTAGAGGGTGCCGAGGTCGGGCAGGGTGAAGGATTCGGGATCGCCGGGAGAAAGGTGTTCGCGGCCCATTTCCATGAGGTCGGAGTCGTGGCCTTTTTCGTCGATGACGAAATAGAGCTCTTCCTTGAGGTCGAAAAGTTCCTTTTTCTGGGCGTCCTGGTGCAGGGCGAGTTCGGCCTTTTCGAGTAGTCGGCGCATGTCCGGGTCCTCCATGAAGCGCATGAGTTGGCGGTTGCGCGGCTGGCCGAGCTTGAGCTTGAAGAGCGCGCGGCCGGCGTCCTCCTTGTTACCGGCGTCGAGCAGTTTTCTGGCCTCGGCGGCGACTTCGTTGCAGAGCTGGGTCTGGCGCTTCACCAATTGTTCGACGAGCGGCTTGTATTTTTCGTATTGGTGGGAGCTGTGGGCGGAGGGGCCGGAAATGATGAGCGGCGTGCGGGCTTCATCGATGAGGATGGAGTCGACTTCGTCGATGATGGCGAGGTAGTGGCCGCGCTGGACCTGTTCGTCCTTGGTGGAGGCCATGCCGTTGTCGCGGAGGTAATCGAAGCCGAACTCGGCGTTGGTGCCATAAGTGATGTCGCAGGCGTATTCGGCGCGGCGTTCCCACGGGGGCATCTGGTTTTGGATGCAGCCGACAGTGAGACCGAGGAATTTATAGAGCGAGCCCATCCAGTCCGAGTCGCGGCGGGCGAGGTAGTCGTTGACGGTGATGAGGTGGACGCCAAGGCCGGTGAGGGCGTTGAGATAGACCGGCAGGGTGGCGACGAGGGTTTTGCCCTCACCGGTCTGCATTTCCGCGATCATGCCACGGTGAAGAGCGACGCCACCGATGAGCTGGACGTCGAAGTGGACCATTTCCCATGGGATCGGATGGTCATTGACGGTGATGACGGTTCCGCACATCCGTCGGGCGGCGTTTTTGACGACCGCATAGGCTTCCGGGAGGATACGCTCAAGGTGTTTGGCGCGAAAACGTGGGAACTCGGATTCGGCTTCGTGGAAGGCGGTTTTGGCCGCTTCGATCGATTCCGGTGTGGCGTCCACCGCCGCGGGAAGCGCGGGGAATTCGTCGCGCAGTGGGGAGAGGCGGGCTTCAAGTGCTTCGGCGGTAGCACGGAGTTCCTCCGAGTTCATGCGCTCGATCAACGGCTTCGCCGGGACGTCGAGGGCGTGGTAGCGGGCGAAAAACGCCTGCCAGTTGCGGGTCATTTCGCGGAGCTTTTCTTCCGGTTCGCGTTGGAGGGCTTCTTCAATTTCACAGATGCGGGCGACCGTCGGGCGGATGCGGCGCACTTCGCGCTGGTTCTTGCTGCCGACGATTTTCTGAAGGATCCACTTGATCATGAGAGCGATGGGGTAGGGCGGAGAGCCCGCCGGGGCGGAGGCAATACACCGACATTCGCACGGGTGCAAGCACTAGGCATGGACGTTGCATATGCCTTCCGCCGGAGGGGTTTTCAGATCGTCATCGCTTGAAAACCTCCATCGACGATCATTTCAATGCCGGTGATGAAGGATCCCGCTTTGGCGGAGGCGAGCAGCAAGGTGGCCCCGATGAGTTCCTCGGCGTTGCCGAAACGGGATGCCGGGGTCTGACGGAGGATGTCGAGCACGCGCGATTCGTCGAGCACCTTGCGGTTCTGCTCGGCGGGGAAAAAGCCGGGGACCAGCGTGTTGACGCGGATGTCCTTGTCGCCCCATTCGCGGGCGAGGTTGCGGGTGAGATTGTGAACGGCGGCCTTGGAGAGCGAGTAGGTGAAGACCCGGGAGAGCGGGTTGAGCCCGGAAATGGAGCCGAGGTTGATGATTGAGGCGGCACGGGATTCCCTGATGAAGTAATTGCCGAAGACCTGGCAGGAGCGGAACACCGCGCTGAGATTGGTGTCGATGATGCGCTGGTATTCGTCTTCCGGGATATCGAGAAACGGGGTGGGTGAATTGGTGCCCGCGCCGTTGATCAGGATATCCACCTGGCCGGAGCGTTCGAGTGTGGTATCGAGCAGGTTTTGGAGGGACTCACGCGAAGTGACATCGACCGGCACGAAGTAGCCATGGCCGCCATAGGATTCGATTTCCGCGAGGCGTTTCTCGGCCTTTTCGGGAATGCGTCCGCCGAGCACGACTTCGGCGCCGGCGCGGGCAAGGCCGACGGCCATGGTGCCGCAAAGTTCGCCAGTCCCGCCGATCACCACGGCGGTTTTTCCGGACAGGTTGAAAAGGTCTTTCAGAAAGTGTGCGGTCTGCATGGATTCGAGTCTTGGATGGAATCGGAGGGCTGCCAAGTGTGGAATTCGAACTTCAGGTGGGGAGGGGGTGCCAGTGGCGGGAGCGGAACAGCCTTGATGATAGGTTCATTTGAATCGGGTTTTCCGTTGCATTCGTGCTCTTCCAGTGGTGATAGTCGCCTCGCGTGAGCGAAAAAATCTCCTTCATATCCATTCGAGGTATTTCCCTCTCGGTGTTTGCGGTGATCCTGTTGACGGGGCTTTCCCCTGCGGCATCGGCGAAACCCGCCGCTCAGCCCAGCGATGCAAAGCCCGCGCCTACGGAGGAAACCTCCACCGCCAAAAAGGAAACCGAGGCTCCGTCCGTGGATCCGGACGATGCGGCCGCAATGGAAAACGCCGAGGCCGAAACCGCCGCCGTCGCCAAACCGGTGAGCGCGGAGCCGGTCCAGATTTATGGCTGGCGGGAATACATTCTGGTCAATGGCGTGGCGGAGAAACTCAAAGCCAAGCTCGACACCGGAGCGTTCACCAGTTCGATCCATGCGGAGGAGAAGGAGCTCTTCGAACGCGACGGTAACAAGTGGGTTCGCTTCATCGTCACCGACCCGACCTCGAAACAGCCGGCGCGTACGCGCATCGAGGCCCCACTGGTCAGGATTGCCAGAATCAAGGAGCCCGGTGCGAAATCCGAGGCTCGCGAGGTGGTTCGCCTCGGCTTTCAAATCGGCGATCGCAAGATGCGTGGCGAATTCACTCTCAACAACCGCGGCAACATGCTCGCACCCGTGTTGATCGGCCGGACGCTGATCAAGGATCTCGGCATGGTCGACCCCGGGCGCACCCACATCGCCGATCAGAAAATTTTTCGTTAGATCGAGCGTCTCCGGTTTTCCTCCGTCATGAACACAAAGTGGAAGCTGATCGTGGTGGTGGCCCTGTTGGTCCTGTCAGGCGGGGGCGTGGCCGCCTACAAGACCCTGAGTCTCGGGGTGCCCTTCTGGCGTGGCGAACAGGTTCATGACTGGCAGGTGGAGGCGAAGGTTTCCTTCCTGGCCACCGGCAAAGCGGTCAAGGCCCGGCTTTCGCTGCCGGGCTCGGCGGTGGAGCCCAAAACCGGGCGCGAGTCCGGATCGCTTGGCTATCATTTCAACATCGAGCGGGACCGCGGCGAATACACCGCCGTGTGGGCCGCGGAAAACCGTGAGGAAAGCCAAGCCCTGTATTTCCGCGTCCGATTCCCTGAAGGCTCCCACAGTGGCTGTGAGCCGGTGCCGGCCGAAGCTCCGGAGTCTGGAAACGTGGGCTTGTCCGGCTCGCTGGGCGAGGCGGCGGAGAGTATCGTCAACCGAGCCAAGTTGGTTTCCTCCGATCCGGACGCCTTGTTCGTCGAACTTTTCGAACAGCTCAAGAGAGAGGAGCGCTCCCAGGAGTTCATGCTCGTGAAGAGGCATTACGAGGATGCGTTCAAGGACAACGCCTTGATCATGATGGGCATCGACCTGCTGGACATGGCGGGAGTGCCGGCACGGATGGCCTACGGCGTGAGATTGGAGGAGGATATCGGCGGGCAGGCTCCGATCCCGCTCGTCGAGTATTGCGACGGCGTGTATTGGAAGGTGCGCGATCCGCTTGATCCCGCGGCGGTGCTCGACGGTCGGTCGATCTTTGTCTGGCACCGCGGTGGCGGTCCTCTGCTAGATGTCACCGGCGGCGAGAGCTCACGTGTCATCTTCACGGTGGCGAAGGAACGGATTTCGCAGGCCAGTCTAACGGACCTTCAGGATTCTCCACTGCTCATTTCCACGATTCTCGGGCTGCCCCTCGCCGAGCGCGCGGTGTTCCGCTATATTGTCCTGATTCCGTTGGGAGCCTTTGTGGTGGTGGTGCTGCGCAACATCATCGGTGTTCCCACCTTGGGAACCTTCATGCCGGTGCTGATCGCGCTGGCCCTGTTGGAAATTCCGTTAGCTCGCGGGTTGGTCATGTTTACCGTGCTGATCGGCGCCGGCTTGTGGTTCCGTTTCCTGCTTTCCCGACTCAATCTTCTGGTGGTGCCGCGGGTGGCGGCCTGCGTGGTGATCGTCACGTTGCTGATGATGATCATGAGTGTGGTGGGGAACCGGATGGGAATGAGCGGAGGGGTGCAGATCACCTTGTTTCCAATGATTATTCTCGCCTGGACGATCGAGCGCATGTCACTGATCTGGGAGGAGGAGGGGAAACACAGCGCCCTCACCCAGGTGGGCGGTTCGCTGGTGGTTTCCGTGCTGGCATTCCTTTTCATGAAAGTCGGCCAGGTCCAGTATTGGGCGTTCTATTTCCCAGAGCTTCTGCTGGTGCTTCTCGCCGGGATTCTCCTGATCGGACGCTATACCGGCTACCGCGTCTCGGAACTGATCCGCTTCAAAACCTTCTCCGACGCCTGATTCGCCATGGAGAAAACCGCTCCCGCTCACTCAGGCAAATGGTGGCACCCTTGGATGCGCACCCCGGCGGAACTCCGCGCACTTGGTGTGGTCGGCATCAACATGCGCAACGCCCGCTATCTGCTGCCGAACAATCCGCGGCGGCTCTATCGGCTCATCGACGACAAGCTACAAACCAAGTCTCTCGCCGAAGCCGAGGGACTGTCGGTGCCGGAGACCTATGCGATCATCCGTTCTCCCTATGATGCCGCCTGCTTTGAAAAGACCCTGGAGGGCCGCGAGTCTTTTGTTATCAAGCCGACACGCGGTTCCGGTGGCAAGGGTGTGCTGGTGATCGATGGCAGGAAGGACGGGCTTTTCCTGAAACCGAGTGGGACGACTATGACAGGTGACGAACTGCGCCATTATGTATCCAACATTCTCGCAGGGCTCTTCAGTCTGGGCGGTCAACGGGATTGTGCACTTGTCGAATACCGTGTGCGCCCGGCCAAGGTGCTCACCGATATCAGCTATCAGGGCGCACCGGACATCCGTTTGGTGATGTTGCACGGTTATCCGGTCATGGCGATGTTGCGGGCCGCCACCAAGGAGTCCGACGGGCGCGCGAACCTCCACCAGGGTGCCCTCGGCATCGGTATCGATCTGGCAACCGGCCGGACGATCCGTGCCGTGCACTACGGGAAGCCGATTGCCCGCCACCCCGACATGGATGTGGACTTGGTCGGCATCCAAATCCCGGGTTGGGACAAGATTCTCGACATTGCCGTGACCTGTCAGGAAATGACCGGGCTCGGCTACCTCGGGGTGGACCTTATGATCGACGAATCCCGCGGCCCTCTCATGATCGAGGTGAACGCGCGACCGGGTCTCGCCATCCAGATGGCGAACGGCGTCGGCTTGCTGCGCCGCTTGGAACCCGTGATGGAACAGCACTTACTTTATCCCGGGGCAGGGCATTTGGAGAAAATCGCGTTCTCCAAGGAACATTTCGCGGTCACGCCGCCCGCCTGACCGCTTCAGACATGCGCGTCCAGCCACTTCCCCTTGAAGTGCAGCCGTGAGAAAAGCGCGGCTTGGGTGACGAGATCGAGGGCGAAAATAATCCATACGCTTATGAGGGTGAGGTGCATGAAGTGGGGTGCCAGCCACAATATGAAAACCCGATAGAAAAGCATGCAGGAAAAGGACCACCGCATCACGATGGGCGTGGCGCCGGCTCCCCGCATCGAGGTTTTCAGGATGATGCAGGTGGCGAAAAACGGCTGCGTCAGCGCGCAAACGACCAGCAGGGGCGCGGCGAGCCGCAAGTGCAGGTCGCTGCCGGGTGCCATCCAGTCGATGAGCATTTCCCGCCCTAACACGAAGAAAACCCCCATGGCTCCCATCAAGACGGCGGCGGATTTCCAGCAAAGTCGCACCGCCTTCACCGCCATCTCCCGCGAACCCGCACCGAGGTATTGCCCGGCCAGTGCCGCCGCTGCCGTGGCGATGGCAAACCCCGGCAGAAAACTCATGGACTCCACCCGGATCGCCAGAATGTGGGCCCCCAGAGCGCCCTCATCGCGCAACCCCGAGATCACGCGGATGCCGAACGCATGGATCATCCACATGCCCGCGATCTCCAGCGCTTGGGGTGCGCCCACGCGCAGGATCCGCGCCATCGTCGAGCCGTCCGGCCGCAAGTCCGCCCGGTTCCAGTGCAGGGAGTCCTTTTTGCCGCGGCCCACCAGCAGCAGGACCGTCAACAAACCCGCCATCCAGCCCACCACCGAGCCAGCGGCGATCCCTCGGATCCCGTGCCCGCCCCACGGGGCCTCCGCAAACACGAAACTCCAGCTGCAAGCCATGTTCACCACATTCACCACGATCATCGACAAAAACGGCGTCCGGGTGTCGCCCGATCCCCGCAAGCCCGCGTTCACGGCGAACAGCGCGCCGCTGAACGGCCCGGATAGCGCCAGCATTCTCAAATAAACCTCTGCCTTCTCCGCCGCCGCCGGACTCAGTCCCACCCAGTGGATCAACCACGGGATTCCGGTTAGAAGCAGCGCCAGCGAACCGAAGCCAGCCGCCACGCCCAGCCAAACTCCCTGGCCCAGCGCGCGATTCGCGAGATTGCGGTCGCGTCCACCCGTCGCTCTGGAAACCATGGCCATCACTCCGGTGGCCACCGCCCCTTGCAGGATGTTGAAAAACCAGCCGACATATCCTCCGAGGCCCATCGCATCCAGCACCGCCACCCGCTCCGCGCCTTCCGCCATGCGGCCGGAGATCAACAGGTCCGTCATTCCCACGAAAAACGCCAGCACCTGTTCCAGAAGAGGCCAGATCGCCAGCACCAGCACCTGCCGGGGTAGCGACAGCCCGCCCAACCGTCCGCCAAGTCCCGCTTCGGCGGCTCCTCGCTTGCTGGCTTCCAAACTGGCTCCGGGTTTCGTCACGATCGCGCACATGACTTAGCCGCTGCCCATTCCGGCCGCGAACCATTTTCCGGGGAAATCCGGGAAGCCGTGGAGCAAATCCCGGACCCGGCCGTAAAAGGAGGGAAGGCGGTCACGCATCCGGCACACTTGGGGTTGCGGGAGCAGATGGAAGGGCCTATCTGTTATGAGCTCCATGGTTTCAGGAACCGGGGCGGCAGCACCCATACCGATGGACTCAAAAATCCCACTCGCACTTGTTTCGGCGCTCGGCTTTATGCTGGCATCCTGCGGCAAACACCCCACGGAATCATCAGGTCCGGCATCACAAGCACCTCCACTGGCGGTGAAGGCTATCGAAGTCGCATGGAGCGAGATGCCCTTGTTCGAGTCTTCCATGGGCACCGTACAGCCCTACCGCCGGGCGGACGTCTCCGCCAAGGTAACCGGCCGCGTGCTGGTGATGTTGGCGGTCCCCGGCAAGCGGGCTGAGGAAGGCGAGTTGCTGGCGGAAATCGATGCCGCGGAATTGCGGGCGGCCGTCGCACAGGCCGTCGCCGCCAGAGACCAGGCGAAACGCGACTTCGAGCGGGTCGCCGCCTTGTTGCCGAAGAATGCCATCTCCCGCTCGGAATTCGAGCAGGCCCAGGCCCGCTATCTGGGTGCGGTCGCTGCCACCGACGAGGCCGAACATGCGCTGGCGAATGCCGAGGTGCGTGCGCCGTTTTCCGGCATGATCACCCGCAAGGACATGGACCCGGGAGACCTTGCAATGCCCGGCAAACCCTTGTTTGCAATGGAGGATTTCAGCCGCCTGCGGCTTGAAACCCACGTCGCGGAGGCGCTTACCGGCACCATGAAGACCGGGGACAAGATCCGCATCACCGTGGACACCGCCGGTGTGGACACCGAAGGCGTGATTTCCGAAATCTCACCGGCCGCGGACGTCGGCAGCCGCACGTTTCTCGTGAAGATCGACCTACCCGCCGATCCGGCGCTGCGCGCAGGCCAGTTCGGCCGCGCGCACATCCCACGGGGGACTCACCGGGCGCTGGAGGTGCCGGAGTCCGCAGTGACCTTGCGCGGGCAGATGGAAATCGCCTTTGTCGTGAAGGACGGAAAGGCAAGCATGCGCCTAGTGCGCAGCGGGCGGCACGATGGCGGGCGTCTGGAAATCCTCTCCGGCCTGGAGCCGGGGGATTGGTTGGTGGAAGCCCCCTCCCCGAGGCTCCGCGATGGCGATCCGGTCACTCGCACCCATCCATAGGCCCGGAGCTTTGACCCCACCACGATGAACCAGGAACGCATTCCCGAAGCACACGGACTCGCCGGTCGGCTGGCTGCCACGTTCTCCGAATCCAAGCTTACGCCGCTCATCATCATCGGCAGCGTGTTGTTAGGGGTGTTCGCCCTGCTGAACCTTCCGCGCGAGGAGGAGCCACAGATCAAGGTCCCGATGATCGACGTCATGGTTTCTATGCCGGGTGCCTCTGCCAAGGAGATCGAGGAGCGCGTGACCAATCCCATGGAAAAGCTGCTGCACGAGATCAGCGGCGTGGAATACATCTACAGCACGTCGCGCCCCGGTGAGAGCCTCCTGATTGTCCGCTTCCTGGTCGGCCAGGATCTGGAAACCTCGCTCGTTCGCCTGAACCAAAAGCTGCAAGCAAATTTCGACCGCATCCCTCCGGGTGTCACGCTGCCGCTCATCAAGCCGCGCACCATCGACGACGTGCCGGTACTCGCGGTGACCTTTCACGGCGGCAAGACCGATGCACTGGAATTGCGACGACTGGCTTCCGAAATCGAGAACTCCGTCAAACAAGTCGACGACGTGGCGGAGACGACCCTGATTGGCGGCGAGCGCAGAATTTTCCGCGTGCTGGCCGATCCCGCCAAACTCGCCTCCCGTGGCCTTACCCTCGCGGGGATCGTGCCCGTGTTGCAACAGGCGAACCGCCAGAGTCGCTCCGGTTCGATGACCACCGGCGGTGAGGAAATCCTCATTGAAAGCGGCGGGTTCATCCACTCCGCCCGGGACCTGAGGGACATCGTGCTCGGGGCCCAGGACGGCCGCCCGGTCTATGTGCGTGATGTCGCCCGCATCGAAGACGGGTCGGGGGATCCGGCGCATTACGTCTTGTTCGGGTTTGGTGCGGCAAAAGGCCGGCCGGGCAATGAGGAAGCCGCCGTCACCTTGTCAGTCGCCAAGCGTCCCGGCGCGAATGCGATCACCGTCGCGGACCATGTCCTGGAAAAGATCGAAGCGCTCCGCGGTTATCTCATTCCGGCGGATATCGAGGTTTCGGTGACGCGCAACTACGGAGAAACCGCCGCCGAAAAATCCGATGAGTTGCTGTTGCACATGGGCATCGCCGTTCTCGGTGTCGCGCTTCTGATCCTTTTCATGTTAGGTTGGCGGGAATCGGTGGTGGTGGCGGTTGCCATTCCGTCCACCTTGGCGCTCACCCTGCTGGTGTTTTACCTCAGCGGTTTCACCCTCAACCGGATCACCTTGTTCGCGCTGATCTTCTCGATCGGCATCCTCGTCGATGACGCTATCGTGGTAGTGGAAAACATCGCTCGTCACCAGAAACTGCCGGAAAACGTCGGGAAAAACGCCGTGCAACGCGCCGTGGCCGCCGTCAGCGAGGTGGGAAACCCCACTGTGCTCGCCACTTGGGCGGTGATCGCTGCGATCGTGCCGATGGCCTTTGTCGGCGGTCTGATGGGCCCCTACATGCGGCCGATCCCGGTGGGTGCCACTGCGGCGATGTTGTTCTCATTGTTGATCGCCTTCATCGTCACGCCGTGGGCGGCGATCCGCTTGCTCAAGCACAAGCCCGACGACCCGGGGCCCTCCTCTTCCGACGGCCACGGCCCGGGCAAGGAAAGCGCGCTGACCCGGCTCTATCGGAAGTTCATGGGTTTCCTGCTGGCGAAACGGCGCAGGATGGCCGCGTTTGTCGGGCTGATCGCCTTGTTGTTGTTAGGTGCGATGGCGCTGGTGCCGATTGGTTTTGTAAAAGTCAAAATGCTGCCGTTCGATAACAAGAGCGAGTTCCAGATCGTGCTCAACATGCCGGAAGGCTCGTCGCTGGAGCGCACCGCGGAGGCCGCGCGCGAACTGGCGGCCTGCGCCGCCGCGGAGCCGGAGGTGACCGACTATCAGGTCTATGCTGGCACTGCCGCGCCCTTCAATTTCAACGGTCTCGTCCGCCATTACTTCCTGCGCAGCGGCGCGAACGTGGCGGACATCCAGATCAACCTGCTGCCCAAGTCCGAGCGCGCTGCCCAGAGCCACGATGTCGCCAAACGCGTGCGTCCCGAACTGGCAAAGGTGGCGGCGAAATACGGCGCGCGCATCGCGGTGGCGGAGGTTCCGCCCGGTCCGCCGGTCTTACAGACGCTCGTTGCCGAGATTTATGGCCGCGACCGCCCCCATCGTGAGGCACTTGCCTCCAAGGTCCGCGACATTTTCCGAAACACAGAGGGCGTGGTCGATATCGATTGGTATGGCGAGGAAAACCAGAAGCGCGTCCTGTTTCGCATCGACAAGGAAAAGGCGGCGCTCGCCGGCATCAGCGCGGAAACGATTTCCGAAACCCTGCGCATCGCCACCAGCGGCACGGACGTGGACATCGCGCACGTCCCGGAAGAGAAGGACCCGGTGGCCGTGCGCCTCGAACTGCCGCGCGGCGAACGCTCGGACTACCGGAACCTGCTCGCCCTGCGGGTGCGGGTGGGGGATGCCAACCAGCTGCCCGAACAGACCTCCTCCGAGGCCGCTCCACTCATCCCTCTCGGCGAACTCGTCACGCCCGAGGAGACCGTGATCGACAAGGCCATCTATCACAAAAACCTGCTGCCCGTCACCTACATCACCGGCGATGTCGCCGGGGTTGCGGAGAGCCCTGCCTATGCGGTTTTCGCCATGAACCGGGAGCTCGCCAAACTCAACTCCGCCGACTACGGCGGTGCCGGCGGTGCGATCCAAGTTCACAATCTATCCATGCCGATGCTCGACATCGACCCCTCGATCAAGTGGGACGGCGAATGGCACATCACGCTCGAAGTGTTTCGTGATCTGGGAATCGCCTTCGCCGCGGCGCTGGTGGTGATGTACATGCTCATGGTCGGTTGGTTCAAATCGTTCATCACACCGCTGATCGTAATGGCCGCCATTCCGTTTTCGCTGATCGGCGTGTTGCCGGCCCACGGGCTGATGGATGCGTTTTTCACCGCCACAAGCATGATTGGTTTCATGGCAGGCGGTGGCATCGTGGTCCGGAATTCCATCATCCTCGTGGATTTTATTGAGCTCCGCCGCGGTCAGGGCATGCCTCTCGCCGAGGCCGTGATTGATGCCGGAGCCGTGCGTTTCCGGCCGATGGTTCTCACCGCCATGGCGGTGGTCGTCGGCGCCGCTGTGATCCTTGCGGATCCGATCTTCCAAGGCCTGGCGATCGCCCTCATGGCCGGCGAAATCGCCTCCCTGCTGGTAAGCCGCATGGCCGTGCCCGTGCTCTACTACTGGGTGGAAGCTCGCCGTGAGTCGCACAACTCTGCGATCTAATGCGGAGGTTCCTGCTGGTCCCGGCATCGTTCCCAGGTGAGTGCGGGGTGGTGTCTTCCCTCCCTCTCAGGCGAGCGCCTTGCCGATGAGCAGGAGGCGGAGTCCGTTGAGGCAGACGAGCACGGTGCTGCCTTCATGGCCAACGACGCCTAACGGCAGGGCGAGAGAGAAGCCGAGGGCGGAAATGATCAGGACCACGATGACAGCGCTGGCGAAAATCAGGTTCTGGAACAGCACGCGCCTGGCACGGTGGGTGTGGGACAGGAGCAGCGGAATGTTTTCCAAGCGGTCGCCCATCAGGACGATGTCGGCGGTTTCCATGGCCACATCGGTTCCGGCCGCGCCCATGGCGACTCCGACATCAGACATGGCGAGGGCGGGGGCGTCGTTGACGCCATCGCCGATCATCATGACGGTGCCTTCGAGTTTCAGGTCGCGGATGACCTTGAGCTTGTCCTCGGGAAGCAATTCGGCGCGGACTTCATCGACCTGCGCTTCCTTGGCGATGGCCTCAGCGACGAGGCGATGGTCACCGGTGAGCATCACGACTTTTTTTACGCCGAGTTGTTTCAATTGGCGGGTGAGATCGCGGGCGGTCGGGCGGATGGTGTCGGCCATGGCGAGCACGGCAAGGGCGGTGACTTGGTCGCCCGCGCGCGAGCCGAGCCAGACGCAGGTTTTCCCGCTGTTTTGGAGCGGTTGTGATGATTCCGCCAAGGCATCCAGATCCTTGGCGCTGAGTTCGCGAAATAGGCGCTCGCTCCCAATGAGGTAGCGGGTTTGGCCGACAGTGGCTTCCGCGCCTTTACCGGCGGTGGATTGGAAATCGGTGGCGGCGGGGGCTTCGATGCCGAGATCGGCGGCGCTGACGACGATAGCGTGGGCGAGCGGGTGTTCGGACTTGGCTTCCAGCGCGGCGGCCACGCGCAGCAGCGGGATGGCGTCGTCGGGGAGCGGCTGGGAAACCGGGTGGCTACCATTGCGGGTGACGATCTCGGTGAGCGAGGGTTTTCCCACGGTGAGAGTGCCGGTTTTATCGACGGCGACGATGTCGATGTGGGCGGCGCGTTCGAGGTGGGAACCGCCCTTGATGAGGATGCCGCGGCGGGCCGCGCCGCCGATGGCGGATAGAACGGTGGCGGGAGTGCTGATGATCAGGGCGCAGGGCGAGGCCACGACCATGATGGTCATGGCCCGATAGAAGGCACTGGAGAAGCTTTCCGCTTGGAACAGGTGGGGGATCAGGAAGACAGCGATCGTGAAGGCAATGACGCCCATCGCGTAATATTGTTCCGCGCGTTCGAGAAAACGCTGGGTTTTGGATTTTTCCGCCTGCGCCTCGGCGACCAGCTTGACCATGCGGGCGAGCGTGGAGTCCTCGGCGCGCTTGGTGACGCGGAGTTCGATGCCGCCGCTCTGGTTGAGCGTGCCCGCGAAGATGGGATTGCCTATGGATTTGGAGACCGGCATCGATTCGCCTGTGAGCGAGGACTCATCGACATTGGTGCTGCCTTCCACGAGCACGCCATCGACCGGGATTTGTTCGCCGGGGCGGACGATGACGATTTCATTGATGCCGATAGCCTCGACGGCGACGCGTTCGGTGGTTTCCCCGCGTTTCACGAGGGCCTCGGTGGGGCGGAGCGTGAGCAGGGACTCGATGGCTTTCTGGGTGCGGTCCATCGCATGGCGTTGGAGCACGTTGGAGAAGCTGAAGAGGAAGAGCAGCAACGCGCCCTCGAAAGGCGCGCCGATGATGGCGGCTCCAAGTGCGGCAAGCACCATGAGCACGTCCACATCCAGCACCCTTTCGCGGAGCGAGGCGATGGCTGAACGCACGCCCTGCTGGCCGGCGAAGAGGTAGGCTCCGGTGTAGAGCGTGTGCGCGAGTATCCCGTGTCCGGCGGTCTTTTCCGCGACCAGTGCAACTAACAGGAAGATCAGACCAAGCCCGCAGGAGATCTCCTCGTTGAGATCGCCGGAGCGGATTTTTCCGGAGAGAGATGCTTCGGCGGCGCGCGGGGCGAGGGGATGGATGTCGGCACCGGTTTGTCTGAGGTCCGCGAGCATCCGGTCCTCGGGTTCGATCTTGGAGTCGAAGGTGACGGACAGCACCTTTCCGAGATAGGTGGCGGTGGCGCGGCGCACGCCGGGGATGCGTCCGACCTTTTTCTCAAGTTTCTGGGCGCAGGCCTCGCAGGCGTTACCTTCGAGGCGGAAAGTGTTCTTCCGGATGGATGTCTCGATCTGGGTGATGTGCTCTTTGAGCAGGCATCTAACATCGCTGTCGCTCAAGACGGCGGGATCGAATTCGACATCGACGACGGCATGTTGCGGATCGCTGGCCACACGGAGGATGCCGCTGTGCCCCTCCAACTGGTGATCGGGTTCCTCCGGGCGGTGTGAGGGGTCGTTCATCTGCGGGAAACTCTAACCCCACGCTTTGAAAAATCCAAGGTCAGGCCAGCGGGGCGGCCGTTCGTGTTTTGGCGGCCAGATCGTGGAACGCGGCGGAGACCTTGTGGGTTTCCGGTTGCCGCAAGGCAACCGGAGTGCCGGAGTCTCCGCTCTCGCGGGTCGCCACATCGATGGGGATGCGGCCGAGCAGCGGAACATTGAGGGTTTCCGCCTCGCGGACGCCGCCGCCGTCGCCGAAGATGTGGTATTTCTTCCCGGCATCGCACTCGAACCAAGCCATGTTCTCGACAAGGCCGAGGATGGGCACGTTGACCTTGGAAAACATGGAGACCGCCTTGCGGGCATCAATCAGCGCGACTTCCTGCGGCGTGGTGACGATCACGACTCCATCCACGCTGACCGTCTGCACGATGGTGAGTTGGATATCTCCGGTGCCGGGCGGAAGGTCGAGCACGAGGTAGTCGAGATCCTCCCATGCGACCTGGCGGAGGAACTGCTGGGTGTAGCGGGTGGCCATCGGTCCGCGGACGATGACGGGCGAGCGCTCCTCCAACAGGAACCCCATGGACATCAACTTGATGCCATGCGCCTCAAGCGGAATGATTTCGTCCTGCTCGTTGGCCATCGGGCGTTCGCGGGTGCCGAACATCTGGGCGACCGAGGGCCCGTAGAGATCGCAGTCGCAGAGGCCGACCTTGGCTCCGGTGGCGGCGAGCGCGACGGCGAGATTGGCCGCGACCGTGGACTTGCCGACGCCGCCCTTTCCGGAGGCCACTGCGATGATGCGTTTCACTCCTGGGATGGACGACTTGCCGGTGGTGTTTTCGAGTCCGGCGGCCGCAGGGGCGTCCTTGACATCGATGTCCACCTTGACCGCGCCGATATCCGGGAGCGGGTCCAAAACGGCGTGGCAATCGCGGAAAATCTGCTCGGGCACCTTGGCATCACGCGTCTGGACCTCGATCCGGACGGTGGTTTGGCCGGGGTTGCAGACCACGTCCTTGACGAGGCCGAAGGAGACAATGTCCCGGGAGAAACCGGGGTAACGGACTTGGCGGAGGGTTTCGCGGATGAAATCGGGACTCATGGGCGGGGAAGTCTCGCGTTTTCCGGCGTGGGCGCAACGCGATATTGGGGTTTCGTTTCCCTGAAGATGAACAATTTCCAATTTTGCGCACTTTTGTTGACTTGAATGGGGAAATCCCGGCTTAGTCCCCGCGGAATCCTTACAGAATCATGGAAAACGTTATCATCATTGGCACCGGATGCGCCGGCTACACTGCGGCTATTTACACGGGAAGAGCGAATCTCAGCCCGTTGATTCTCTCCGGCACCCAGCCCGGTGGGCAATTGTCCACAACTACCGAAGTGGAGAATTTTCCGGGACATCCGGATGGCATCATGGGTCCCGAACTGATGACGCGAATGCAAACGCAGGCCGAAAAATTCGGTGCGCGGATCTCCTGGGGAGCCCACGTGGAATCCATCGAGCGGCGGGATGACGGTACATTTCTACTGGTTACCGGTTCCGAATCGATCGAGGCGAAAACCGTGATCATCGCCACCGGTGCAGCCCCCCGCCATTTGGGCCTGCCGGGTGAACAAAAGCTCATCGGTCACGGACTCACGTCCTGCGCCACCTGCGACGGAGCGTTTTACCGCGACGTGCCGGTCTGCGTGATCGGCGGCGGCGACAGCGCCTGTGAAGAGGCGGATTTCCTCACTCGTTTCGCCAGCAAGGTCTATCTGATCCATCGCCGCGACGAACTCCGTGCGTCCAAGATCATGGCGGAGCGGGCGCTCGCCAACCCGAAGATCCAGCCGGTCTGGAACTCGACGGTCAGTGAATATCTCACCGACGAAAAAGGCGAGGTCCGCGCGGTGGCGCTCCAGAACCTCGTTGATGAAACGCAATCGGAGTTGGAGGTGGCCTGCGTGTTTGTTGCCATCGGCCACATTCCGAACAGTGGTTTCCTCGGTGATCTCGTCGACAAGGACGAGAACGGCTACATTCTGCAGACGCCCGGCCGGACCTCGACTAAAACGCCGGGACTGTTCGCAGCGGGAGATGTGGCGGATCATTACTACCGCCAGGCGATCACCGCCGCAGGTCAGGGTTGTGCGGCGGCTCTTGAAGCCGAGCGCTACCTCAGTGGACACGCGTGAGGGTGGACGCAACGCCGGGGTTAGATCCGCTCAAGCGGTTCGGCTGAGAATGTGCCCGGATTCCTTTCGTTGGAAATCCGTGGGGCGAACGCCGTGAAAGCTGATAAAATCCCGCGAAAACATTTTGGAAGTCGAGAAGCCTAGATCAATGGCGACTTCCTTGATCGGCGAGCCGTAACGGAGAAGCTTGCGGGCGGCGACCATCCGCTCTTGCCGCAGCCATTCCTTCGGGCTGATGCCTATGCCTTCTTCAAAAACCCGGCGCAAATGGCGCTCGGAGACGCCGATCCGTTCGCAAAGGCCTGACATCCGGTATTCGCATTCCTGAGCAATCTGGCTCAGTGACAGCGGAAGCGGCTCCCGGGCTAGCAGCACTAGGATTCTTCCGTCTTTCTGAATGATTTCAACATCGCGGCGTTTCACGTCTTTCGGGGGTTGTAGGGGAGAGCCAGTGAGGCACAAGAACGCCAACAGTGAAAATCAAAACAAAGCGATAGTCAATAAATTTTAAAAATATGCAAATCCAGGGAGGAAGTTTTTAAAGATTGGAGGGTGACGGGATTCCAGTGGAAATAGCGGGCCAGAAAGCATTAGTTTCCGCGCCCTGCTGGGTTAGAGGGTGGTTTTGGCGTTTTCAAAGGAGTCCTAAAGCCGCAGAGATCAAGAGATCGTCGTCGATCAGCCATTTGGCCACTTCGGCTCCGGGGGTGGATTCCTTGGTGACGGTCGCGGCTTGTGAAACATCCAGGATGACGCCGTCGCCCCGGTTGCGGCGAATGACTCCGCCCGCATCATACACCGCCATGTAGGCGGCGAGCACCCGGACGGCGGCTTCGGTGCGTTTCGGATCGTCATTGCGCCCGAGCAGGGCATCCAACAAGCCGGATGTAGGGTCGGTCTGGCTCGTGAGGCGGGTGGCGGAATCCACTTGGGAAGTGGATAGGCCGGAGGTCCCGGCGGTGGTGAGTTCCTCGACCAGATTGGCCGTGCGTGCTTCCAGACCTTCGGTTTGCAAGGCATCGGGGAGGCGGGATTCAAGCCCTGTGGCCAAAGTGACTTGGCGGGCGTGAAGGTGGCCCCAGTCGGGAGCACGCAGGTCGCAATCCGGATCCGAGTTGTTGTTGCGGCCGGCAACCCCGGTTTTCACAAACGAGGCGACCGCCTCGGCGGCACGGTTGCAGGAAATGCCGGCGCACACCGGTGCGAGGGCGAACGCAGAGAGGCGGCTGGAGAGCAGAACGTTGCCCATCGCCTGCATTTTTGCACCGAGCAAGGCATCCCGTTCCCGTTTGACGGAGAAGAATTCCATGGCCCGTCGCAAGGTGACTTCGAGTTGCGGGATGTCCCACGGCTTGGTCATGTAGCGAAAGATCCCGCCTTGGTTCACGGAACCGATGGCGGCATCGATGTCCGAGTAGGCGGTGGAAAGAATCTTGATGATGTCCGGATAGTCGCCGGCGATTTTGGACAGGAATCCGACGCCGGTCTCATTGGGCATGCGCTGGTCGGTCACGATAATGCCGATCTCGTTGGCATGCTGCTTGAAGATTTCAAGCGCTTGGACGCCGTCCTCGGCCTCGAGAATCCGGAACTTGTCACTGAAGAGGCGGCGGAAATATTTGCGGGTGTTGGCTTCATCATCCACGAAGAGGATGGCGTAGCGCTGATAGTCGTAGTCGTCGATCTCGTTACTCATGGTGGTGGTGCGGGTGTGTGATGGTTTGGACTGCGATGTTCGGAAAGCTGGACTATTCAGGCTTGTTGGTCGAGAACGGATTGCCGTCCGGATTTAGTTGTCAAATGACAGCTTGGGAAAGACGAGACGGAAACAGGTGAATCGTCCCGGGCGGCTGTCCACCTCGACGAGCACCTTGTGGGACTGCAGGATCTGGTGGGTGATGGAGAGGCCTAGGCCCATGCCCTTTCCGACTTCCTTCGAGGTGAAGAAGGGATCGAAGATTTTGGGTAGGTTTTCGGGTGGGATGCCGATGCCGTTGTCACGGATGGTGATCTGCCAACCCTCGCCCGCAGGTTCGATGTCGACCGTGATCGCGCCGGGATCGCCGCCTTCGGTTTCGATGCGCTGCCGGATGGCGTCGATGCTGTTCTGGAAGAAATTGACGAAGACCTGGACGAGTTGATTGGGGTTTCCGCGGATCAACGCGATGTCGGGCGTGGTGAGCTTGAAATCGATTTCCTTGCCAACCTCATGACTGACCATGCGGCGGGAGCGGGTGATGATTTCCACAAGGTCGGCGTCGTCCGAAGTGGCCATGTCCTCGCGGGTGAACTTGCGGAGGTCGATGACGATCTGTGAGACGCGTTCGACGCCCTCGCGGATGTCCTTGAGGATGTCCGCGTAGTCAGCTTGTTCATCGGAAGGAAGGGTCTTGGTAAAGGTGGCGAGGGCATGGATCCCGGCGCTGGCGTAGTTCAGTGGATTGTTGATCTCATGAATGATGCCGGCGCTCATGCGGCCGAGGGCTGAGAGTTTTTCATTCCGGACCATCAGGACTTCATTCTCCTTGATTTGTTCCAAGGCTGATTCGAGTTCGGCGTTCAGGTCGGCCATTTCGCGGCGGGTGCGGGCCATGACGATTTGGTTTTCGAGGCGGAGCGAAAGCTCGGCGGTGGAGAACGGTTTGGTCAGGAAATCATTGGCACCCGCCTGAAGTGCCGAGAGCTTGGTTTGTTCATCCGCGCGGGCGGTCAGGATGATCACGGCGATGCCGCGGGTGGTGTGGTTCGCACGGATGCCTTTGCAGACCTCGACGCCATCGAGTTCCGGCATCATGTGGTCGATCAGGGCGAGTTGGGGGCGCCTCAGGCGTGCGAGTTCCAGAGCTTCGGCTCCGTCGCTGGCTTCGACCACATCGACGTTTTCCATCTGCATCCTGAGGAAACGGCGGATGTCGGGCTCGTCGTCCGCGATCAGGACAAGCGGCCGGACACCACTGGAACGGCCGATGGTCGGTGCGGCAATCCGCGCGGGCGGCTGGGTCGGGGTGGCCGTGCGGGGAGCAACTTTTCCCGGAATGGACATGGCCGCCTTCCGATGGAGTTGGGCTATGTTTCCGCCCTCTTCCAGGGAATCATCATTCTGGATGGCTGTGTTCTGGAGTTGCTCCGGGGAGCCGCCCTCTGCGGGGATTTCGATGAGGAACTCGGTGCCATGGCCTAGCTTGCTATCGACGCTGACCTCCCCCCCCATGGCTTCGGTCAGACTGCGGACCAAGGCCAAGCCGATGCCCGCGCCTTGGAATTTCCGGGTCGAGGAGGTGTCCACCTGCCAGAAGCGCTCGAAGATCCGGGGCAGGACGTCGGGCGGGATGCCGACTCCGGAGTCGCCGACGGAAAGGCGCAACCTGTCATTGGATACGGAAACCTTGACTTCGATCAAGCCGCCGGAGGGGGTGAACTTGATGGCGTTGATGACGAGATTGAGCAGGATCTTGTCGAACTTGTCGCGATCGAGCTGGATGGATTCGTGATCGGACTGGATTTCCCAGAGCAACGTGACGCGGTCCTGCTCGGCAAGGTGACGGAGCGAGCGCAGCAGTCCCTCCGTGTGGGCGGCGATGGGAGTCGGTTGGCGGTTGATGTCCGCATGGCCGGTGTCGAAACGCACAAGGTCGAGCAGGTCGTCGATGAGTTTGAGAAGGCGCAATCCATTCTGCTCCAGCATCGTGGTCATTTCCGCGATATTGGGATCGGCCGCTGGCAGCCTTGAGAGCACGACCTTGAGCCGCTCGGTGATGCCGAGCATGATGGTGAGCGGTGTCCGGAGTTCGTGGCTGATGTTGGCGAAGAAGCGGGTTTTCGCCTCATCAAGTTCGCTCAACTGCCGGTTTTGTGCTTCGAGAAGTTCTCGCGAACGCTCGACTTCCGAGCGTAGACGGAACTCACTGAAGCGAAGTTTTTCGTAGAAATAACTACCCGCGATGACAAAGACGGAAGTAACGAAAAGGAAGTAACTGTTGTTGAACAGGATGCGGAGATTCGAAGTGGCCGGGGAGACCGCCACGCTGACGGCATAGCAGGCCGCGCATGAGGCGATCATGAAAAGCGAGTTCCAAAAGGTCCACCGAAGCAGCAGGGAAAGCCCGACCAGCACCAGGTTCAGGCCAGCGTAATATGTCGAATTCCCTCCATCGGTCACGGCGATCATGACGCAGATGGACACCATGGGGAGCAGCGCGATGCTTTGGGCCACCCGGTTCACCATGATGGAGCTCTCCAGTCGTCCCAACAGGAGGAACACGAGTCCCAGCATGGCGGCCGACAGGACGCGGATCAGGAGGAAGTCCCATGCTTTTTCGGGCAGGACAATCCAGTCGAGCGACCATCCGACCAACATAAAAAGCGCTGCGAAGACGGCCGCCCTCCGGGCATTGGTGAAAGCAATGCCGCTCTCATACTTGCGGAAATCCTTGCGGAGGGCTGCCGCGTCTTCCCGTGAATGTGCCTCGATTTCAACCATTGGCGAGTTCGATTTCCAGGAACAGGTTCACTCCGGTGGCATCGGTTGCGACGGTGCTGCGCTTCAAGGCGAGTCCATCGGGGACGAGGTCTTTCATTTCGTTTTCGTCCCGATATATCAGATTCCATTCCATCACATACTCCATCCATGCCTTGCGCGGGTTGCTGGTGGCGACGTTGGTGACAATGACGGTGCCTCCGGGTCTCAACATCGAGCAGAACAACTCCACCAGACGCTGGCAAACGCGTTGCGAAAGGTAGTCGAAAAGGCCGGCACAATAGACGATGTCATAGTCGGCGAATTCCTCGTCACCGCCATGGGATGCGGCGCGCAGGAGTTGATGAACGGAGCGCTGGAAGTAGCGCACCTCAGTCGATCGCCCGCCGTCCGCGCGGGCTTCGTCGATGCATTCGCGCGTGTATTCGAGCGTCTCAGCGTTGAAGTCGAGCAGGTCGATTTCCGCGAGGTTGCTTTCTTCGAATTCGCGCAGGAACCGCTGGATCTCGACGGCGGGCCCGCAGGCCAGATTAAAGACGCGGGTCCTACGATCGGCGCGCCGATGGCACTCGAAGCGGAGTTTTTCGACGAGGTAATCAATCCGGTTGCGGTGGGCGACGACGGGTTCGGTGTTGAGTAGGGCGAAGTTGAGGAGTTTGGCGAATGCGGAGGATCCTTCGTAAGGGTTCCTCAACATCATGTTCACCATTTCATAATCGCCGGCATAGCCCAGCGGCTTGGTATAAGTGCGATAAAGAAAAGGCGAGCAGAGCACGATCGGGTGGAGTTCCCTGCGCACGTAGGCTTTGTGAACGGCCATTTCCGCGTCGTCAATTTCCTTGGAGACCTCCTCAAACCGCTGCATCGACGGCAGCACCTCCTCGACCACCCGGGTTTCGATGCCGGAGAAAATCTCGTTTTCCAGTTCGTTGCGGCGTCGCGTGACGGTGGTGCGGATCCCGACATCGATCCCGGTGAGCCAGTGTTGGACACCGGAGAGCATGCTCGCCAAATCGGCGACCACCAGTTTGAACGGATCATGGACCTGGTTGGCGACTTTCCATTCGCCCATGAAGGTGGCGAACTGGCTTGAGAGATCACCGCCCTCGGTGAGGGACGAGGTGCTGACTCCCGACAGGAAATCCACTTCCACCCAGCCTTCATCGAGCATCGCCTCGCAGACGAGCACGATGCCGGTGTTGAGTAGGTTGCTGACGACGGCCTTGCCGTTGTAGAGCAGGCGCCGCGACGCCATGATCCGGAAGTCCGAGAGCACCTCCGAGAGTTGCAGGATGCTGTAGGGATTGTAGACTTCGAAGACGACGGAATACCGCTTGATTCGCAGAAGGTTGGCGGTCAGTTCCGTGCCCTGGCTGTTCCGGCAGGTAATGACGCTCTGTGACGGTTCGCTGGTTAAATCCATATTCGAAAATGCAATCCGAGGTAGAATGGCAGGACTTTGTCCTGTCGCAAGCCATCAGACCGCATTTTTTCAGATATCCTGATAATTAGGGATGCCCGTCCCAACCCTTGATGGGATGGCTGCAGGTGCCAAAGCGGGCGCGGACTTCCACCCGAAAGGCGGGTTTTCTTCAGGCTTGGTCCCGGCGCCTACGGACCGCTTCAGCCAGAATGTCTAAGGTTGAAACCGTATCGTCCCAACCGAGGCAGGCATCCGTGACGGACTGGCCACGGGTCAGCGATGCGGGATCCTTAGTGAGCTTTTGGTTTCCTTCCACCAGATTGGACTCGATCATGACCGAGGTGATTACCTTGCAGCCCGCCGCGATCTGATTCGCGAGATTTTTGGCCACAAGTGGTTGGTTTCTAAAATCTTTCAAGGAATTGCCGTGAGAACAGTCGACCATGACAGTTTCGGTGAGTCCCTGCTCGCGGAGCATGGTCGCGGCTTCGTCGATATTGGCCTTTTCATAGTTAGGACCGGATTTTCCGCCGCGCAGAATCAAGTGGCAGGACTCGTTGCCGGAGGTGGAAACGATCGCGGAAACACCTTGTTTCGTCACTGAGAGGAAATGATGCGGGTTCGCCGACGACTGAATTGCATCGAGCGCGATCTGGATGGAGCCACCGGTGCCGTTCTTGAAGCCGACCGCCATTGAGAGGCCGGATGCCAGTTCCCGGTGAATCTGGGACTCCGTCGTGCGGGCACCGATAGCTCCCCACGCGATCAAATCCGCGATGTATTGCGGGGAAATCGTGTCTAGGAACTCGGTTCCGGCCGGCACGCCCATGTTTGCGAGGTCGAGCAACAAGCCGCGGGCGACACGCAATCCTTGGTTGATGTCGAACGAGTCGTCCAGATTAGGGTCGTTGATCAAGCCCTTCCAGCCAACGGTGGTGCGAGGCTTCTCAAAATAGACGCGCATGATGATGAACACGTCGTCCTTCAGGCGTTCGGCTTCCTGTTTCAGCTTCGCGGCGTATTCCAGTGCTGTCTCAGGATCATGAATCGAGCAGGGACCCACCACTGCCAGCAAGCGGCTGTCGTCACCCCGTAGGATCGCATCCGCTTGGGCGCGGGCGCTCGTTACCAATTCGGAAGCCGATTCGGTGAGTGGCAGATAATAGGCGAGAACCGCTGGCGAAATGAGCGGATTCAGGCCGGTGATTCGGAGGTCGTCTGTGCGGTGGCGCGTCACGGGACGGATGGTTGGCGCTGGATAGCACTCTAGGCAAGAAGCAAGTGATCCCGGCGGATTTTCCGCTGCGGGCCGCTAGCGCAAACCCGCTCTTGCGGGAACGCGCTGTTTTGCTAGGAAAGGCACGTGGCGCAGTCGAGTGATGTCCGTGAGGTCCTGCAGTATATTCCCCAATTCCGAGGGAAGGTGTTCTTCGTGCTCATCGAGGCCGGTCTGTTGCCGGAACCGGCGGTGGCAGAGACCTTGTTGGATCTCGCGGTTCTCGAGGATCTTGGCGTGAAGCTCGTTCTTGGCGTGCTCGGCGGCGATCTCAAGGACCTGTTTGCGTGGACGCTTGAGTGTGAGATCATGGCCGCCCGGGTCTCCCGTCCGATCACCGATCCCGGTGCGGTCCGCGAAACCCTCGACATTCTCGGCCGCGGCCAGTCCGCCGTGGTGGACGCCTCGGCCACCGGTCCGTTGGACGTTCCCGTGGTGGACTTCGCCCGAGGTATAGGTGTGGCGAAAATCATCACCTTGCTTGAGGAGGCTATCCTCATCGATGGCGCACCCGCGCACGCGATCCGCGCCGCGGAGGCTGATTCTCTGGCATCCCGGACGGATCCAGCGGGTGCCGCCCTGCTGAAAGCCGCCGCCGCCGCCTGCAACCGGGGCGTGCCGCGGGTCCATGTGCTGAACGGCCGCCGTCAGGGGGTGCTGGTGGACGAGCTTTTCTCCAACGAAGGCGTGGGCACCATGATCCACGCGGATAGCTACAGGATGATCCGTCCGCTTCGCGAAGAGGATATACCTGAATTGTTAGGGATGATCGGCCGCTCCGTGCGCCGCACGAAACTCGTCGAACGCACCTACGAGGACATCCAGTCGTGCATTGGGGATTTCCACGTGATGACCATCGATGACAACGTCGTTGGATGCGTCGCCTTGCACGAATACCCGGACGAGTCGTGTGGCGAGGTGGCCTGCCTCTATGTGAAACAAGCGCACGAGGGCAGGGGATATGGCCTGGACCTCGTCAAGCACGCCGAAGCGGTCGCCATTCGTCACGGCATTCCGCGGGTGTTCGCATTGAGCAACCGCGCCGCGGATTTTTTCACCGGTAAACCCGGCTACGCACCTGCAACTGTTGAGGCACTCCCCTCCGTGCGGCGCGAACAATTCGAGGCCAGTGGCCGTGACTCACTCGTTTTCTCGCGAAAGCTCCCCTGAATGAAGGATTCTCCAACCGCAGATGAACTCCGATGAACACGGGTGGGGGGAATTGAATTGATGGTTTCTTTTCTTTCATCAGAGTTCAGCTGTGGTTTATTTTCAGTTGTCCCCACCCTGACAAGCCACCCACATGAAACTGAAATTCTGCGGTGCCGCCGGCACTACCACCGGATCCCAGCACCTGCTCGAAGTCAACGGCAAGCGCATCCTACTCGATTGCGGCCTCTATCAGGGATCGCGGAAACACGCTTATGAGGTGAACTGCAGCTTTCCCTACTTCGATCCGGAAACGATCGACGCGGTGATCCTCTCTCATGCGCACATCGACCACAGCGGCAATCTGCCGAACCTGGCGAGCAAGGGATTCACCGGCAACATCTACGCCACGGACGCCACCCGCGATCTCTGCCAGATCATGCTCGCGGACTCCGCGCGCATCCAGGAGAGCGACATCGACTGGCTCAACAAGCACCGCAAAAAGAACGGTCTTGAAGCGGTCACTCCGATCTACAGCGAGCAGGATGCGGAGATGTGCCTGCGCCAGTTTGTGGGCGTGTCCTACGACCGACCGCTCCCGGTTTGTAACGGAGTGTCTGTCACTTTCATCGATGCCGGCCACATCCTGGGCAGCGCGCAAGTGCTGTTGGAAATCGACGACGAGGCGGACGGCAAACACAAGCGCTTCCTCTTTTCTGGAGATGTCGGCCGCGGTGGCAACGAAGTCCTGCGCGATCCAGTGCCAGTCACTGACGTGGATTTCCTGCTCATGGAGAGCACCTATGGAGGTCGCGAACATGAAGCACCTCCGGGAATGGGCGAACATGTGGCGGAAATCATCCGTCAGGCGTTTCATCGCGGTGGCAAGATCCTGATTCCTGCTTTCGCCGTGGAGCGCACCCAACAGGTCCTTTACGTGCTTCACGATCTGTTCGAACGCGGCGCGATTCCGGACGTCAAGGTCTACGTGGACAGCCCGCTGGCAGTGAGCGCCACCGAAATCTATCGTCTCCATCCGGAATCATTCAACGAGGAGGTTTACCATTCGCTGTTCGAGCGGCAGAACCCCTTTGGTTTTGAAAACCTAACACTCGTGCGGTCGGTCGGCGGATCGAAGGCGCTCAACGATATCGATGGCGTGGCAATCATTATTTCAGCATCCGGCATGTGCGAGGCCGGACGCATCCTCCACCACCTGAAAAACAACATCGGCGATCCGAAAACCACGGTGCTCTTCGTCGGTTACTGCGCGGACAACACACTGGGCCGCCGCATCCGCGATGGTGAGCGGGAGGTGCCGATTCTCGGCGGTCGCTACAAGGTCCGGGCGAAAATTGAGATTGTCGATTCCTTCTCGGGACATGCCGATCACTCGGAGCTTCTCGATTACTTCGACCGCACCACTGGTTCGAAGCAACGCGTCTGGCTGGTCCATGGCGAACCCCCAGCAGCCGACACCCTTCGCGATGTGCTTCAGGAGCGTCACAAGGGACCGGTGGAGGTCGCGGAGCTGGGTATGGAAGTGGAGTTTTAGGCATCACCACACAGCACGTGATGTTTCCGCTTGATGAAACAGTGGAACGCATCGCAATTTCCGCGCGCATGGATTTATCGAAGAAACTCGCACTCGAGCCTACGGATTTGATTGATTGGATGAACGGCGAAGGCCTGTTGGAACTCGATTGGGATTTCCCACACGATGGCGACTTGCATGCCGCTGGCTTGGACTCGACAGCAGTTATGCAATTGGTCGTCGCCGTAGAGGATGAATATGGCGTGGAACTCGCGCCCGAGGAGCTTACCCGCGAGAATCTGGCGACGCCCGCCACTCTTGCCGCATTGATCTCGGCAAAGGTGGCCTGAACCAGGATCTGCTGGCGGAGCTCCGGCGAGGGAATCAATAAGCCGAGGGTTTTTAAGGCCGTGTGCGCTGCCGACTCGCTGTGACCGAGGAACCGCGCCATGAGCGTGGCGCAACCTGCATCAGCGCGCCTCACATCCATTCAGAACCAACTCGGATTCGGCGGAAATGCCCGAAATACTGAAAGGCTGCGTGTCAAACTGCGTTTTACACTACACTGCAGTCGTCTCCATGAACCTCCTCACCATCCCCGCCGCATTCCCCGTCCTGATCACTGCAGCCTTGCTGTCCAACCCGGTCTCCGCCGGCGGACGGCAGCAGCAGATGGCTCTGCCCGACTTCACCAAGGGCGATCGGATTCCCGAGGATGCCACCCATGACTGGAACCTGGGAGCCACCGGTGCCCGTGGATGGATCTACAGTGAGAAGTCCGGAACTGACGTCGCGAGGCAGATCGCTGTCACACGGGTTGCCAAGGGTTCACCGATCGCCAATTTTTTCAAAAGAGGCGATGTGATCCTAGGGGTCGGCGGCAAGATGTTTTCCCATGATCCGCGCGCCGAGTTCGGAAACGCACTGACCGTGGCCGAGTCAGCGACCGGAGGGCTGACCTTGACCCGCTGGCGCGAGGGCAGGACGGAGGATGTGATCGTGAAAATTCCGGTCCTTGGTAGCTACAGTGCCACCGCCCCCTACGACTGCCCGAAGTCGAAGCGCATTCTCGAATTGGGATGTGAGGTGCTGGCCAAGCGAATCGGCGGGCCGGGCTATCGGCAGAACCCGATCACCCGTTCCCTAAATGCACTCGCACTGCTCGCCAGCGGAGATCCCGAATACCTGCCGCTGGTTGAAAAGGAAGCCCACTGGGCGGCTGCCTACGCGGCACAGGAAATGCAGACCTGGTATTACGGCTATGTCATCATGTTGCTCTCAGAGTATACCATGGCGACTGGCGACAATTCGGTCATGCCGGGCCTGAGGCGGCTCGCGCTCGAGGCGGCCAACGGCCAAAGCATCGTCGGTTCCTGGGGGCACAAGTTCGCGGGCCCCGACGGCCGCCTCCTCGGCTACGGGATGATGAACGCACCGGGTGTGCCGCTGACGACCTCGCTGGTGATGGCCCGCGCCGCAGGAGTCAAGGATCCGGAAGTCGGGCGCGCGATCGAGCGCAGCGCCAAGCTGCTGCGCTTCTACATCGGCAAGGGGGCGATCCCTTACGGTGATCACGACCCGTGGATCCAGACTCATGAGGATAACGGCAAGTGCGGCATGGCGGCCGTGCTTTTCAACCTGCTCGATGAACCGAAGGGCGCGGAGTTCTTCTCCCGCATGAGCCTGGCCTCGCACGGGGCGGAGCGCGACACCGGGCACACCGGCAACTTCTGGAACATTCTTTGGTCAATGCCGGGCGTCGCCCAGTCCGGCCCCCAGGCGACCGGTGCCTGGATGCAGGAGTTCGGTGCTTGGTATTACGACCTCGCCCGCCAATGGGACGGAAGCTTCATCCACCAAGGGCCACCGACCATGAAACAGGACCACACCTCGGGCTGGGACGCCACCGGTGGATACCTTCTCGCCTATGCCATGCCACTCAAGAAGATTTGGCTGACCGGCAAGCGTCCCGGAAAGATTGCCCAAGTCGATGCCGCCGAAGCGAAGCAAATCATTCTGGATGGGCGTGGCTGGTCGGACAAGGATCGCAATAGTGCCTACGACAAGCTCAGCGGAGACCAACTCTTCGAATGCCTCGGCAGTTGGTCGCCAATCGTCCGTGAGCGCGCCGCGATGGCACTGGCCCGCCGCGGCAAAGCTCCAGTGACGGCCTTGCTGAAGCTGCTGGATTCACCGTCCCTCGAGTCCCGCCTCGGGGCTTGTCAGGCGCTTACCCATCTCGGGGGTAAGGCCGCACCTGCGGTGCCTTTGCTCCGCGAGACCCTCCATGGGGAGGATCTCTGGTTGCGCGTCAAGGCCAGCGATGCTCTGGCCGCGATCGGTCAACCGGCGATGTCCGCCCTGCCCGAAATGTTTGGCATGCTCACCAAGGGTGGCACCGATCAAGACCCGCGTGGCATGGAGCAGCGCTTCGTTTCCCAGTCGATATTCAAGACGATGCTCAAGAATTCGATCGATGGAGTCGATCGCGAGCAACTTCGCAAAGCGGTGGCGGCCGGTCTTCGGAACCAGGATGGTCGGGCCCGAGGAACGATCTCCGAAGTTTACCAAAAACTGAGCTACGAGGAGATCAAGCCGATCCTGCCGGTGATCTACGAAACGATTGTCACTCCCTCCCCAAGTGGCGTCATGTTCGCCGACACGTGCCGCATCGCCGGTCTTGCCGTCCTCGCCAAGCACCGGATTAAGGAGGGGATGCCGCTCTGTTTGGCCTTTCTGGATCTCGATCGATGGAACAAGAGCCGACGCATCGCCGAATGTCTGGAAATTCTCAAGAGCTATGGGTCGGCTGCCAAGCCGTTGCTTCCGGAGCTGCGGAATCTTGAGAAGGACCTGCTCGTCCACCGCGAGTCGAAGGGGCTGCGGAAGCAGATTGAAACGACACGTTTCCTCATCAAGAAGCTTGAAAATTCCACCTTTGACGATGCACCCGAGCTTCGCAGTCTCAACTGATTCCCACTTGTCCCATGAAAACGATTTTTCTCCTCTCATTCACTCTTTGTGCTGCATGCGCCGGCGGCGAGAACCGCCCCAACATCCTGCTGCTCTTTGCGGACGACCTCGGACGCTACGCGTCGGCCTATGCCGATCCGGACAAGCCGTCGCCCAACGACATCATCAAGACACCGGTGTTTGACCGGATTGCGAAAGAGGGGGCGCTGTTTCAGAACGCGTTTGTCTCGGTCCCTTCATGCACGCCTTCCCGCGCTGCGCTCAACACGGGCAGGCATTTCTTCCGCAACGGCTCGCATTCCCAGCTCCATTTCCCCTGGCAGAAGGGTGAGCCCGATCCGTTCGACAAGATCAAAGGCATGCCGCTCACCCTGCGGGACGGCGGCTACCACATCGGCCTGACCTACAAGCTGCACATACGGGAAAGCATCATTGGCGGGAAGCAAAACATCTATGACAACGCCGGCAGCAACTTGAACCAGTATTCCCAGTTCCTCACCAAGGCGCAGGACAAGGACGCCGCCAGGCAAAAAATCCTAGACCAGGTGCGCGGCAACTTCAGCAACTTCCTCGCCAAGCGGAAAGAAGGCCAGCCGTTCTTTTATTCGTTCAACCCGAGCAATACCCACCGGAAGTGGACCCCCGGCTCAGGCAAGGCGCTGTGGGGACTGAACCCGGACGATCTCAAGGGCAGGATGCCGCCGGTGCTGCCCGACGAGTCGTTGATCCGCGAGGACATGGCCGACTACCTCGGCGAGGCGATGGCCTTCGACGCCGCCTGCGGGGCACTCATCAAGATGATTGAGGACATGGGCGAACTGGATAACACCATCGTCGTTATTTCCGGCGACCACGGCATCCCGGGATTCCCGCGGGGCAAGTGCAACGTCCATGACTTCGGCTCGCGCGTGCTGCTTGCCATCCGCTGGCCGGAAAAAGTGACCGCAAACCGCAATGTCAAGCTACCGGTCTCACTGATCGACCTCGCCCCGACTTTCCTCGCTGCTGCCGGCCTCGAATCATCGGACGACCCGAACGGTCAAAACCTGTTGCCCGCCCTTGCCCCGGGCGGTGATGATTCGAGGCTGCGCGGATGGGTGCTCGTCGGACGTGAGTTGCATGCCGGCCGCGCCCGTGAGGGCTTGCTCCCGTATCCGGTGCGTGCGCTGCGAACGCGAGACTTCCTTTACGTCAGGAACTTCAAGCCGGACCGTTGGCCCTCGGGAGACCCCTACGGCGTGACCGAAGACTCGGAACCGTCCTTCGACGAGCTCGCGAACAGCACCTACTGTGCTTTCCCTGATATCGACGCCTCACCGACCAAGGCATGGCTCGTCGCACGGCGTAAGGACAAGGGCATGGAATCGTTCGTCGAGTTTGCCTGGGGCAAGCGTCCGGGTGAGGAGCTCTACGACCTGATGAAGGATCCCTATCAGACGAGGAATGTTGCGAATGATCCGGCCTATGCCAAAGCGCTGGCCAAGCTGCGGGGCCAGCTCATGAACGAGCTGAAGGCGAACGACGATCCGCGGCTGAGCCATGACGCGTTCGATCGGGCGCCCTATCGGAAGATGGAAGCCAGACAGCTCTCAAACGAATCATGAAACACTTGCTTGATCCTGCCTTCCTGTTTATCAGACAGGCTCATCCAACCTTCCACCTCCTTTGATGCCATGAGCCGCCATGTATCCGTTTCAGAAACGACCCTTTTTCGTAGGATGAAACATTCTCTCCATCTTGCGGCCTTTATGATCGCAATGGCGGCTGTGAAGGCTCCCGCTGTCAACGCTGAGGAAACATCGTCCGCCATGTCACTGATGGGCAACCGCTTCTTCACCTTGAACACGGTCGTGCGGGTCAACCAGATCGAGGTTTCACGGGACACAACCCACGGTGCCGACGAATCGAGCGTTCACTCCCCCGTGGAAGCCCGGACATTCCGGGAAGCGGTGGAGAAAGCATGGCCCGGTGCACGCATCACCTGGGCCTTCAGTTGGCAGGCGCTGAACGATGAGCGGCCGAACTACCGCGACCTGCGCAAGCTCGTCGTGTCCTACCACGAGAAGTTCGACGACGAGATCACCTTCATTCCCGGTGGATTCTTCGCCAATATGTATAACTCCCGCGAGCAGGTGAACCGTGATTTGCATGACGGCCTGCAGATGGTATCCGAGATGGTCGGTGGCGGGTATCGGCCGAAATGCGTCATCGCCGGCTTTCTCTCCGCGGAGAACCTGAGATACCTCGCCGAGGAAGAGGGAATTCATGTCTGTCAGGGAAACATATGGAGCCAATACGCGGTGGATAATGGCGACGGAGAAGGCTCGATCTGCTATCCCTATTACCCGTCGCGCGAGCATTTCTGCAAACCCGCCCAATCGGAGGAGGATTTTATTGATTGCGTGAATCTCGACGGATGGACGGTCGATTTCCTCTGCGCCCGCATCCCCGGTGCGAGGATGGTGGACGGCGTGAAGCACCGCAGCCGCCAGGGAGTTGGCCCGATCGAAACGGTCATCGGTCTTGGAACCGAGCAGGGGACGAAATCGATGCTCGCCACCACCGCCGCGCACTTCGGGCAGGGATTCGATCTGAACGGATTTGGTTGGGTGAACTGCGCATGGGAGTTGAGCCTCGTTGAGGCGCGCAAAATCTATGGTTACGAGGGACGCAATGGCATGGAGGGTCTCCATATTTGGCTCAGTGAGACGCGCAAGCGCTGGCCCGCCGCCAAGTTCATCACCCTCGGCGAGTTCGGCTTGCTGTGGCGGGAGCACTTCAACAACAACGACAAGCTTGACTATCGGTTCGTCCAGCGCGGTTCGGGAGTGCGGGGGTCGATTGCCGATCTTGAGATCCGCTGGTTCATGAACCGGGACTTCCGCCTCGCATTGTTGCGGAATGCCAGGGAGGGCACTCCTGAGCAAGTCATCGATTTCACCCGCTATGACCTTCCGGCGCGGGAGCCCGCCGATCCCGAACCCGGCAAACACTCCCGCAACTGGAGCTTGATCAACCGTATCAACCAGAAGGGGATCCGCCCGCAGGACAAGCCCATCCCGCTCGACCAACTGAGCGCAGAGGAACAGAAAATCATCAGGGGACGCTACCCGGATTTGATCGACCCCGCGCGGGATGCGTCACCCGACCCGTCCACTCCGGACCAATAGCGCCCGCCTGCAAGTGATGTGTCCGGGCTGAGGCGTGGCCGGTTGGATGAAGTTCCCCGAGCGCAGTTGGAGTCACCCACCGCACGGCTACGGCTCGCCGTGGTCGGTTTCACGTGAACCATTCCCGTGGATCCACCCCATAGAACCCTTGAAGTTCGTGGTAGAGTTCCGGGCGTTTGTCATGCAGTTGGCGGGGTTTCTCAAAAAAAGTCTCGGTGGCGACGGCGAAAAACTCCGCCGGTTTCGTGGCGCCGTAGGGATCCAGTAGCGTGCGTTTTCCGGCCTCGATCCGCTCGCGGACGTCCACGTAGTTCTCCCCGAAAACCCGCGCCCAGGAACCATAGGCCGCGCGCCCCGGTAGGCTAGGCGCTCCATCCGTATCACCGTCCTCATGGTCCAATTGATGGGCGAATTCATGGAATGCCACGTTGTGGGCGTCAAACACGTTCCGAGCCCCTTGTTCGACTGAATCCCACGCCAAGACCACCGTGCCGGTGCTCCACGACTCTCCAAGACGACGCACCACCCCTTCCGTGACGATTCCCATCGCGTCCTGCTGCTTTCGGACCGAACTGAAGGTCGTAGGATAGAGATACACAGTGGTGAGATCGGGGTAAGGGTTCCCCTCCCGCTTGAGGACCAGCATGCACGCCTGTGCGGCGACTGTCAGTGTCATCTCCTCGGTCAACTCCAGTCCGTTGCATCCTTCGAAACGGGTGCTTGCGATGAAACGAGGGATCCGCTCGTGTAGCCGCAACCTCAAATCCCCCGGCAGTCGCGAATACAAGGGGAGATTCTTCAATAGGAGTGCCGCCCACTCCTCCTTGAACGGCTCCACCACCGGGGAGGTTTCAACGAACAGGGATCGAATTTTCTGCCAATTCATCGGGGAAACCATGACATGCTCCGCGTCTTCTTCCAGACGAATTCGGAGCCCGGTTTTTCCAATTCACAATCTGCCATCCCGCGTCAAGTGGCTCCGTTTCCCGGGAGTACTTCAAACCTTACTCTTCGCCAAAGCTTTGCCGGAAGAAGCCATTGGCGTGAGATGAAGAAGGGTCGGCGACGCCACACTCAAAGCACGAACCGCGGGGACTGGCTGAGGAAGCGGCGGGGATTCTGGTAGATGATGCGTTCGATGTCGGAGGCGGCGTGTTGGCGGGCTTTCATTTGCAGGGCACACTTCGGCACTGCGAGCGGGTCGGAGACGCCCCAGTCGCAGGCGGAGTTCATCCAGAGGCGGTCGGGGCCGTGGATTTCCAGAATGTCGATGGCGCGGTCGAGCGAGCACTTGCTGTGTGGATAGAGAGTCATCCCGGCCCAGAAGCCGGCCTCCAATACGGGCGTGACGGTGTGTTCCTCGACGTGGTCGATGATGACCTTGGATGGGGCGAGTTTTGAAAAATTGGAGAGCGAGTCGAGGATGAGGCGAGTGCCCTTGAGTTTGTCCTCCAGATGGGGGGTATGGATGAGGACGGGCAGGTCGTGATCGAGCGCAAGCTGGACGTGTTCTTCGAAGATGGAGAGTTCGTTGCGGGTGTTCTTGTTGAGACCGATCTCGCCGATGCCGAGCACGGTGGGGGACTTGAGGAACTCCGGAATCAGGCTCATCACCTCGCGGGCGAAGCCGGGATCGTCGGCTTCCTTGGGATTGATGCAGAGCCAGGAGAAATGCTTGATGCCGAACTTGGCGGCGCGTTTCGGTTCGTATTCGGTGAGTTGCCGGAAGTAGTCGTGGAAGCCCTCGGCCGACGCGCGGTCGAAGCCGGCCCAGAACGCGGGTTCGCAGACGGCCTCGCAGCCGGCAAGTGCGAGTCTTTCGTAGTCATCCGTCGTCCGGCTGACCATGTGGGCGTGGGGCTCGATGTAGCGCATGGGAAGAGGTGGAAAGTGATCAGTGAAGAGGGGCACCGGTGGCGCCTTGGAAGGGGGCGGTTACGGGGAGCTCGGAGCTGTGATCGGAAAAGGCTTCGAGCACGGCGCGGGCGCGGTCCGGGCGGTCGGAGAGCAGAATGGGAAGGGCCTTTGTCATGGCCTCGGCGCGGAAGTCGGCCTCGCCGGGGTGGCGGTCGATGCGATCGAGAAACGCAGCCAGATCGATGAGCTTGTGGCGCGCTTCGATGAATTGGAGATCGAGGATTTCCTGCTTGTTGGGCATGGGTGGACATTCGGTGCTGTAGGGGCGGCGGTCAATGGGGAAGAGAATGGAGCCGCCAAGGTCGTCAGGCCACGCAGGGAGAGGTTTTAGAGAGGGAAGGCTTGAGATTGGATAAGAGGAGCGCGGTGTCGTATCGCGGCTTGCGCGGGGTGGGGCGATGGTGTGAGCTTCGCCCGTGTTCGCGACCTACGTGCATGATTTGAATCCGGTGCTGCTGCGCATCACCGACGCCATCCAACTCCGGTGGTATGGACTGGCCTACCTGATGGGTTTTCTCTGCGGGTTTCTCCTGTTGCGGAATCTGGCACGGCGCGGGCTGTGGGTGCTGAAACCCGAGCAGACGGGGGATTTCATCGCAGCGGTCGCCTTGTTCGGGGTGTTTCTCGGCGGGAGACTGGGATACATTCTTTTCTATCAGATCCCGGAGGCCGGGTGGGAGGGTTTGATGAGTGATCCGCTGATGATCCTACGCGTATGGGAGGGCGGGATGGCGAGCCACGGGGGAATTCTCGGCGTGGCCATCTTTACATGGTTTTACGCGAGGAAGCACAAGGTGACATGGACCGGTTTGGGCGACGGCATCAGCGTCGTAGCGCCGGTGGGCTTATTCTTCGGGAGGCTGGCGAATTTCATCAACGGCGAGCTTTACGGACGTATAAGCGACGGGGTGGCGTGGGCGGTGAAATTCCCGCTGTCCCTGGCCGAGTGTCCGCAGGAGGTGCAGAGCGCCGCCTGGCAGGCCTGCACGACTGTGGAGCCGAAGCTGGCGGCAGCGGACTCGCTGGACGAATTGATCGCGACCGCGCGGACAAATCCGGAGGTATCCGAAACACTGGGGAATTTCCTTCCGGCGCGGCATCCCTCGCAGATTTACGAGGCTCTGCTGGAGGGTGCCTTGTTGTTCGGAGTCTTGTGGTGGGTTCGCACTCGTTTTCCGAAAGCGCCGGACGGATTGCTAACAGGAATCTTCTTCGGACTTTACGCAATCGTTCGGATCATCGGCGAGCAATTCCGCGAACCGGATGCGGCGATGGTCGGAGTGCTGACAAAAGGTCAGTTTTTCTCGTTGTTCATGTTCCTGTTCTCCGCCGCGTTCCTGTTCCACGCGTGGCGCGGGCGGAAACGGCAATAAAGGAGGCACGACACTCATGTCGTGCTCAGTGCGACCGGGATGCGAGAGACGAGGTAAGTCCTTAGCAGTTCGCTCCGCGACAACGACAGGAACCGTAACGAAGTGGAGATGGCCGGAGGCAATGTCCTTGTTCCTCAAGGCCGTAGAACCTTACGCGTAGCTGCGGATGGAGGCCTGGACGGTTTCGTATTCGAGCGCTTCCTTGTGCAGTTCCGGAGCGTTGCCCTCGCCTTTGTATTCCCAGCAGGAAACATGGGAGAACTGGTCGTCGTGGCGCTTGGCCTCGCCGGGCTGAGTTTTGCCGGACTGGACTTCGGAATCGGCCTCGGTGAACTGATGTTCGGTGCGGAAGTGCCCGCCGCAGGATTCCTCACGGTCGCGGGCGTCGTAGCACATCATTTCCCCGAATTCGAGGAAGTCGGCGACGCGGCCGGCTTTTTCGAGTTCGGCGTTGACGCCAGTGCCGGAGCCGGGGATGAGGACGTTGTTCCAGAATTCCTCGCGGATTTGCGGGATCCTGGCGATCGCTTCGTCGAGGCCTTCGCGGGAACGGGCCATGCCGCACTTGTCCCACATGGTCAGCCCGAGTTCGCGGTGGAACGAGTCCACAGTACGCTTGCCCTGGATGGAGAACAGCTTGCTGATGCGCTCGTTGGCTTCCGCCTCGGTCTGTTTGAACTCGGGCATGTCGGTGGAAATGCTGCCTGGGTTCTGGGTGACAAGGTAGTTGGCGATGGTGGTGGGGATGACGAAGTAACCGTCAGCGAGGCCCTGCATGAGGGCGGAGGCGCCGAGGCGGTTGGCTCCGTGGTCGGAGAAATTCGCTTCGCCGAGCACGTGAAGGCCCGGGATGTTTGACATCAGGTTGTAGTCCACCCAGAGGCCGCCCATGGTGTAGTGCACGGCGGGGTAGATCATCATCGGTCCCTGATAGGGGTTTTCACCGGCGATTTTCTCATACATCTGGAACAGGTTGCCGTAGCGGGCGCGGATGACGTCCTCGCCGAGACGCTTGGTGGCATCGCGGAAGTCGAGGTAAACGCCGAGGCCGGTGGGGGCGATGCCGCGGCCGTCGTCGCAGGCTTCCTTGGCGGCGCGGGAGGAGATGTCGCGCGGGGCAAGGTTTCCGAAAGAGGGGTATTTGCGCTCAAGGTAGTAGTCACGCTGGTCCTCTGGGACGTCATTGGGGCTCATCTGCTTTTTGCGCAGTTTTTCGGCGACTTCCTTCGTCTTGGGAGCCCAGATGCGGCCGTCGTTGCGGAGCGACTCGGACATCAGGGTGAGCTTGGATTGGTAATCGCCGCTCACAGGGATGCAGGTCGGGTGGATCTGAGTGTAGCAGGGATTGGCAAACAAGGCGCCGCGGCGGGCGGCGCGCCATGCGGCGGTGACATTGCAGCCCATGGCATTGGTGGAAAGAAAGAACACGTTTCCGTATCCGCCGGTGGCGAGGATCACAGCGTCCGCGGCATGGGACGAGACTTCGCCGGTGGCGAGGTCTCGGACGACGATGCCCTTGGCGTGACCGTTGACGAGCACGACATCGAGCATCTCGGTGCGCGGGTACATTTTCACGCCACCCTTGTGGATTTCCTTTTCGAGAGCTTGGTAGCAGCCGATGAGGAGTTGTTGTCCGGTTTGGCCGCGGGCGTAGAAAGTGCGGGAAACCTGGGCTCCGCCAAACGAGCGGTTGTCAAGCAGGCCACCGTATTCGCGGGCGAAGGGGACGCCTTGCGCGACGCATTGGTCGATGATGGCGTTGGAGACCTCGGCGAGGCGGTAAACGTTGGCCTCACGGGCGCGGAAATCGCCGCCCTTGATGGTGTCGTAGAAAAGGCGGCGGACCGAGTCGCCATCGTTCTGATAGTTCTTGGCGGCATTGATGCCGCCCTGTGCGGCGATCGAGTGGGCGCGGCGCGGGCTGTCCTGATAGCAAAAGCACTTCACCTGATAGCCCATTTCCGCGAGTGATGCGGCAGCGGCGCCGCCGGCCAGACCAGAGCCCACGATGATGACGGAGAATTTCCGCTTGTTCGCCGGGTTGATGAGCTTCGAGTCCATCTTGTGTTTGGACCACTTTTGCTCAAGGGGGCCGGATGGGATCTTGCTATCGAGGGTGATGGACATGGTGAATTGTGGATTGGAGATTTAAAAGGGGATTTCAGCGGCCGAAACCGAAGAGCAGGATGGCGACCGGGATGGAGATGAAGCCGATCCAGATGATCAGGCTGTAGCCGATGGAGATCTGTTTGATGAGGGACGAAGCATTTTTCGAACGGAAGCCGAGGGTCTGGAAAATCGATCCGACGCCGTGCATCAGGTGCGAGCAAAGGAGGGTCATGGCGATGACGTAGAAAATCGTGGCTGGCCACCAGGAGAAGCCGTCGATGACCATCAACCAGGCGTTGTGAACCTCTCCTTCAACTCCGTGAAGGGTGGTCTTGTAGCGGTCGAGCGAATTGTATTCGTTGCCGATGCGGGCGGTGAAATGCAGCATGTGGTAGATGACGAAGGCCAGGATGGTCAGGCCGGAAAGAATCATCGTGCGGGAGGATTTCGAGGCTTGGATGGTGGTCTGGCATTCATAGGACTCGCGGGCCGCGCGGTTCTGGCGGGTGAGTGCGATGGTCGCCACGATGTGGGCGGCAACCATTCCCAGCATCACGATCCGGAAGACCCAGATGCCCATGCCGTGGAGCATGTGGTGGAGGAAATACGCGTAGGCGTTGAAGGGCTCCGCACCCATGAAAACGACTAGGTTTCCGACGAGGTGACCGGCAAGAAAGAGGACCAGAACCAGACCAGTGAGGGCGACGACGAGCTTTTTTCCGATGGAGGAGGACCAGTAGGTTGCGAGGCAACGGGTGAGGGCGTTCATGACGATTTTGAAGAGGTGGCGCGCTGGCCGCGGGAGAAATAGACGGCCGATCCGGGCTTTTCAAGCGGAGAGTCCGGCCCGGGCAGAATCGGTGACACGAATGACAGGATTTGCGCAGTGCGGGCTCCATGGCCAAATCCAGCCGTCGACCCACGGCAGGGGACGGATCCAAAAGTTGGCCTGCCGTCTGCTTCAGCTGAAGCGGTTGTCAAATCGGCGGCCCGTTGACATGTTTGAAGGATACGAGCCAGGAAAGTTTTATGACGAGATGTTCGAGTCAGACGGATCCGTGAGGTCTTGCTGCGCTCCCTTGCTCAAGAGATTCGGGCAACTCGACGAGGGCGATTTCCTTTCGAGGAAGGCCAACTCCGAACTCTACTTTCTCCGCCAGGGGATTACGTTCAACGTTTACCACGACAATCAGGGGACCGAGCGGATCTTCCCCTTCGATCCGGTGCCGCGCGTGATGTCGGCTGACGAGTGGGAGCATCTGGAAGTCGGATTGACCCAACGGATCACGGCGCTGAATTTGTTTCTGCACGACGTCTATCACGACCAGCAGATACTCAAGGACGGCGTGATTCCGCGGTTTTACGTGGAGCAGGCGAAGCATTACCGGCCGGAATTCCGCGGCGTGGACGTGCCGGGGGATATTTACATCCACATTTGCGGTAGCGATCTGATCCGCGGGGCGGACGGCGAGTATTACGTGCTTGAGGATAACGGCCGCTGCCCCTCCGGAGCCTCGTATCTTCTGGAAAACCGCAACGCCTTGAAACGCGCGTTCCCCCGGTTATTCGTGGACATGGGCGTGCGCTCGGTCAGTTCTTACCCGCGGGATCTGCTCGCCATGCTCCATCATATTTCACCGCGACGGGAAGTGGATCCTGTTTGCGTGCTGCTCACTCCGGGCTGCCACAACAGCGCGTATTTCGAGCATTGTTACCTGGCCCGGGAGATGGGCATCGACATCGTCGAGGGTGGGGACCTTGTGGTGGTGGACCAGTTCGTTTACATGCGGACCACCCGGGGCCTGAAGCGCGTGGATGTGATCTATCGTCGCATCGATGATGATTTCATCGATCCGGTGGTGTTCCGAAAGGATTCGGTCTTGGGTGTGCCCGGGCTGATGAACGCCTACCGTTCTGGCAATGTCGCGCTGGCCAATGCGGTGGGGACCGGGGTGGCCGATGACAAGGTGATCTATCACTTCGTGCCGCGAATGATCGAATACTACCTCGGCCAGAAGCCGATCTTGAAGAACGTGCCCACATATCTCGCCTCGGAGGAGCAAGACATGAAATTCATCCTCAGCCACCTGCCGGAGTTGGTGGTGAAAGCCGCGAACGAATCCGGGGGCTACGGCATGCTGATGGGGCCGTCCGCCACCAAGGATGAAATCACCGCGTTCCGTGAGCAGATCCTTGCGGATCCCCGCAACTACATCGCGCAGCCGGTGATCTCCCTTTCACGCTCGCCGACATGGTGCGATGGAGCCATGGAAGGCCGGCACATCGACCTCCGGCCCTACATCATCTATGGCAATGATGTGAAAATCGTGCCGGGCGGACTGACCCGCGTGGCGCTCACCAAAGACTCGCTTATCGTCAACTCCTCCCAAGGCGGGGGGAGCAAGGACACTTGGGTCCTCCGCCGCTGAAATCATCATGTTGTCCCGCGTTGCAAACACGTTTTACTGGATGGTCCGCTACGTCGAGCGGGCCGACAACCTGGCACGTCTGATCGATGTGAACCAGCAACTGCTGCTGGATTCCGAGCGTCTCGATAGCGACCGCCTGCGGGGCTTCTGGCAGCCGATCATCCTGAGCGCCGGGGATGAGGAAACCTTCAACACCCTTTATGACGTTGCCGGAAGCGCCGAGGTCATCCATTTCCTCACCGACGATCGCCGGAACCCGAACAGCATCATGTCATGCATCGGGTTTGCGCGGGAAAACGCCCGCACCGTGAGGGATCAGCTGTCTGACGAGCTGTGGGAGGAAATCAACTCCCTCTATCTGTTCACGCGGTCGGATGAGGCCAGGCGGCTGATCGCATCCGATCCGGCGCGGTTCTATCAGGATGTGCGCCGTTCCGCGGAAACCTTCCTCGGGATAGCCGCCTCCACCTTGTCGCGCAACGAGGCATGGGAGTTCATGGATCTGGGCAGACATCTTGAGCGCGCCGACAAGACGACGCGTTTTCTCGACGTCACAAGCTATCTGCCTGGCGGAGCGGATGGGGTGAAGGCGGCCTCTCCCGGAATCCTCCACTGGTCGGCGATCCTGCGCTCGTGCGGAGCGCTGGGGGCGTTCCGCACGGTGAAGCGTGAGACCGATGCCCGCGGAGTTTTCGATTTTCTTGTGTTTTCAAAGGATTTTCCACGTTCGGTACTTTTTTGCGTCGAAGCGGTGGACACGGCCTTGCACCGGATTTCCGGCACTCCGCGGGGTTCCTATTCCAATGATGCCGAGCGGGAAACCGGCCGCCTACTCTCGGATCTCAACTTCGGATCCACCGACGAGGCCTTCCGCACCGGGCTCCATGAGTATCTCGATTCACTTCAAGAGAGGTTCAATCGGATCGGCGAGGCGATCTTCGAGAGCTACGTCCTGATGCCGGAACGGATTCAGGTTTCCCCTGAGGCGGAATCCAGATCACCATCCGCCATCGCGCTATGGCAGATGCAACAGCAGCAACAACAGTGACGGTCTCCGACGAATCCGCGGCATCAGTCACCGGGGTGCGGCTTTCGGTCTTGCACCGGACGACGTTTCATTACGGGGCTCCGGTGACCCAGAGTCTCAACACGCTTCGGCTCGAGCCACGGACGTTTCCCTATCAGAAAACGCTTTTCTCGTTGATCCGGGTGATTCCCGCGACCCGCTTGCGGCGCTTCACGGATCTGTTTCAGAACATCACCCACCATTTCGAACTTCCGGACCCCCACTCGAAACTGGAGATTGAAAGCCGCATCCGCGTGCACAACCTGCCCCTCGGACTGTCTGCGGAAAGCCGCATGGGGACGGTGGCTGATTACGCGGAACTCTCGATCCGGGAGCGTGTATGGCCGTTTCTGCAGGACTGCAACCGCGTGGTGAAAACGCCCGGGGTCTGGCGGCAATCGGTCGACGTCACGCATGGGTCCGCTTGCGTTTTCGACAAGGCATGCGCGGTGATGTCATGGATTCACGCCGAATTCCGCTATGAACCGGGAGCCACCGCAGTGCACACGAATTTCCTGGAGGCGTTCGAGCTCAAATGTGGTGTCTGCCAGGACTACACCCATGTCATGTTGGGAATGTGCCGGGCAATCGGAGTGGCGGCGCGGTATGCGTCCGGCTATCTTTACAACGGACCGGCGGATTCGCTCGTCGGGGCCCAGGCATCGCATGCTTGGTGTGAGGTCTATCTGCCCGCGGCCGGATGGATCGGCTTTGATCCGACTAACAACACGCTCGCCGACGAACGGTATGTGAAGCTGGCCGTGGGCCGTGATTATGACGACGTCGCTCCGGTGGTTGGCAGCTATCAGGGTACGGGGCACTGCCGCATGGAAGTGTGCGTGGAGGTGGAAAAAATCTGACCGCCAACCGGTTGATGGTGTTGCGGAAACGGCCGCATCTCTTGGGGAGATGACCGGCGGATCACCCGGATGTCCGTTTTACCGTGGGACTTGTGGCCGGAAACAGCACTGCCACCACAACATCAGTGTGTCATCGGGCTCTCGCCGGAGGCTTCGCCCAAGTGGGAGAGTTCGGCCGGAAGGAAACGCCTGAAGCGGGTCTTGTCGATGGACTTCATGTAGGCTTCTTCCGGAGAGATCATGCCTTCGCGGAGCTTGGACCAGATGGACTCGTCCATGAACTGCATGCCCTCGCTCTTGCCGCCGGTGATGACGTCGTAGAGTTTCTGGGTGGCGCCTTCGCGGATGATCGCGGAGACGGCGGGAGTGGCGAACATGATTTCGTGGACAGCGGTGCGGCCGGGCTTGTCCACTCGTTTGCACAGGAGTTGGGCCACGACGCCACGGAGCGAGGCGGCGAGCATCGTGCGCACCTGAGACTGTTGGTCCGACGGAAACACGTCGATGATCCGGTCGACGGTCTTGCGGGCGTTGTTGGTGTGGAGAGTTCCGAAGACGAGCAGGCCGGTTTCCGCTGCGGTGAGAGCGAGGGAAATCGTTTCAAGGTCGCGCATTTCGCCCACGAGCACGATATCGGAGTCCTCCCGAAGTGTGGCGCGCAGGCCGTCGGCGAAGGACGGGGTCTGGATGGGCACCTCACGCTGGGTGATGATGGACTTTTTGTTGCTGTGAACGAACTCGATGGGTTCCTCAACGGTGATGATGTGTCGGTTGAAGTTGATGTTGATGTAATCCAACAGAGCGGCGAGGGTGGTGGACTTCCCGGACCCGGTGGGGCCGGTGACAAGCACCAGACCCGAGCGCATGTGGCCGAATTCCTTCACCACGGCGGGCACTCCGAGTGCTTCGAGCGAGGCGATCTCGGTGGGGATGAGTCGAAAAACGGCTCCAAGGCCATTCTGTTGCTTGAGATAGTTGCAGCGGAATCGCGAGTCCTCGTCCATTTCATAGGCGAAGTCGAGATCGCCGACTTCGAGGTAGCGCTCGAAGGCTTTGGGGTCACAGATCTCGGACAGGAGGTTTTTGAAATCCTCGCCAACCAGGATCTCCATGTCCGGGATGGCTGAGACCGCGCCGTGAACACGGATTTTGGGAGGCTGGCCTTCGGATAGATGGAGGTCGGAGCCTTTGTTGGCGATCAGATAGCGGAAGAATTCGTCAATGCGAGCCATGGTCGGAGTGGGCGTTGGGCGGGAAAAGGAGTCAGGCGGTCAGGACTCGAGGAAAAGCTTCATCTGCGCCTTGTCATCCGCACGGAACAGGGTTTCATCCCGCGTGATGGCACCTTGGACGTAGAGTTTTCGGAGGGATTCATCCATGGTGATCATGCCGACGTTTTTGCCGGTCTGCATGACACCCGGCAGCATGAAGGTTTTTCCTTCGCGAATACAGTTGGAGACGGCTGGGGTGTTGACGAGCAGTTCCATTGCGAGGACACGGCCGGTGCCATCGGCCTTGGGTACGAGTTGTTGGGATAGGATGCCGCGCAGTGACTCAGAGACCATGATGCGGATCTGGTCGCGCTGGTCGGTGGGGAATACGTCAAGGACCCGGTCGAGTGTGCGCGGGGCGTTGCCGGTGTGGAGGGTTCCGAGCACCAAGTGTCCGGTTTCCGCTGCGGTGAGAGCGAGTTGGATGGTTTCCAGGTCGCGCATTTCACCCACCATGATGACGTCCGGGTCTTCGCGCAGCGCGCCGCGGAGAGCTTTGGCGAAGGAATGGGTGTGGGTGTGCACCTCACGCTGATTGACGTGGCAGCCTTTGGAATCGAAGACGTATTCGATGGGGTCTTCGAGGGTCAGGATGTGGTCCTCGCGGTCGCGGTTGATGAAATCCACCAAGGCGGCGAGGGTGGTGGACTTGCCGGAGCCGACAGACCCCGTGACGAGGACCAGTCCGTTCTGATAGCGGGTGAGGGGAAGGATGTGCTCGAGGGGCAGACCGATGTCTTCGAGTGTTCGGATCTCCGAGTTGATGATCCGGAACACCATGTCGTAACCAAGCCGTTGCTTCACCACGGACGCGCGGTAACGGCCGTTTGGCGCGGAGTAGGCGAAGTCCACATCTCCCTTTTCCTGAAGACGGTTCCAATGATTTTCGGCGAGGAAAGAGCGGGCAAGACGTTCGGTGTCCTCCGGAGTCAGCGGTGGATGATCCTCCCAAATCGGGGATAGCTGTCCGAAACGGCGCCATGCCGGCGGGTAGGCAGTCGGGAGGTGAACGTCGGAGCATTCATAATCGCGCCCGAGTTGAAGGTATTGATCAACGTGATCCAGAACCTGATGTGTGGACATGGGGTGGTCTTGAAGAATTTTGGGGATTGGTGCTGCAAGTGCCGGAGGTGAAACCCGTCGACCACTGCTTGACTTGGTTGCTGAGCCAGAGTCTCGCGAGTGGCCGTGCGGCGGTCAAGGTGAGACCGATGACCGCGCCAGAAATCCCCCTGCGCTTTTTGGGCGAGCTGGGCCGGCGGCGGAACATCAGGCTTGCGGCCATTCCAGATGCCAGCGAGCCGAACAGCCAGGCGGACGGATGTTCTTGCAAGGACCCCCGGACTCGGGAGGGCAAATCCAGCCGCTGCCTGAGTGCGGCCACCTCGGATGACAAGCAGGACCGCGAGGCCTCACCGAGACGGATCAGACGTTGGATTTCCGGGTCTTCTGTAGGTTTTCTATCCATTCGCGATCTTTCTGGAATTCGGAGCGGGTGACAGGGAAGGCGGGTTGGTCGGACGGTTTCGCTCTTCTGATGAGAATGATGGCGGCGAGCAAGTGGATGGCGGCGCCGGCCATGGCGACCCAATGCCATGGCCAACCGGTCGCAGCGGAGATGGCGGCGATTCCTCCGGCCAGTAACAGCGCCCAAGTGAAAAACACGCAGATGATCGCGGCCATGAGTGCGATCGCCCGCCGAGCCCCCCCTTTGGCGGCCTCTTTGGATTCCAGTTCAATCAGGGCGATGCGGGACGAGACAAGTCCCATCAGTGCCTCGCTCCAATGGGAGGGTGGTGCCGTGCCACCCGGACGGTTCGTGCCGACATCTTCCGCAGGAGGCGGAGTTTGATGGTCCATAGCAGGATTCATGAGGCAGCGGTCTATTAGACCCGGGAATAACCGGGGTCGATCTAACAAAGTGCCGGGCCGTCCTTGACGCGAAACTCAACGACGGACGATCAGGCCGACGAGAAAACCGAGACCCAAGGCGCTGAGCACGCATTTCGTGGGGTTTTGGCGGATGTAATCCTCTGCGGTGACGTGGAGTTCCTTGGCCTTGACGCGAGTGTCCTGCCACTGCTCGGTGGCGGACTCCTTGAGGTGTTGGGCGCGCTCGGAGGCTACGGATTTCAACGCCGCGGCCTTTTCGGTGGCGGTTTCGCGGAAATGCTGTGCGGATTCCGTCGCGCGCTCTTTGAAAACAGAGGCTTTGCTTTCGGCGGTTTGCACGAATTCCTTGGCTTTCTCGCCGGCAGCGGCGCGCAAATCATTGGCCGCCTGTGAGACGGACGGGGTCTTGGTGAAGCCCGCTTCAGGATCAAGACTTTCGGGGGTGGAGAATGAATTGGACATGGGAGTTCTTTGGTTTTGGACAAGCCCTCATGGCATATCCTGCTGGGAAATTACTTGCACCTCCGGGACCGGTGCGCAAGGCGTGACTTTGAAAAGTCCGATCATTCTTCACTTCCCACCACCGTGGCCTTGGGCGCGGGTAACAGAATGGCCTTTTGCTCCTCTCCCGGGGTGGTGAACATCACGTTTTCCCATTTGGTGGCATTTAAAGGGCCCGTCCCGCGGAACTGAAACATCCCGTAAAACGGACGCAGCGGAAGGGTTATTAATCCCAGAAGTCCGCGGGCGTTGAGGCGTATCGTCATATCCAGCGTCCGTTCCTTCAAATCCACGACGCCATCGCCCGCGAAAACGAGCGAGGTGGTGGCGGTCCGGAAGTCCCCGGTCGAGAGGATGCCGTCCTTTATTCTGAAATTGCAGAACGCGCTTTTGGCTCGTTCGAATCCGGCCCTGCGATCGCCCAGAACCCCGCTGATGACCGGACTCAGCGGACCGAAGACGGGCACCGCGAACAATTCGGTTTTTTCGAGCGCGAACAAGCCGCTGCCGTTCATGGTTTCCACCTTGCCGTCCGTCATTGAGAACTCGAGACGTCCGGTGAGGGTGCCGCCGCCTTTCATTTGGAATCCATAGGTAGAGGTGAGCGCGGGGATCGAGAGTTTGGTCCAGTTCATCTCGCCCTCGAGTTTTCCGTTTCCGAGGAAATCGAAACGTGAAGCGACCGGGCCGTCGAAGACGTTGAGCTTGAGATCCTCAATCGTCACCTGCGGACCGCGGATGGCCACGTTCCCGGATGGCTGCGACAAGGTCAGGTTCTCCCCGAGAAAGCGGTAGTCCGCCTCGCCAGCGGATTGGAAGGAAACGTCCAGGGCGGTCCGGCCCTGCGGAGTGACATCCACCACGCCCGAGCCAGTGAGTTCCGGCGGTTCGTGAAAGCGGTAGGCTTCCAGCGAATCCGCTACCCGCGGCGCGAACAAGCGCACGAGGGGCGCGGCCCAAATGGGGCCGGTGACGTTTTCCACCTCCACGATTTTGCGCGATGCGTCGTAGCGGATGCGGCCGATCCTGGCGGTTCCCCGTGCAGGTCCGCTGAATTCTTTGCGAAGCGCGTAGTTCTGATAGTTGAAGTCCACGGTGCCATCGTGGAAATCCAATTCGTGATGACTGAGTGAGAACTTGCAATCCGCATGGTTCACCGGCACGCCCCTGTAGCTGACGTTTTCCACTTTTCCGGAACCGCTGTAGGCCCAAGACGTGCGGTCGGTCGCATCGAAGCCGCCCTCGAGTTTGATGTGAACGCGGGCGTCCTCTCGATCGGTGAAATTGTCGATGACGGTTTCCAGCGGCTTGCCAGTAAAGAGCGGCTTGAAGATCTGCTCCGGCAGGGTGGATTCCAGCGCAAGACGGACCAGCGGCCACTGGATCAGGGCCTTGCCGGTGGCCTCACCATCGGGACGGGACAAGCGCATGTCCCTCAGAAAAAGATCTCCCTCCGCCCAGGAAAACGAGCCCTCCACCGTATCGAACCGCGCTCCGCGCAGCAGCACTGACTCGCAACGCGCATGGCCCGTCATACGAATTTGCGGTTGATGCTTTTCATCGATGCGGAACTCGCCCTCCGCATCGACGGTTTGTCCGCCCCCGAACAAGATGTCGCGAATCGGCGGAACTCCCAGCCAAGCCTTGAGGAGAGGCGGGATTTCAAGTGACGAATGCAGATCGAAACGACCGGCACGGTCACTCAAATCATAATCGAGGCGTCCGTTGAGCGTCCCCCTTGAGTCCTTGGCTTGCAGCGAGGTGACGGTGAGGAGGTCGCCGGTGATTTCGGCCTCAGCAGAGACCTCATCGAGGACATGCTGGTTTTTCTCCACTTCTTTGGCGAGCAACGAGAGCTTCGCTGCGACCGACGAAGGATCGTTCGCATCACCCTCAAGGAAGACCCCAAGGTGGGGAGGGTGATCCTCGTCGAAATGCCACTTTTTGAGTTCGCCGATGATCCGGGCGATCAAATGGCGGCGGTTTCCCATCTCGGAATCGTCGGGCCGGGACTCTCCCTGTTGTTGATAGCCGATCAGCCGGGCGTTGAGGCTGACTTCGATGCCGGAGATCAGGCCGGTGGCGTTGCGGATCTCGATACGGCGGCCACCGGGAATGAATACGATGCCATTCGCATGGCTGATTTCCAACACTTCGGAATCAGGATCCTTGGGGTCCACGGGAAGCACCAGCGCCGCGTCTTTGAGTTCAATCTTGGTCAGGCGGACGCGGCCCTGCGCGAGTTTGGCTTTGTCAAAATCCAGAATCACCCGCTCGAGTCGGGAAATCTCCTGTTGAAGATGCGGATCGGAAAAAACCCGGACTTTGGTGGCGACCACTCCGCGCAGCGGGACGTAGCTCAAAGCTCCGATTTCGACGTGCGCACCTTGTTTGCTGATCTCCCGCTCGATGGCGGTCCGCCAAGACTCCGGGAGGCCGGTTCGGTTCGCCCACCACAAGGTCCCGAGCGCCGACAGGACTGCGGCGATGATCAGGAGAAAAGCAAGAGAACGAAGGTTCCGGGCGAGGTGCAGATGATACATGCGGCGTCCCCGGGACGCTAGGACAGTGCCGGAAGAAAAGCAACTCAGGGCACAAGTCCGGCCTCGCGGAACGAATAATAGGCGGATCTTCCCGGTTCGGGCCTTCCGATAATGACATGGTCGAGAAAGTGAACCTGCATCAAGGCGGCGGCTTCGATGACCCGGCGGGTCACGAGTTCATCGGCACGGCTCGGACTGGGATCGCCAGAGGGGTGGTTGTGAATCAGGATGAAACCATAGGCTCCGCGGGTGATCACCGGACGGAGGATTTCCCGTGGATGGGCGGTGGATTCGCTCACCGTTCCGACTGAAACGACGGTGGTGCCGATATGCCGGAGACGGGTGTCCACCACGGCCACGACGACTTGTTCATGGCTCAGATGGCGGAGTTGTGGGGCGAAACACTCATGGATGAGTTCCGGGCTGTCGAGTGGGCTGGCGCGGAGTTGTTCCCGCGCGACCCGGGTGCCGAGTTCAAAGGCCGCGGCGAGTTTCGAGGCTTTGGCCAGTCCGAGGCCGCGCTCTTTGGCGAGTTCCGAGACGGGGAGCCCGCCCAATGCGCCGATGGACCCGTATTTGTGGATCAGGCTCCGGCCGATCTCGATGGCGCTGCGGCCCTTGGTGCCGGTGGAGATGAACAAGGCCATCAGTTCGGCGTTGTCCAAGGCTGCGGGACCGAGTTGGGCGAGTTTCTCACGAGGTCGCTGGTCAAAGGGCATGTCCTGAATCCGCGAAGACGATGCGGGGTTGGACTCAATCCCCAGGTTTGCAGAGTTGGGTTCACCGGCAGCATGCGTGCGCATGTGAACAGCATGTGCACGCGGGCTTCGATTGCAAGCACTTCTGTTGGGTGCTCCGCTGGCACGTCCATGGGAAACAGCCAAGGTCCTGAAGATTGTTTTTGGATGATGATTGCGCGTTTTGCTCGGCTTCTTTGCGGCTCGTTTCTCCTCTGGATCAACGGGCGCGAATTTTCTGCGCCCCGCTGCAGGGGGGGGTGGCGGAGCCGTCGGGACTGACCGTCGAGGAAGGGCGATGGTTTTGATGTGCGAGTCGGATCGAAAGGTCTTCACGCAAAGGAAGGCCACCTGCTCGCTGGCGGACCCGGAACTGCTGAAACGCCTGCGAAACCGGTCATCGTGACACCGCCGTGCAATCCTGCCTTGAAATGCAGGAAACGACATGCATCCTCGCCGCCCGCCCATGGCAGGACCTTCATTCCAAGCACTTCCAGGTTTCCGCGATTTCATTCCCCGTGAATGCGCGGTGCGTAATTATTTGTTCGAAACCTGGCGCTCGGTCGCCCGCCGTTGCGGCTACGTGGAGTATGAGTCGCCGGTTCTCGAGGACACCGCTCTCTATTTGAAAAAGTCCGGTGGCGAACTTTCCTCGCAGCTTTTCCGTTTCGAAGACCAGGGTGGGCGTGACGTGACGCTGCGTCCGGAGGTGACCGCTTCGCTCGCCCGGCTCGTTGCCGAGCACCAGCGCCATTTCCCCAAGCCTCTCAAGTGGTTCGAGATCGGCCAGTGTTTCCGCTACGAAAAACCGCAGAAGGGCAGGGGGCGCGAGTTTCACCAGTTTAACGTGGATATCCTCGGTGAGGCCGGGCCCGCAGCCGATGCGGAGCTCATCTCGCTGGCGATCGAAACGATGCTCGCCTTCGGATTCGTGGCAGGGGATTTCGTGGTGCGCGTCTCCGACCGCCATGCGTGGATTGGCTTCGCCAGCCAACATGGAGTCGCCGAGGACGCGATCCCCGATTTCCTCAGCATTGTTGATAAGATCGAACGAGAAAAACCCGAGGTGCTCGCGCAGAAACTCGCCGCCTTCTCCCTGACCACGGAGCAGGTGCGCGCCTTCATCGCCGATCCCGCGAACGCCTCGCCGGCTTACCTCGCGATTCTTCAAGATCTCACCGCCCGTGGACTCGGCGATTTCATCGAACTCGACCTCTCGATCGTGCGCGGCCTCGCGTATTACACGGGCGTCGTTTTCGAGGTGTTCGACTCGAAAAAATCCATGCGCGCCGTCGCCGGTGGTGGACGTTATGACACCCTCGTCGCCAACATCTCCGAAGGTGCCGTCGATCTCCCGGCCACAGGATTCGCCATGGGCGACTACGTCATCCGCAACCTCATTGAGGAAACCACCCACGCGTTGATGAAGATGGAAGTCTGGCTCCAGCGCAATGCCGCCGCCTGCGATGTCTTCGTCGTCGTCGCTGACGAAACCAAGCGAGCAGAGTCTCTCAAACTCGTCACCGACCTCCGCCGTGCCGGGATTTCGGCGGACCTCCCGCTCAATCCCGCGAAGGTCGGCAAGCAATTCCAGAGCGCGGAGAAATCCGGCGCGCGTTTCGCCCTCGTGGTCGGGGCCGAATATCCCGAGCTTAAACTCAAGGTTCTGGCCAGCCGCATGGAGGAATCCGGCAACGCTAAAACCGCCGTTGAATGGCTCACCGACCGTCTCCTCGAACCCGACGGCCCACTGCTGGCCTGATTAAATCCATTTAGAATTTAAGATTTAGAATTTTTCCAAAATGCGCTCCCATCATTGCAACGAACTCCGCGAGTCCCACATCGGCCAGACCGTCACACTCATCGGCTGGGTGAACTCCGCCCGTGATCACGGCGGTGTGATTTTCATCGACCTCCGCGACCGCGAAGGACTCACGCAGTGCGCGTTTCATCCGGAGGAAAACCCGGAGGTCGCCAAGCTTTCCCACACGCTGCGTGAAGAGGACGTCGTGCAGGTCGTCGGCGCGGTCTCGCCGCGTCTGGATGGAACCATCAACGACAAAATCGACACTGGTGGCATCGAGATCGTCGCCAAGGAACTGCGCATCGTGAACAAGGCGGACGTGCTGCCGTTCCAGCTCGACAAGGAGCTCTCCAACGAGGACCTGCGGATGAAGTATCGCTACCTCGACCTGCGCCGCGCGCGCATGAGCAAGAACATCCGCCAGCGCAGCGTGATCACTTCCGCCGCTCGCCGTTTCCTCGACGAGGCGGGCTTTCACGAAATCGAAACACCGATCCTCTCGAATCCCACGCCCGAAGGCGCGCGCGATTTTCTCGTGCCGTCCCGCCTGAACCCCGGCCGCTTCTACGCGCTGCCGCAGGCACCGCAGCAATACAAACAGCTCATGATGGTGGCCGGTTTGGAGAGATACTATCAGATCGCCCGTTGCTTCCGGGACGAGGATCTGCGCGCCGACCGCCAGCCGGAGTTCACCCAGATCGACATCGAAGCCAGCTTCGTCGGCCAGGAGGACATCATCCGCACCGTCGAAGGTCTGCTGGGCACGATGTTCAAGGCAGGGCTTGGCGTTGAAATTCCAAACTCCTTCGAGCGCATGACCTACGCCGATGCGATGGACATCTACGGCTCCGATAAACCGGACACTCGTTATGATCTGAAGATCACCGACCTCGGCGATGTCTTCGCGGCGACCGAGTTCAAGATTTTCCGCAGCATTCTCGATGGCGGTGGTGTCGTCCGCGCCATCAACGCGAAAGGCTTCGCCGGCATCACCACCGGCCAGATGAACCGCCTAAACGAGATCGCCGTGCAGGCCGGGCTTCCCGTGAAAAACCTCGCCTTCATCAAATACGAGAACGGCGAATACAAGAGCCCGCTCTGGAAGATTTTCACCGATGCCGAAAAAGAAGCGGTCACCGCCAAGATGGACCTCTCCGAGGGGGACATCGTCTTCTTCGCCGCCGGCTCGCGTGACAGCGTTTCCACCATCCTAGGCCGTGTTCGCACCGAATGCGCGGTCATGATGGAACTCACCAAGGACTCAAAGGCTTTCAACTTCCTGTGGGTCGTCGATTTCCCGCTACTCGCGCTCGACGAGGAGACCGGCCACTGGTGCGCCGTCCACCATCCGTTCACCCGCCCGAATCCCGAGGACATCGAGAAACTCGACGCCGGAGATTTCGCGAACGTCCGCGCCATGGCTTACGACGTCGTCCTGAACGGCTACGAACTTGGCGGCGGTTCCATCCGGATTCACGAAAAGGACCTGCAGGCGAAAATGTTCGAGGTGCTGGGTGTCGGATCGGAAGAGCAGCAGGTCAAGTTCGGCCACATCCTCGACGCTTTCCGCTTCGGCGCGCCGCCGCACGGCGGACTTGCCTTGGGTCTCGACCGGATTGCCATGCTTGTCGCCGGAGAAGACAGCATCCGCGAGGTCATCGCGTTCCCGAAAAACAACAAGGGTGCGGACCTGATGGCTCAAAGTCCTTGTCAGATCGGCTTCAAGGAATTGCGTGAGGTTTATATCCAGTCCACTTGGAAGGACCCCAAGCAGGCTCAGGAAAAAGCCGCGGCGGAAGCGCAGTAAGCCGGTTTTGGCGGCAGTGGCCTCGGAAGAGGTCCCGGCAGCGAGCCATCCGTACATGAAGCGACCCGATCGATTATCCCCGGGAAAAACCCAAAAAACCCAAAGAGACGTTCAATCGGGCCGCCTGCTGTCTTGCGACATCATGAAACATGCATCGCTTTTTTTGGGTGTCAAATCGGTTTTCCCAATCTGTTGATGTGCGATGAACCACAAATCTCCACGTTCCCTCAAATGATGCGGTGAAAAATGGAGAAATGGATTACAAATCCTGATTTTTCTCCTAGCCCGCGCGGGATGGCCGATTACTCTGCCCCCGAAGTCGGCGGGCTCCGCCGTTTATCCGTTCCAATTCCGTATCGAATTTCCATGAATCTGACACTCAAAGTATGGCGGCAGTCCGGCCCGAACGCGCAGGGTAAAATCGAAACCTACGATGCCAAGGATATCCCGGCGGAAGCTTCGTTTCTCGAGATGCTCGACATCGTCAACGAGCGACTTGTCTTGAAAGGCGAAGAGCCGATCCACTTCGATCACGACTGCCGCGAGGGGATTTGCGGCACCTGCTCGCTCACCATCAACGGCATTCCCCATGGGAAAGATCGCGGTGTCACGACCTGTCAGGTTCACATGCGGAAGTTCTCCGATGGCGACACGATCTGGATCGAGCCCTTCCGCGCCAATCCTTTTCCCGTGATCCGCGATCTGATCGTGGATCGTGAAGCCTTCGACCGCATCATCGCCGCGGGTGGATACGTCGATGTCCGCACCGGTTCTGCCGTCGATGCCAACACGATTCCAATTCCCAAGGATGATGCCGATTCTTCGTTCGATGCCGCGGCCTGCATTGGTTGCGGAGCCTGTGTCGCCTCCTGCAAAAACGCCTCGGCGATGTTGTTCGTGGCGGCGAAGGTTTCCCACCTCGGCCACCTGCCGCAAGGCCAGCCGGAACGCGACAAGCGTGTGCTCGCGATGGTCCGGCAGATGGACTCCGAAGGCTTCGGAAACTGCACCAACCAATACGAGTGCGAAGCCGCCTGCCCGAAGGAAATCAGCGTCGACCACATTGCGCGCTTGAACCGCGACTACACCAAGGCCGTGCTGCGCGAGCAGCTGGCATGAAGAACTCCGAAGGGGGATGGAATAGAATCTCTGGCGGTGCCTCTGATGGGATATGAGAAAGCGCCATCTTTCATTCCTTTTGTGCTGTGCTTTCTCCCTTGCAGGCTGCTCCGCGGGGGACGAGAACAGGTCTGTCATGGAAACCAGCGCCGAGATGCCAGCCGATCCTGCCGGGAAGGTGGTAAAAACCGACGAGGAGTGGAAAAAGGAACTCACCCCGGAGCAATACCGCATCCTCCGCAAGGCCGGTACCGAGGCTCCGAATGGTGCGGCTTACAAGGAATTCAAACATCAGGGCCGGGGTACCTACCATTGTGCCGGCTGCAGAGCCCTGTTGTTTTCATCTGATCAGAAATTTGATTCCGGTTGTGGCTGGCCGTCGTTTTACGATCCCGCCAAGGCGCAAAATGTGACCACTCGAAAGGACACTAGTCTCGGAACCATCCGGATCGAGGTGAACTGCGCGAAATGTGGCGGACACCTCGGCCATGTCTTCGAGGGCGAAGGGTTCAATACGCCCACCGACAAGCGCTACTGCATCAATGGCGTCGGTCTTGTGTTTGTGCCAGCCAAGGAGGAGGCCGGGGACTCGGCCAGATAAGGCGCTCAGGAGAGAAACGCCTGCACCAGTTCGTCGATCACGGCATCGCCCATCGGGCGGACCACGCCGAGCGACCTGCTCAGAATCACAGCTTCGGCGGTGGATTCGAGCACTTCCAGGCGATCGAAGGCGTCGAGAATCGTGGTTCCCAACACCAGCGCGCAATCGTTTTCGATCAAGGCGATGGGGAACTCCGGAGTCATCGTTTCCGCAATTTTCTCCGGCTTCCCATACATTGCGGAAAACGGGAAGACCGCGACGTCGCGCAGGAAAATATAACTTTCCGGAATGGTGCGGGTGTCGAGCCGTTGGGCCGAGGCGGAGAAAGCGGTGGCATTCACGGGCGTGGCGTTGACGATGGCCCGGATTTCCGGATGCTTCTGATAGACCGCTTGGTGGAGCTTCCAGGCGCGGCTGGGAGGTGTGCCCCGCTCGCGGCGGCCGGCGCGGACGAGCGCCAACTGGTCGGGCGTGATGGTCGCGCGATCGACCCACTGCGTACTGATGAGGAAAGAGTCTTCGTCCAGACGAACGGAAAAGCTTCCCGCATTTGCGGTGAGCAAGCGCTGGTGATAGCCGCGGCTGATGAAATCGCAGAGCTCCCGGCGTAGCGCGCGTTCCTCGCTGGTGGCGGGACCGGGGTCGAACTCCTCGAGTTCCGGGCCCCTGGCCTCGCCGATGGCGACCTGCTCGTTCGTGAGATAGCGGACCTCACCGAGCGCCCGCGCCTTGACCACGGTCTTGGCGACGAATTCCAGCGTTTCAAAGCGCCGGAAGGCATCCGCAAAATCCACGCCACCGACGACCACGCCGTGGTTCTCCAGCATCACACAGTCGTGTCCGGCGGCGAACACCTCCGCGATGCGCCGACCTAACAAGTCACTTCCGGGTAATGCGTAGGGGGCGAAGCCGACGTCGCCGCAAACCGCGTGGGCCTTGCTGAAAAGGCGCGTGTCCGGCGACTGGCCGCAGATGCTGAAGGCGACGAGCGCCACCGGGTGGGCATGCACGATGGCCTTGAGGTCCGGGCGATTCTGATAGATCTGCCGATGGAAGGGAAATTCGGAAGACGGCTTGTGCCGGCCTTCGGTGCTGCCGTCGGGAAACACGCGGACGATGTCCTCCACGCGGAGCGCTCCCTTGTCCACCCGCGCGGGAGTGATCCAGATGGAGCCGTCGTCATCGCGGATGGAAAGGTTCCCGCCAGAGGTGGTGGTCATCCGATATTGATAGATCCGGGCCATCGCCTTGACGAGACGCTCGGCGGGATGGGTGATGTCGCGCATGAGGAGGGAACACTGGGCCCGTGGCGGTTCCCGGTCAAGTGGCGCCGGTTGGAAATCCATTTGCACGCGTGGCGATGCTCGACGACTTTTCCCACGGAGGATTTATGAAAACCTCATTAGAAAACAAGCCCCGGATCTTCGCCCTTCCGATCGGCCTTGAAGCCAGCGGCACGCGAACGGAGTTCGACAGTCTCGGAGAGGTCAGTGTTCCGGCGAAGCATTATTGGGGGGCTCAGACCCAGCGGAGTCTGGAGCACTTCAACATCGGCGGGGACCGAATGCCGAAGGAGGTTTATCACGCATATGGCTGCCTGAAGAAAGCGGCGGCGACCGTGAACACGAGGAACGGCCGGCTCCCGGGGTGGATGGGGGCGTTGATCGGTCAGGTGTGCGACGAGATTGTCAGCGGCGAGTTGGATACGGAATTCCCGCTCTTCGTGTGGCAATCCGGATCCGGCACCCACACGAATATGAACGTCAACGAGGTGATTTCCAACCGTTGTATCCAGTTGCTCGGCGGGGAGCTCGGTTCGCAGTCACCGGTGCATCCGAACGATCATGTGAACATGGCCCAATCCAGCAACGACACGTTTCCGACCGCCATGCATCTGGCGGGATACCGGACCGTGGTGGAGGAAACCATTCCCGCGCTTGGCCGGCTGCGGAATGCGCTGAATGCAAAGTCCAAGGCATGGGCGGAAGTGGTGAAAATCGGCCGCACTCATTTGCAGGATGCCACGCCACTGACGGTGGGACAAGAGTGGTCCGGATATGTTGCAGCGCTGGATGACAGCATGGCGGAGGTTTCCCGTGTGACGGAGGGTTTGCTGCACATCGCAATGGGCGGGACGGCGGTGGGCACCGGCCTGAATGCGCCGGAAGGATTCGATGTAGAGGTCGCGGAGGAGCTGTTCGGGTTGACAGGCTTTGCCTTCCGGCCCGCGAATAACAAGTTCGCCGCGCAGGCGACGCTCGACCGCATGGTGCGCGCCCACGCGGCGCTCAAGGGGGCTGCGGTCACCCTGTATAAGATAGCCAATGATCTTCGCTGGCTGGCTTCGGGGCCGCGCGCTGGATTGATGGAACTCACCCTGCCTGCCAACGAACCAGGTTCGTCGATCATGCCAGGTAAGGTGAATCCGTCCCAAGCCGAGGCGATGCTGATGGTTTGCATTGAAATCATGGCGTCGGATGGAGCCGTTCAAATGGCGGGTGCCGAGGGTAATTTCGAACTCAACACCTTCCGCCCGATCATCATCCACCACTATTTGCACTCGGCTCGGATCATGGCTGACGCATGCGAAGGTTTCCGTGAGTTCATGATCGATGGAACACGGCTCAACATACCGAAAATCAGCGAAAACACCGGACACTCGGTCATGATGATCACCGCCCTTACGCCGGAGATAGGCTACGCAAAAGCCGCTGAAATCGCCCGTGACGCGGTTCAGCGCAACATCCCACTGAAGCAGACGGCACTGGACCATGGGGTGGATGAGAAAATGTATGACCAGTTGGTGGTGCCCCTGCGGATGACACGTTCAGGGGCATGATGGGTGCCCTCAAGCCGCCATGTTTCTGCGGCTAGGCCGGCACCGCCGACCAAGGGCGAAGTGAATTGTTCCCAGCCGGTGTCGCGGTCGAGGGGGCGGTCGTGGCGATCGAGGACCGGTTTTGGGGAGAATGGCGTTAGCTCATCATTGGCGTTTCGCTTCGCGGTCGAGTCTTGAGACTCGCGGTTCCGAAAAAAAGCCGCTTCCCGGGCTGGGAAGCGGCTTTTGGAATAGGATCGTGAAATCCGTCAGTCGACTCAGGGGGTCGGCACTTCGGAGATCGTCTTGAGGATCCGCGAGGCGATCTGATAGGGATCGCCCTGGGAGTTCGGACGGCGGTCTTCGAGGTAGCCCTTGTAGGCGTCGTCCTTGACGAAGCTGTGCGGGATGCGGACCGAGGAACCGCGGTCAGCGATGCCGTAGGTGAACTTGTCGATCGACTGGGTTTCGTGAAGGCCGGTCAGACGCAGGTGGTTGTCCGGGCCGTAAACGGCGATGTGTTCCTCGAGGTTTTCGGCGAACTTGGCCATGAGGGCTTCGAAGTAGGCCTTGCCACCCTTTTCACGGAGGTATTCGGTGGAGAAGTTGGCGTGCATACCGGAGCCGTTCCAGTCGCCGCGGATCGGCTTGCAGTGGTATTCCACATCGATGCCGTGTTTTTCGCAAAGGCGGTTGAGGATGTAACGGGCGACCCAGATCTGGTCGGCGGCTTTCTTGGACCCCTTGCCGAAGATTTGAAATTCCCACTGGCCCTTGGCCACTTCGGCGTTGATGCCTTCGTGGTTGATGCCGGCGTCGAGGCAGATGTCGAGGTGTTCCTCGACGATGTCGCGTGCGATGTCACCGACGGCCTTGAAGCCGACGCCGCAGTAGTATTCGCCCTGCGGGCCGGGGAAACCATCGGAGGGGAAGCCGAGGGGCTTGCCGTGTTGGAAAAGGAAGTATTCCTGCTCGAAGCCGAACCATGCGTTGGGATCGTCGAGGATGGTGGCGCGGGAGTTCGACGGGTGCGGGGTGACGCCGTCGGGCATCATAACTTCGCACATCACGAGCACGCCGTTGATGCGCGTGCTGTCCGGATAGCAGGCGACGGGCTTGAGCATGCAGTCGGAGCTGCGGCCTTCCGCCTGCAGGGTCGAGCTGCCGTCGAAACCCCACAGCGGGAGTTCCTCAAGAGTCGGGAAGCTGTCGAAGTCCTTGATTTGGGTTTTAGAACGAAGGTTTGGCACGGGCGTGTATCCGTCGAGCCATATGTATTCCAGTTTGTATTTGGCCATGGTGGTCGTTTATTCGGTGGTTTGGGGTGAGAGGGTCGATGGGTTGTGGTCACGAGAGAACCGCAGGCCTTAATTCCCGCGCAGTACAAAGCAAGTGATGTGCCAAGATTCCGGGGAATTCATTCGGAGCAGGGCGTTGCGTTTTCCGCGTCGCGGACGTGGATAACGAGCAGGGTGGTGTCGTCAACTCCGGAGTTATCGAGAGAGCGTTTCAGGAGGGTTTCGGCGGTGATTTCGGGTGAGGGGAGGTCGGCGAGAGCGTTGGAGATGTGGCGTTCCCAGACGCCGTCGATGAGGCCGTCCGAGCAGATGAGGAAACGATCACCCGGCTGATAGGGCACGGCGGCGAAGTAGGGGTGGACGTGGGGATGGCAGCCGCCGATGACCTCGTAGAGAGCGGAGCGCCGGGGATGGGCACGGTATTGGATTTCCGAGATTTCGCCACGTTTCCACTGGCCGAAGGCGGCGGTGTGGTCGCGGGTGAGTTGTTCGAGTTTACCGCCGCGCGAGAGATAGATGCGGGAATCGCCGGCATTGGCGAGGTAGAGGTTGTCCGGGGTGAACCACGCGAGGGCGAGGGTGGCGGCCATGCCGTGGTTTTGATCGCAGGCGGCCTCGTTGATGTGCCGGTGGACGGAGCGGACGGCGTCCGCGAGGTGATCCAGGCAATCGGGGAAAAAGCCGGAGGCGGCGATCTTGAAGGTTTCCGGAATGATCTCCGACATTTTTTCCAACAGGAGCGAGGAAGCGAGATCCCCGGCATTGCCGCCGCCCATGCCATCCGAGACGGCGAAGACGAGGTCGTGCCTTGCGAGCGGGTGGGATCCGGATTCCGGCAGGGTCCCGGCCCCTGCGGGACTGGAGGCGAAGGCGATCCAAGAATCGTCGTTGCGCGGCTTGCGGGAGCCGCTGCGGGTGAGTGCCGCCCAGTGAAGGATCGATGTGTCTGGCACGGACGTTCTGGCTACGGTTGTTGTTTTGGTTCCGGAAGTTCCAATCCGGGAGGCGGCGGCAGGATTTCTGCAAGTTCGAAATCAATGATGCAGAAGCAGCCGAGCTTGTCGTTGTAGGTGATGTTGCGCGGTTCGGCGTCGAGGTGGCGGATGCCGTATTCGGCTTCGAGTTTGGCGAACAGGCTGTCGGCCTTTTGTTTGGAGATCTGGGTGGCGAGTTTGCCGCAATTGGTGGAGACGAAGTAGAGTTCTTCGGGATGCTCTTCCAGCAGGCGGGGCACGTAGGGGCAGCCGCGTTCTTCAAGCACTTTGAGCACTTTCACCTCGGTGGCGTAACGTTTGTCCGCATCGGTGCCGCGCAGGCGCTTGTGGACATTGCCATAGAAATCGATCCTGACGGAGGACCGGATGCCGTCTTTGAGGGGTTCAAGTGCCATGGCGCCCTTGACGAAACGCGGGAGCTTAGCGGCTGTCACGCTTTTGTTCCTTGGGGATCGGAGTTTTTGCGGAGGATTTTCCTGAAAAGTGCGGTTGCCAGCTGGGTCGTGGAGGGGTATGCACGGCACATGTCCATCATTGCCGAAGACTCCTCCGTGATCGTGAAAACCCGCGAACTCTGCTCGCAGATCGTTGCCGACCCAACGTTTTTGAAGTTGCAGGGGAGCGTCGAACGTTTCCTGAGCGACGATGCCTCGCGCCTCCAATACCAGAGTGTGCACGAGCGCGGCGAGGAGCTGCATCAGAAGCAACACGCCGGCATCGAGCTGGGAGCTGTGGAGATCCGTGAATTCGAGGCGGCCCGCGAAGCGCTGTTTGAAAACGAAGTGGCGCGGGAGTTTCTCAGCGCTCAACAGGAATTGGAGAGCTTGCAGAAGGAAATTGGCAAATACGTCGGCATGACACTTGAGCTTGGCCGCGTTCCCACTGCGGAAGACATCGCTGAAGCCAGCGGTGGCGGATGCTGCGGTGGTGGTGGTGGCGGCGGCTGCGGTTGCCACTGATCACGCGGTCAGCCGTTTCAGCAGCATATCGACCGAAAGGCTGACCACCGCCGTGGCGGTGTCGCTCATGGCATAGGGCAGGATGAGCCTGCCATCGTGCACAAGGCTTCCACAGCTGTAGACCACGTTGGGGACGTAGCCTTCACGCTCGTTGCCTTCCGGGGCGATGAGCGGTTCGGCCAGGCGTCCGATGACGCGTGACGGATCGTCGATGTCCAGCAACGCGGCACCGATGCAATATTTCCGCATGGGCCCCACGCCATGCGTGATGACGAGCCAGCCGGCTTTGGTTTCCACGGGTGACCCGCAGTTCCCGAGTTTCACCGACTCCCACATTTCGGCCGGTCGCATGAGAAGTTGCGGGTTCTCCCAATGGTGGGGGTTGTGCGAACGCATGAGGAAAAGGTTCTCGTCGTCCTGGCGCGAGAGCATTAGGAAATGGCCGTGGACCTTGCGTGGAAAGAGCGCCATGCCCTTGTTTTGCACGGCGTGGCCGTTGAGGGTGAGGATGCGGAAATCGAGGAAGTCGGGGGTTTCTATCAGCTGCGGCAGGATCGTATGCCCGTTGTATGCGGTGTAGGTGGCGTAATACATCACCGAACCATCATCATTGACGAATCGGACGAAGCGTGCGTCCTCAATGCCGTTGCTCTCGTTTGAGGAAACCGGAAAAATGATGCGTTCGCTGATCGCAAGGTGGGAGGGGAATCTGAGTTCGTAGTTGGATTCGGCCAGCCATTGGATGCGTTCCAAGGTGCTAATGAGTTCGGCGGTATTCGGCTGGATTTCGGCGCGCACGCGGATGATCGACTCATGGAGTTCGCTGAGTGTGAACAAGTCCGGCAGCGGGTCCATCACGGCGGCGCAATAGTCGCTTTCCTCGAACATTTCACGCAGCTTGGAGACAAAGAGATTCTTCCGGTAACGCGGATTGGGCAGGACCTCGGGAGCCGTTACGAAGCGGGAGACGGGGTCGAGCTTGATGCAGCCGCCGCGGGCGATGGTTCCCGAGCGGAATTCGATCGAGGAAATGTGCCCCTCGCCAGTGGCCCGCAGGCTCATTACGAAGCGCAGCGAACCTTCGGGCACCCCCGACTGATCCGGATGCGGAACGATCGAGGGATTGAACAAGGCGGCGGATTCGAGAGCGTATTCCCCTGAAAACATCGCGCCGATGAGTAACTGACGCTCTTGGGAAAGCGGACGCTCGGTGAACACCTGATGCTGGACCTTGTGGAAGTGGTGGAGCAGGACCTTCTCGATCTCAAAGTGGCGGTTGTCGAACTCGGCGAGCACCGACTTCAACTCCTCAGCCACTTCGGACTCGGTGAGCGCAAGAGCCCGTCCGATGATCCGAGTGATACGCTGGTCACCGCTGGGGATGAACGGCCGGACGATGACGCGCGAATTCTCTGGATGGAGCAGTAGATCGTGGCGACATAGGATGGGAGAGCTCATGTGGGTTGGTGGGTTGGGGATTCGGGTGGGGGACCAGATGCTCCGCCGCGGTCATTTCCGCGAGCGCGAGTTGGAACGCGAGGGTGGATTCCGCGCCTTGATTTTCATTGACGCGGCTGTGGTGAAGCCCGTCCCGGCAGCCGCCGGATGTCGGGTCGTGAAGCGGGATGCCAAGGTCATTGCGGCCGAGGAACCAGTCAAACGCACACTTGGCCTCGCTCCACCAGAAATCGTCACGCGTAGCCCGGAAGGCATCCAGACTGGCGGAAACCATGGCTTGCGCCTCGACGGGTTGTTGGTCGAAATCCGCACGATGGCCGTTTTTCTCATGGAAGCCGTTGCTACCGATCGGACGAAAGTGTCCGGTCGGCGATTTCTGTTTGGCGGCGAGCCAGCGCAGGCTTTCAAGTCCAACTTCCAGGCTGCGGGAATAACTCAACGAGCGGCCGCTCAAAATGAGCGCCTGGCTGAGACGTGAATTGTCATAAGTGAGGCTGTTTTCAAACCACGGCCATTCGTCATCGGCGCAGTGATGCCAACAGGCCAGCAGTTTTTCCAACAGCTGATTTCGCATGGTCGCCACATCGGGATGTCCGGGATGTGCCTGTTCGAACTCATCGAGACCGAGCAGTGTGAAGGCCCACGACCGCGGTGAGGTGAACCGGGTTACGGCTGGCAGTCCGAGTTCGAACAGGCTGCCGGAGAGGCCGCGGTAGCCAGCATTCAGGGATCTTGAGGCTCCGGTTCCCAGGGCCCAGAGCGCCCGCGCATGGCTGTCCTCGCTGCCCGCCGTTTCCAACCACCGGCGGTCATGGGTCATGAAATTGCGAAAACGTCCGGACTCCCGGCAGAACGCGGCTGCTAGAAACGCGAGATAGCGCGATGCCAGCAGATCGAGTTGTTCCTTCGGCACCGGAATCGCGGTCGTGGCCTCATCCAGCAGGTTGCTGAGGATGAAGGCGCGGGCATTGTCGTCAGTGCAGTAGCCTTCCTGATAATTCGGCACGTTGTAGATGGCGTGTTGGAAGATGCCGGTGCCGTCGGTCATGCGCGAGAGGTGCTGGAGCTTGAGCAAAGGCAGCCGCCACGGGCGGGTCGCATGGGCCCATTTTGAAACGGGTTCAGGCAGCAACCGGCGGTCCGAAACCGCACGGTTGAAGGATTCCAGATAGAGATCGGCCACGGCAGGCCAGATGGTCGTCCTACCAGCCTCATAGGCGGCACGGCGGATACGCTGCATGCGCGCGGGGTCGTCCAGCAGTTCGATCACGGCGTTTGCGATGGCCTGCGAATCACTGAACGGAATCAAGATGCCGCGATCGTTTTCGAGAAGTTCCCTGGCATGCCAATAGGGCGTGGAAACGACCACCTTGCCCGCTCCGAAGGCATAAGCCAGGGCACCGGAGGTGATCTGGGCTTCGTTGAGGTAGGGTGTCACGTAGATGTCGGAGGAGCCGATGAATTTCTCGAGGTCATCGTTCGAAACGAAGCGGTTGAAGAAGACCACCTGTTCGCCCACGCCGAGATCCTGAGCGAGGTGCTCGAGCGAGGTTCGGTATTTTTCGCCTTCCCGGGCCATCAGGTGCGGGTGGGTGGCTCCCACGATCAGATAGACCGCGGATGGGTGGTGGGCGACGATTTCAGGCATCGCACGGATTGCGTGTTCGATTCCTTTTCCGGGGCCAAGCAGTCCGAAAGTCAGCAGCACGGATTTGGCCGCTACTCCGAACTGATTTTTGAATCCCTCGGATCCGGCAAAAGGCACATCAGGGATTCCGTGCGGGATGACGTCCACCATGTCCTCCGGCACGTCATACACCTCGCGCAGGATTTCCAGGCCCATGCGGGCCATCACTACGATGCGGTCGCTGCGTTGCAGCAGTTCCTCCATCACATGGCGCTGGGTGTCGTCCGGTTGGCGGAGGATCGTATGGAGTGTGGTCACCACCGGTATGCGAAGCTCCTTGAGCAAGGCAATCAAATGGCTGCCGGACAGTCCGCCATAAATGCCGAACTCGTGCTGGACACAGAGCAAGTCCGCCTTGCTTTCGCTCAGTGCGTCGGCGGCGCTGCGGTAGGACTCCACATCGTTCTGTTGGATCTGGATCTTTACCTGCGGCGGGTAGTCGTAGCCCTCGGCACAGTCATTCACTGCAGCGACGATGCAGTCCAAGTCCTCCTGCTGCCGGGCCACCGCCATGAGGAGGTTGTGTGTGAAAGTCGCGATGCCGCAACGCCGGGGCAGGTAGTCCCCGAGAAAGGCAACCCGCCGGAATGGGGGTAGGGGATTCACGGTTCCAACAATATCGCCCGGAATCCTTAAAAGGAAAGGCCTGGATTACATCCCGACCTCGGCGAGACGTTCGGCCATCTCGGCTTTTTGCAGACCGGAAGTAAACTCCGAGAAATCACCTGCCATCACCCCTGTCAGATTGTGGGAGGTGAGGCCGATCCGGTGGTCGGTGACACGCGATTGGGGAAAGTTGTAGGTGCGGATTTTCTCCGAACGATCGCCGGAACCGATCAACGAACGGCGGTGGGATGAGTAGGCTTCCTGCTGGTCGCGAATCTTCTGCTCATAGAGCTTGGAACGGAGGATCTGCAAGGCGAGCTCCTTGTTCTTGATCTGCGAGCGGCCCTCCTCGCAGCGCACGTAGATACCGGTGGGCAGGTGGAAAATCTGGACCGCGGACTCGGTGCGGTTGACGTGCTGGCCGCCTGCGCCGCCCGCGCGACAGACCTCGATGCGCAGATCGTCGGGTTTGATTTCCACATCCACTTCCTCGGCCTCCGGCAACACGGCCACGGTGACGGTGGAGGTGTGAACGCGGCCTTGGGTCTCGGTGGTGGGAACCCGCTGGACCCGGTGCACTCCGGATTCGTATTTCAGGTAGCGAAACACCTCTTCACCGGTGATTTTGAGGATCACTTCCTTGAACCCGCCGACCTCCGAGGGACTGCTCTCCAAGTGTTCGCATTTCCAACCGCGGAGGTCGGCATAGCGTTGATAGGCGCGCATCAGTTCGGCGGCGAAGAGCGAGGCCTCGTCGCCGCCGGCTCCGGCGCGGATTTCGATGAGCGCGTCCCGATCCTCGTTCGGGTCGGAGGGAAGCAGGGCGTATTGCAGGTGTTCGGAAAAACTGGCGATGGCTTCCTCAAGTCCGGGAATTTCCTCGGCGGCCATGGCGGCGAAGTCGGGATCGTCGGATTTCGCGAGTTCCTGGTTGTCGGCGAGTTGGCGTTTCGCTGTCTGGAGGTTTTCCCAGAGGTCGAGCGTTTGTTTGAGTTTGCGGTGTTCGCGGAGAATCCCGGTGGCGCGCTTCGGATCGGAGAAAAGATCCGGGTCTCCCACCGCGTCTTCCAGTTCGGAGAAGCGTTCGCGGCGTTTGGCGATAAGAGACGAGTAATCCACGGGACTATCGATGAGGTGGCCGGATTGAGGTTCTTGACGGTGTGGTTCTCACCGGGTGGCGATAGTCTCGACGGTGAAGCCTTTGAGGTAGCCGGTTTCCGGAATCGTGATGAGCACCGGATGATCCTTTCTCTGGCTGTGCTCGGCGATCAGACGAAGCGACTTTTTCGCATCCACTGACGCGCTTGCGAGGTTTTCGAGGAAAAGCTCGCGGCTCGCATGGTGGGAGCAGCAGAAGGTGGAGAGGATACCACCCTTGTCGAGGAGCTTGAGCGAGCGGAGGTGGATCTCCTTGTAGCCGCGCATGGCGTCCATGAGAGTCTTCTTGTTGCGGGTGAAACTCGGCGGATCGAGGATGATCAGGTCGTAGTCCGGTGCGGCGTGTTTGAGGAAATCAAAGACATTGTGCTCGAGTATCTCGATATCGAGACCGTTCATGGCGGCGTTTTTGCGGGCGGCTTCACAAGCGGTGGCGGAAACGTCCACCGCGGTGACCTTGGCGGCACCAGCCTTCGCGCAGGCGAGGGCGAATCCTCCCTGGTTGGTGAAGCAGTCGAGCACGCGTTTGCCTCTGGCGAGTTTGGCGACCTCGGCGTGGGATTGGAGTTGGTCGAGGTAAAGGCCGGTTTTCTGGCCGTCGAAGAGATCGATTTCGAAATCGATGTCGTTCGCCCGGACGATGAAGGGGCCGGGGTTTTCACCGTAGAGCATCTCGATGCCGGGTTCCATGCCCTCGGCCTTGCGGAACGGGGAATCGTTTCTCAGGACGATGGATTTCGGCGAGAGCAGTTCCACCAGTGCGTCACGGATGAACTCCTTGCGGAGGTCCATGGCGAGTGTGAGCGTCTGCACGGAGAGGTGTTCGCCGTAGCGGTCCACGATCAGGCCGGGGATGCCGTCGGACTCGCTCCAGACGAGGCGAGCGAGCGTTTCATCGATGCCGGAGCGTTGGCGGAACTCGATGGACTGGCGGATCCGGCGGATGAAAAAGTCGAGGTCTAGGTCCTGGCGGCGGCGGGAGAAACGGCGGGCGACAATCTGCGACTGCGGATTAAAAATGGCCGAGCCGAGCGGACGGTCTCGGAAATCCTTGAGCGTGACAACATCGCCGGGTTGTGGATCGCCGAAGGATTTGCGGATTTCGGTGGCGTAAACCCACTCGTGACCGTGAAAAATGCGTGCTCGTGGAGCGATGATGAGACCTGCCATGCGGCGGGAATCTGGGGTGGGGAAAGGGGGCTTGTCGAATGCGAAACGGCGGCGGAGCGAAGACGGTGAAGATTTCCTCTTGATCCCGTCGGAGTTAGTCCCTAGCCAATGGGCACCAACCATGGGCCAACAACAGAAGAAAATCATCAAACGCCGCCGTCGTGCCGACTATTTGAAGCGCAAGAAGGAACAGGCGAAACTCGGCGGCATCGTGAAGAAGCCAGCCGCCAAGAAAGAAGCCGTCGAAAAGAAAGCCCCGGCCAAAAAAGCGGCCAAGAAGGCCGCGAAGAAGGTCGCGAAGAAGGCTCCTGCCAAGAAAGCAGCCAAGAAGGTCGTCGACGAAGCGGTTGAAGCGAAGGCAGAGGCTGTTGCTCCAGAGGCTACCGCGCCGGAAACCGCTGAAGGCGCGGAGTCCTGATCGTCCGTTTCTAAAACCATTTCACCCGAACGAGCCACCTGCCACAGGTGGCTCGTTTCGATTCATGGCTGGGATTGACGGAGCGCTGAACGGCCATCACCTTGAAGCCATGACTCCGACGATCAACTTCAAGATCGGCAACGAAAAGCTGGTGCGCGTGCTGGAAGGCGCGTCATCCCACCTGCGTGGCCTATTGGACCGACAAGGCCGCCCTGAAGGTGCACTGCGCATTGCCGTGATCGGCGGCGGATGTTCCGGGCTCCAATACAAGATGGACTTGGTGGATGGCCCACGGGACCGCGACATTCTAGTCCCGAGTAACGGCGTCAATGTGGTGATCGATCCGAAGAGCGCGTTGTTCGTGAGTGGCAGCGAGTTGGACTATTCCGACGATCTGCAACAGGGCGGATTCAAAGTGAGCAATCCAAACGCAGTTGTGACCTGTTCATGCGGCGAGAGTTTCGCGGCATGAGATTTCCGCGGAACCCATTTGAATGATTGGAAAAGAAAGCGACGTTCCAAAACCCATGAAGATTCCTTTGCCTGTGAGTCTCGCGGCTCTGGTGCTTTGCTTCGGGCTTGCGGCTGCGGCTCCGGAAGCCCTGCCGCTCCCTTCTCCCCATCAGCGAACTGGTGATGTCGAGAGCCTGGTCCGCGACCTTGGAAACGAGAGTTTCCGCATTCGCGAAAAGGCCACCCGCGAGATCTGGGAACTTGGCGAAGCGGCGCTCCCAACTTTGAAGGATGTGGTCGGATCCGGCACCCCCGAACAGGCCCACCGTGCCCGTGATCTGCTTCGCAAAATCCAACTTCACATCACGCCTGACACGGATCCCTCGATCACCGCCCTAGTGGAAAGGTATCTCAAGGCATCGCCTTCCGAAAAAACCTCGTTGTTCGGGAAGCTGAAGGACAAGCGGGCATGGTGCCAGATGCTCAAACTTTACGCCTCCGAGACTCATGAAGAGCTCCGCGAAAAACTTGCGGGCCCCATGACCGGTATCGCCGTCAAGGCCGCGCGTGAGCGCCTCCTGCGGGGAGATGCCGAGGCGGCCCGGGAATTTCTCGAAATGGCTCCGGCAAATGTGGGTGGGTTGTTGGCCTTGGCGGAATTCCACCGCAGTCATGGCTCGCTTGAGGCTGAATTGGAGCGCGCCAAGGAGCTTCAAGGGCGCAAGGGCGCGGCGTGGAGACTCGCCCTTGAGAGGGCTTCCGGAAACCTGCAGGCTGCGCGGGACGCGGCCGCGGCGGCGGGGCAACCGCGAACGGCGGCAGCCATGGCCGCCCTTTCGGGAGATCCGCTTCCGTGGTTGCTCGAACCCATGGGTGGGGCAGACGAAAATGATGATCCGGTGTCCGTCACCTATGCGCGTCTGGCGGCCAAACGCTGGACCGGAAAAAAGATCCGCGCGGTCGATTTGGAACCGCTCATACGGGCGCTCTCCGCCCGCAGCGCACGCCGGAGCGGAGCCGCGATGAACGCCCTCTTTCTGCTAGGCGAAGTGAATCCAGCCGAATCCGCCTTTGTGAAGTCCGAGCCGCTCGCCGCATTTCAACATTTCGAATCGCTGGAGCGGATCCCGGATGCTTTCAAGGCCCTCGGATTGAATCCGGACCAGCCGGACTATCAGCCATGGATCGGGAAACGGCTGTCATCACTCGGGGACGATGAAATCGAGGACCAGAATGAGGTTTCCGCCGCCGGTGAGGAACTGGTCGCCCTCGCGAATTTTCTGGAACGCAGGGGGCTCCACCAAGAGTCGTTCGACGCGTTTGCCGGCCCGCTCGCCGCATTGGAGGAAAAGGATCCGCACTTGTTCGTTGATTTTCTCGAGATGCTTGCCGGCAACAGCCAATCCCAGAATGGGGCGCCCATGCTGGCCAAGCGCATTGGAATCATCTGGGCGGGCGGCGACGAAAGACGTTGGGACGACCTCGTCTCGGCCGCCTTCGGAGACCAGGAACTGTCATCGACTTGGTGGGATTGGCTCCAGGATTTGGAGCCCACGGCGAGCCGTGAGGAACGCTTCGAAGGCATGCTCGCCCTGTATGGCATCAGCACGGATCCTTCAAACCTGCGCCAGCGATGGCTAGACCGAGCGTGGAAAGCGGTCGACGAAGCACCTGCGGAAACCCGGAGCGTCCTCGCCGGACGGATCTCGGGACTGGTCGATCAAACGGGCGATGTGGCTAACAGTTTCAGGGCATGGCAGCAACTGCCTGAGGAAACCCAGCAAGCTACCTTCTGGGGGCAGCGCGTCATTCACCTCTCAGTGCTGGAGCGTTGGGACGAGGCTGCGGCCGTGATTCTCCAGCAGATCGAAACCTTCACCGAAGCGAAACAGGAACCCGGGGCCGAGCTCTACGCCTATGCCGCTGCGGCACTGCGCCGGGCTGGACACGAGGATGAGGCCATCATCCACGACGGTTGGGCGGATAAGCTGTTCCTTGGAAGTCCGAGCCTCGCGATGAGGATCGGTAACGGCTACGCTTATGGTTCCGATTACCAACGTGCCGGAGACTGGTGGGCCAGGGCCGCACGTGAAGCCGACCCTGATTCGAATGAATTCACCGTAGCGGTGAAGCTCCACGCCGATGAGCTCATCCAACAAGGACGGTGGAAGGAAGCGGCCGCCACTTCGGAAATGCTCGCCCGGATTTACGCCACATCGGATTTCCGCTGGACCAATCCACTCCCATTCATGCGCCAACGCCTTCAAGCGGATGCCGCCCGCGCCCTCTCCAGTCTTGAAACCCATCGCGCGGAATCGATCGCGCTGCTGGAACAATGCCACCGCTTGTTCGCGACCGATGGCTCACTCGCGGATTACTTTTTTCCGGCGCTTCGCAAGGTGGGGCTGGTGAAGGAACACGACCGCTGGTTCAACGAGACATGGAACCTGATGGAGAAGGTGATTCAAAAGTATCCGAACTCCGACAACACCCGCAACACTGCGGCATGGTTCGCCTCGCGCGCCCAATTGAAACTCGATACGGCGGAGAAATACCTCGCCGCCGCGCTCGCCGCGAATCCCAATCAATCCGCTTATCTCGATACCATGGCTGAAATCCAGTTCGCCAAAGGCAACCGGGACAAGGCGGTCGAATGGTCGAAGCAGGCGATCAACTTCGCCCCGGACGACCTTCAATTCCCCCAATTGCGCCGGCAGCAGGAACGCTTCCGATCCGCTCCCTTGCCGGAACACTGACCGCCCGACCAATCACATCGGTCCGCGGTCCACATCGATGCGGAACGGGCGGCCGCGAAGGCGGGCGTTGCGGGTGCGCTCCATCACTTGGCCGACGAGGCCTTCCGGCACATCGACGAGCGAGTGTTTGGGAAACAAGGTGATGCGACCGAGACAGCCATCAGGCAGACCGGCTTCACGGTAAAGCATGCCGACGATTTCCTTGGCCATCACGCCGTGGGTCTTGCCGAGCGAGAGGAACATGCGCGTCATGCCTTGTTCCTGCGGAATCGGACCACGCTCGAAACGATTGTCTTTCCGCGGTTGGTGGTCCTCACGTGGTGGGCGCTCGCCGCGTTGCGGGCGCTCGCGACGTTCCGGTTCACGGTCTTCCGCAATAGCCGAACCCTCGCGGCCACTGGCTTCACGAAGCATGGTGACCAAGGCGCCGGCGATGTCGGTGGGAGTGTGGCCTTGCTCCAGCAAACGGTCGATGTTGTCCTGATAGGCGTCGAATTTCCCTGATTCGAGACGTTCCTTGAGGCCGTCGAAAATGAGGTCAGCGCGGCGCCCTTCGACTTGCTCGACGGACGGGATGCGCTCGCGGCGGATCACCTGGCGGGTGTAGCGCTCGATCGATTGGAGGCGGTAGATGTCACGGCCGTAGCAGAAACTCACAGCGCGGCCGGATCGGCCGGCACGGCCGGTCCGGCCGATCCGGTGGACATAGTCCTCGGGGTCGGTGGGCAGGTCGTAGTTGAAGACGATGTCGATCTCGTCGATGTCGAGTCCGCGGGCCGCGACATCAGTGGCGACCAGTAGTTCGACAGAGCCCTCGCGGAAACGCCTGAGCACGCGCTCACGCATTTGCTGGGTCATGTCGCCATGGAGGCGGTCGGCGGCGTATCCGCGGTTGACGAGGTCCTCGGTGCATTCATCAACCGAGCGTTTGGTGTTGCAGAAGATGATGCCGAGGCGCGGCGGGTTCATGTCGAGGATGCGGGAGAGCACCTCGACCTTGGAGCGCTGGCGGACTTCAAAATACGATTGTTCGACGGTGGAGACCGTGCGCGCTTTTTGTTGGATTTCAATGATCTGCGGGCTTTTCCCAAAACTTTTAATCAACCGGGAAACGCCCTGGCTCATAGTTGCGGAGAAGAACAAAGTCTGGCGTTCGGGCGGCAGGGAGCCGAGCAACTCGTCCATTTCATCCTTGAAGCCCATGTCGAGCATGCGGTCGGCCTCGTCGAGGATGGCCATCTTGATGTGTGAAGGATCGAAACTGCCGCGGCGAAGGTGGTCGAGCAGGCGACCGGGCGTGCCGACCACCAATTGCGCGCCATCGCGCAAGGCGCGGAGCTGGCGGTCCATGGGTGCGCCCCCATACACGGGAGTGGCGTGGAGCCCGCGCATTTTTGCGCCAAGTCGGTGGACTTCCTCGCAGACCTGCACGGCAAGTTCGCGGGTGGGACAGAGAATGAGAACCTGTGGGTAGAGCGCCTCGATGTCGAGTTTGCTGAGGGCGGGCAGGGCGAAGGCAGCGGTTTTCCCGGAACCGGTGGCGGAGAGGCCGACGAGATCCTTACCCTCCAATGCGGGCGGGATACTTAAGGCCTGAATCGGGGATGGCCGCTCGTAACCGAGGGTTTCAATGGCGGCGAGCAGCGAATCGGGCAGTCCGAGTTCGGAGAAAGGAGGTGTTTCCATGAGTCAATAATCGAGCGAATTCCGGCTTATCGGCTGGTATATCCGCTCCGGGCGGCAAGGCAAACTCTGTTTTCGGATGGAAAACAAGCACGGATGTGAAGTTTACGCGGGATTGCCATCGTCTCCGGTCCATGCAGACTTCCGGTGTGGAAGGCTACGAGGAACAAAAACGGGTGATGTATTGGTCTCTCGCGGCCGCCATGGTCCTGCTGGGCGCAAAAGTCACGGCAGCGGTGATGACCGGGTCCTCGGCGATTTATTCGGATGCGGCGGAATCGGTGGTGCATTTTCTCGCGGTGTGTTTCGCGGTGTGGGCCCTGCGTCTGGCGTTCAAACCGGCGGACGAAACCCATCATTTCGGGCACGACAAAGTGGCGTTTCTTTCGGCGGGTTTCGAGGGGGCGATGATTTCCGCGGCGGCGTTGCTGATTTTTTACGAGGCGGTCCGCCAGATGATTTTCGGCGTGAACATCGAAAACCTCGGAATCGGTGTGGTGATCACAACCGGTGCGGCGTGCATCAACCTGGTTCTCGGGCTGTCCCTGCTGGCTGTGGGAAAGCGCAACGGTTCGCCCTTGCTCCGCGCGAATGGCCACCACGTCCTGACCGACGTCTGGTCAAGTGTGGCGGTGCTGGTGGCCCTCGGACTCTACCGTTGCACCGACTGGGTCTGGTGGGACCCCATTGCGGCCATCCTCGCGGCGCTCAACATCCTGCGCGTTGGCTATCGTTTGATCCGCGAGAGCCTCGGCGGCTTACTCGATGAAAGCGACCCACTGGTGGAGGAAAAAATCCGAGTCCTGCTTGATGAGGAGGTCACGAATCGCGGACTCTCTTACCACAACCTCCGCCACCGCCATTCGGGTCGCACCCACTGGGTCGAGTTCCATCTGGTATTCGACGACGCGCTCAGCGTCGGCCAAGCCCACGATGCGGCGACCCAAATCGAAGCCAGCGTGGCGGCACTGCTGCACCCTGACGGCCGGGTAATTTCCCATCTGGAACCCAAGTCTGCCGAAGACGACGAAGAGGACTGGGAAACCCGCTGAAACTCAGCCACCGATTTCAGTACGGCCGGAAAGCGATGCGCCTTCCTCCATCGAAAACACCTTGGACTTGATGTCGCCGTTGATCTTGGACTTATCCTTCAATTCGCAGCGCTCCGAGGTGATTTTGCCCTCGATTTTGCCGTAAACCTTCACTTCGCCGGCGGTCACGTCGCCCTTGATCATGGCGTTTTCACCGATGGTCACCCGGCCTTTGTCGGAGGAGATCTCACCTTCAATCTTGCCGTCGATAATCATATCGTTGGAAAAGCGGATGGAACCGGTGATTTCGATTCCACTGGAGAGGACATTCGTCGGGTTGGCCATGCGGAGAAGGGAGCAAAGGCCCGGGCGCTTGGCAATGGCAAAGATTTCCCAATCTGCTTTCGTTTCGGGATCACGGTTCCCGGCTTTGGCGGCATCATTCTCCCCGGTCCGCGACGCGCATTTATGGAGCGGGGTTCACATTCGGTGCATACGGCAGGAAGCACTTGAATCCCGGGGATGAATGCCCTTTGCTCCGCCCCGCATGAGCGAGCCTGCCTGTCCGATGTGTGAAATGACCGAGACCTTGGAATTTCCGGATCATTTGGAATGCGTGACCTGCGGTCATGAGTGGCCCAAACCGGAGGAGGCGCGCGTCGTCAAGGATGCCTACGGCAACGTGCTCGCGAACGGCGATGTGGTCGCCATGATCAAGGATCTGAAACTCAAGGGCTCCTCGCAGGTGCTCAAGGTCGGCACGAAATCGAAGGCCATCCGGTTGGTGGACGGCGACCACGAGATCGACTGTAAGATGGACGGCATGTCCATCGCCCTGAAAGCGTGTTTCGTGAAGAAGGTCGTGGGTTGATGCGGTTCAGCGGTTGCTGAGCCAGAGGCATTGATAGGGCTCGAGTGTGAGAACCTGTTCGAGATCATCGAGCCGCGTACCCGTGAGCAGGTCGCGCCAGGATTCCGTGCCGATGAGGTTGAGCTCGACGAGCGGAAGCGTCTGGGGCTGGTCCGTGATGTTGTGCAGGGCGAAGACGCTCTGGTCGCGCTTGATGCTCTCGCGCCAGAAACCGAAGATTGCATCGGAGAAGTGCAGCGTGTATTGGGTGGCGTTCGGATGGAAGGCCTGCTGCGCGGCCCGGATGCGTATGAGGCGCTTGAGTTCATCGAAGACCCGACGGTGGTGTTTCGCCGGATCGTTCAGGGCGTCGTTGAGATCAGAGATGTTCCAGCGGTGGCGGTTGATCGACCGCGAGCGGCCGGTTTCCGCGACCAAATCGTGATCGTTTTCGGTGGCCAGCAGCGAGTGGATGTAGATGGCGGGAATACCTTCAAGAGCCAGTAATACCGTGTGGGCGCACAGGAAACGCTCGACCTGCCAGTCGTCCGGTCCGCCCTTGATCGTGCCCTTGAATGCGTCGAAGAGCGAGATGTTGACCTCGTATGGCTTGTCCAGCCCGTCGGGCATGCGGCGCATCGAAATGTGGCCGCCGAAGGACTCGAGGGCGTTCAGGAGGTTTTCCTGCTCCGCCCCGGAGAGCAATCCCTCGGCGGGGCGGACTCCGATGCCATCGTGGGAGGCGATGAAGTTGAGGTAGGCACGGCCTTGGCGCGCGGGAGGCATGGTCATCATCCATGATTTCAAATACTTGCTGGAGCCGGTTAGAAGCGCGTTGATGAGCAGCGGTGGCAGCGAGAAGTTGTAGATGACGTGAGCCTCGTTGTCGTTTCCGAAGTAGGACAGGTTCTCCCTGTTAGGCACATTGGTCTCGGTGATGACGACCGCCGTGGGTTCGAGATTCTCGATGACGAGGCGCAGCAGTTTGATGATCTCGTGGGTCTGCGGGCGGTGCACGCAAGAGGTGCCGGGTTCCTTCCACACGAAGGCCACCGCATCCAGGCGGAAGAAGCGCACGCCCTTCCCGATGTAGTCCCGGAGGATGCGGATCATCTCGCAGAGGACTTCGGGATTCGCGAAGTTCAGATCCACTTGGTCCGCGCTGAAGGTGCACCAGACGTGTTTTTCCCCATTCACGGTATCCACCTTGGTAAGCAGCGGTGTGCTGCGCGGACGCACCACCCGGCTGAGATCCGTTTCCGGGGATTCCTCGATGAAGTAATCCGCACCCGGGTCCTCGCCCTTGAGGTAGTTGCGGAACCAGAGGGACTGGCTGGAGCAATGGTTCACCACGAGATCCGCCATCAGCTTGTAGTCGCTGGCGATGGCCTCGATGTCATCCCAAGTGCCGAGTTCGGGGTTGACTGCGTCGTAATCGATAACCGAGAAGCCGTCGTCGGAGCTGTATGGCGAGAAGGGCAGGATGTGCACGCCGCTCACGACACCTTTGAGTTCCTGATTGAGAAAACGTAGGAGGACGGAGAGCGGGCGCACCCCCCCGTTGCGGAGGGTGTCGCCGTAGGTGATCGTGACGACGTCCGTCTCATCCCACTTCCGCGCGTTTGCGACCTGCTGCGGCGGCTTCGATCCGAGTCCGGAAACGGCAAGGATGCGCTCGGCAAGCTCGGGCGTCGCCTTGTTCCGATAGATTTCCTCCAGGTGGAGTGACACACGCTGGCGGAGGCGCAGAGTTTCGGGATGCAGGCTCGGGTTGACGATTTCCGGCGAACCGAACTCGTGGGCGTCCGCTTCCACGGCTTCGAGCAGTTGGTGATAGATGTCGGGAACCGCGGCGATCACGCGTTTCCAACTGGGCATGAATGGCGTGGACATCGAGTCCTCGAGAAAGCGGGAGCCGGCGCCGAGGATGTTTTCCGCGAACAGTTCCACGGCCAGGCCTTCCTTGTGCCGGTCGTAGGTGAGGCCGTTGATCGTGGCGTCCGAGTGATGGCTGTCCACTAGGTCGAGGGCGATGCGGTAATAGGTGGCCTTGATCGTGCGGATCGTCTCCGAGGAGAAAACCGTGCCTTGGGTGGCCATCTTGCGGAACAGGGACCGGGCGATGTCGGAGGACATTTTCGAGAGCCCCTTGTCGCGGTCGTCCGCGGAGAGGTCCTGGTGTTTGTGGTCGTAGGTATCCGCGATGTCGACCTGGCAGATCATGCGGGTCGAGTAGTTGCGGTGCATCTCGGAGATCACCCCCATTTCCAGTCCCCAGTCGGAGGGGATACGGATGTCCTCAATGACGTCGCGCTGGAGCGAAAACTCGCCAGCGAGGGCGTAGCGGAAGCTGTCGAGGTAATCGAGGTATTCGTTGGTTCCACAAACTTTTTTGAGGGCGCGGATCAGGGGGGTGACGAGGAGCCGGCACACCCGTCCGTTCATCGAACTCTTGGCAACGCGGGCGTAAAACCCCTTGCAGAACTTGTAGGAAAACGCGGGGTTGGCGACCGGATAGATCAATCGTGCGAGCAGGTGGCGGTCGTAGGTGGTGATGTCGCAATCATGCAGCGCGACGGCCTGTGCCCTGCCGGATGCGAGGATGTAGCCGAACATGTACCAGACGTTGCGCCCCTTGCCCATTTCCTCGGGTGCGAGGCCATGAGACTTGAGGATGTCGTCGATCCTGCGGAGGCGCGGGCCGTCGTTCCACAAGACCTGCGGGCGTTGTGGCAGACGGTTGAAGAATTCCAGCGCGTGGCGGAACTGGGACTCGTCCGCACGATCGAGACCGACCACGATCTGGTCGAGATAGGGGACATGGGTGAGTTCATCGACGATGGTCGAGAGTGCTCGCCCCTCCAGTTCCGAATAGAGCGATGGCAGGATGAGCGCCATCGGGCGGGTTTTGCGGAACTCCATGAGGTCTTCCTCAAGCTGGCGGAGCGGCCGGTGGTTGAGCTCGTGAAGCGTGGTGACGACGCCGTTCTGATAGAAATCCCCCATGGTGATGCGTGTGTGGTTTAAGGTGTTAGGAAATGAGTGATGGCCTCGTGCCAGCCCGCCGGGCCGGGAGCTGAAGCGGTGAAGACGTGATGACCGGATGGCCTGAGAAGCGGACCGCCGTGCGGACTGGGAATGACGACGGCAACATCCGCGGCATTAAGCATTTCCAGATCGTTCGGCCCGTCTCCCAGGGCGATGGTGGTCCAGAGCGTGTCAGGAAACACCCTTTGGTAAAGCCCGACTACAGCGAGCAGTCCGTCGGCCTTGTCGCAGGTGCCCATGAGGTGGATGAAACGCCCGCCGCGCAACATGCGTATGCCGCGGGGAGCCAGTGCCGCCGCGAACGCCCGGATGTTATCCTCCGAATCATTCCAGAGGATGGGCTCGGTGGCGCTGCGCTGGCTGGAGAGACGCGCCTGCTCGCGCGTGAGACCGGTGTGCGCGATGATCGTTTCGACCGACCAGTCGGCAAATCCCTCGAAATCGTATCCACCGGAACCGCGCAACTCGTGGGCGATGCGCAGGATGTCTTTGCGGGAGACTCCGGGAAACATGAGTCGGTAGCCGAGTTCACTTTCGGCGTCATTGCAGGCGACGGCGAGGGGCGAGGCCTCGGGGACGGCGATGAGTCCGCCGTTTTCCGCAACGAGCGGAGCATTCGTGGGCAGGGCCGCGGCGATCGACCGCAACTCGGAAAGCGTTTTCGAGGAATTGAGAACGAGGGGGTAGCCCAGCGCGCGGAGGCGTTCAAGGCTGGGAACCGCCGCGTCCCAGCGGTAGTTGGAATCGAGCAGGGTGCCATCGAGGTCGGTGACGATGATCTTTTTCCGGAGGTCGAAAATCATGGGCGTGTTTCGATAATTTCACGTTCACGGTTCATGGTAAACACGAGGTCGGCGCGGGCCGGCATTTCCTCGAACATCCAGCGGGAGAGTCGTTCGTAGTGCATGATGAAGCGATTCAGTGCCTCATCGTTCATCACGCCGGCGGGTAGTGGCTCACCGCGAGAAACGAAGCACTGCCGGAGTTTTTCCTCCTGTTCGCCGCGCCACTCGCGAATGCATTCGAAGCCCGGAGGCAGGAGCATGACGAGCTTGTGGATCAAGCCGAACAACCGGGCGTAGGGGCCCGCGAGCGAGTCGTTGACGAAGGTTCTCCAGCGCCCGTCCGCGTCTTCACGTGCTTCGAGTTCATTGATAGGACGGACGAGGGCTGTCGCCGTCTCGGGCGTGGCCCCAACACACCAGCCTTCCAGCAGGATGACATCCACGGGATCATTGATGCGGGTCCACCGGGCGCCCGGGGCACGATCATCGTGAGACTTGTCAAAGCGGGGGATCGCACAGGGTTTCCCGGCGAGGAGATCGGGAAGGATTTTACAACCCAGAGCGACGTCGTGGGTGCCGGGCACGCCCCGTGTCGCGAGCAGGGGATGGATTTCGCGCAAAAGTTTCCGGCGTTGCTCGAGGGTGAGATAGAGATCGTCGATGGAAATGACGACGGTTTCCAGATGATGGATTTCGCGCAGCGCGAGAGACAAGGTGCCGGCGAGTGTGGATTTTCCAGTGCCTTGGGCTCCGTTGATGCCAACGAGGATCGGGGCGCGGAGTTCCGCCTGCCATGACTGGATCGAGCGAGCGAGGGGAAGATAGAAATCGTTCAGTTTTCCCAAAAACGAAAGCGGGAGTTTCTCTTGGAAGAGAAAGTCTTGGAATACCTTTCGGGTTTCGTCAGTCACAGTTGGGGATGAGGTTCAATGGCCGCGGACGCGGCGCTCCGCGGATTTGAAGCGGGTTTCCGGAGTCCTTAAGCAAATAGGGTGCCACCCCGGCGGTTTCGTGGAAATAAGCGAATCGCGGCTCCCCGGAGAGCCGATCAATCGTGGAGAGCTTCGAAGCCGTGGTCTTCCATCAGGATCTTGCCGGCAACGGCGAGATTCGCGAGTTCGTCACAGCGCTCGTTTTCGGTGTGGCCGGCGTGGCCCTTCACCCAGCGCCAGTCGATCTTGTGGGGCACCATGGCGGTAAGGAGAAGCTGCCAGAGGTCTTGGTTTTTCACAGGCTTCTTGTCGGAGGTCAACCAACCACGGCGCTTCCAACCGTCGATCCACCTTTCATTGATGGCTTGGACGAGGTATTTCGAATCCGAGTGAAGTTCGACCTGGCAGGGCTCTGACAACAACTCAAGCGCGGCTATCGCGGCGCGCAGTTCCATGCGGTTGTTTGTGGTGAGCCGGTAGCCGGCGGAGAGTTCCTTGCGGTGTCTGCCGGAAACGAGCACCGCACCATAGGCACCGGGTCCGGGGTTTCCCTTGCAGGCTCCGTCGGTGTGAATGATGACGCGCTTCATGGCTCTTCGGTGATTCGCAGGGCGAAATCCACAATGGGCTGGGGATCTGGCAGACTGTGCGGGTGGTGCTTTCCGCCGGGCTTGCGGATGACTTCGATTTTTCCGCCGAGTGCCAGATAGCGTTTCTCGATGAGGTCGATGTTCTCACCCGCGGGCACGATTTCATCCGCGGCACCGATGATTGCAAGGATCGGAATTCCTGCCTTGGCGAGCGGTTCAAGGTTGTCCACGGGGTTCTTGTCGTAAGCGATGGCCTGTTCTTCCGTGAATCCATGGATCTTGAGCAATCTTTGCCAATCCTCTGGCGAACCGGAACCCGTTCCCAAGCCGCCAGGCCAGCTTTTGAAATCGCATACCGGCGCATCCACATAGAGTCCCGCGACATCACCAGGTCTGTGCGCAGCCCAGTTGAAGGCAAACAATCCGCCGCGACTGAAGCCCTCCAGAACCGGCTTTCTGGAAAGCCCGGCGGCTTTGACAAGGTGGTCGTGGAACTCATCCATGGCCTTGAGCGCAACGGGAGCGCCGTAAAGGTTCCGCAGATCGATGTAGGCGACGTGGAATCCCTTCTCCAATAAAGCAAGATCCGCCTGCGGTTGGTGGTCGAAAAACTCGGTCCTCCAGATCCACGGGCTTCCCGGAGCGGGAGATTCGGGTTTCACCAGCAGCGCGGCGCGGCCGCCGACGATGAAGTCGAGCTTCTCATAGCCGTTCCATTTTGAGATCTTCGGCAGGGCTGCCCGATATTGATCCATGAGCTCGGCGGCCTTGGCTTCCGCCTGATCGAGAGGAAGACCAGGCGGCACTCCAGGGCGCTTGTGACCGGTTTTCGAAAGCCAAGCGAGGTTGAGCAGGGCGTTGCGACGGCCAAGGATTGAAAGCGCGTCTCCGAGAGCTGGTTGTGGGGCTCCCGAGAGGGCCAGGATTGGCCAGAGCTGGTTGCAGACGGAGGCCGCGATGAATGCATGCCCTTTATCGCCCGGATGAACACCGTCCGCGGCATAGACGAAGGAGGAATCCGAGCGCCGGGAGGCGGCGACGTCGCGTTTGAGGTCCGGGCGGATCTCAATGACGCTCCAGCCATCGGCGCGGCGGGCGACGAGCCAGTCGGAGTAGGCGTCGAGCACGGCATCATAGCGTGCGGGATCGTCGGAGGGCTTGTCCGGTCTGTGGAGGGGCGGGGTGATGATGACGATGGAGGCTCCACGTTTTTTCACGGCCTCCTGCAAGCGGGTGATCCCGTCCTGATAGGCCTTGAACCGGCCGGGATCGAGTGGCTGATAGATCCCGTCGTTCATACCATAACAGGCGAGGACGAGCGTGGGATGGTAGCCGTCCAGAATACGGTCAAGCCGCTCGAAGAGGCAGGGGCGGGGGAACCTGCCGCGCGCGTGACCCAATTCCGAGAGACCCGAGACGGTTTCGCTGCCAAGGCCGAAGTTTACGATTTCCGCGTCCTTGAAACGGGCGGTTCCGCGCAATGCGGATTCCACTCGTGTCACCCAGCGTCCGTCATGGGTGATGCTGTCACCGAGAATGGCCAGGCGGGGGACCTCAGCCGCCGGGAGCGGCCACAGGAGAGACAGAGTGCTGCTGATAATCAGCGCTAATTTCCTCATGGCTGGGAATTCAACCGGTCGCCGACGGGAAAAGCAAGGGCGGGCGCGCTCACTTCGCCATGATCGGCGTGGAAGCGGCTTCGTGCTGTTCTTCCGCGGCTTCGAGTTCGGCGTGTTCCTTGGCGATCACGCGGACGAGCTTGAGCGAGGTTTCCTCCCAATCCGCCAGAAGCGCGGCGGCTTGGGGGCTGGCGGTGCGCTCAAGGTGTTGTTCAATGAGGGACTTCACCACAGCGACATCCTGCGGCCGCTGGACCGGTAGGGCGACGACCATCTCGGAGTTGACCCGCGAAAAGAACTTGCCGTCCACATCATAGACGAAGGCCGTGCCGCCGGACATGCCGGCACCGAAGTTTTTGCCGGTCTTTCCGAGGATGACGACGGTGCCGTTGGTCATGTATTCGCAACCGTGATCGCCGACGCCTTCGACCACGGCGGTCGCACCTGAGTTTCTCACCGCAAAGCGTTCTCCGGCGCGGCCGTTGGCGAAGAGGTGGCCGCCGGTGGCGCCATAAAGGCAGGTGTTTCCGCAAATGGTGTTGGTGGCGGCTTCGAAGCCGGCGTTTTCCGGGACGCGAATGATGATTTCTCCGGCGGCCATGCCTTTGCCTACATAATCGTTGGCCTCGCCGATGAGTTCGAGTTTCACACCGGAAACGAGGAAACAACCGAACGATTGCCCAGCGGTGCCACGGAAGGTGAGGCGGATGGTGTCTTGTGGCAGGCCGCGATCACCATGGATTTCGGCGATGCGTCCGGACAGGCGGGTGCCGATGTTCCGGTCGGTGTTGACGACATCGTAGCTGAGCGAGACCGGCGGACGATCCGGGAGCAGGCGGATCGCTTCCCACATTGCGGGGGAAACCGAGTCTGCGCCATAGTGGGGAGTGTCCACGGGGGGCATGCCCGCGCTGCTTTGGATGTCGGCGAGAATCTGGATATCGAGGGCGGTCTTGGCGATGCCGTCATTGCGGTCTTTCGAGCAAGTCCGCGAAATTGAATCCACGGGCTTGCCTGAACGTTCGGCGAGACTTGGCACCACGTCCTTGAGCAGCGCTCCGAGGTCAAGGGTGTTGGCCTTCGGGTGATCAGGAACGTGACGTTGCTTGAGGAACTCCGGTCTGCCTATCAGTTCATCGAGTGAGCGGACACCGAGTCGGGCCATGTGACGGCGCGCTTCCTCGGCCACGGCGCTGAAATAGTTGATGACCATTTCCGGCGTGCCTTTGAATTTGGCGCGGAATTTCGGGTCGGTGGTGGCGATGCCGACGGGGCAGGTGTTGAGGTGGCACTTGCGGACATAAACGCAGCCCATGGCGATCATGGCGGTGGTGCCGAAGTTGAATTGCTCGGCTCCGAGGATGGCGGCGATGACCACGTCGCGGCCATTGCGGATGCCGCCATCGGTGCGGAGAATGACGCGGTCGCGCAGGTTGTTGATGAGCAGCGTCTGCTGGGCTTCCGCGAGTCCGAGCTCCCACGGCGAGCCAGCGTGCTTGGTAGAGGACAGCGGGGAGGCGCCGGTGCCGCCATCGTGGCCGGAAATCAGGATGTTGTCTGCCGAAGCCTTGGCGACGCCAGCGGCGACAGTGCCAACTCCGGATTCAGCGACGAGTTTCACCGTGATCCGCGCCCGCGGGTTCACTTCCTTGAGGTCGTGAATCAACTGGGCGAGGTCTTCGATCGAATAAATGTCGTGGTGGGGCGGCGGGGAAATGAGCTGCACGCCGGGTTGCGTATTGCGCAAGCGAGCGATGAGTGCGTTCACCTTGTGCCCGGGAAGTTGACCTCCCTCGCCGGGTTTTGCTCCCTGCGCCATCTTGATTTCAAGCTCGTCGGCATTGACCAGATAGTAGGCGGATACGCCGAAACGTCCGGAGGCGATTTGCTTGATATACGAGCGGGCGAAATCGCCATTCGGATATGCCTTGAAACGGGCCGGATCTTCGCCGCCTTCGCCGGAGTCCGATTTTCCGCCGATCCGGTTCATGGCAATGGCGAGCGTCTCGTGAGCCTCGGGGGAGAGCGCGCCGAGCGACATTGCAGCCGTAGTGAAACGGCGTCGGATTGACTCCATCGGCTCGACTTCCTCCAAGGGAACCCCGCCGCTTCCAGTCGGCGCAAATTCAATCAAGTCCTTGATCGCTACAGGGTTGGTTTCCAATGCAATACGCACATATTCCTCGTAATCCTCGGGCTGCCCGGATTTGACGTAGGTGTGGAAATTCTTGATCACTTCGGTGGTGTAAACGTGGCGCTCTCCGGTCTTGCGATAGCGGTTGTAGCCAGGATCACCAAGATCAAGCGAGCCCGCGTCTGAAGCGATTGTTTCAAATGCGGCGCGATGGCGAATCATCGATTCTTCGGCGATCTCGGTAAAACCGATGCCGCCGATTTTCGAAGGGACGCCGGCGAAAGAGAACTCGACTACTTCGCGACCAATACCAATGGCCTCGAAAGTTTGCGCTCCCTGATATGAATTGAGCACGGATATGCCCATTTTCGACATGATCTTGAGCACCCCCTTTTCGAGAGCCTTGCGGTAATTGGTCATCGCCCTCTGCGGCGAAACCTCACATTTGGCGGCGAGTTGGCGAACCGTGGCATAACCCAGATACGGGCAGATCGCGGTGGCCCCGAATCCCAGACAGCAGGCGATTTGATGAACATCCCGGGTTTCTCCGGTTTCGACCACCAGCGAGGCCCGCATCCGCTTGCGAATGCGGGTGAGGTGATGATGAACGGTCCCCGTGGCCAACAGGGCGGGGATGGGAATACGTTCCGCAGAATTCGCGCGATCACTGAGAATCAGAATGTGGTCATTCCGATCAACGGCGGCTTCGGCTTCGACGCAGAGTTCATCCAAGCGCGCTTTGAGTCCCGCGGCGCCGGACGCGGCAGGCCACGTGCAATCCAGCAGGGCCGATGGAAAGCCCTGTTCATCAAGATGCTTGCTGCGCTCGAGTTCGTGTTCGTAAAGGATCGCGCTTTCCAAGCTCACGGTGTGGCAGTGCTCCGGAGTTTCTTCAAGTAGGTTGCGTTCCGGGCCAAGGCTCGCCCCGAGCGACATCACCGCCCATTCGCGGATCGGATCGATGGGTGGATTGGTGACTTGGGCGAAGAGTTGCTTGAAATAGGTATAGAGCAGGCGCGGATGGGCGGAGAGCACCGCCAAAGGAATGTCATCCCCCATGGAAAAGACCGCTTCTTGAGCGCCTTTGATCATCGGCGGAAACACCATGTCGAGCTCCTCTTGGGAAATTCCATGGGCGATTTGCTGGCGCGAGAGTTCCAGCGGAGTGAAATCCTCATCCGGCACGTGGGCCGCAGGTGATACAAATTTCCGGAGCTCCACTCGGTTTTCGTCGATCCATCGACCGTATGGTTTCTGACGGGCGAGCTCCTCTTTGATTTCGCGGTCGTATTTGAACTCGCCGGTCGAGGTGTCAGCGGAAACCATCTGACCAGGACCCAGACGACCTTTGCGGATGACCTTGGAATCATCAAAGATCACCGCGCCGGCCTCGGAACCGATGTAGAGAACACCCTCCTTGGTGATCTTGTATCGCGAGGGCCTCAAGCCATTGCGGTCCAGCGATGCACAGAGTTTTTTTCCATCAGTGAAGACCAGACCCGCCGGACCGTCCCAGGGCTCGGAAAACGAGCGGATGTATTGATAAAACGCTCGGACCTCTTTGGAAATATCCTCGTCGTTGCGGTAGGAAGGAGGCACCAACATGCACATCGCATGTTCGGGCGACCGACCGGAAAGAATGAGCAATTCAAGCGCATGATCGAGCGATGCGGAGTCCGATTCGCCATGGCGGATGAGATTCTTGACCAGATCGACCTCCTCGCCCCAGACGGGCGACTCGAAGAACTCTTCGCGGGATGTCATCCAGTTGCGATTTCCCTCGACGGTGTTGATCTCACCGTTGTGACACATCATCCGGAACGGCTGGCCGAGCGGCCAAGCGGGGAAGGTGTTGGTGGAAAAGCGCTGGTGATAAAGGGCGATGCCTACCTGGTAGTCTGGATTCTCGAAATCTAGATAAAACGCCCGCAGCGCCGCTGGCATGGCGAGCGCCTTATAGGAAATCAAACGACTCGAAAAAGACGGCATGTAAAATCCGGCAACGCCTTGGGTTCGGTGCTCGATTTCCCGGCGGCAGAGGTAGAGCTTTCGCTCGAATTCGAGCGAGTCCATGCCTGCGGGCTTCTTCATAAGCAGGTGCTCGATGTGTGGGCGACTGGCGAAGGCAACTTGACCGAGCGCCTCGAGGTTGACGGGCACTTCGCGCCAACCCACCGGCTCTATCAATCGCTTGTTTAAAACTTCCGCCGTGATCCCCTTGACGCGGTCAGCGGTAGCGGCATCGCCCAGCGGGAGAAAGAACACTCCAACTGCCAGATCTTCCTCCTTATCAATATTATATCCAAGTTTTTCTGCTTCATTGATGAAAAGCGGGTAGGGGATTTGCGTTAGCAATCCCGAGCCATCGCCAGATTTCATATCGGCATCGACGGCCCCGCGGTGCGTCATGCAACAGACTGAAGTCAACGCGAAATCAAGGATCTGATAGCTGCGCTTTCCATGCAGATGAGCGATGGCACCCATGCCGCAGTTGTCGTGTTCCTGCGAGAGACGGTGAAGCGATCCGGGGACCAGCGGGGTGCTCGAGTGATAGAATGGATTCATGGGAAATGTGCGGGAATTCCAAGCGTCGTGGACGCGGAGAAAACGCCAGCCTGTGCCGGGTGCCAAGCAGGAAATGTGCCTGCTTTCTTCCGGCTATTCAGGATCTTCCGGAGGCAGCAAGCCGATCTCCACCAGAAATCGGTCCGCCGCACCAATCGTCGCCTCGAAATTTTTATGGCTGACGTTGAAATTGAAAAAGCTGTGATCGGCTTGCTCAAAATCGACGAGTTGGCAGGAATTCCCCCAAAACCGCATTTTGCGGCAGAAGCGCTCGATTTCGTCGAACGGGGTGATGCGGTCGGTTTTGCCGTGGAAGCACAGCATGGGCGGGAGTTTCCGGCGGATCAAATGCATCGGGCTGAGGCGCTTGGCGGTCTTTGCGTCCGGAAAACGATCACGTGGAGCTCCTTTGAGGGCGGCGTTCACCAAGGCGCTGAAAAGAATCAACGCCTGTGGACGACAATCCAGGCCATCCACGGGAGGCAGCTCCTTAGGCTTGGGCATCGAGGTGAGCAGGGCCAGCATCGCGCCACCAGCAGCCCCGCCAAGCATCACCCTTTCCGGATCGATATTGAAGGTATCCGCATTGTGCCGCAGCCATCGGATCAAATCACGTGCGTCTTCAATTGCCTCCATGGGACCGGTTCCATAGCGGACCGAGGTTCGGGTTTCCGCCGCCACGGCCACGGCACCGCGACTGGCAAAATGCAGGCAGTGCGGGACAAATTGCGTCGGCGTGGGTGCATCCCAGAAACCGCCATGGAAAAACACCACCACTGGACGAGGCTCAGGATTGATATCCTGCGATGGAAAAAACAGATGCGCCTGCACGGGTCCCTGGGGCCGCTCCTGATAGACATAGGTCGCCGCATCCTTGAGGATCTCACGATCACGCGCCTCGCCAATGGGGGCGACTCTTTGCAAAATACTACTCATAGCGGGGGGGGCGGGCTTCCGGGTTCCCGAAACGGCCTGCGATTTGTTTGTTGTTAAATAGCCGGTCTTGTCCAATCGTTTCGCGCATGAATCGACCGATTTGTTGGATGTTTCTTGCAATGACCGTGGGCGTAAGCGCGCAGCAAGACTTGCGTCCGGCTCTCGAGAGCAGTTACAATGCCTGGCGTGATGCCATCGTCCGCAAGGATCCGGCCGCATGGGCCCGAGCCACTGCGGATCATCGCCGGATCGAGGTGAAAAACCGGATTCTTTCGGAAAAGCGGGCGTTTCCCGCTTCGTTGTTCAATCTGCCAGCTCCGCCACCCGCAATTACCGGCCTCAAGTTTCTCGAGGCCAAACAGAAGGGTGCCACCGCCAAGGCGTCTTATTTCGGGAAAATCGATTTTGGAATCGGAGGATCTCCCACCGACAATCTGATCGTTTTGTCCTTTATCCACGGAAGCAGGGGATGGCTCTACAACCGGGCGGATTTCGTCAATCTTGCGGCGCTGCCTGAAGTCCGGAGCGAACTGGCTGCCGGCAATTTGCGTTATTTGAAGGAGACTCCGGAGTCTCAGCCATCCGGCGTGGTTCCGCCGACACCGATCGAGGCGCGTGCCCCGAAATACATCGCCAAGGTCTACGTATTTTGTCCGGGCCGCGAAGTGCAGGTGCAGGTGAACAAAATCAGCCGCCATCGATTCGCCAACGCCAAAGAGGCTGAAATCGTGATCGGTGGTGCGCTCGACGGCCTCAATGAGGTGCAGTTTTCTTCCAAAAAGCTGGAAGGCGGCACCGACAAGGAGGCCATGACGATTCGCGTGTACTTGATGTCGGAGGTGGTCGGGGTAAAACCGATCAAGATCTTTGAATATCAGGTGCCTGAGAATGGCGCGGTGAAATCCTTTGGAACCGGCAACTTCATCGTAGATGCCGCCACCGTCGCGAAGCTTTCCGGCAAATAGACCGTAACCCGAATCTCCGGTTTTCCCGTTCCGGAGCTTAATCGAACTTCCAATGGAGCCGTCCAGAGAGCCGATCCCGTCAGATCCGACGATCCAAGGGGAACTGGTGGCAAGGGATAGCAATTACAGGGGGCCTCGTTCTTGCGCACTCTGCATTCCACTCCGCATTACATATATTGTAACAAGTCAGAAATCTAAGTAAGGGAGAGGGGTACCCGTTTGATCAACCTCTCCCAAATCCCAAAAAAGCACAATGAGTCGAATTCAGCATGACGTCGCCCGACTGATGGACGATGCGAACGAACGGGTCGGAATTACGCGGCGACCACTTTTCCGGATCTATGAAATCCATTCCGCGATCCTCAGCGGAGCTTACCCGAACTGCACGGTGCTTGCCGCGAAGCTCAGCGTCGAGCGCAAGACCATTCAAAGGGATATCACCTTCATGCGGGACGAGCTCAGGTTACCGATCGTCTACATCGACTCCCTGCACGGCTACCGCTACGACAACGATGTCTCGGATTTTCCGGTCTTTCAAACCACCAGCGAGGAACTCGCGGGTCTGTTTCTGGCCCGTAATGCCCTTGAGTCCGTGCGAGGCACCCCTCTGGCCGATGTCCTACGGACGGCCTTTTCCAAAGTAACTCGTGGGATGATGGGAAAAGTCCAGTTGTCTTGGGCGGACTTGGATGAAACGTTTTCCCGGAAGGTTGTGGAGCAGAACCCTCGTGATGTGAAACGCTTCGGCGAGGTCGCAAAGGCGGTTCTCGATCAATTGGTTACGACTTTTTCTTATCGGAAGCTAGGCGCGGATACGACCGAGACCCGAAAGGTCCATCCGTTGCATTTGGGAGAAGTTGACGGCGGTTGGTATTTGATTGCCCATGATCTGGAACGCAACGCCTTGCGAACCTTTGCGCTTCCGCGCATGAGCCGGCTCAAGGTTTTGAACACCCGGTTCAAGAGGCCGGATTCATTCAATGGAAGCAGCTACCTCAAGGGATCCTTTGGCATCTGGAATGTCGTCGGCGACGAGACCCGGCATTTGGTCCGGGTGGAGTTGAAAAACTACGCGGCGAGGATCGCCCAGGAAAGACGCTGGCACCCCACTCAGGAAATCCTCCCCCTGAATGCCAAGAGCACGCGAATCGAGATTCGTTTCGAAGTCGGACGATTGGAGGAAGTTATGCGCTGGGTATTGAGCTTCGGAAGCCAGGCAAAAGTCCTCGGGCCGCCGGAATTGATCGCAATGGTCAGCGATGAGGTTGATGCGATGAGAAATGGTTGAAAGCTCGGATCAATCTCTTTGCCCGGCCCGGAATTTGAATAAACCGAATCACTGGCACCGCTTGAAACTGCGATCAAGATCCATCGACAAAGCCGATTCACCCCCTAACGTCCCGCCCATGCGCCCCATCATCCTTACATTCCTGTGCCTTAGCCTGCTGGCTTCCGGCGCCCCGAATCCTGCGAAAAATCAGGATGCTCCTGAAAAGGAAAAAACACCCGAAAAGGTCGTCGAACCGATCGTGAAAGAGTCGTCGGTGATGATCGGCGGCAAGAAGATTCCCTACAAAGTCACCACCGGGAAACTCCAGATCAAAAAGGATGACGGCAAGGCGCGGGCCTCGATTTTCCACGTCAGCTACGAACGGACCGACGCCAAAGACCCGTCCGAGCGCCCCGTGCTTTTCGCCTTTAACGGCGGTCCCGGATCTTCGGCGGTGTGGCTGCACATCGGCGTGCTAGGTCCCAAAATCATCAAGCTTCCCGGCGACGGGACCATGCCCCCTGCTCCGCCGGTCCGTCTTGGCGACAATCCGCTGAGTATTCTGGACCTGTGCGATCTGGTGTTCATCGACCCGGTTTCCACCGGATACAGCCGGGCGGAAAAAGACTCGAAACCCGGGGAGTTCCACGGTCTCAACGATGACATTGAGTCTGTGGGCGATTTCATCCGCCGATGGATCACCGAACACGAGCGTTGGGCCTCCCCCAAATACCTGCTGGGCGAGTCCTATGGCGGCATCCGGGCGGCCGGGCTTTCGCAACATCTGCAATCGCGCTATGGCATGAGTCTCAACGGCGTCGTATTGCTCTCCACACTGTTGGATTTCTCGACGCTTCAACCGGCGCAGGGTAACGACCTTTCCTTTCTGGTCTTTCTGCCTTCGTTCACCGGAACGGCACATTTCCATGGAAAAATCGAAGGCGACCGGGATGCGCTGGTCCGCAAAAGCACGGAGTTCGCTTTCGGTGAATACGCCACGGCATTGCTGCAGGGAGATTCGCTGGAGATCGAGTCCCGCGAGCTCATCGCCGCCAAATTGGCTGCCCTCACCGGAATCGACGCCGGGACCTGGCTGACACACGACCTCCGCATCCATCCGACGTTTTTCCGCGGCGAGCTCCTGCGGGACGAAGGAAAGGTGTTGGGCCGCTTCGATGCCCGCGTCGCGTGGGACGCCACCGATCAATCCGCCCCCTACCCCGAATACGATCCATCCTACTCGCTCGCCTACGGCGCGTTTTCCACCGCCATGATGGACTACCTCGGGCGCGAACTCGGATACAAGGAAGACCAGCCTTACGAAATTCTAACCGGAAAGGTGCAGCCTTGGCGCTGGGACAGCAACAACGCGGTGGTCAATCTCAGCGAACGTCTGGCCACTGCGATGCGCGACAATCCGCACCTCCGCGTGCTCGTGATGGGAGGTCACACCGACCTTGCCACGCCGCCGGAAGGCGTGGCTTACTCGGTCCGTCACATGCTGGATCTCCCGGATGGCGTCCGGAGCAACATCATGACGACCTACTATGACGGCGGACACATGTTCTATCTGAACCCCCCTGATCTGGAGAAAGCGCGGGAGGACCTGGTGAAGTTCCTACAGGCCGAGACTCCCTGAGCGCCACGTGGGAAACAGGAAACGAATTCCCGGTGCTTCCCACCCCGCCGCCGACGGCCGTTCCAGCCACAAAGTCACGACTTTGTCGTGATCGGAATGGTGCTGGTGGTTGGAATCATCTCCGAGGCGAACCGTTCTGGCTTTCATTTGCAGTCACACCCGAGGGCATCACCACCACACGCTTGCCGGTCCGGTCCAGCAACTTGCAGGACAATTGCTCCTCCAGCGTCCGCAACGAATGTCTCACACTGCGGATTGGGTCACGAAGATCCTTCGTGCCGCGAGGGTGAAACTCCCATCTTCGGCTACGGCCACAAAAGCCCTCAGCTGTCTCGAATCAGGAACCCAATCCATACGATGACCGGCTCTCATTATGAGAACCGGTCAAAAAACATCACGGCTTATGCCAAAACAGTTCATTTGGCATTCTACGCGCTTCCGCACGACTCATGGAACTAGCAGCGGCTCGCCAGAACTCCCGTTTTCCCCTCCGACTTGGATATGTGCCGTTGAGCGATTGCGCGCCAATTGCGGTGGCCCGGGAAACGGGGCTCTTCGATCGCTACGGACTGAACGTTTCCCTCTCACGCGAACTCGGCTGGGCAAGCGTGCGAGACAAAATCTATTATGGCGAACTCGACGCCGCTCAATCCATCGCGGGCCTTGCTCTCTCCCTCGGCCTGGGATTCAGTGAATTGCGGTGTGACGTGGTGGTACCGTTGATTCTCAACCTACATGGCAACGCCGTCACGCTTTCGACCGATCTCAAATCCTCGGAAATAGGGCATGGCGAGGGATTGAAGGCGCATCTCATGCATTCTTGGAAAAAAGACCGCCCGTTCACACTGGCTGCCACGCATCGCTTTTCCTCACATCACATTCTCCTGCACACTTGGCTGCACCGTCATGGCTTGTCCGCACCCGAAGATGCCGAGATCATTTTCCTGCCCCCCCCGCTGATGCCAAGGCATCTCAAGGCGGGGCAAATTGACGGATATTGCGTCGGCGAGCCTTGGAACTCGGTGTCCATCCTTCAGGGCAGCGGCTGGTGCCCTGTCACCTCCTCCGATCTGTCCCATGGGCACCCGGAAAAAGTGCTGCTCCTTTCAGGTCGGTTTCTCCATGATCGTCGTGACGAATCGATTGCCCTGGTGGCAGCGCTGTTAGATGCCTGCAAGATGTGCCAGAATCCCGGGTTCCATGACCAATTGGTATCAATCCTCGCGATGAAGGAATACACCGGGGCCTCTCCCGAGGTCCTCCGCAACAGTCTGTTCGGCCACTTTGCGATCGGTCAGCAAACGGTCAATGACGCCTCTTTTCATATCTTTCACGGTCAGTCCGTGAACCGCCCCACCGTCGAGAAAGCCTCATGGGTCCTTGCCGGTCTCCGAGCCATCGGAGTCTTGCCGGAGATCACCGCCGGATCGTTGTCCCGCATCTACCGCGAGGATGTTTTTCGAGCCGCCCAACACTGCTGCCAAGGTGCATGAAGGCCCTTACGCGGCGGGCGATGAAAACCGCATCCGCCGTGAAAGCAAACGGTAGTTGGCAGCCATGCTGGGCCTCCGGTTGTTTCGGGGCACGCGCGTTGGACCTGGTTTCCGGAAGTCGCGGATGAAGCTGGGAACATTTTCTTCCTCCTTGCCCACTGGCGGTTCCGCAGCTAGCCTCCGCCCCCTCCATCGATGATCTACAAATCTGTATTTCTCTATGACACCACCCTGCGTGACGGCACTCAGGGCGAAGGATTCCAACTTTCCGGCCTCGACAAGCTGCGCATCGCCCGACGACTCGACTCCTTCGGTATCGATTACATCGAAGGCGGCTGGCCCGGCTCGAACCCGAAAGACGTCGAGTTTTTCAGGGAAGCGAGGGCGTTGGATTTGAAACATGCCAAGCTCGCCGCGTTCGGTTCCACCCGCCGCGCGGACACCCCGGTGGAGGAGGATGTCCAAGTCCGCCTGTTGCTCGAAGCGGAAACGCCGGTGGTCACGATTTTCGGGAAAAGCTGGGAAATGCAGGTCACCGAGGTGCTACGCACAACGGTCGAGGAAAATCGGGCTATGATCCGGGACACCGTGGCTTATCTGGTGAAACACGGTCGCGAGGTGGTGTATGACGCCGAGCACTTTTTTGATGGCTACAAGGATGCGCCGGAACACGCGCTGCAAACCCTCGAAGCCGCTGCTGAGGGCGGTGCGTCCACCCTCGTGCTTTGCGATACCAACGGCGGCACGCTTCCCTCCGAGATCATGCAGATCTGCATGGCCGTGAAGGCCCGCATCCCCGGCACACCCTTCGGCATCCACACCCACAACGATTGCGAACTCGCCGTAGCCAACGCCATGGCCGCGGTGAAAGCCGGCGCCACCCAGATCCAGGGCACGATCAACGGCTACGGCGAACGCACCGGAAACTGCAATCTCACCTCCGTCATCCCCATCCTCCAGCTCAAGATGGGCCTCACGGTGGTTCCGCATCTGGAGAAACTCCGGGACCTCTCGTATTTCGTGGATGACGTTTCCAACAACCCGCGTTTCGCGCGCGCTCCGTTTGTCGGGCGCACCGCCTTCGCCCACAAGGGTGGCATGCATGTCAATGCAGTGCAGAAAAACGCCCGCAGCTACGAACACATCGAGCCCGCCAGCGTCGGCAACGAACAAAACATCCTCGTTTCAGAACTCAGCGGCCAGGACAACATCCTCATCAAGGCTGCGTCCCTCGGAATGCCGCTCCTCAAGGGCTCCGACGAAGCGAAGGCCATCCTCAAACGCGTCAAGGAACTCGAAAACGAAGGCTACTCTTTCGAAGCCGCCAGCGGTTCCCTCGAACTCCTCATCCGCCGCAAACTCGGCGATCACCAGAAACCCTTCCATCTTACCGAGTACCACACGAGTTTCCGCCAATACCGCGACGGCCACCCGCCGGTTTGCGAGGCCACCGTGAAACTCGTCGTCGATGGCACGCCGGAACTGACCGTTGCCGAAGGCCACGGCGTGGTCAACTCGCTCGACCTCGCGCTCCGCAAGGCGCTGCTCCCCTTCTATCCGGAAATCGCGGACGTCTCGCTCGTTGATTACAAGGTACGCATCATCGATGGCCACGACGCCACCGCCGCGAAAACCCGCGTGCTCATCGTGTCTTCCGACGGTGAGACGGCGTGGGAAACGGTTGGTGTCTCGGAAAACATCATTGAGGCGAGTTGGCTCGCGCTTGTGGATGGCATCGATCTTTTCCTGCAACGGAGAAAAGGCGGAACGGCATGACAATTTCAGGAGCCCGCTTCATGGCGGGCCGCACATACCGGCTCACTCAATTCAAGAATTTGCTTTCTTGAATAAGCGGGGCCGCCACTTCATCCTCCCGGCGATGAAACGCGTGTGCCGGATGGTGTTGGAAGAGCCGTATCGAGTGTTTTTCCCGTTAGGAATGCTGGCGGGAATCTGGGGGGTGATGATGTGGCCGATGCTCTATGCCGGTTGGATCCTGTTTTATCCAGGAGAAGCGCACACCCGGATGATGATCGAGGGGTTCATGGGGGCCTTCGTATTGGGTTTCATTGGCACGGCGTATCCACGCCTCACGGGCAACTTCTCTTGGTTTGCCGGCGAGTTTCTGGCACTGCTGGCCATGTGGTCACTTGTGGTGGCAAGTCACGCAACCGGCCATGTGCCGGCGGGTGACGCTGCGTTCGGCGGGATGTTGACCGTGTTGTTTCTGGGCATGGCTGGACGATGGCTTTATGGAAACCGGGACACCCCGCCACCCGGATTCATACTCGCGCTTGCGGGTATCGTCGGGGCTGCCGTGGCATCGTGGGCGCTTTCGCGTCCGGGGCTGACCCTGACGCAGACGCAGTGGGCGAAGTTATGGCTTTTCCAGGGCTTTCCCTTGCTGCCACTCATGGGCATCGGGCCTTATTTGTTGCCGCGGTTCTTCGGAATGAACAGCTGCCACGCCTTCGAGGATTCCCCCACCCCACCGTCCGGTTGGTGGAGAAAGGCGGCCTCCGCCGCCATCGCCGGGCTATTAGTCATCATGAGCTTCGCCCTGGAGGTTCATGGCAAACCCATGGCCGGTCATCTGTTGCGCGCTGGCGTGATCCTGGCCTGGTTCGCGTTGGAAACGCCGGTTCTGCGTCGCGTCAAACTCCCCACCACACCGGGCAACTCCGCCCGCTGGGCACTAGGCGGACTGGTCGCCGGTTGCCTCTGCGGCGCGTTTTGGCCACAGACACGAATCGGATCACTGCACTTGTTTTTCGCCGCCGGGTTCACCTTGGTCACACTCTCCGTCGGAACCCGGGTGATCCTCGGTCATGCAGGACGCCACGATCTGCTCGGCGGGAAAATCGTCTGGCTGCGCTGGGTGATCGGCTTGCTCGTGCTCGCGGCGACCACCCGGATGAGCGCAGACGTTATCCCTAAAATGCAGGTTTCCCACTACATCTACGCCGCTTGGTCATGGGCGATCGCCGGATTCATCTGGCTCTTCATCCTGGCGAAGTATCTGCTGCACCACGAGGATTCAACCAAGCGCGAAAGCAAGTGCCCGCGACGCGCCCGTTAGGCCAGCAGGCGCGTGATCACATCCGCAGCGGTGTAGGAATCCCGGCCCGCCAGAAGTGATTCGCGGATCGCATCAAGGTCGTCTCCGATCGTGATGAGTTGCGGTTCCACTCCGCCGCGGCGGACTTGCCCGATGCCCGCGGATGCGCACAGAGAGTTGCACAGACAGATGCGCCCGGATGTCTGCGAAGGGTCGCCGCCTTTCGCGAGATAGATGTCTTCCGGTTCCGCGGAACACCGGAAGCCGATGCCACCATCAGGCTTCTGATAGGTTTCACGTAACACGCCGAGGTCACACACGCGGCAACGTTCCTGATAGACCGCCGGGTCCGCGATTGAACCGTCCACCTGCGCGACCTTGAATGGAAACCCGGTAGGCGAAGCGAACGCATCCGTGTGGATCTTCAACTCCCCTGTCTTCACTGCAGCGACGATCCTCGTCTTGAGTTCGGGTTCAAAACCGGACTCCTCGCAAAAAGCAAACGCAGTCCCAACCTGGACTCCCATGGCTCCCAGACTCTGCGCCTCGCGAAGTTTGCCGATCCGGCCATGACCGCCCGCCAACCAGAACGGCAGACCGATCTCCACGAACTTCGCGGGATCGATCCGGTCGCGTTCGCCGTAAACCGGTTCGCCTTCCGCGGTAAGCTGCATCGGCCCGCGGGGTGGAGCGTTGTGGCCACCCGCGATTGAGGCTTCGACCACGAATCCATCGACCTTACCGGACGCCTTGCGCCGCAGGTTTTCGGCAAGCACCGGTGAGGATACGATGGCCAGGAACAGCGGACGTTTAAGACTTCTCGGAGGTCCGAAGCCCGCGGGATCGAGGTGGATGAAAACCGGATCCGTCGCGCCCGTGACATCAAGCCGCATCTCGGTGGGATGGCTGGCGGCCAGGTCATCGAGAATTTTCGGGATCTGTCGCGGAATGCCAGCCCCCATCAGCACCACGTTCACTCCGGCAAGCATGGCACCGTAAAGGGCGAGTAGAGTGGGTGTCTGGATCTTTTCCAGCAGGTTCAGGCCCACCACTCCGGAATGCCCCTCTTTGGCGAGATGGATCGCCACGAAACTCGACGCCACCACCAGTTCGCGCGTCGCGCGGGCCGGTTCGTGTGAAATCATTGGCGGAGTTTTAAAGGGCACGTCCGCTGCCTTGCCTTCAGGAATGAAGTAGCGATCGAGAATCCGCGCGGCGATTTCAGGATATGGAAACGCCTCCAACGCACGCCGCAAGTGCCCACCGACATCCCCGAGCTGAAGCTGGCGCGTCAAAAGCAGATCAAGCGCCGTTCCGGAGACCACACCGAGTTGCCCGCACTGCGAAACCGCCCGGGCCAAACGCCAACCCGACACCCCCACCCCCATCCCACCCTGAATGATTGGCGGCAGCATTGAGGCATCAGAAGCGCATGAAGATGGAAAACCCTTTGTCATCCCGCCAATCATCCCTGAAGTCCGGTTTCGTCCAACCCCAAAGCAGCAGGTGCGCAGCAAATCAGGTGAAAAGCCGATGACACGAAAATCACTCTGGATTCGTGCCCTAACCGTCGGATCGTGGTAACTTTCACGGCACTCCAATGCTACCCAAAAAATCAGGAATCCACTTTTCATGGCCTGCGACCCGGCGCATGAATTTCTTTCCTACTCCCATCAACAGATGAGAAGCACTCCGCATTTTTTGCTTGGCCCAGACTATCCGTGGTAGGAGAATTATCACACTGAGCACCACATCTAGTGTTTCCTCGCAGTTTCCGAACTAAAACCCCCATCTCTCGCCCCACCTCCATTCCCATTCCGCCATGAATCCGTCCGCTCCCGCCCTCGATACCACCACCCGCCGCACAAGCACCCCCGCCCCATCCCACTCGGGCCTCAAGTTCGAGCCGAGCTTCGCCACACCCGGCATGTCTCCGTTTGATGAAATCGAATGGGACCACCGAACCGCCGAAATCACCGATGACAGCGGCAAGGCGCTCTTCCGACAGGAAAATGTGGAGGTTCCGAAATCATGGAGCGAACTCGCCACCAAGATCGCCGTTTCGAAATATTTCTATGGCGACGCCTCGATCGGCTCGGACCCCCACCAAGGCGGCCGCGAACAATCCGTCCGCCAGCTCGTCCACCGCGTCACCCGCACCATCACCGACTGGGGACTTGAGGACGGATATTTTGCAAGCGAGGCGGACGCGGAGAACTTCTATCAGGACCTTACATGGCTCTGCCTTCACCAATACGGCGCCTTCAATTCCCCCGTCTGGTTCAACGTGGGGCTCTATCACCAATACGGTGTCGGCAAAAACGGCGGCGAGGGCAGCTGGCATTGGGACGAGACCACCGGCAAAGCCAAACGCTCCCCCGGCCAATACCACCACCCGCAGGCAAGCGCCTGTTTCATCCAAAGCGTCAAGGACAACATGGAGGACATCATGCGCCTCGCCACCTCCGAGGCCATGCTCTTCAAATACGGCTCCGGCACCGGCTCCGATCTATCCACCCTGCGCTCCTCACGCGAGAAACTCACCGGCGGTGGTCGCCCGTCCGGGCCGCTGTCCTTCCTGCGCATCTACGACCAGGTCGCCGGTGCGATCAAATCCGGCGGCAAGACCCGCCGCGCCGCCAAGATGAACACGCTCAAGGACTGGCACCCGGACATCGAGGATTTCATCGAGGCCAAAACCATCGAGGAAAAGAAGGCCTGGGCGCTCATCGAGCAGGGCTACGACGGCTCCTACAATGGCGACGCCTACGGCTCCGTGATGTTTCAGAATGAAAACCTCTCGGTGAGAACCAGCGACGAGTTCATGCAAGCCGCCGTGGACAACAGCGAGTGGTGGACCCGCCGGGTGACCGATGGCGAGCCGTGCGAAAAGAAAAACGCCCGCGAGTTGCTTCGCAAAATCGCGCTTGGCACCTGGACCTGCGGCGACCCCGGCATGCAGTTCGACTCCACCATCCACACCTGGCACACCTGCAAGGGCAGCGGCCGCCAGAACTCCACCAACCCCTGCTCCGAGTATCTCTTCCTCAACGACACCGCCTGCAACCTCGCCTCTCTCAACCTCGTCCGCTTCCAACAGCCCGGCGGTTCCTTCGACGTGGAGCGGTTCAAGTCTGCCGTTAGATTGTATATCGTCGCCCAGGAAATCCTCGTCGATCGCGCCAGCTACCCCACCCAACCGATCGCGGAAAACTCCCACGCCTTCCGCACGCTCGGCCTCGGCTATGCCAATCTCGGCGCGCTGATCATGAGCCGTGGCCTCGGCTACGACAGCGATGAGGGCCGCGCATATGCCGGTGCCATCACCGCGCTTATGACCGGCCATGCCTACCAGGTCAGCTCCGAACTCTCCGCTGCCAAAGGCCCCTTTCCCTCCTATCACGATTCCCGCTACGGCGATGTCACCGATCCGCCCGCGCCATCCAACGAGCCTTCCATGCTCGAAGTCATCGGCCTCCATCGCGATCGCGCCGAAAAACTCGACGGTCATGGCGACTGTACTCCCATCATTGACGCCGCCCGCAGCGCATGGAACGACGCGCTGGAAAACGGCCGACGTTACGGCTACCGCAACGCCCAGGTTTCCGTGCTCGCGCCCACCGGCACCATTGGCTTCCTGATGGACTGCGACACCACCGGCATCGAGCCCGACATCGCACTGGTGAAATACAAACTGCTTGCCGGCGGCGGCATGCTCAAAATCGTCAACCGCACCGTGCCGCCCGCCCTCAAGCGTCTCGGCTACTCTTCCGATGAAATCGCCTCGATCCTCATCCATATTGAAAAATACGACACCATCGAGGACGTCACCGATCCGGATACCGGAAAAACCGTGTGCAGCGGACTCAAGCCCGAGCACCTCCTGGTCTTCGACTGCGCCTTCAAGGCTCACCTCGGCAGCCGCAGCCTCCACTACCGCGGCCACCTCAAGATGATGGCCGCCGCCCAGCCGTTTCTATCAGGAGCGATTTCCAAGACCGTCAACCTGCCGGAAAACGCCACCGTCGAGGACATCATGCAGACCTACATCGAGGCCTGGCAGCTCGGGCTCAAGGCCGTCGCCATCTACCGGGACGGTTCCAAGCGCTCCGCCCCGCTGAACACGAAGAAGACCTCCGGAATGGGCGGTGATCTCGACACCGGCACGCCCGGCGCCACGGAACTCGCCGAGCGCATCGCCGCCCTTATCCGGGAAAACGGAGACCTCCGGAAAAAATCCGAGACCCGCACCCGCCGGCCGATGCCTGACACCCGCACCTCGCTCACCCACAAGTTCGAGATTGCCGGCCACGAAGGATACATCACCGCCGGACTCTACGATGACGGTCAGCCTGGCGAGGTTTTCGTCCAAATGTCCAAGGAAGGCAGCACCATCGGCGGGCTCATGGATACCGTCGCCACGCTCACCTCGATGTCCCTGCAATATGGAGTGCCGTTGGAGCAACTCGTCAACAAATTCGCCTATCAGCGCTTCGAGCCCAGCGGCTACACCCGCAACCCGGACATCCGCACCGCCTTCAGCATCACCGACTATGTCTTCCGCTGGCTCGGCTGTGAGTTCATCAAGGGTTACAAGGAGGCGACCTCACCGGACAACCACCAGTCCGAACTCCCGATGCCCGAGATCCAGCAGATGGAAAAACAAGCCGTCAACCGCCCGGTCGCCGACCTCAGCATCACCGCCGACGAATCCGCCCCGAAAACCGACCGCGTGAAAACCGCGCTTGGAACAGCCTACATGGGCGTCATCTGCTCGAACTGCGGTTCGGACAAGGTCATCCGCGCCGGTGCCTGCGGCTGCTGCACCCAGTGCGGCACGAGCCAAGGGTGTAGCTGATAGCGTGCCGCTCACCATGCCGAACGACATCCGCGCGGAAATCCCTCTTCCCCGGGGCGCGGAGGCTAGCGGATCCAATTGCGATGGATCAGGCTGGCGATGACCGGCCATTTCCCGTCGGGGCCGAAATCCTGCCATTGCATGACGACATAGGCTGGAATGTCGGTGTTTGCAGGCGTTCTCCGGAGAGGCTCTAGAGATTCAGAACTTCCGAGCAGCGCTCCAAGCGGCTGTGGCAACTCGGGGTGAGTGAGTAAAACGTATTCATATCCGGCTGGATGAAGTCCGGTGGCGGTGGAATCGGGCCGGTAAATATTGACCCGCATTCGGGATGAGGCTTCCGGCTTCCGGGCCACGAAAAGGTCCCATGAAGTCTCGCCATAGCCGGTCATGGAGCCCCAATGAAGGCGGTAGCTGTTGGTGTGCCATTCGACCGGGGCCGCCCAGCGGCGCTTGTCCTGATCATCGAAAGTAACAATCAGGATTTCCCGCCCCTTTTCCAGCAGTGCGGTGACTTTGCGGTTGTGCAGGCCGGTGGGATCGGCGCGCCCCCGGCGTCCGTAATAATCCAGCATGGCGTCCTGTTCATTGGCCGGATTGAACACGAGCGGCAATCTGCGTGCGGGGTTGCGAATCTTGAAAAATGAATCCAGCAGGGCGATGGCTGCCGCCGATTTCTCTTCGGGAGATTCAGGCGGAAGCCTCGCCTCCGTATGACTCGCGGATAGTGCCCCGGTTGAGGGTGAACTGTTTTCGACCGATCGATTGGTGCGCACCACAAGGCCACCAATGAGCACGGCGAGAACGATGAACAGCGCGAAGGAAAGCAAGCGAACCCGCTGAAACAAGCGCTGGGTCGGGCTCAGCGGGCGTTTGGCGTCCGCCCAGCGATTTTCCAGGTCTGATTGCCGTGAACGTCTCCGCCGATTGGGCCTTTGCGACGGGAATTGGCTCATGGAAATGCGGGTTCGGAGGGCCGCTGTGGCAGCCCCGCTCTCAGCGGCGCCGCCGCGCGAGACCGACCAGTGCGGTGATGCCGAACAACATGATGGATCCCGGCTCAGGAACAGAAGCGACAAAAGATGAATTGTGATCGATCACTGCCCATACTTGATTGTTCACAGTATCGAGTCCCCAAGCACCAAGCTCTGGCGCACTCAGTTCTCCCTCCAGAAGATAAGCCTGGTAGCTGCCCTCAAAGCGGGTGCCTTCAAGGTAGTCGGCGATCAGGCCGGAATTTCCGTCGGCGGTAAGGCTACCGGCGAGCAGGTCGAGTTCGGTGATGTTCGAGTTGCCAAGCACCGCGTTGACCCATGCGATTTTCGGTTCGCCTGCGTCGTCATAAGTGGTCTGCCAGAGAAGTTGGGCCGCGCCCTCCTTGTCGGAGGCGGTGTCGCCGTCGTTGTAGTCCACTTGCAGGACGTGAAGAACGCCGTCGAGACCGCTGACTTCGACGATGTCGCTGGTGAACTCCTTCTTCTCCGTGTTGCCGTAGATTCCCGCGATGGATGCGGCGTTGACGGCACTGTTTTCGAGAGCGTCGACCACTTCGGTAGCGGCGTTGTCGATGCTCAGGAAATCCACTTGCACCGGGGTGCTGGTGGAAATGGTTTCGGAATCGAGGAGCTCCATGTTGGTGGCGGCGGCGAAACGCCCGGAGGTATTCTCGGTGGTGTTGTTCAGCGCGAGGCCGTTGGTGCTGAGGTTTGAACCGGCCGTGATGGTGGAAGTGCCACCGGTGGCGGCGGGGGCGTCAAAACGGGTTTCCAAGTGGAACAAACTCGATCCCAACGAATTGCCTCCCGCGTATTCCTGAGTCCATGCGGAGGGGGATCCCGCAGCGGCATAGATGCCGGAAACATCGACCCGGTCTGCCAGCCCGATCGAAAGGTCGGCTCTCGAAACACGGCTCAACTCACCTGCCAGCGGAGTGCTGGCATCACCCACGTAACCGACGGTGAAGGTCCGGCTTTCCCCGTGCCCAATGACGGGCGATCCACCGGCGAAAGTGAGTTCATAGTCCAGTTTTTCGCCGCCGCTCATGTTGACCTGGCCGATCGCAGTGTGGGCCTGATAGATGCCCGCGCCCTGATCGGAGATCGTGATGACGTCACCATCGGTGAGCGGGCCATCGACGGCACCGTCGTGGGTCACTGCCACGACCGCCCGGTCAATCGAGGCGTATTGAGTGTTGAAGCTCGTCCCGCCTTGGCTGGTGT